>MSTD01000043.1:0-50956 GCA_001942045.1 Mycolicibacterium porcinum
GGGCGGGGGCGGCCACCGGTTCGGGAGTCGCGACGGGCTCCGTCGCAGGATCGGGGGGTGTTTCAGTCATGACAACGAGCATGCGAGTGCTGCTGAGGTGCTGATCAAGAATTGGCTATGAATCAGCTGTGAAAGGCCCGGCGGCTTTCTGCGGGGCTGGGCACGCCGTTCTCCACGCCACGGTTGCTCGCACGCGCGGGCCACAGCCCTGCGGTGGAAAGCGGCGCAGATCTACTGCTCCCAGGGCTTGAACGGGTTCACCGCGTACTGGATCACGCGGTACGGGGTGCCGCCGCGGGCCATGGTGTTCCACTGGCTGATGAACACTCGGACCTGGTCCAGTGTCGAGCCCGGTGAGATGTAGCCGCCGTAGGGCTGGGCCAACTGGTTGACCTCAGGCGGGGGTAGCGAGTCGACCGGGTCCGGCCACTCGCTCGCGAACACCACCGTGGTCACCGGCGCGGTGCCCAGACCGATCGGGTCATAGGCGACCCGCACCTCCATGTTCCCGTTGGTGGCGTTGAAGTACGACAGCACGGGCTTGCCGTCGATCTGCCGGATGCTCATCTCCCCCACCCGGTCGGCGAACAAGGGGGTCGGCGGCTTACCCCAGCCACCGGACGCCGACCAGCCCTGCCAGGTGGCCCGGTCGGTGAAGGTCTTCGGGCTGGCGCGATACAGGAACGGCGGACTGCTGCGGTCGAAGTTGTTGGCCAGGATGTAGACCCAGCCGCTCGGTGAATCCGGCGCCGGGACCGGGTCGTAATAGCCGGTGATCTGCGACTGGGCACCACCCTGGTACTTGGCATCACGCACCGACCCGGGAACTGTCGGCCAATTAGGCCGGGCCGCATCGGCTTTCACCAACCGGGAGCTCTGTGGCCGCAGATCCTTGGTGGTGGTCACCATCATGTAGTTCTCGCGGTTGATGGAGATCACCCCGGCCGGCAGCTGGGATCCACCGGCCGGGGTCGGGTCGGCCAGCAAGGGTTTGTCGACCCCGGTCACACCCCGGTAGCGCACACCGCCCGCGTCCTCGATCGAGTCGGCATCGACGTGGAGCGCCACCGGTGAGTGCCAGCCGCCGAAGCCGACCGCCTGCCCGGCGAAGCTGTCACCGCAGACCTGGAGCACCCGGCTGGGGAACTCCATGAACTCGCACAGGTCGGTGGCGCCGATGCCGTAATCGCGGGTGGGCGTACCGGTTCCGGCACTGGGCCCGATGCGCAACACCTGGCCGGGAGCCAGCGGAGGTACCGTCGGGTCGCCGAATCCCGGGTTGGCACCCGCGACCGGCATCACCGAAACTGCATTCCAGCAGAGAAAGACCGAGAGAAGACCTGCTGGAATACCGTTTCGGCGCAAGGTGGTTAGAGCTCGGCGGCCAGCAGCTCGGCGATTTGAATCGTGTTCAGCGCGGCACCTTTTCGCAGGTTGTCGCCCGACACGAACAGGGCGAGGCCACGGCCCTCGGGCACGCCCGGGTCCTGGCGGATCCGGCCGACCAGCGACTCGTCGACACCGGCGGCGGCCAGCGGGGTGGGCACGTCGACCAGCTTCACCCCCGGGGCGTCGGCCAGCAGTTCCTTGGCCCGCTCGACCGAAAGCGGCTGGGCGAACTCGGCATTGATCGACAGTGAGTGACCGGTGAACACCGGAACGCGCACGCAGGTGCCGCTCACCAGGAGTTCGGGAATACCGAGGATCTTGCGGCTCTCGTTGCGCAGCTTCTGATCCTCGTCGGTCTCACCGGAGCCGTCATCAACGAGTGCACCAGCGAGGGGAATCACGTTGAACGCAATGGGCGCAACGTATTTCACCGGATCCGGGTAGGTCAGGGCGGAGCCGTCGTGCACCAGCTGTTCGGCACCGTCGACCACCGCGCGCGTCTGCGACGCGAGCTCCTCGACACCGGCCAGGCCACTGCCCGACACGGCCTGATAGCTCGACACGATCAGGCGGGTCAGCCCGGCTTCCTCGTGCAGCGGCCGCAGCACCGGCATCGCGGCCATCGTGGTGCAGTTCGGGTTGGCGATGATGCCCTTCGGTCGGTTACCGGCGTCGCGCTTGAAGTTGACCTCGGAGACGACCAACGGAACGTCGGGATCCTTGCGCCAGGCCGACGAGTTGTCGACGACGACGGCCCCGGCTGCGGCGAACCGCGGGGCCTGCACGCGCGACATCGTGGCGCCGGCAGAGAACAGCGCGATGTCCAGACCGGACGGATCGGCCGTCTCGCTGTTCTCGACCTCGATCTCCTGGCCGCGGAACGTCAGCTTCTTGCCTTCGGAGCGGGCCGAGGCGAAGAACCGGACCGAGCTGGCCGGGAAGTTCCGTTGCTCCAGCAGGGTGCGCATGACCTGGCCGACCTGGCCGGTCGCTCCCACTACGCCAATCGAAACCATGTCAGCGTCCCGTTCCGCCGTAGACCACGGCCTCGTCTTCGCCGCCCAGGTCGAACGCCTCGTGCAGCGCGCGGACAGCGGTGTCCAGCTCGGTGTCCTTGACCAGGACCGAGATCCGGATCTCCGACGTGGAGATCAGGTCGATGTTGACGCCCGCCTCGGCCAGCGACTCGCAGAACTTCGCCGTGACACCGGGATGGCTGCGCATGCCCGCGCCGACCAGCGACACCTTGCCGATGTGATCGTCGTACAGCACCTGGCTGAACCCGATCTCGTCCTTGAGCCCGGTCAGCTTCTCGACCGCCGTCGGGCCGTTGTCCATCGGACAGGTGAAGGTGATGTCAGTCTTACCGTCCTCGACCTTCGAGATGTTCTGCAACACCATGTCGATGTTCACGTCAGCGTCGGCGACCGCGCGGAACACCCGGGCGGCATAGCCGGGTACGTCCGGGACACCGACGACGGTGACCTTGGCCTCCCCGCGGTCGTGGGCTACTCCGGTCAGCAGGGCGTCTTCCATGGGGATGTCCTCGATCGATCCTTTGACGATGGTGCCGGGCTTGTCCGTGTACGACGAACGAACGTGAATCGGCACGTTGTAGCGGCGGGCGTACTCGACGCAGCGCAGCATCAGCACCTTGGCGCCGCACGCGGCCATCTCGAGCATCTCTTCGAAGGAGACGGTGTCAAGGTGGCGGGCGTTGGGCACGATGCGCGGGTCGGCGGTGAAGATGCCGTCCACGTCGGTGTAGATCTCGCAGACGTCGGCCTTGAGTGCGGCGGCCAGCGCGACGGCAGTGGTGTCCGAGCCGCCGCGGCCCATGGTGGTGACGTCCTTGCTGTCCTGGCTGACGCCCTGGAATCCGGCGACCAGCACGATGACGCCCTCGTCCAGCGCATCGCGCAGGCGACCGGGGGTGACGTCGATGATCTTGGCGTTGCCGTGGGTGCCGGTGGTGACGATGCCGGCCTGCGACCCGGTGAACGAGCGGGCCTGCGCACCGAGCGACTCGATGGCCATTGCGACCAGGGCGTTGGAGATGCGCTCACCGGCGGTCAGCAGCATGTCCATCTCGCGCGCCGGCGGGGCCGGGGAGACCTGACGAGCCAGGTCAAGCAGGTCGTCGGTGGTATCGCCCATCGCCGAGACCACCACGACGACGTCGTTGCCGGCCTTCTTCGTCTCGACGATGCGCTCGGCCACGCGACGGATCCGATCGGCATCCGATACCGAGGATCCGCCGTACTTCTGTACGACGAGCGCCACTATCTAACCCTTCAGAACGCTGGAATGAGTCGAACCAAGGATAAGGGAGACGCGCACGGGATTTTCCCCGCCGGTAGCTTGGCTGGCGTGCCTGACACGCCGAACGGCCGGCTGGCCAGCACCAGCGTGCCGATCCATCCCGATCTCGCGGCGCGCTGGAGCCCCCGGGCGTTCGACCCCGGCGCCGTCATTACCGCTGACCAACTCACCGCGCTGCTGGAGGCCGCGCGGTGGGCCGCCAGTTGGGGCCACCGCCAACCGGTTCGTTTTGTCGTAGGCCGGCGGGGTGACGAGACATTCACCACACTCGCCGGCCTACTCAAACGCGGCAACAGCTACGCCCATGCGGCCTCAGCGCTGATCCTGGTGTGCGCGGACGAAGGCGAGGACGAGCGGACCGCCTTGTACTCAGCCGTCGACGCCGGAGCGGCCATCGCGCAACTCACGGTCGAGGCGGTGTCCCGCGGACTGATCGTGCATCCGATGGCGGGCTTCGACGTCGACGGCGCCCGGTCGGCGTTCGGGATTCCGGACGGCGTGCGACCACTGGCGGTCATCGCCGTCGGAATGCTGGGGGACTACTCGAAGGCCGACGAGGCCATCGTCGAGCGGGACAGCCGGCCACGCGAACGGTTGCCGCTGGAGCAAATTGCGTTTGGTGGCAGCTGGGGATTACCCATTGCCTCACCCAATTCGGATTAGTCGCATGTGGGTAATTACCTCCGACCGCTATTCAAACGCTTTCAGTGAAGCCCAACTCGGTGGTAAACCACTGGGAACGATTTAGATCCGGGAGAGGTACATATGGCTCGTCAGACCATCCGCAAGGCCGTCATCCCCGCTGCCGGAATCGGATCACGCCTCCTTCCACTGACCAAGGCGATCCCCAAGGAGATGCTGCCGGTTGGCGACAAGCCCGTCATCGAGCACACCGTCCGCGAACTGGTCAATTCCGGCATCACCGACATCACGATTGTCGTATCCGGCGGAAAAACCCTGATAGAGGAGCACTTTCGCCCGAACGAACAGCTGATCGAGCAACTACGGAAAGACGGAAAAGATGCGTATGCCGACGCCGTCGAGGAGGTCGGCGAGCTGTCCGCCCAGGGACACATCACCTACCTCCATCAGCACGGGCCGTACGGCAACGGCACCCCGGTGCTCAATGCCTCACGCTCATTCGGCGATGAGCCCGTGCTGGTCCTCTGGCCCGACGATGTTTTCGTCGCCGAAGTGCCGCGGGCGCAGCAGCTGATCAGGGCCTACGAACAGACGTCGTCCCCGGTGTTGGCGTTGATGCCGATGGCCCCCGAGGATTCACGCCGGTACGGAGTGCCGATCATCAAAGAAGACCTGGACGGCGGGCTACTGCGGATCACCGGAATCATCGAGAAGCCGCAGCCGAACGAGGCCCCGTCCAACTACGCCGCGATCGGTGGTTATGTCATCACCCCGGGCGTCATCGATGAACTGGCTGAACAGACGAAACGTTGGTATGAGCACCGCACCGGCGAGATCTATCTGACCGACTCGATCAATGCCTACGCGAAAGACCATGCCGTCTACGGCCAGGTGATCCAGGGGCACTGGTGCGATACCGGCAATCCGTCGGACTACCTGGTGGCGCAGTTCGCTTTTGCGCTGGCGCACCCCGAATACGGCCCGGTGCTACGGGATCTGGCGTCCCAGCTCGAGGGCCCGCTGCTACATACGATTGCGCATGAGATCGACGGGCCGCCACGCGAGGCCCGCGGCTAGTCGGACGAACCTCCGGTGGTGCGACGCCGCCTCGTCCACAGGACCGATGCAGCTGCCCCGAGTACGGCGATAGCCAGTACTCCGGCTCCGACCAGAAGCTTGCGCGAGTGTGACTGCGCCGACGTTTGAGTTGTGCCCGCGGGGTTGTCAGTCGCTCGGATCGCCAGATTTACCGGGTCACCCCACGCACCGGCAACCAACACATCGCCGGTGAACTTGGAGAAGTCACCGCCGAACCCCTCGAGATATTTGAACAGCGGGTCGACCAGCTTCCAGGCTCCCGTGGTCGTCACGAGGAGGACTGATCGGTTACGTGGCGGGTCAGCGAAGGCCTGGATCGAGCCGAGCCCGTCCTTGATACTGGCCCGTAGCGGTGTGGGCAACTCGATGTCGATCGCCGTGCCGTCACCACCGATGGGTGGCTTGAGCGAAGTCTGCTTGAGCGCTGCGGAGTTGGCCAGGATCACCGCACCTGTGCTGGCGCCGGCAGCCGTGTTGACATCCACCACCTGCGGTTCCACCGGTGTGTCGGACGAACGGGCAATCGACGCCACCAACGAAGCTGCTGAGGCCAGCTGGTCGGGCGTGCTTCCGTCCATCGCAACCATGAACTTAGGGCTGAACTCCGACGGTATGGCGCCGAACCCATCGATCGGGAGTCCACCGCGGTGCACTGTCAACGTCGATTGCGGGTTGACCTCGAACGTAATCGGAATCTCGAGTCCGCAAGCTTCCCGTGGCGTGTAGGTCAGGGCCATTTCGAGGGAGATGTACTGCCCAAGCTTCTGTCGGTCCAAATCAAAGGTCGCGTCGAGTCGACCGGTGCTGTCGAGCGCAGCCCGATACACAACCACTCCGCCTGAGCGGATCACCACAGCTGCCGCGTCGTCTCTGGCCACAGGGGTGTAGTCGGCAAGCAGATGCACCTGCACCGCGTCGATTCGCCCACGTCCGAGCGAGGTGCGGCCGACTCCGACAGACATGTTGGCGGTCCGCATGACGTCGGTGCTGCCACTCATATTCAACTGCCGGAACGTCATCGTGTCGCCGGTCTGCTCAGCGTCGGACGAGCCAGCTTGATCAACCCGGACCGTGTCTACTTGCGCCAGCGACTGAAGCTTGTTGACAAGCAGGGACAACTGGGTCGTGAGTAACCCACCCTGACCGGAGACTCGAAGGAAAACATCTGGAGCGCCGGGGTTTTCGACTCGCAGGCCAGCTTTGTCACCCTTCTCGACAACAACCGCGCGCGCCAGCTCTCCGGCTGGTGGCGGTGTCGCCCCGCGCGGCTGGTTGACGATCTCGATGGCTGTCGACTGCTTGCTGTAAAGCTGCGCCACCGTGGATACCAGGGTGAGAACAGCCTGTTGCTCATCCACATCTGCGTCGACGGGTGTGTAGATCGTGACCCGCTGGAGAACGGCTGGAAAGAAGCTTGCGATCGTTGTTGCCGGAGCCTCTGCCCCGGTGAACACCGTAGACAGGTCGCTGACGACCAGCTCCCGAGGCGGCCAGCAATACTGATTTGAGTAGTTCTCCCTGTCGAACCTTGGTCGAAGGACGAATGACAAATTGATCGACGAACCAGCTCGGGGGGCCGCCGAAAGGTCCACATCGAGCGGCGTTGCGGGTCTACTGGACGCACCGGGCGGAAGATCGATCTCCGCGAGCAATCTCCCATCGCTGCCGTTGACGTCGAGGGTGCCCGCGTCAAAGGCCCTGGGCGCCTGAATAGTGCCACGGAGCCGCGCGGGGGTCAGCCCGGCCGGAACGGGCACGGCCAGCTTCCCCGGAACGTCTGAAGCGACGAAGACTTGGGATTTCAGTCCGAGAGCAGATCCGGGCAACGTCAGGCTCGGCTGATCCGGGGGCGGTGGATCGCCAGGCTCGGCGTACGCAAGCGCCGCGACTGGTCCGACCGACATCACAGGGAACATCACCAGCATTGCCGATACCAGCAGACGTAACAGATTGCGGTGCGGGTTCGACGAATGGACGGAACTGACCGGGTGCACGGCGTCGACCTGCTTTCGGATGTCCGGACTTGTAATCCCAACCGGCATCGGACTATACCGTCGAGCACAGCTAGCCGTTGGACCTTCGAAAGCTGCGATTCTGGCGTTGGCTTGGCTAACGCACGCCGGCCTGGAAAGGTCCACCACATGGCACATGCTGCCCACACCTCACCAGCGGGCTTGATTGCGACGGTCATACTGACCGGCCTCACCGGGGTATCCATGTCCGGGTGCGCACCCAAGCCATCAATCGATGAGGGGTCGCCGGTAAACAACGAGATCACGGTGGCAGCCACCGATGACTTCTGCCAGCTGTCCAGGACGACAGCCGGCATCGGCGACAGCACGTTCGTCATCACCAACAACGGCACGCTGGTCACCGAGTTCTACGTCTACGGCGCCGGCGACCGCGTCATGGGTGCAGTCGAAAACATATCGCCGGGCCTGCAGCGCAAGCTGACAGTCCAACTGTCCCAGCCCGGCCGGTACTACACCGCGTGCAAGCCCGGAATGATCGGCGACGGGATCCGGGCTGACTTCACCGTCAAGGGCAACGCAGTCCCACTCGACATCCAGGGCAAGTTCAACGAAGCCGCCGAGCTGTACAAGAACTACGTCACCAATCAGACCGCCAACCTGGTCGCCGCCACTGAAGAATTCATCGGAACGATCAAGAAGGGGGACGTCCAAGGCGCCCAAGCCCTATACCCGAAGGCGCGCACCTACTACGGGCGCGTCAAACCTGTTGCCGAGTCGCTCCCGGACAATCTCGACCAGAGGATCGACCAGCGCGAGACCGAGTTGCGCCCAGGTGCCGATTGGACGGGGTTCCACCGCTTGGAGAAGGACTTGTGGGTAACCAGGCCACTTCCGGACCTCGACGCGATCGCCGATCAGCTGCTTAGTGACGTCAGAGAACTTGACGCCGCAGTGAAGGACCCAAAATGGACGACCGACGCCACCGGGATTGTCGGCGGAGCGCAAGACCTGTTGGACGAGTTAACCAGGAGCACGCTCACCGGCGATGAGGACATCTTCAGCCACACCGACTTGTGGGACTTCCAGGCCAAACTCGACGGATCCCGCAGCGCGATCGGCTCTGTCCGACCAATTATCGACGAGCGTGACCCCGACCTCGGCAGGCGGATCGACCAGGCATTCGCCACCGCCCAGGGCTTGCTGGACAGTCACCATTGGAACGACGGCTTCGTCTACTACGACTCGGTAACCGCACCGGAGCGCGAAGAGCTTTCGCGTGCCATTGACGCGTTGGGCGTCGTGGTCAGGCAAGTCCAGGATGTGGTCGCGCAGCGGTAACACCCGCATCAGCGGAGCGCAAAAGCCTTGTCGTAGCACGCGAATACAGCATCCCTGGCAAAAGTGACGTCGAATTGTCCACGTGCACCGTCAGATATCTCACGGTTACGTCGAGGATCCGTCAGTTCAGCCATCGCTTCGACGAAATGCACCGCCTCGTCGGCGATCAAGAGGCCATGTTCGGGGCCGGAGGCGAACCCGTCGGCGCCCACCGTCGTCGAGATCACCGGCAGTCCCCGACCCAGTGCCTCGATCACTTTCAGCTTGATTCCCGAACCGAATCGCAGGTGATTGATCAGTCCGGCCGCCGAACTCAGCACCTCGGTGAGATCGTCGACGTAGCCCTCCAGAGTCACCGAATCACCGATCCGATCAACCGTCTCGGCCAACTCCTGGCTGCAGTCCCGTCCGATAATCCGCAACCGGGCCTTTGGCATCTGGACGAGTACCGCGGGCCACACGTCGGCGAGGAACGACCGCACACCATCCTCGTTGTGCGGCAACGACAACAACCCGACGAACACGAACACGGGCTCACCACCGTAGTGGCGCTCCCGATATTCCGGCGGTTTCACCAACGGTGGCACCGCCATCACATCCGCCGATCCGCGGTCGGCGACCCGGGCAGTCAACCGGGTGGCTTCGCCTTCGTTCACCAACAGGTTCCGACGAAACCGCAATGCCGCGCGGTCCTCACTACGACGGACCAGCGCGGCCTCCATGCGCAGGAGAGCCTGCTGCGGGAGCTTTGCGTCAGCCAAAGGCCTCAGCGGGCCGGGCACGTGTGCGGCGAAGTTACCCAGCGGCCGGATCGTCACATCGGGGTAGCGATCGGCCGCGGCGAGCATGGCCGCATAGCGCTCGGAGAACAGGTCATCGAGGTAGCACAACTGCCGGTCTTGGTGCGCATCGTCGGCGTACTGCGCCATCCGGATGGTGTCGTAGATTTCTAGATCCGGACCGATGCGCTCCAGCATGGCTTGCACTGCACGCCCAATTTCGGGCGAGTACAGCAAGCATTCCTGCAGGCTGGCGCGACCGGTCGGGACGCGGCCGGCCGCCGCTGCCAGAGTTGCGATCCGACTCGGCTTGGGCAGCGGGTGCAGCGTGACCGGAAAATCCGGCTGAGGCTGTCCGCCGACCAGCAGATAGTGCACGTCCTGCGGGCCCACCCGCTCCCGGAAGTATTCGAGAAATCCGGCCAATACGACCTTCTTGCCCGCGTCGGTGGGATATGGATCAACCGCACTCACGAGTGTCACCGACACGGCACACCTGCCTCGATTTCCTCAGTCGCCCGCTCAGACTGACTTGTCAGTTGCATTTCCGCATATGCGGCCTCAGGCCGCAATTTCATCACAATTAGGTCCGCGATCACCTCCAGAAGGGATTGTTTCCAGCGAAGCCCAGATGCGCTGACATACACTGATCGCGCGCGCCCGGCGGCATGCTGTCACCCACCAAACTCGCGCACGAACGTAATCGCGGCAAAGTCGACAGGAGCGAATCGGTGGCGAGACGACGGTTCTTCACGGAACCGAATCTCGGTAGCGGACTCACAGCGGGCAAATACCCAGGGCCAGTGAAGACGCTGCTCAGATGACGCCGATCAATCCTCCGGACCCGCCAACCGAGGCCTCAGGACCGACACTCCAAGATTCGATGCCAGCTAAGCGGGTAAACCTCGGCAAGCAGACGATATGGAACTACGGGGTCTTTGCTATCAGCAAGAGCTCGACCCTGCTGATGACAGTTGTCGTCGCACGCCTGCTGACCCCGGCCGAGTTCGGCATCTTCGCGTTGGCTTTGTTGCTGGTCAACCTATTCGATTACGTCAAAGACCTCGGCGTCGCAGAGTCGCTCATCCAAAGCGACCGCCCCTGGAACCGAATCGCCCCAACCGGATTGACCCTCTCCATCGGATTCGGGGTGATCGCCGGAGCGGTGCTGGCAGTGAGCGCGGGTGTCACGGCAAGGCTGCTGCACCATCCCGATATCGCACCGCTGATCAGGGTCCTCGCGATCGCGTTGGTGATCTCAGCCGCCAGCGTCGTGCCGTTGTCCTGGTTGCGCCGTGACCTGAGCTTCCAACGCCGCCTACTGCCCGAATTCGTCGGCGCGGTGGTCAAAACAGCGCTCACCATTTGGCTCGCGGCGACCGGCCACGGGGTATGGAGCCTGGTATACGGCCAACTTGCGGGCGTCCTGGTCACCGCGATCATGTATTGGTGGGCGGCACCGACATTCATGTGGCCGCGGTTCCAACTCGATGAAGCCAAAGCGCTGCTGCGGTTCGGTATCCCCGTTACCGCGGTCACCTTGCTCGCGTACGGGATCTACAACGTCGACTACCTGGCCGTCGGGACGCGGCTCGGTACAACCGAACTGGGGCTCTACACCCTGGCCTACCGAGTACCCGAGCTCGTCGTCCTCAACCTGTGCAACGTCATAAGCGACGTCTTGTTCAGCTCAATGTCCCGACTGCAGAACAACCGCGCGGCGATGTCAGCGCAGTACCAGAAGGTCTTGGGCATCGTTCTGGCAGTGACCGTGCCGGCCGGCGTCGGCTTGGCGGTGGTTGCCGGGCCACTGCTGCGCACCCTGTACGGCACGCAATACGACGCTGCCAAGGACATTCTCGTAGTGCTGGCTTTGTATACCGCGGTGTACTCGGCTTCCTACCATGCCGGCGACGTATTCAAAGCCGCGGGCCGCCCCGGCCTGCTCACAGCAATCAATACGGCGAAACTCGTACTGCTGATCGGACCGATCTGGTGGGCCGCAGGGCACAGCGCAACGCTGGTGGCTGTTGCCCTTCTCAGTGTTGAACTAGTGCATTTCGCGATCCGGATGACCATTGTCCGTCGGGTTATCCCGATACGGTGGGTTCAGATTTTCTCGGTGGCCAGCCGACCTTTCGCGGCAGCTATCCCTATGGGCGCCAGCTTGATTGGGATCGGTGCGCTGATTTCGCACTGGCCGGCACCGGCCCAGCTCGCTCTCCTCGTCCCGCTGGGAATCATCATCTACGCGGCTGCACTATTTTTCACTGCACCAACGCTGGTCCGACCGGTCGTGAGCCGATTGACCGGAAGATGGCGAAAGGGGCGTAAGGAACACGGCGGGAGGAGCCGTCGATGAGCCACATAAGTCTGTCGCAGCGCAGACCATGGCTGAACCCAGTTGTCGTAATCTGCGCGGTAATCGGCCTCGTCGTCGGTGGTGCCGCCGGGTTCTTGATGCCGGTATCCACGACTTATCGTGCGACCGCTCAGGTGGCCCTGGTCCCAGGCCCCAACCTCACCACTGCCGATGCATCTGCCTACTGGGACGTACTCACCCAGGGACAGATTCCCCGCACCGCAGCGACCGTATTCGCGGATCCGCGCTGGCGCGCCAGCGCGGCCTCGGCAGCGGGGGTCGATCCGTCGGCCCTCACCCTCACCGCGGGGGCGGTGCCAGACACCACGATGGTGTCGATCACCGCTGATGCGCCGACAGCGCAGGCTGCCGACGCGGCGGTGGCTGACCTGCTCGCCCACGCCACCCCCGAGGTCGCGGCGGTCTCAGCTCCGTTCCAGGTCCGTGTGGTGTCACCGCCTGACGGGGCGTGGGCGATGACGACATCGCGGAGCCAGCTGATCATGACAGGCGCTCTGGGCGGCCTGTTGTGTGGTGCCGCAGCCGGGTTCGGCGTGACCTGGCTCCGTGCACGGCGACACAACACATCGTGAAGCCCAACGCCAACAAGTGGATCGTCCGCATCCTCGTCGTCATGGTGGTCGTGGAAATGGCCAACCTGTCCGAAGTTGCGGTCGCGTACACCTCGGCGCCCTTGCTCAAAGCCGGTGTGGCATTTGCCAGCCTCATCTTGTGCGTGACACTTCGCGATCCAACGGCCCGCGCCCGGCTGAACCGCTGGACTGCGGCCGGTGTCGCACTGATCGGCATCTACCTTGCCGGCCAGGCAATCGCCATGCTCGGCTCAGTCGATTTCGCCGCATCGTCGAGCGTCATGTACCGCACCGCGGTCGACTTGGTGTACCTGGTCATCATCCTGGTGTTCACCCAGGTCACCGGCAAACCCTGGGCGGTAGCTCAAGCCACCGCCGCAACACTGGCAGTCCTTTCCCTGCTGACGATCGCGAGCTATCTGACCGGTGGACACACAACGTTCGGCGGGTTGGCCCTGATCTCAGAAGCCGAGGGGCAGCTGATCACGACCCAGCGTTACCAGGGCCCTTACAACGACTCGAATTTCTGGGGCCGCGTACTTGTACTGGGCCTACCCATGGCGTGGGCGCTGGCACAGCGCAGCCGCAGGGCCGGCAAGCAACTGCATTCTGCGGGGTGGCTGCTGTGCGGTGGCCTGATGTTCGTCGGCGTATATCTGACTCAATCACGTGGCACCCTCATCACAGCCGGAGCAGCGGTTGCACTGTGGTTCGTCGCCTCCGGCCAACCGAAGAAACTGGCGTTGATCCCGCCGGCGATGCTTGTGACGTTCGCGATCCCCGGCATCGGCGACCGAATGATCGCGCTCGTGAACGACGTGGCTGGTGGGTCCGGCGGTCAACGCCGCTACGACATCGATCCCTCTGTGCTCGGCCGGGAAGCATCACAGGAAGTGGCCTGGCAGATGTTCCAGCAACGACCCACGTTCGGATTCGGGCCGGGAGCCTTCGGCCATGAGGTCCCCTACTACACCGACCGAGTGCGGACCGCTGTCAACGAGGGGCTCGTCGCCCCGCACAATCTCTACGCTCAACTCCTCGCCGAAACCGGGCTCACCGGGCTCGTCACCTGGGCGATCATGGTCGGCGGAGTCTTCACGATCGTGGCGTTGCGAATCGCTGCCGACCCCAAATCGGTCGATCGAGCGCTGGCTGCGGCAACACTCACCGGCATCGTCACCTGGTCGATGGCAAGCGTCTTCCTGCACCTTGCGTACTTCCGGTCGTTCGCCATCGTGCTTGCGCTGGCATGCGCCCTCGGGCCTGCCGAACCCGTCAGACCGGCGGTGATCCGCAACATGCTGCGGACGGCCGCACTATGGGCAGTACCACTTGCGCTCGGCGCCGCAGTTGCCGGCGCAACCATGCTGACGGCGGGCACTCCGGCGGTGCGGGCCAGCCAGAAGGTCGTCATGATGCCGGTTGGTCCGCTCGACGGCTGGGCTTCCTACGCGATGAACGTCCGGGCCCGCGAAGCATTTCTACCAACCATGGTCGAGGTCATGTACAACACCGACGCCCCCGCAGAAATCGCCGCAGATTCGGTCCGCGGTATCGCAACATTCTCCGTAACCGCATCGGACGCCGAGGGTGCCAAACAGCGACTGGCCAACGCATTAGCGGTGTCACGCACCCGGATCAATGACAACATTGGCCCAATGCAATACACCGTCGAGACCATAACCGGGGTGCAGGTGGAACACACCGTCGTACGCTCCAAGTCAGCGCTGGTGTATGCGGCCGGTTGGGCTCTCGTAACCATGGTGTTGGCACACATACTGATCCGCTGGCTCGCGGCCCGATTCTGGCCCTCGACACCCGCGTTCGCAGCTGAATCTGTCAAGGTCGCAGCATGACGGACGACCGCACTGTACTGGTGGAATTCTCGCCGTCAGGCGGGCTGTTCCAATTCGCCGCTCAACTCGGAAGCGCACTGGCTGACCGAGGTGAGCATGTCGAGTTGTGGACCGGCCCGGATCCCGAAATCACACCCGAAGAAGCCGGATTCATGATCCGTTCGGTTCTTCCCACCTGGCACCCCAACGACAATCCCGACCATGGTTACCTCTGGTATCTGCTGCGCCGCGGCTGGCGCGCCGGCCAATTGGTCCTGGCCTGGCTAGTTCTCGCGTTTCAGTTGCGGCGTCAGCCACCGCGCGCCGTGCTGTTCTCGCAGTGGCGCTTCACCTTCGAACCATGGTTCGTGGTTGCCATCTGTAAGCTGTTGCCGCACACAGTGTTCGGCATCATTGCCCACGAACCGCTTCCTCGGTCCGATGCCACGGATACCAGCAAGCCCAAGGAAGGGCAGCTGCTACAGGCCTCGTTCGCCGCAGCTTGGCGGCAGATGGACGTCGCATTTGTGCTGGGGCCGCAAACCCGGCAGATCGTCCTCGACCATTGGCAACCGAACGGCGATGTCGTCGTCATTCCGCACGGCGCATCTGGCGTCATGCATCGCGGCCGCCCGCCCGCACCAGTTGCCCAGACCGAACCCATCGCACTCTTCTTCGGCACCTGGACCACCTACAAGGGCATCGACGTCCTGATCGACGCCTTCGGGCTGGTAAGGGCCGAGATGCCGACCGCACACCTGATCATCGCCGGCGCGATCAGTGCCGACGTCGACGGCCCCGAACTGCTGGCCCGGGCCGCGGCCAGCGGAGTTGACGCCCGACCCGGCTATTGCGCGATGGATGAGGTTCCCGAGCTCATCGAATCCGCTCGAGTCGTGGTCACCCCGTATATCCGCGCCAGCGCCAGCGGTGTCGCGCACCTGGCTTACACCTTCGGCCGTCCGGTCATCGGCACTACCGTCGGTGACCTGCCGGCCTCGATCGAAGACGGCGTCACCGGGCTGCTGGTACCACCGAACGACGCTTCGGCACTCGCGACCGCGATGCTTCGGCTCTTGCAGGATCCCCAGTTGGCCGCGAAACTCGGCGAAGCGGGGCAAACTGGGGTGCAGCGCTCTTGGGCCGTCGCAGCGGCATCGATCAGCGATGCGGTGGCGGCAGCCACCGAACGTGTCAGTCCAGAGAAGTGAGCCATGGCGACCAGACGATCACACTGGCAGATGGCCCTCGCGGCGTTCGCTGTGATCGTCGCGACCGCCATCGTCGTCGTTGCGACGGGGATCACGGATAGTTGTGCGCGGGCGGACGAGCTACGCCAGCCGTTTGCCGAAGACAGCCCGTTCCGGACCCCGATCCCCACGGACGCCGAGGTCGACCCTCACAGCGCGGCAATGATCAGCGCGGTGGACTGGGATGAGAGCGCCAACGTGTCGGCGATCGAATTCGGGATCCCGATTTACCACGTGGACGAAAACACCCCCCGCTATTCGGTCCCGTGCATCATCTCCGAATGGGGGCCCTGCCCATTCGATGGCCTTGAGGTACCGATCCCCTACGACGCATGGCCGCAGTATGGCTCCGACAGTGCGATGGTCACGGTCGATCAGGAGAACCGCAAGATTTACGAGTTCTGGCGCGCCAGCTATGAAAATGGTTCCTGGACAACTCAATTTGCGGCGGTCAACAGTCTCGACGGTTCCGGCTGGGGCGGCGCAAGTACAGGTTCGGGAGCATCCCGGTTGGCAGGCGTTGTCCGGGTCGCCGAGATCGCGCAAGGCTGGATTCCTCATGCCCTCGCCATGCAGAGCAACAACGTGTGCGCCAAGGTTTTCCGGCCACCAGCCCTCAAAACCGATGGTCAGTCAACGAAACCCGGGTGTCTTCCCGAAGGAGCGCGCCTACAACTGGACCCGAGCGTGGACATCGACAGCTTGGGGCTTACCCCGGCAGAGCGCATGGTGGCCGAAGCTCTCCAGCGATACGGGGCCTACATCATGGACGTCAGTGGATCACCACTGAGCATCAGCTTCGAACGCGACGATACAGCCGCCCGTGGAACTGTCGGACCGACATATGGTGCGGCCGGACTGAAATGGGACTACGACGGAATGACGAACATTCCATGGAAGAAATTGAGGGTTCTCAAATGAAGCCGATTCGGGTACTCACCTTGATCGACGGCTTCCGCATGGGCGGTGCCGAGACACTCTTGGCGCCATTGGCCGTCGCCATGCGCGATACCGCGGTCGAGATGGATTTCGTCGGTCTGGATGACGCGGCGGTCAACTCCGAGAAAACCTTGACGATTCTTTCCGAAGCTGGCGTGAACCCTCGGTCGCTGGGCATCCGCCGATTGCTGGACCCCATGGGAGTACCCCGCCTGGCCCGCGAAATCCGGAGCGGTGGTTATGATCTGGTGCACGCTCATCTGGAGATGGCAGCCAGTTTCGCAGTACCGGCAGCTAAGTTGACCGGCCGCCCCGTCGTCAGCACATTCCACCATGTCACCGAACGCTGGCCAGGGCGTAGGTACTGGCGGGAGCACATAGCGACTGAAGCCGCGACCCTGGGTGACCGGGTGTTGTTCGTCTCCGAAGCCAGCCGGGTGTCCTGGGCGCGGGTGCATGAACGGGGCCGGGTTCCGGCCAATTGGGACGTGCTGCACAACGGTATCGACGTCAGCAATTTCCACCCGGGTGAACCGGACCCTGCGGTACGTGCCGAACTCGGTGGAGGCGCAGGGCCTTTGGTGATATTGCCGGCGGCATTCCGGACGTTCAAGGGCATCCCGGTGGCAATCCAGGCCTGGCCGTTGGTTCTGCAGAAACATCCCGACGCGGTCTTGTCGCTGGTCGGCGGCGGCCCCGACGAAGCCGAGTTCCGTAGGCAGGTCAGCGAAGCGGGCCTGACAGACTCGGTGGTCTTCACGGGTGTCCGCTCTGACATGCCGCAGGTGTACCGGGCCGCCGATGTCGTCCTCCTGCCGTCCGTCTACGGGGAGAACCTGCCGACCGTTCTGATCGAAGGATCGGCGTCAGGCAAGGCGATCGCCGCGTCTCGGATCGGTGGTATCCCCGACATCATCGTCGACGGCACCACCGGACTGCTGTTCGAACCCAACAACCCCGCCGCGCTGGCCTCAACGGTCACACAGTTGTTGGACAACCCACAACTTCGAATCTTGTTGGGAAAACAGGCCATCGAACGCGCCCACACCGAGTTCTCGGCAACCACCTGGGCCAAGCGGCTAGAGGCCCTCTACAACGAGCTGATCGAGCACAAGCGTTGACCGGCAAGCAGATCGACTATCTGGTATCACGCTTCCCGATCACCTCGGAAACGTTCATTGTCCGCGAGCTCGATGCGTTGTCCCCCATAAATGGTCGCGAAATTGGGCTACGGTCGTTGTTTCCATCACCCGACCCACAGGTCCACGACATCGCCCGGCCCTGGGTCGACAAATTGGTGCGACCCGGCGTCGGGGCGACTGCGGTCGGATTTCTCTGGGCGCTCCTCAGACACCCACTGATCACGTTGTCGATTTTGACCGATGTCGTGTGCGGCTACGCGGCCCGGCCTTCTCTTCTGCTGCGCGCGTTGGTGACAGTGCCGATTGCTACCGCCCATGCCCGCGATCTGCGTTGGACGGGCGGCACCCAACATATCCACGCTCACTACGCCACCTACCCCGCACTAGCCGCATGGGTCTGCTCGCGACTGACCGGCGTGTCATACAGCGTCACCATCCATGCGCACGATCTCTACGTGGACCAGTCGATGCTGGGGCGCAAGCTCGACGGCGCAGAATTCATCGTCACGGTGTCTGAATACAATCGCCGACTACTTGCTCGGTATACCTCGACCCAGGTGCACGTAATCCACGCCGGGATCAACACCGCGGCATACCCATTTCGTCCTCGGAAGATCCCCGACCACGGCCCGATTCGTGCGCTCTGCGTGGCATCCTTACAGGAGTACAAAGGCCACGAGGTGCTCCTGCGAGCACTGGCGCTGGGTGGCCCCGGCGTTGACCGGATGGAGCTCGACCTCATCGGCAGCGGTCCCCTCAAGGATGAACTGCAGGACATGGCAGCCGATCTCAGGCTGACATCGCGGGTCCGATTTCACGGCGGCCAATCCGAGACCGCAGTGAAGCAGGCATTATCCGAGGCGGATCTGTTCGTGCTGCCGAGCATCGTTGCCGCCGACGGCCAGATGGAAGGTCTTCCAGTCGCCCTCATGGAGGCCCTGGCCAGCGGGATACCGACCGTGTCAACAGAGCTATCGGGTATCCCCGAATTGGTGATACCCGGGCGAACAGGCCTGCTGGCCACCCCGGCTGACGCACAGAGCCTTCGCGACACATTGGAACAATTGATCGCATCGGGTCCCGTGCTCGACGACTACGCCCGTGCGGGACGCGACCTGGTCGAGCAGGAATTCGACAACACTGCGACAACTGCCGCTTTGCGCGCACTATTCGCAACGGCCTGAAGCAGGCGAACGCCCGTCCGAAGTCTCCGACCGTTCGGAAGTGAACGACAACTACGCCAAACACGAAGCGTTCTCCATTGTCGCCCCGGCCGACTTGGCTAGGCTAAAACCTGAACATGACCAAAGGGAGCTGGCGATGCGTCGCAGTTTGACAGTGATTTCGGCCGCCGTGCTTTTGCTTTCTGGCTGCGGATCCGATTCGGGCAGCAACCCCGAGCAGAATGCCTCCGGACATGAAGCGTCCCACAATCTCGGATCCGTTCCGTTGACGAACGTTGCCGATACTGTCCGCGACGCTGCCGCGTCGATGAAGGTCGTCACCCACATCTCCCGGTCCGGCATATACGACGGTCAAACCCACACCAATACATCGGTTTTCGTCCCCAAAGGCAACGCCCCGGCGGGAGGATTCCCGATCGTGGTGCTGGGCCACCGGATCACGGGTACCACCCCCGACTGCGCACCGTCTCTCTCGCCCACTCTGCTCGACCTGGCTCCCACCATCGTGGCACTGTTGAACGCCGGATACGTCGTGGCGGTGCCGGACTTCCAAGGCTTGGGCAAGCCGGCGGCCAACGCCAACGAGGACGACAAGTACCTCCCGTTTCTGGACTCGACGACCGTCGGGTTCAACATGATCGACGCAGCACATGCGACTCACCTGGAGGTACCGGAAACGTCGACGTCTTGGCTTGCCATGGGTGCCGACGAGGGCGGCCAGGCTGCGTGGGCCACAAATGAACTAGCCAACGATTACAACAATTTCGAGGGCAAATTTGTGGGCGCGGTGAGTATCTCTCCGATATCCGACCTCAACGGCTTGGCCGACGCCGCGCAGAACGGCACTTTGAACGACGACCAGAAGGTCGCATACGCCCGCTTCGTGGCCGCGCTCTATACGGAGTTCCCGGACGACTTCAAACTTGACGACTACCGCCGTGGTGTTGCTCAACAACAGTGGGATGCACTGATGAGCTGTCAACCCTCGCCCAGCGCGCGGCAAGTCGCGTCGCAGATTCCGGCCGAGGATCTGAAACCGGTCAACGCTGACGCTGCAGACACGCTGCGGGGCTATCTCCAGAAAACCAACCTGCCACAAGGCCCGACACTCGCGCCGATGCTGGTGGCCTACAGCGGGACCGAGCCGCTCAGCCCAGCAGCCTGGACCGAGGGTGCCCTAGACAAGGCATGCAAGATGGGCGACGTCATCACCATCCAGCAGCAACCGCAGCCCCAACTCGACTCGGAAGCGACGCTGTCGTGGATCAATGACCGATTCAAATCAGTGCCCGCTCCTAACGACTGCGAAGGCCGACCGAAATGAACCTGTCCCTGACCAACGGCCTGATCCCGATAACGCTGCAACTGCTCGCCCTGGTCGCTATCGTCGTCGCGATCGGGCGTGGGCGGTCCCGGGAGTGGCTGCAGCGGTGGCTGGTGGCCGCGGTGCTCGTCGGCGTCGGCCTTGCCGCCGCAGCACGACTGTTCGTCAGGGACCAAGGCTGGTCGGCGGAGGCTATCTCCTTCGGCACGGTGTTCTGGACAGCGATGTTCGGCTTCGCCGCGACGGTGCTGATCGCCGGCTGGCGCGGCAGCGAATGGTGGCGCCGATTGGTATCTGCGCTTGCGGTGGTCATGGTGGTGGTGTGTGGTTTTGCCGCACTGAACACGGCAACCGGATACTTGCCCACGATCAGGGCTGCCTGGCAGGTAGCCACCCAGTCCGAACCCGAGCAGTGGATCAACGAAGAGCAGCTCGCCGCCCTGCAACAGCAGGACGAGCGACCCACCCGCGGCACCGTGGTGCGGGTGACAATCCCCGGAGACGCATCAGGTTTCGCGCATCGCACCGAATTGGTATATCTCCCACCCGCTTGGTTTGCCAGTAATCCACCACCGCAACTGCCTGCAGTGATCATGATGAGCGGCGAGTTCAGCAGTCCCAGCGATTGGTTTCAATCGACCGACGCGCTACAAACACTGGACAACTTCGCCGCACTGCATCACGGCAATACGCCGATCGTGGTGTTTCCTGATATCTCAGGCAAGTTCAACAACGACACCGAATGTGTCGACGGACTCCGCGGCAATGCGGCATCCCATCTGACAAAAGATGTTGTGCCGTACGTGATCTCCCGCTTTCAGGCCAGCCCGAAGGGTGAGAATTGGGGACTTGTCGGCTGGTCCTCGGGCGCAACCTGTGCCCTGCTCACCGCGGTTCGGAACCCCGATATGTTCAGCGCCTTCGTCTGGCTGGACGGAACTCTCGGCCCTAACGCGGGCACAATTGACCAGACTGTGGCACGCCTCTTCGGTGGCCGCTGGGATTTCTGGGAGGAGTTCGATCCCAAGTCGGTAATCGAAGAGCATGGCCCGTACGACAACCTGTCGGCATGGCTGGGTGTCGGCGCTGAGACGCCGACTGTCCACCGTCCTGCCAGCACTACTCCTCCATCGGCCGAGTCGATCGACGACTGGGACACGTTCTCGGAGGATCACGCCCCCAACGCCAACAAGCTGTGTGCCCTGCTCAGCGGCTACAACATCGAATGTTCAGTGGCGGGTTACAAGGGAAAGCACGATTTCCAGTCCGCAGGCGCCGCGTTCACTGCCGCGCTGCCTTGGCTTGCCAGCAGGCTGGGTACTCCAGAGGTGCGCCCCAGGTCACTCCCGGGAGCAGGCGAGAACTAGTTGCCACCCTGCTTGGGCTGCTTCACGAACGGGACAGCCAATGGCGCGACGACCGTCTCGCCCGGCCCAACGTCGTGGATCACAGTCGCATTTGCCCCAACCGTCGCGCCGTCATGAAGGGTGATCGGACCCACGACAACGGCGCCGGCCCCGATCCGGACTCGATCACCGAGCGTCGGTCTGCCCTTCGCGGTGTAGCCAACGGTGACCTGCTGGTTGATCCAGCAGTGGCTGCCGATCGAATCCGCACTGACGATGGTCGCCAGACCGTGCTGGATGAACAGCGCGGGGCCGATCCGGTCGACATCGAGTTTGAGTGTGACTGCGGGCCGGTAAACCGCACGCAAGGCCAAGCGGAGCAGCAGCGGTGCTGACTGCAGCCGATGGTGAACCAACGTTCGGAACTCAGTCAGTGCTCCGCTCAGGTACGCGAATCGTGAGTATTGGTCGAGCGCCAGAATGTCGGCATCGCCGATACAGCTCGCCCACCAGTCAACATCCTCAGCTACGGCTTTGATCGCATCGGTCCGCTTGATGGTGAACCACAGCGGGTAAGCCCAGACCCGCGCAAAGGGCAACAACTTAGTTCGAGCACTGGGAGCCATGGGCCGAATAGTAGTGACTTGTCGGACGGGTTTTCGCCTACTTCAGTGAGCAACGCCAGTTGCAGCGCCTCGAGACCGATCAGTACGCGCCCTTGCGTTTGAGAACCGCGCCGATCGTGCGCCAGATGATCACCAGGTCACCCACCACGGACCAGTTTCCAGAGTACGACACGTCGAGCCGGACCCGGTCCTTGTCTTCCAGGTCAGAGCGCCCCGAGACCTGCCACAACCCGGTCATGCCGGGCTTGACGTGCTCGCGGTGTTCCAGGAAGGCGGCGTCGGTGCCGGCCTCCCCCGGCACCAGCGGACGCGGCCCGACCATGCTCATCGAGCCAGCCAGCACGTTGAACAGCTGAGGCAGTTCGTCGATGCTGGTGGCGCGCAGGAATTTTCCGACCTTCGTGACACTGGACGAGGACGAGCGCTTGTTGAACATGCTCTCTTCGTGCTGCTCGTTGGTTTGCGGCAGTTTGTCGGTGCCGACGTGCATCGTCCTCAACTTGAAGATCCTGAACGTCTTCTGGTCCATGCCGACCCGTACCTGCCGATAGAAGACCGGGCCACGGTCATCAAGCTTGATCGCCAACCCGGCCAATGCGATAACCGGAAGGGCAATGATCGTGCCGATCGTGCCCAAGACAAGATCGAGGATCCGTTTCGTGATCATCGAAACCCGGTCGTGGGTCGGTGCTTCGATGACGAACAGCGGCAGATTCTCCAACGGGCGCAGCTGCAGCCGATGCGTCGCGACCTCGGTCAATCCCGGGACGACGATGAGTCCGGTATTGATCGCCTGCATCCGCCACGCGAGGAACTTGACCTTCTCCGGCCCGAAGTCCCCGGCGTACACCGCCGCCAGCGAATCCGCGCCGGCCGACTGGACAGCCGCCTCGATTTCGCTGTCGTGATTGAACCCGAGAACGGGAACGGTGCCGGTGGGCACCTCGACATCCTGCCCGATCATGTCGCCGGCATCCGGCATGAGGACGCCGACGAGCTGGTATCCGGCGCTGGGCGAGCGTTGAAAATATTCGGACAACGTGCGCGCGGCGTCGAGGCCGCCCAACGCGACGACACGGGAGATGTATTTCCCCCGCTTTCGGCGGCGCCGCACGTCCGCGCGCAGCAGATGCCGCGCCACGAACAAGCCGATCAGCCCGAGGCCGAACGTGACACCGAACTGGATGCGCGAAATCGGCATGTCGAGGAAAACTTCGGCGGCCGCGGCAATCGCGAACGTCCAGCCGGTGGCCGCCGCGACAAGCCGGTATTCCTCGGCCTCCTGACCCACCAGCGTCAGATCGCGTGAATGTACGTATCCGAGCGCGATGAGCCAGACGATGAAGATACCGACCGAAAACGCTGTTGCTGTGGTGAAGCTGGCGAAATGTCGATGCGCCAGCGAGGTTCCGATCCATTCCGCGAAAACGATGACCAGCGCCAGGACCACAGCATCGGCGATCAGCACACGCCGACGGTAGGCCGATCGCCATCGGTGAGCTTGCGCCTGCGCCGCCTTGTGTGCGACGTCATCCATGACGGCGCTCATTGGCGCTCGGCGTATGCGGGGTGCGTTTGCGGGTCACTCTTGCCCGCGCTGCGGGTTCCGTGGTTGCCTCTGCCAACTCCAAGGGAACTTCCCATCCTCGCGTGTATCCCCGTGATTATCGCGCCCCGGTACTGCCGGGACAACAGTTTGGGCCACCAAATCCACAACGCGGCGATCTCAAAGCGATTGCGGCCGCCCCACTCCCGAACCCACCGCAGGCGCTAGGGACCAACCGACGGATGGATATCATGCAAAATCAAAGTTTGTGCTCTTTTCAGAAGTGGGCACTCATTCAACGTTGTGAGAGGACACTTGTCAGCGGAGGCACCGCAGCGCGTCACGCAACATCGGAAACAGGCAATCAGCACTCCGAAGCGATATCACGGTTCACCTTATGCACACAGTCGATCGCACGACAGCTTCCATCATGCTCGGTCGCAATACAATTCACGGGTTCACGAGCGTCATCGCGGTCAAGTCCACCGCGTTGGCACTCTTAGGTGTGGCGGTGCTGTTGTTGTGGTCAATCACAGCCTGCTCGGGGCCCAGGCCCGACAGTCCTCCCCCAGTCGCCAACGCTGACACGTGCCCGGACGCCGAAGTGGTGTTCGCCCGCGGGTCGGGAGAAGAGCCGGGGGTCGGCGGCATCGGACAAGCATTCATCGAAGCCTTGCGGGCCAAGACCAGAGCTAAATCGGTCAGTGTGTACCCGGTGAACTACCCAGCCAGCGACGATTTCAGCGAATGGGGCCCGTTCGCTCTGAGTGTCATCGATGGGATCAGAGACGCTAGCAGCCACATTGCAGCACTCACCGCCAACTGCCCCGCAACCAAAATCGTGCTCGGCGGCTGGTCGCAGGGCGCGGCGGTAGCAAGTTACGCGACGTCAGCCGAGACCATCCATGTTGATGATGCACTCGGTGCTTCCGCGCCGTCTCCAATGCCGCCGGAGATCGCCAACCACGTTGCAGCCGTGGTGTTGTTCGGCAACCCGTCGAATCTGTTCCTCAGCGGTGTCGACCTACCACCAATCACGATCGGGCCGCTGTATGCCGCCAAGACCATCGAGCAGTGCGCCACCGGCGACACTGTCTGCAACGGTGATCAACCCGAGGAACCCACCGAAGCGCACCACTCGTACGACACGAACGGCATGGTGGACCGAGCCGCGCAGTTCGCTGCCGAACGACTGTAGCGAGCCACGGGTCCCTCACTTCCAGAGCACCTCCAGTGAGGTGACCGACTGGCCAAGGGCCCTGGCGCTCAATGCCCGTAAGGCACGGCGCTCGACGACCTCGAAACTCGCCCCGACGTGCTCGTGCAAGGCGGTGCGGCCGGCGTCGAGCTGATCGTCGAGCAGCAGATCGACGATCTGGAGGTGCTCGTCGATGGTGGCGATCACCCGTTCTTCGGTGACGAAGTCGTACATCCGGATCAACCGGATCCGCCGGTTGATGTTGTCGAGCGTGGCGACCATCGCCTTGTTCCCGGACGCCGCGCACAGCTCGACGTGGAAAGACTCGTCGCGCAGCACCATGTCACCGTCCGGCAGGGGCGGGGTGGCCTTCAGCCCCAGCCACTCCGCGCGCAACGCCGCGAGCCGGTCCTTGTCGTAGCGCAGCTCGTCGGTTTCCAGGATCCGGGTGATGCCGCGCAGTTCGATGGTGATGCGCAGCTCGTAGAGGTCGCGGACGCCTGGGATGTCCAACGCGACCGGGTAGTAACCGTCGGGCTTGCGTTCGAGCATGCCGTCTGCATGCAACCGGACCAATGCCTCCCGCAGCGGAGTCCGGCTCACGTTGAGCGTCTCGCACAGCTGGGTCTCGACCAGCCGGGTGCGATGGTCGATCTCTCCGACCATGAGCTTCTTGCCCAGGTCGAGGTAGACGCGGTCGCGCAACGAGACCGGTTCGGTGACCGACGCCGCGGTCATAACAGTTCCTTGAGCGCTGCCACCACGTCGGCACTGGTGGCATGTGCCCCGAACACCCCGCCCTGCATGGTGATCATGTTCAGCGCCGCAACGTGATTGGCGTAGTCGGTGGCACCCGTCGCGTCGGAGACGACGAGGCATTCGTATCCGCGGTCGTTGGCGTCGCGCATCGTGGTGTGCACGCACACATCGGTCGTGATGCCGGTGAAAATGATGTGCGTGATGCCGCGGCTGCGCAGTACGAGGTCGAGGTCGGTCGCGTAAAAGCTGCCCTTGCCGGGTTTGTCGATGACGGGTTCACCTGGCAGAGCATCCATCTCGGGCACCAACTGCCAACCCGGCTCACCGCGGGTGAGGATCCGTCCGCATGGTCCGGCCGAACCGATCTCGGCACCGATCTGGGCCGAGCGCCAGCGCTTGTTGGCGGGCAAGTCCGACAGGTCGGGCCGGTGGCCTTCGCGGGTGTGAACGATGAACAACCCGGCGGCGCGGGCCGCGGCGAGCACCTCCTGTGCCGGTCCGAGAGGGGTGCGCACCAGAGACAGGTCGTAACCCATGGTGTCGACGTATCCGCCCTTGCCGCAGAAGTCGACCTGCCAGTCGATGTTGATCAACGCGGTGCGGCCGGCGGGTACGTCACCGTCGTAGGGCCAGACATACGGGTTGGCGTCGATGGTGACGGTCATGCCGTTTCTCCCGCCAGGACGGGTTGCGACGCGCGCGCCGGCAGGTACGTCAGCGCGGTGAAGGCCAGGCCGGCCACCACCATCGCCACCACCGCGTCGGACAGCTGAGGTGCGTAGAAGTGGGTCAGCAGCGCTCCGCCGGCCCCGATTGCCCACGCGGCGAACGGTTTCCAGGCCAGTACCGCGGTGACCCGCCGGTGCGCGAACACCAGTTGGTCGAGGATCAATACGATGCCGATCGGGGGCACCAGCACGCCGAGGATGTTCAACCAGGTCGCGAAGTACGACCAGATGCCGGCGACGGCGGCAACGGTACCGACGACGCCGAGCACGATCGTCAACTGGCGCATGGTCTTTCCGGTGATATTGCCGAATCCGACCGCCCCGTTGTAGAGGCAGTGCGCACACACGCTGCCCAGGTTGACGAAGACGAACACGATCGCCAGCGGCACCAGGACTCCCCCGGCGCTGACCAGGACATGCAAGAAATCACCGCCGGCAGTCCCCGGCGCGGCAGCGGCACCGAGTGCGACCACGAGCGCGCCGGCCAGCTGAGCGATGAAGTAGGCGACCGGGAAGGCGGCGAACGCCGCCAGCGCACCTTCCTTGCCGTTGCGGGCCCACCGCGTGAAATCGGCTGTCATGGTGCCCGAATCGGCGAAGCATGCGAACACCATCGTCACGGCGACGCCGAAGCTGAACGCGCTCGCACCGGCTCCGCCGCCATAGCTGAGGGCCGATCCGAGCCCGGCACTTCCTGCGGCCAGCACCACGGCGACCACCCCGAGCGGGATGAACAGCACCGAGGCCACCACCCCGATCCACGAGATCGCCCGGATCCCGACGAAGGTCAGCGCCACGAACAACACGCCGGCCAGCAAGGTGATCCACGGCGCGCTCCAGCCCATCGACAGGTTGAGCGTCGAACCCACCATGCCGGTCTGGAACGCGAACCAGCCGATCACCAGCGCCGACAGGAATGCCGAGACGATGCGGAAACCCTTGGTGCCGAAGGTGTCCGCGGCGGTGAGCGCGAAGTTCTTGCCGGAGCGCCCGGCCAGGTAACTGAGCGTGCCGACATAGCCCATCAGGATCAGGTCGCCGACGAGGATCGCCGCCATCCCAGTGGCGAAGCCGAGGTTGTAGACCACGATGCCGGCGAACACGGCCGAGGTCATGATCATCGGGAACCCGACCCACACCGCCGACACTGCGAAAAGCGATTTGCGGGCGGACACCGGGACGGGCTCGTTCTCGTATTCCTCGCCGAGGGCGGATGGCGCTGTATCCATGGCTGTATACGGTGCGGTATACGGATTTCCCTGGCGTTTCAACACATAAAGCTCGGGTTACGAGGTCCTCACCGCCCGCTCGGCGACGTTAACGGCACCGCAACACAACGCGTCGGTCCACGTAACAGAAACATCATCTACTGCCGGTGATCGGCCCGTCCGGGCCGCCACCCCCAGGAGATGTTGATGGATACAGGAACCACGGCGTTCATGCTGTGTTGCATCATCGGCCTCACGCTGATGATCCCGGGACTTGCCCTGTTCTACGGCGGCATGGTCTCGGTCAAGAGCTCGACCAACATGATGATGATGACGTTCGGCGCCGTCGCCCTGGTGGGCGTGCTGTGGGTGCTGTTCGGATTCTCGATGGCGTTCGGGACGTCCTACGGCGACCTCGGACTGCTCGGCAGCATCACCGAGTTCGCCGGCATGAAGAATCTGGTCGAGCCCATGACCTCGGTCAACGGCCTGCCCGTCAGCTTGTTCTCCCTCTTCCAGGCGCTGTTCGCGGCCATCACCGTGGCACTGATCTCAGGCGCGGTCGCCGACCGCATGAAGTTCGGCGCCTGGATGATCTTCGCCGGCGTCTGGGCGGTCCTCGTGTACTTCCCGGTCGCACACTGGGTTTTCGCCTTTGACAAGACGTTCTCGGACGACTCCGTGGGCGGCTGGATCGCCAACAAGCTGCACGCCATCGACTTCGCCGGCGGCACCGCGGTGCACATCAACGCCGGCGCCGCAGCCCTGGCGGTGGCCATTGTGCTCGGCAAGTCGGCCATGTTCGGCCAGCTGCGCAAGCCGCACAACGTCCCGCTGACACTGCTGGGTGCCGGCATGCTGTGGGCCGGCTGGTACGCCTTCAACGGTGGATCCGCCCTGGCCGCAGGCAATTCCGCGGCCATCGTCATGGTGACCACGTTCGTCGCCACCTGCGCGGCCACCCTGGCCTGGATCGCGGTCGAGAAGCTCAAGACCGGCCACGTCACCGGCGTGGGCGCCGCGTCCGGTGCCATCGCGGGCCTGGTCGCCATCACCCCGGCCTGCGGCGCGGTCACTCCCGTCGGTGCCATCATCCTGGGTGCCATCGCCGGCGCGGTCTGCATCCTGGCCGTCGGCCTCAAGGAGAAGCTCGGTTACGACGACTCGCTGGACGTGGTGGGCGTCCACCTGGTCGGCGGCGTGATCGGCACCCTGCTGATCGGCTTCCTGGCCAGCGAGGCCATGCCGAGCAAGGTCAGCGGCCTGTTCTACGGCGGCGGCCTCGACCAACTGTGGAAGCAGGCGATCGCCGCGGGTGCGGTGGCCGTCTACTCCTTCGCGGTCGCATTCGCCATCGCGTACGTGCTCAAGAAGACCATCGGCATCCGGATCTCCGCCGAGGAAGAGGAGAAGGGTATCGACACCGCATTCCACCGCGATTCGGCCTACGAGCTCGAATTCGCCTGATCTGAACCATGTTTCCCCGGCCCGGCTGCCGTGGACCGCTCCCACGGCAGCCGGTCACCGGGGTTTTCTCGACTTGCCGAAGTTTCCTACCGTGATACTTTGATTCTCAACAAGAGACGAAAGTGCTGGTGCTATGCCCTCCGATCTCGCCACCCTCGCCGAACAATCCGGCACCAAGTTCATCCTCGCGTTGTTCGTGGACCTGCGCGGAAAGCCCTGCGCCAAACTGGTTCCCGTCGAATCCGTCGGACTCCTGGCCACCGAGGGCGTCGGCTTCGCCGGCTACGCCGTCGGCGCCATGGGCCAGGAACCCAAAGACCCCGACCTGATCGCGATCCCCGATCCGGCCTCGTTCACCCCGATCCCGTTCATCAAGGAGGGCCTGGCCCTGGTGCACTGCGACCCCCATGTTGGGGGCGCACCGTGGCCGTACGCACCGCGGGTGATCCTGAAGGCCCTGATCCAGCGCGCCGCCGACGCCGGATTCGAACCCTGGGTGGGCGCCGAGGTCGAGTACTTTCTGTTGCGGCGCAACGCCGACGGTGTCCTCGCCACCGCCGACGCGGCCGACACCGCCGCCCAGCCCTGTTACGACGCGCGCGGCGTCACCCGGATGTACGAGCACCTGACCGCGATCTCGACGGCGATGAACACCCTCGGCTGGTCCAACTACGCCAACGATCACGAGGACGGCAACGGCCAGTTCGAGCAGAACTTCGAGTTCTCCGACGCCCTGACCACGGCCGACCGGGTGATCACGTTGCGCTACCTGCTGTCGATGATCGCCGCCGAGCGCGACATGGTGGCCACCTTCATGCCCAAGCCGTTCAGCGACCGCACCGGCAGCGGCCTGCATCTGCACCTGTCACTGACCAGCGCCGGAACCCCGGTATTCCCGGCCGAAACAGACGAGCGGGGCCTCGGCCTGTCCGAGACTGCCTACGCGTTCATCGGTGGCATCCTCGACCACGCCTGCGCGCTGCAGTCCGTCGTCGCCCCAACCGTCAACTCCTACAAGCGGACCGGGGCCACCTCGACCGCATCGGGCGCGTCATGGGCGCCCCGCAAGCCCAGCTACGGCGGCAACGACCGCACCCACTACATCCGGGTGCCCGACAGCCAGCGCATCGAGTTGCGCGGCGGCGACGGCTCGGCCAACCCGTATCTGGCGATCGCCGCGGCCCTGGGCGCCGGGCTCGACGGCGTCAAACGCAGCCTCGACCCGGGCGCGGTGGGCGCCCAGGGACCGGCGGCACTGCCGCCCACGCTGCTGCACGCGGTCGAATCCCTGGAGACCGACCCGATCGTCACCGGCGTGCTCGACGTCGCGGGCGAGGGCGTCGCCTCCTACTTCGCCGACGTCAAACGCGAGGAGTTCTTCGCCTACCACGGCACCGTCACGCCGTGGGAGATCGACCACTACCTGACAGCCTTCTAGAAGGGAGACAACGTATGTGCGGGATCGTGGGACTACACCTACGCACACCCGAGCTGTATCCGCGCCTCGGTGAACTGCTCGCCGCCATGCTGGGCGAGATGTCGGACCGCGGCGCCGACTCGGCAGGCATCGCAGTCTACGGGGATCCCGAATGGTCGCCGTACGGGCAGGGCTGCGTCTCGGTCACCGATGTTTCCGAGAAGCCCGATCTGGGCCCGGATGTCGATGTGGTGCAGGTCGATTCGACGTATCTGCTGTCGGCAGACATGGAGTCCGAGAAACTGCTGGCCCTGGTGCGCGCTGCCTACCCGACCGCGTTGATCTCCGGCTTCGGCCCCGATCTGGCGGTGCTCAAGGGAGTCGGCCATCCCCGCGCGCTCACCGAGGCATGGGGCCTGTCCAAGGCACAGGGCTGGCAGGGCGTCGGGCATACCCGGATGGCCACCGAATCGGCGGTGACGCCGTCGGGCTGCCACCCCTACACCGTCGGTCCCGGACAATGCCTGGTACACAACGGATCTTTCGCCAACCACGCCACCATCCGCCGTGAACTGCGCCGGGCCGGGGTGGTGTTCGACAGCGAGAACGACACCGAGGTGGGCGCCCGGTTCGTCGCCGAGCAGCTGGCCACCGGCCGCGACGTGGCGACCGCTTTGAAGGAGCTCTGTGCCACCTTCGATGGCTTCTACACACTGCTGGTCTCCGATCACGACTCGTTCGCGGTGGTCCGCGACGCCATCGCCTGCAAGCCCGCGGTGATCGCCGAAACCGCCGACTGGGTGGCCATGGCCAGCGAGTACCGGGCCCTGTCCGGGCTACCCGGGGTCGAGCAGGCACGAATTTGGGAACCGGAACCGGAGGTGGTCTACGCATGGACACGTTGATCGGATATGACCTGCGCACAACGCCTTTGCGCGAGGTCAACGCCGCACTGCATCAGGCCGATGTCGAAGGCGAGTACGTCATCGCCCACCCCGACGGCGCGCACAACGTGGCCGTCGGCCTCAACGCCCCCATACGGGTAACGGTCGAAGGCCACGTCGGCTACTACGCCGCCGGGATGAACCAGCTCGCCGAGGTCACCATCAACGGCAACGCCGGGACCGGGGTGGCCGAGAACATGATGAGCGGCACGGTGCGCGTCACCGGGAACGCCTCTCAGTCGGCGGGGGCCACCGCGCACGGCGGCCTGCTGGTCATCGAGGGCGACGCCGCTGCGCGCTGCGGCATCTCGATGAAGGGGGTGGACATCGTGGTGGGCGGCAACATCGGCCACATGAGTGCGTTCATGGCGCAGGCCGGCCGGCTCGTGGTGCGCGGCGACGCCGGGGAGGCGCTGGGCGACTCGATCTACGAGGCCCGCATCTACGTGCGCGGCGAGGTGGCCTCGCTGGGAGCGGACTGCGTCGCCAAACCTATGCGGCCCGAGCACCACGCCGAGCTCGCGGAGTTGTTGTCCGCCAGTGGCTTCAGCGACGAGACCGTGGCCTACACCCGCTACGGCTCGGCCCGAAACCTCTACCACTTCCACGTCGACAACACGAGCGAGTACTGATGCGCGAATCCGCCACCTTCGATCGATCCACGATCGCCGACATCCAACGGGCCGCCGAGACCGGCATCTACGACATCCGCGGTTGGGGCGCCAAACGCCGCCTGCCGCACTTCGACGACCTGCTCTTCCTCGGTGCGTCGATGTCGCGCTACCCCTTGGAGGGCTACCGGGAGCGCTGCGGCACCGACGTCATCCTGGGCGACCGCCACGCCAAACATCCTCTGCACCTGGATATTCCGGTCACCATCGCGGGCATGAGCTTCGGTGCGCTGTCCGGGCCGGCCAAGGAGGCCCTGGGCCGCGGGGCCAGCGAGGCGGGCACGTCGACCACCACCGGCGACGGCGGCATGACCCCCGAGGAACGCGGGCAGAGCAAGCACCTCGTGTACCAGTACCTGCCGTCGCGCTACGGGATGAACCCCGACGACCTGCGCAAGGCCGACGCCATCGAAGTCGTGCTCGGCCAGGGCGCCAAACCCGGCGGCGGTGGAATGCTGTTGGGGCAGAAGATCTCTCCGCGGGTGGCCCAGATGCGCACGCTGCCCGAAGGCATCGACCAGCGCAGCGCGTGCCGCCATCCGGATTGGACCGGCCCCGACGATCTGACCATCAAGATCAACGAGCTGCGGGAGATCACCGACTGGGAGAAGCCGATCTACGTCAAGGTCGGGGCCACCCGCACCTACTACGACGTGAAGCTGGCCGTGCATGCCGGGGCCGACGTGGTGGTGGTCGACGGGATGCAGGGCGGCACGGCGGCCACCCAGGAGGTGTTCATCGAACACGTGGGCATCCCGACCCTCGCGGCGGTGCCGCAAGCGGTGCAGGCGTTGCAGGAGCTGGGCGTCCACCGACAGGTGCAATTGATCGTGTCCGGTGGCATCCGCACCGGGGCCGACGTGGCCAAGGCCCTGGCGCTGGGTGCCGATGCCGTCGCGATCGGCACCGCCGCGCTGATCGCCCTGGGCGACAACCATCCCCGCTACGCCGCCGAGTACGAGAAGCTCGGCAGCGCAGCCGGTTTCTACGACGACTTCCAAGACGGACGTGATCCGGCCGGCATCACCACCCAGGACCCGGAGCTGGCGGCCCGGTTCGATCCCATCGAGGGCGGCCGTCGGCTGGCCAACTATCTGCGGGTGCTGACCATGGAAGCCCAGACCATCGCCCGGGCCTGCGGCAAGGCCCACGTATGTCACCTGGAGCCCGAGGATCTGGTGGCGGTCACGATCGAGGCGGCCGCGATGGCCCGAGTTCCGCTGGCCGGCACGAACTGGATTCCGGGCCAGTGAGCGCCACCGCAGACGTCGTCATCGTCGGCGGCGGACTGGAAGGCGCGGCGGCGGCGTGGGCGTTGAGTCAGCGTGGCCTCACCGATGTGACTGTGCTGGAGCGCAATACCGTCGGCTCCGGGATGACCGGGAAATCCAGCGGGATCGTGCGCTGCCACTACGGGGTCAGCTCACTGGCCGCGATGGCCACCGTCGGCCTCGAGGTGTTCGAGAACGCCGAGGAGTACTTCGGCGCCGATATCGGATTCCGGCAGACCGGTTATGTCGTCGGCGTCGGGGCACCCAACGTCGACAACCTGCGCAAGAGCCTGGCCGCCCAACGCGAGGTCGGGGTGCACACCGAGGAGATCGACGCCGGCGAGGTGGCCGAGCTGTGGCCGTGGGCCGATCTGGAACCGTTCGCGGCGTTCGGCTGGGAGGCTCGCGGCGGGTACGGCGACGCGTACCAGACCGCGCAGGCCTTCGCGGTGTCGGCCAGAGCCGCCGGGGTACGAATCACGCAGGGCGCCAACGTGACCGGGTTGATCGTCGACGCCGACCGGGTCACCGGCGTCGAACTGGCCGACGGCACCCGGGTCTCGGCAGGCACCGTCGTCGTCGCCACCGGCGTCTGGACCCGGCCGTTCCTGGCGCCCCACGGCGTCGACGTCCCCATCCGGGTGCACCGGGAACAGATCGTGACGATCAAACCCGGGTTGGACACCGGCCCCGTACCGGTGTTCTCCGACCTGGTCTCGCTGCAGTACATCCGGCCCGAGCCGAACGGCGAGCTGCTGTTCGGAAATTCCGATCTGGCCGAGTTGGAACTCGCCGACCCGGACAACTACCTGAACCGGGCCACCGACGGCTTCATCGACCTGACCGTCGACAAGGTCGGCACTCGATTTCCCGGATTCCCCGACGCGGCGATCACCGGCAGCTACGCCGGCTGTTACGACGTCACCCCGGACTGGAATCCGGTGATCTCCGCGACCGGAATCGACGGTCTGCTGGTGGCGGCCGGATTCAGCGGGCACGGTTTCAAGATCGCGCCGGCGGTCGGCAGGCTGGTCGCCGACCTGGTCACCGAGGGACGCAGCCGCGACCCGCGGATACCCGAGTCAGATTTCCGGCTCGCCCGGTTCGCAGAGGACAATTTGCTCACAAGCCGGTATCCGTACGTCGGTGCCGGGGAGATGCGATAGACGGGAGTGCAGTGAGCGACCTGCTCCGCAATGCCGGCACAGCCCGCGATCGCGATCCGCACGCGCCCGTCGAGGAATTGGAGTTCGAGGCGGCGATCGGGCGCAACGTCCGGCAACTGCGCCAGCAGCATGGGCTCACCGTCGCCGACATGGCCGCCCGGGTGGGCATCTCCAAGGCGATGCTGTCCAAGATCGAGAACGCCCAGACTTCATGCAGCCTGTCCACCCTCGCGCTGCTCGCCAAAGGCCTCGACGTTCCGGTGACCAGCCTGTTCCGCGGGGCCGACGTCGAACGGCCGGCGGCCTTCGTCAAGGCAGGCACCGGTCCGGAGATCGTGCGCAACGGCACCAAGCAGGGACACGAATATCAACTGCTCAGCTCGCTGCGCGGCGAGCACAAGCGGCTGGAATGCCTGCACGTCACGCTGACCGAGAAGAGCCAGACGTACCCGCTGTTCCAGCATCCCGGCACCGAGTTCATCTACATGCTCGAGGGCGTCATGGACTACAGCCACAGCCGCTCGGTCTACCGGTTGCAGCCGGGTGACTCGCTGCAGATCGACGGGGAAGGCGCGCACGGACCCGTCGACCTGATCGAACTGCCGATCCGGTTCCTGTCGGTGATCGCCTTCCCCGATTCGCAGGTGTGAGCCGCGTCGAAAGTTGGCGGGCAGCGGCGCGGATGTCACTGTTGTTCCATGCGCCACCGTGCCCGTCGAGCGGTCCGCGACGCCTCCACATGCCTCGCCGTGATCATTCGAATGGCGTTGACCAGCGCGGTTGCCGTCGCGCCCAGCCTCGTCGGCCTGGTCCAGGAGATCCGGGTGCGGCCGGTGGCCGCGGTCCTGCCATTACCCGACCCCGGCAGCCAGGCCTCGGCGGCGGCGTCGGCACGTCCAACGACGGCGGCACCGGCTACGACAGGGCCACCGCCGCCCCCGGAGGTTCAGGCACCGGGCGCGGTGCACATCCCTGCCATCGCATTGGCGGCCTACCAGAACGCGGACGCCAAGATGACGCAGAGCCAACCCGACTGCGGGGTGCCCTGGAACCTGCTCGCCGGGATCGGGTACGTCGAGTCCACGCATGCGTTCGGCGGCGCGGCGGACGAACACGGTAACCCCGTGAGTCCGATCTACGGCCCCGCCCTCGACGGCTCACTGCCGGGCAACGAGATCATCGTCGCCGGCAGCTTTGGCGGCGGCATGACCTACGCCCGCGCACTGGGGCCCATGCAGTTCCTGCCGACCACGTGGGCGCTGCACGGCGCGGACGGCGACGGCGACGGGCAGGCCGATCCGCACAACCTCTTCGATGCCACCCTGGCCGCGGCCCGCTACCTCTGCAGCGACGCTGCGCACCTGCGCGACCAGTCGCAACTGACCGCCGCAGTGCTGCGCTACAACCACTCGATGGCCTACGCGGCCAACGTGCTGGGCTGGGCGCAGGCCTACGCCACCGGGGTGGCGCCGGTGAACCTGCCGCCGCTCACCACGCCGCGGCCGCGGAGTGTTCCTGTTCGCGCGGTCGACGGCCCCGCCGCATCGGCCACCGGGTCGGCTGAGAACGCCACCGCCGAGCCGGACAAGACCGTACGACGAAACGACGACGGCGACACCGGTTCCGCTGCACCCCGACCGGGGTCGTCGGTGACGCGCAAGGGCTCCACCAACACGAGCACGACGAGCGGGTCCCGGCACAGCACCGGCACACCCAAGGTCAAAGTTGGCAACGGCCGTTCCGGCGGGGCGCGCTGACGCCAAGCACCGCAATCCTCGGGATGCCGGCGTTCCCCGTCCGCTCACTCGTACACGCTGAGAATCCGCTGCGGGCCGTGGTGGTTGTGCCAGCCGGGCTTCATGCCGGGAGCCGGGGTCGCGTAGGTGTCGGGGCTGTAGAGGTTGCCCGAGCCGTGTGGCTCCTGCGCGGCGGCCGTGCCGGCCAGGCCGAGCGCGACGGCGCCGAAGACGCCCGCGGACAGGATGGGCAGTGCCAGAGCCTTGGTGAACTTAGTCATGATCGTGAATCCTTCTGTCTCAGTTGGGTTTTCGTTTCCATTGGCCCTGGATTGGGCCGCTGAGACAAGAATGCGATCCAGACGACTTCCGGTCTGTCCGGCGATTGGGCGATGCGCCTGCTGAACCTGCGTTCCCCCGATCGGAGGAAGTGCACGTCAACCGCTGGTTTTGGCCTGGGATTGACGCGGAGTACAGTTGAGCGCGTGCAGCGGGTGCTCCTTCTCGGACGCCGCGACGGGGTCTGATCAGACCGGCTTCCCGTCGCGGGTTTTTGCGATGCGCCGGTCGGGTCCCCTTCAAACTCCCGGAGCAAAACCATGACCACCCCCGACATCTCTGTAGATGCCTTCAGTTCGGTGCGCGAGATCAAGACGCCCGCCGGCGACCCCAACCCAGGACAGCCCGTCTGGAACACCCAACGCGGCTCATCCATGCCGGTCACGCGCTATCGCAGCTTCGCAGACGAAGTTCCCGGCGGCAGCCCGGCGTTCGGCACCGGCGTCCCGTTCGACCGCACCTGGCCGGACCGCGTCATCGACAAGGCGCCCATGTGGTGCGCCGTCGACCTGCGTGACGGCAACCAGGCCCTGATCGATCCCATGAGCCCCGCGCGCAAGCGCCGCATGTTCGACCTGCTGGTCCGGATGGGCTACAAGGAGATCGAGGTCGGCTTCCCCTCGGCCAGCCAGACCGACTACGACTTCGTCCGCGAGATCATCGAGGACGGCGCCATCCCGGACGACGTGACCATCCAGGTGCTGACCCAGTGCCGGCCCGAGCTGATCGAGCGCACCTTCGAGGCCTGTGCCGGCGCCCCGCAGGCGATCGTGCACTTCTACAACTCGACGTCGATCCTGCAGCGCCGCGTGGTGTTCCGGGCCGACCGCGACGCCGTCAAGAAGATCGCCACCGACGGCGCCACGATGTGCGTCGAGGAGGCCAAGAAGTACCCGCAGACCCGCTGGCGCTTCGAGTACTCCCCCGAGTCCTACACGGGCACCGAACTGGAGTACGCCGTCGAGGTGTGCAACGCGGTGGCCGACATCGTCAAGCCCACGCCGGAGTGGCCGCTGATCGTCAACCTGCCCGCCACCGTCGAGATGGCCACCCCGAACGTCTACGCCGATTCGATCGAGTGGATGAGCCGGCACCTGGCCCCGCGCGACTCGATCATCCTGAGCCTGCACCCGCACAACGACCGCGGAACCGGCGTCGCCGCAGCCGAATTGGGCTACCAGGCCGGGGCCGACCGGATCGAGGGCTGCCTGTTCGGCAACGGTGAGCGCACCGGCAACGTCTGCCTGGTGACCCTGGGCCTGAACATGTTCAGCCGCGGGGTCGATCCGCAGATCGACTTCTCCAACATCGACGAGATCCGTCGCACGGTCGAGTACTGCAACCAGCTGCCGGTGCACGAGCGTCATCCCTACGGCGGCGACCTGGTCTACACCGCCTTCTCCGGCAGCCACCAGGACGCCATCAACAAGGGCCTGGACGCCATGAAAATCTCGGCGGACGAGGCCGACTCCGACGTCGACGACATCCTCTGGCAGGTGCCGTACCTGCCCATCGACCCCAAGGACGTCGGCCGCACCTACGAGGCCGTGATCCGGGTCAACTCGCAGTCCGGCAAGGGCGGCGTCGCCTACATCATGAAGGCCGACCACGGCCTGTCGCTGCCGCGCCGGCTGCAGATCGAGTTCAGCCAGGCGATCCAGCAGATCACCGACGGTGAGGGCGGCGAGGTGTCGCCCAAGGAGATCTGGGACGCGTTCTCCGAGGAGTACCTGGCCCCGATCACCCCGCTGGAACGCATGCGTCAGAAGGTGGTGGCCTCCGAGATCGACGGTGGCACCGACACCATCACCGCGATCGTCAAGATCGACGGCATCGAACGCGAGATCGTGGGTGCCGGCAACGGCCCGCTGGCGGCGTTCGTCGATGCACTGGGCGCCATCGGCTACGACATCAACGTGCTGGACTACTCCGAGCACGCCATGTCCTCCGGTGAAGAGGCGCAGGCCGCGGCCTATGTCGAGGCGTCGATCGGCGGCAGGACCGTCTGGGGCGTCGGCATCGCGACTTCGATCACAACTGCGTCACTTCGCGCGGTCGTGTCTGCCGTCAACCGCGCCGCACGTGCTTAGCTGACGCTGGCGTAGATCACTGCGCCTTCGTCAACTACAAGGAGCAGTCCATGGACTGGGGTTCGACGTGGGATTTTCTCTGGCATTTCCTGATCATCTTCGCCTGGATCGCGTACCTGCTGGTCCTGTTCCAGATCCTCACCGACCTGTTCTGGCGTGATCACAAGACGTCCGGTTGGGTGAAGGCCATCTGGGTGATCTTCCTGATCCTGCTGCCGTGGCTCACCGCGGTCGTGTACCTGATCGCCCGCGGTCAGGGCATGTCGGAGCGGGCGCAGGCGGCGGCGTTGGCGGCCAAGAAGGAGACCGACGACTACATCCGCGAGGCGGCGGGCCGGTCCCCGGCTCAGGAGATCGCCGACGCCAAGGCTCTGCTGGATGCCGGCACGATCAGCCAGGCCGAGTTCGACGGGCTGAAGGCCAAGGCGCTCAGCTAAAACAGCGTGTACTGATCGCTTTCTGGTGCGGTGTCGACGAACTCCTCGATGTTCGCTCCGCCGACGACATGGGCCAGCAGGCCCATGAACGTCTCGTCGTCGAGGAGCGGCACCCCCAACTCCACGGCCTGGTAGCCCTTGCCCTGATCGGGCGCGGGTTCGTTGCAGAGGACCAGCGAGGTCTGCTGGTCCACCAGGTCCGTGTAAGCCAGCCCGGCGTGCAGGATGCGCTCGATCAGCTCCTCATGCGTGCGGGCCACCTCCGCCGACAGCGCCACCCGCATGCCCTGGACGAGCGGCCGCCCCGGCACGTAGATGCCAGGGTTGGCGTACTCGCACGGCAGCCGCGAGGCCAGGACCTTCAACGGCCGCAGCTCTTCATGAGTGATGTGGCCGTTGGGCCAGCGCCGTCGACCCACCTCTCGCAGCGGCAACCACACCTTGCGGTCGCGGGCCCGGGCCAGGGTGGGTTTGAGGATCTGTGCGAGCACCAACGCGTCGTCGAGGGCGTCGTGGGGCTTCATCTGGCTCACGCCCCAGTGCGCGGCCAGTGTCTCGAGGCGCAGGTTCTCGGTGCCCAGCGCCAGCCGGCGGGCCAGCTCCACGGTGCACATGACGCTGTCGATCGGAAGCTCAGCGCCGACCAGCTCGGCCTCGGCGGCCAGGAAGCTGTAATCGAAGCCCACGTTGTGGGCGACCATTGTGCGTCCTCGCAGGATCTCGCTCACCTCACCGACGACGTCGCCGAAGGTCGGCTGGCCATCCAGCATCTCGGCCGTCAGTCCATGCACATGGGTGGGCCCGGGATCGACCCCCGGGTTCAGCAGGGAGGACACACTGCGCTCGACATTGCCGTCGTCACCGACAGCGAGGGCGGCGACGCTGACGATGCGGGCCTGCCCGGGCCGGAACCCGGTGGTCTCCACGTCGACGACGGCCCAGCCCGTGCCCGGCTCGGATGCCGGCCTGCCCCACGCGCTGCTCATATTCGCCAGGATGGCACGCGAGCCCGACAACCTCGGGCGGCACGGCTGCGTGTCGTGCCCTTAAAATCGCCGGAATGCTGACCCTTCGCGGGCGTGCCGCACTGGCCGCCGGATCAACCGCGCGCTGGGCGTCGCGGGTCACCGGACGCGGCGCAGGCGCGATGATCGGCGGCCTGGTGGCGATGACGCTGGACCGCTCGATCCTGCGTCAACTGGGCCAGGACCGTCGCAGCGTCGTCGTGACCGGCACGAACGGCAAGTCGACCACCACCAGGATGACCGCGGCCGCCCTGGCCACGCTCGGCCCGGTGGCCAGTAACTCCGAGGGCGCCAACATGGACGCCGGCCTGGTGGCGGCACTGGCCTCAGCGCGCGATGCCACGTTGGCGGCCCTGGAAGTCGACGAGATGCACGTCCCGCACGTCAGCGATGCGGTGAACCCGTCGGTGATCGTGCTGCTGAATCTGTCCCGCGACCAGCTGGACCGGGTCGGTGAGATCAACCACATCGAGCGCACCCTGCGCGCCGGTCTGGCTCGCCATCCCGACGCGGTGATCGTGGCCAACTGCGACGACGTTCTGATGACCTCGGCCGCCTACGACAGCCCCAACGTGGTGTGGGTGGCTGCCGGCGGCAGCTGGTCGGGCGACTCGGTCAGCTGCCCGCGGTCCGGCGAGATCATCGAGCGCAACGGCCGCGACTGGCACTCCACCGGGAGCGACTTCAAACGTCCCAGCCCGCAGTGGTGGTTCGACGACACCCACATCTACGGTCCGGACGGCCTCACGCTGCCGATGGCGCTGGCCCTACCGGGCGCCGTCAACCGCGGCAACGCCACCCAGGCGGTCGCCGCGGCCGTGGCGCTGGGCGCCTCGCCGCAGGCCGCCGTCGCTGCGGTATCGGGCGTCGACGAGGTGGCCGGTCGGTACCGCACCGTGCAGATCGGCTCGCACACCGCGCGCATTCTGCTGGCCAAGAACCCGGCCGGCTGGCAGGAAGCCCTGTCGATGGTGGACAAGCACGGCGCCGGGGTGGTCATCTCGGTCAACGGGCAGGTGCCCGACGGCGAGGACCTGTCCTGGCTGTGGGACGTCCGGTTCGAACATTTCGATGACACTCAGGTCGTCGCCGCCGGGGAGCGCGGGACTGATCTGGCCGTGCGGCTCGGGTACGCCGGCGTCGAGCATTCCCTGGTGCACGACACCGTCGCCGCGATCGACTCCTGCCCGCCCGGGCACGTCGAGGTGATCGCCAACTACACGGCTTTCCTGCAACTGAATCGGCGGATCTCATGAGTGCTGTGCAGATCGGGCTCGTGCTGCCCGACGTGATGGGCACCTACGGCGACAGCGGCAATGCCGTGGTACTGCAGCAGCGGTTGCGGTTGCGCGGAATCGACGCGGAGATCGTGGAGATCACGCTGGCCGACCCGGTGCCCGACTCCCTGGATCTGTATACCCTCGGCGGCGCCGAGGACTACGCGCAACGCCTGGCCACCAAGCACCTGATCCGGTATCCCGGTCTGCAGCAAGCGGTTTCGCGTGGTGCACCGGTGCTCGCGATCTGCGCGGCGATCCAGGTGCTCGGCCACTGGTACGAGACCTCGGCCGGGGAGCGAGTGGAAGGTGTCGGACTGCTCGACGTGACGACGTCACCGCAGGAGGCCCGCACGATCGGTGAGGTTGCATCGAGGCCCTTGATCGACGGGCTGACCCAGCCGCTGACCGGTTTCGAAAACCACCGCGGCGGAACGGTTCTGGGGCCTGACGCCAGGCCGCTGGCCGCGGTCACGAAAGGCGCGGGCAACCGCTTGGGCGACGGCTACGACGGGGCTGTGCAGGGCAGCGTGGTGGCCACCTACCTGCACGGGCCGTGCCTGGCCCGCAATCCGGAGCTGGCCGACCACCTGCTGACCCAGGTCGTCGGTGAGCTGCCGCCGTTGAACCTGCCCGAGGTCGATCTACTGCGCCGGGAACGGTTGTCCGCCCCGCGCCGGGCGTAGCGGTCAGGCGAAAACGTCGACCGCCGCGGCGATCTTGGCGGCGGCACCACTGAGAATCGGCTCCCCGTGGCCGAATCCGGCGATCTGTGCCCCGGTGGCGGCGATCCTGGACACCGAGTCGATGAGCTGTGAGCGGTCGATGTTGAACACACCCGCGATCACCTGACCGTTGAACTCCGCGACAGTGTCTCCGGTGAGCACGGCATCCGCCGCCGGGAGATACAGGGCGATGCTGCCGGGGGTATGGCCGGGCACGCCGATCACCCTTGCCCCGCCGGCGAAGTCGATAACGTCGCCATCGCCGACCACCCGATCCACCTGGCATGCCGGGCCGTTCGGCGGTTCCACGAGATCCGGGCGCAGCGTCCGCTCCGAGTCAGTCAGCACCGGAATCGGACCCGGCTCGCCGCGCACGTACCCGGCGTCGGCCGCACCGGCTATGACCTCCACGTCGGACCAGTCCGCGATCTCGGCAGCCGCACCGCTGTGGTCCTCGTGAAAGTGCGTGAGCACGATGCGCTTGACGTGAATCCGCCGCAGGGCGAGTTCGGTGAGGGCGTCGGCGATCAAATCGGCGCTGTCCGGCCAGCCGGTGTCGATCAGCGTCACGCCGTCAGACTCGGTCCACAGATAGCAGTTGAGCAGATGAGCCTGGCCACCTGGGATGCGCAGACGGTAGAGCGAGGGCGCCATCTGGAGTAGGTCGGGCATGACTCGACGTTACTGGCTCGTCACGGGTGCCGCGCCGGGCCCAGGATCACGACAGATCTTTAGGGCGTGTCCGCGAATCGGACAAAATCAACACCTGTGTAAAACCTATGATTGCCGGGTAGATCGGCCGCGCCGTGACCCATACCCGTCCAGCGGCCGATAGTCGTGACAATCACATCCCGGCCCGCAAACTGCCGTGCATCACAGCGGACCGAAGTTACCGGCCAGTATGGATCAGCAACTAGACCTTTAATCCAGAGCTGAGCTAACTAACGGCAGCGGCCGACACTTTGCCCCCACCCCGACCAGGCGCCCGGTTCGCGCGGCAATCGAGGGCAGGATCCAGTTTGCTGCAGGCGCTTTCACCCACGCCCGCCACCCTGGTCGGAGCAAATATTCCACGCCATCAGATCCAACTGCGAGCGTCTCATTATGTGGACTAACTATGGATTTGAAGTGGAGATATGGGTTCAATCTCTTATTACTCTCAAGTAAGTATCAGCTCCCCCAGCTGGAGCAAGCAAAGGAAGTAAAAGATGGAAACCGCTGTTCGCTCATACCTCACCGCCGGGGTGGCCCTGGCCGGCGCGGGCGTCATCGCCGTCAGCCCGGTCATGCCAACTTCGACCGACATCCAACTGCCCGCCGTATCGACGTCGTCCGCAGCGGTGACACTGTCCGCCCTGACCAATCCCGTCGATGCCTGGGCACAAACCCTCTCGAACGCGAGCGCCAACCTGCAGTCGCTCGGAGAGCAACTGCTGGCCAGTGACTTCCCGATCCTGCGGACCGTGATCAGCAATCAGATCGGCAACGCGACGGTCGTCGGAAACACTCTTCAGACCTATGCCGACAGCCTCGCGACCACGCTGCAGGGCCTGCCCGACGCCTTGCAGGCGGCGTCCGATCTGATATCGCAGGGCGAGATCACCGCGGCCGTAGACGGCCTGACGTTGAGTCTCCTTCCCGCGATCCTCGGCCTGCTCGACGTCACCAACAACACCTGGTCCGCGGTCAACACGACGGCGCAGAACTTCGTGAACGTGATCAAAGAGGTGCCGAACGTCGTGACCTCGGTGGCGCTGCCGGCGGCCTTCCCGATCCTGTCCGTGGTGAACGGACTGGCCGCAACAGCCGAAGAAGTCGTCAAGGCCGTCAACGCGGGGGATACAGAAGGCGCCGCAAGTGCGCTCATCAACGCACCGGCGACTCTCACGGACGCGTTCCTCAACGGCAAGGGCACGATTCTGGGGATCATCCCCGTCGCAGGGCTGTTGTCTCCGTCGTCCCCGCTGGGCGCCCTCGGCAGCGGGCCCATCGCGTCTCTGCTCGACCTGCCCAAGACCATCGCGGGGGTGCTCGACCCGAACCCGCTGGCACCAGCCACCTCGTCCGCGACGGCCACCTCGGCCAAACTGAGCAGTTCTGCCGTCAACGCGCTCAGCACCGGCGCCTCCGCTCGCAGCGTGACACTCAGCGTCCCCGCCGCCGAGACCGATTCAGCCAAGGCGTCGGATCACACGGCTGCCGAATCCACCAGTGCGACAACCGGTTCCGAAACAGAAACCGCGGCGGATACCACCGCCGCGACGTCTCAGGACGACGACGCGACCAAGGTCTCGCCCTCGCCCTCGCCCAAGACCGCGACCAAGACCGCGATCAAGAAGCCCGGCGCGACCGCGAGCCCGGCGACGAAGATCCGCGACAACATCAAGAAGGCCGCGCAACAGTTGGCGGGCAAGTCCGGAAAGAGCTCCAGCACCGCCGGTGGCGCGGACAGCTCGGCGAGCAGTGCCGGCAAGTCCAGCCACAAGCGCGGTGGCGACCACAACGGGTAGCCACTGATCCGCAGCCTTCCGCCGAAACCGCATTCCAGCAGGTCACTACTCGAACTTTCGCTGCTGGAATGCGGTTTCGCGGCGTTTAGGGTCCCACCCACGGGCGGTCAATGCGCGATAGGCGCGTTGGACCACGTCGGTCTCCCGGTCTTCCTTGATGACCCACATGACATCCCAACCGAGTTGCTCAAGCTTCGGCAACACTCGCAGATCCTTGACGTATTGGGCCCGGTCTGTCTGGTGCTGGCCACCGTCGTACTCCGATGCGACCTGAAAGTCATCCCAGCCCATGTCGACTGTGCGAACCACCCGTCCCCACTCGTCGGCGATGGCGATCTGGGTCGTCGGCCGCGGCAGCCCGGCATCGATGTAGAGCAGCCGCAGCCGAGACTCCGGAGGTGACTCCGCGCCTCCGTCGACCAACGGGAGCGCAGCTTTGAGTTTGGCCACCCCGCGTGCGCCGCGATAGCGCTTTGCCAGCATCAGGACGTCCTCGGTAGAGAACGGGCACGCGCGCATCAGAGCATCCAGGCGTTCGATCGCCTTCTTCCGCGGCAGGAAACGACCGAGATCGAAGGCGGTGCGCGCGGGTGTCGTCACCGGAAGTCCTGCAACGCAGGTGATCTCGTCCTCGGCGATACGCTCGTGCCGAACGATCACACCCCGAGGCGACCGGATGTAGTCCCAGATCAGCTCGATTGCGACATCGTCGTCCACCCACTCCGCCCCGTGCAGCGCCGAGGCTGCAACCCCGCTCACGATTCCGCCGCGACGCGTCCATAGCCAGGCCGCCGTGGTGCGATCTCGAAGCGACAGCGATTGATCTTTGGGCACATGGACGTTCCGAAAGATCGGCCGGTACCAGCGCTGCAGCTCATGCCTTGTGACGAGGCCGCCGGCTATCGCCTCGGCGCCGATGAATATCTCCCCCATGGGGGGATGCTTGCCCTCGGGTACGACAAGCTCGCCGAAATGGCATTCCGGCAGGCAAAGTACGAGTAAGGCCCTGCTGGAATGCCATTTCGGCGAAAAAGGCGAAAAATCAAGCCATGGCGCGGCGGCCGGCCAACGCCCGGCCCAGCGTGAGCTCGTCGGCGAACTCCAGGTCACCGCCCATCGGCAGGCCCGAGGCGATGCGGGTGACGGTCAGGCCCGGGATGTCGCGCAGCATCCGCACCAGATAGGTGGCGGTGGCCTCACCCTCCGTGTTCGGGTCGGTCGCGATGATCACCTCGGCCACGTCGACGCCATCGACACGCTCCCCGATGCGGTTGAGCAGTTCCCGGATGCGCAACTGGTCGGGCCCGATACCCGACAACGGATCCAGTGCGCCGCCCAGCACGTGGTACCGGCCCCGGAATTCACGGGTGCGCTCGACGGCCTGGACATCCTTGGGCTCCTCGACCACGCACACCAGCGAGGCGTCACGGCGCGGGTCCTTACAGATCCGGCAGCGTTCCTCATCGGACACATTGCCGCACACCGCGCAGAACGTGACGCCGTCACGGATGCGGCCCAACACCGCGGTCAGCCGATCAATGTCCGGCGGCTCGACGCTCAGTAGGTGAAACGCGATCCGCTGCGCACTCTTGGGCCCGATCCCGGGGAGCTTGCCGAGCTCGTCGATCAGATCCTGTACCGGGCCTTCAAACACTCAGAGCCCCGGAAGTCCGAACCCGCTCAGTCCGCCGGCCAGCGGGCCAAGGCGACTCTGCGCCAGCGTGGTGACCTGGTTGGAGGCATCGGCGAGGGCGCCGACGATCAGGTCCTGCAGGGTCTCGACGTCCTCGGGGTCGACGACCTTGGGGTCGATCGCAACGGCGATCACCTCACCGCTGCCCTTGACCGTCACCTGCACCAGCCCTCCGCCGGCCTGGCCGTGAACCTCGGAGTTGGCCAGCGCTTCCTGGGCCTCCATGAGCTGCTGTTGTACCTGCTGCGCCTGCGCCAGCAGCGCCGACATGTCGGGCGTGCCTCCGGGTTGCATGCGTGGTCCCCTTGCCGTGTTGATTGCGTCTTGGTCTCGACTTGGTTGCTCTCGCCTGTCGGCGGCGATTCGGACTTTCAGCCTAGTCGGCGCGCGGGCTAGCGTGGCGCCCGTGCGAGTCCCAGCCTGCGTGCGTGTCGGCACCGCAATCGTCAGCAGCATATTCGTCGCCGCTGCCGTCCCCGCCGTCGTCGACGCACCCCACGCCACCGCCGCCCCGAACGTCGCCGGCATGATCGTCTTCCTCGATCCCGGCCACAACGGCGCCAACGACGCGTCGATCAGCCGCCAGGTGCCCACCGGCCGCGGCGGCACCAAAGACTGCCAGGCCAGCGGCACCTCCACCGAGGACGGCTTCCCCGAACACACCTTCACCTGGGACACCACGCTGCGGGTCCGCGCCCTCCTGAACCAGATGGGCGTGCGAACGGCGATGTCACGCGGCAACGACAACGCGCTGGGCCCCTGCGTCGACGAGCGGGCCTCGATGGCCAACGCCCTGCGACCCAATGCCATCGTGTCCATCCACGCCGACGGTGGCCCGGCCAACGGTCGCGGCTTCCACGTGCTCTATTCGTCGCCGCCGCTGAACACCGTGCAGGCCGGGCCGTCGGTGCAGTTCGCCAAGACCATGCGCGACCAGCTGTCCGCGTCGGGCATCCCGCCCGCCACCTACATCGGTTCGGGCGGGCTGGACGCCCGTTCGGACATCGCCGGGCTCAACCTGGCGCAGTTCCCGTCGATCCTCGTCGAATGCGGCAACATGAAGAACCCGGTCGACTCGTCACTGATGAAGAGCCCGGAAGGCCGGCAGAAGTATGCCGAGGCCATCGTCCGTGGCGTCACCGCCTACCTGGGCAGCCAGGGCGGTACCCCGGCTCGTTAACTTTCGACTTCTTTCTTCAGGTTAGCCAGCACCTCATCCTGGATCTTGCGCAGGCCCAGCGGCGCGAACGTCTTCTCGAAGAAGCCCTTGATCCCGCCGGCACCGGTCCAGCTGGTCTTGAGGTTGACCGAGGACCCGGTGCCTGCCGGGGCGACGGTCCAGTTGGTCACCAGGCTGGAGTTGGCGTCCTTCTCGATCACCGTGTGGCCGGCCACGTCCACGGACGCCTTGATGTCGCGGACCCGGGACTCGGTGGCCTGCAGCTTCCAGCTGGCCACGGTGCCGGCACCCTGACCGCCCTCGAGCACCTGGTAATCGCGGTAATGCGAGGAAAGGATCTTCGGGCGCACGGTCTGGTAGTCCGCGATCGCGGCGAACACAGCGGCCGGCTCGGCGTTGATCAGAACCGTGCTGACCGCACTGACCTGTCCCATGTCTGAAACTCCTCTACTCGTGTTGCTCGTGTCTGCGGTCGCATCGGTGGCAACCTCCGACTAGCGTATATGTGTGTCTGTTGTTACGACTGACGCACAAGCTGTCCATGCCCTCGGCGTGCAGCGCCTATTGGACAGTTACCGCGCCATACCGCCCAATTCGACCGTGCGGCTTGCCAAGCCCACGTCGAACCTCTTCCGTGCGCGAGATCGCAGTGATGTCAAGGGTCTGGACGTGTCGGGTCTGACCGGTGTGATCGCGGTCGACGCCGAAGCCCGCACCGCCGACGTGGCGGGCATGTGCACCTACGAGGATCTGGTGGCCGCGACACTGCCGCACGCGCTGGCACCGCTGGTGGTGCCGCAACTCAAGACCATCACGCTGGGCGGTGCGGTCACCGGCCTCGGGATCGAGTCGACCTCGTTCCGCAACGGTCTGCCGCACGAATCGGTGCTCGAGATGGACATTCTCACCGGGGCAGGTGAAATCGTCACCGCCTCACCTGAGCAGCATGCCGACCTCTTTCGGGCCTTCCCCAATTCCTATGGCACTCTGGGTTATTCGACCCGGCTCCGCATCGAGCTGGAGCCCGTCATGCCCTTTGTCGCGTTGCGTCACCTGCGCTTTCACTCGCTGACCGAACTCATGGCGGCGATGGATCGGATCATCGAGACCGGAGGGCTCGATGGCGAACCGGTCGATTACCTCGACGGCGTGGTGTTCAGCGCCGACGAAAGCTACCTGTGCGTCGGTTTCAAGACCACGACGCCGGGCCCGGTCAGCGACTACACCGGCCAGCAGATCTACTACCGGTCGATCCAGCATGCGGAGGGCGAGAAGCACGACCGCCTGACGATTTACGACTACCTGTGGCGATGGGACACCGACTGGTTCTGGTGTTCACGGGCCTTCGGTGCGCAGAACCCCATGATCCGGCGGTTCTGGCCACGCCGGCTGCGCCGCAGCAGCTTCTACTGGAAGCTGGTCGGCTACGACCAGCGGTTCAACATCGCCGACCGGATCGAGATCCGAAACGGCCGCCCGCCCCGGGAGCGGGTGGTGCAGGACATCGAGGTGCCCTTGGAGAACTGCGAACAGTTCCTCTCGTGGTTCCTGGAGAACGTCCCGATCGAGCCGATCTGGCTGTGCCCGCTGCGGTTACGCGAAGGCGATCGCGACGGTACGGGCTGGCCTCTGTATCCCCTGCGCGCCAACCACACCTACGTCAACGTCGGATTCTGGTCGTCGGTGCCCGTCGGCCCGGTCGAGGGTCACACCAACAAGCTGATCGAGGCCAAGGTCAGCGAACTCGACGGACACAAGTCTCTGTATTCCGATTCCTACTATCCCCGTGAGGATTTCGACGAGCTCTACGGCGGCGAGACGTACAAGACCGTCAAGAAATCCTACGACCCCGATTCGCGCTTGTTTGACCTGTATTCGAAAGCCGTCTTGCGCCGATGAACGGAGAGCAGCGATGACCACCTTCAAAGAACACTCGACGCACGCTACCGACAAGCTCACGCTTGCCGAGATCCTGGAGATCTTCGCTTCGGGCTCGCAGCCATTGAAATTCACCGCGTACGACGGCAGCAGCGCCGGCCCCGAGAACGCCAAGCTCGGCCTGGATCTCAAAACCCCGCGCGGCACTACGTATCTCGCCACCGCCCCTGGTGATCTGGGACTGGCCCGGGCTTATGTTTCCGGCGACCTGGAACCGCTCGGCGTCCATCCCGGCGACCCGTACCCGCTGCTGTGCGCGCTGGCCGAGAAGATGGCGTTCAAACGCCCGCCGGCCCGGGTGCTGGCCAACATCGTCCGCTCCATCGGCATCGAACACCTCAAGCCGATCGCGCCTCCCCCACAAGAGGCCCTGCCCCGGTGGCGCCGGATGATGGAAGGCCTGCGGCACAGCAAGACCCGTGACGCCGAGGCGATTCACCATCACTACGACGTGTCGAACACCTTCTACGAATGGGTGCTCGGGCCGTCGATGACCTACACCTGCGCATGCTATCCGGACGCGGATGCGAGTTTGGAAGAGGCGCAGGACAACAAGTACCGGCTGGTGTTCGAGAAGCTGCGACTGCAACCTGGCGACCGCTTGCTCGACGTCGGCTGCGGCTGGGGTGGCATGGTGCGCTACGCGGCCCGCCACGGTGTCAAGGCACTCGGAGTGACACTGTCGGCAGAGCAGGCGCGGTGGGCGCGAGAGGCCATCGCTAAGGAGGGTCTCGGCGACCTGGCCGAGGTGCGTCACGGCGACTACCGCGACATCACCGAGACTGGTTTCGACGCGGTGTCCTCGATCGGCCTGACCGAGCACATCGGGGTGCACAACTACCCGTCGTACTTCGGTTTCCTGAAGTCGAAGATGCGTCCCGGCGCGCTCCTGCTGAACCACTGCATCACCCGTCACGACAACAGGTCGACGGCGGTTGCTGGTGGCTTTATCGACCGGTATGTGTTCCCGGACGGGGAGCTGACCGGCTCGGGCCGCATCATCACCGAGGTGCAGGACGTCGGCCTGGAAGTCTTGCACGAGGAGAACCTGCGCAACCACTACGCGATGACCCTGCGCGACTGGTGCGCCAACCTCGTCGAGCACTGGGACGAGGCGGTCGCCGAGGTCGGGCTGCCCACCGCCAAGGTGTGGGGCCTGTACATGGCCGGGTCACGCCTGGGCTTCGAGACGAATGTGGTTCAGCTGCACCAGGTTCTGGCGGTCAAGCTCGACGACCGAGGCGACGACGGCGGTCTGCCGCTGCGGCCGTGGTGGACGCCCTAGCTCTCGATCTTTCGCGCACCCAACTCGTTCTGGAGCAGTTCCAGGGCGACCTCTTCAGGGTCACGACGCGGCCCGGCCTCGCTCTGCGAAGCCTCGGCAAGCATCTCTGCCTCTTCCTCCTCCGGGGACGACGGAGGCTCCGGAACAGGTTCGGGTTCCGGCTCGGAAATGACCCGGCCAGGCCGGGTGGGCACCCGTTGCGGC
>MSTD01000043.1:50966-51184 GCA_001942045.1 Mycolicibacterium porcinum
CCACCGCCGTGCCGACCTCACACCGGATCTGCCAGTCCACGCCAAGCGCATCCTTCAACGCGTCGCGGATCACGTCGGCATTGCGCGACTCCGTGAGCCGCTTGGCCAACGGCGGCGAATCATGGGACAGCACAAGCGTTTTGTCCTCGACCGCGCGGACGATCGCGCCGGACAACATGACCTCGGTGGTCCGGCTACGCTCACGCACCTTCTCCCGC
>MSTD01000044.1 GCA_001942045.1 Mycolicibacterium porcinum
ATCCCGGGCTCCTCCACCCCGCACCGCCCCCGGCACCGCCCGACGTCGTCGCGGTTCCGACGGGAGTGGCGCCGTCGTGCGGCGGCGCCCCGTGCTCATGCGGGACCACGGCAGCCCAGGAGACCACGACAACCCCGGCCGCGCACGAGGCACCAACCCCACCCCAGTCGGCACATCCGATGCCGGTGTCAAATGTGTTCGCACTGGGCAATATCGGGTTCGACTTCGGCACCGAAGCCCGTCGCGACGGCTTCCGCCAACTCATGCCGATGGCCGAAAGCTCCGACGAGACACCGATAGTCACCGAACCGAACCCGTACGACGCGGTCCAACTGGCCAACTACCTCGACAAGCACCCGTGGGAGTCGACCAAGCTCATCTGGACGATGAACCTGAACCTCACCCCGATCTACGCGATCGAGGCCGAGGTCACCTACCACGAGGCCGTCTACGAGATGCTGCGCCATGCGCTGCGCTGTCAGGTGCTTCCGGCCGAGGACGACGACTTCGTCTCGCGGGTATCGCTCCCCGGTGTCCTCACCAACCGCACCGTGACGACGTTCGCCGGACAACGTCTTCCGGTGATCGTGGTGCAGCGCCGAGGGCTGTACACCTGGAACGAGAACAACCTCGTCAAGGCGGTGCTGGGCGCGATCGACTTCGACAAGCTGACGACTCAACTCGGTATCGACCGGTCCAAGGCCGAATCCCGCACCGAACTCAAACTGCGCCAGATGCTCGACAAGGTGTATTACGAGCTGCGCAACCTCGGCGCGTCGTCGGCGGATCGGGCGATCAATTACACGGCCACCAACGCCTTCATCTTCTCGGACGTGATGGCCAAGGGCCTGCTGGCCGGCGAGTTGGTGGACGGCGACGTCACCAGTCTGTACTCGCTGGAGAGCATCACCGCGGTCAAGAGCCCGTTCGGCCGGCTCGACTGCGACTGCTGGGACGTCAAGATCACCTTCTTCTCGCCCGAGAACGAGCGCCGGGCCCGGGTGGTCTATCAGGCCACCGTCGACGTCAGCGACCCGTGGCCGGTGCAACTGGCACCCATCCATCAGTATCTGATTTCAGGAGGTTAGCAAACATGAAAACACCTACTTCCCGCGCCGCTGCGGGCGGGCTGCCCCCGCAGCGACCCGGCATCGCACGTCTGGACGACGATGCCCGCGGAGGCATCGGGGCAGGTTCGGTGCGGGCTTCAGTCAGCTGCGGAGACCTTCCCGGCCTTGCTCGTTCGATGTGCTACGCATCGAAGGGGATCAAGTACTGACCGCGTTCACCCCTGAAAGGAGCGAATCGACAATCAACCAGCAGATCAGCTTTCCAGTCAGTTCAACACACAACAAGCAAGGAGAAATCCATGAGTACAGCAAATGAAATGCTGCCGCCCCAGGCTACGCCGATCGATCGCACGCCGGCAGGGGCCGCGGCATTCACCAACCAAGCGGGTGTCGGAGCCTCATTCGACTTCCCGTGGGAGCAAGTCGCCACCACCGGAATCGGAATCCTGGGCGGCCTGCTCTGAAACCTGTTGCGGCGCATCGGCTGACACGATGTCGCCGATGCGCCGCACTCCCCGTTGACCATCTCTGACAGACGGAGTCACCATGACCGAATCCCCCAGCATCCGGGCGTTCTCGCTCAGCATGCAGCAGGCACCGATCGTGCGGGACAGACCCACCGCGTTGATCAGGCCGACCACCGAACAGCTTCCGCCCCGGGTGATCCGGTATGTCCAGCGACCGCCGGATCGGCCATTCCTCCCGGTGCAGGGCGCGGTGGACCGGTGCAGTCTGTACCAACTGCGGACGACGCCGGGCCCGGACCAGAAATTCGACGACGACGGTGTCACGAAGATCGCCCGGTTCTCGCGATTCGGGCCGTTCGGCCCCGATCCGGCCGATCCCGCACCCTTCACCCTGTCGGCACCGTTCGGCGTGGCGATATGCCCGACCCTCGCCCCGTATGCGGCCGCGCGGTGCGCCCGGCCCTGACGGCGGAAATGGCCGGGCGCGCGGCGGAACTGTACGCCGCCGATCGGCAATTTCGTGATGCCGTTCCGCTGCCCGAGGTGTCCGCCGCGGTCCGGCAGGACAGTCTCGGACTGGCCGGCATCATCGCCGTCGTCATGGCCGGCTACGCGGACCGGCCGGCGCTCGGCTCGTGCACCGGGTCAGCGCTACGCGCGATCAGCTATCGCGATCTCTGGCAGCGGATCAACGCGATCGCTACGGATTGGCGTACCCACCAAAGCTTTCCGGTCGCCGCCGGCGACTTCGTCTGTACGTCGGGTTTCGCCGGCCCCGACTACGTGACCTTGGACCTGGCCTGTGCACTGGCCGGCGCCGTGACGGTCCCGGTTCAGTACGGTACCCAGCCGGACCGGCTGGCCCAGGTGCTGGCCGAAACTCGCGCGTCGGTACTCGCCGTCAGCGCCGATCAACTGCCCGACGCGGTCGAGGCCGCGTGCACCGTACCGGGACTGCGCCGTCTCATCGTCTTTGACGATCAACCCGACATCGAGGGGGCAGCCGACGCTTTCGGGCCCGCCCGCCTGCGGATGGCCGGGGCCGGGCACCCGGTGCTGATCGAAAGCCTCGACGGGCTCATCGAACGCGGCCTGCGGATCTCCGACGCACAATGGCCACAACCCCCGTTGCCGCCCGCCGACCCGGACCGGCTCGTCGGGCTGTCCTACACCTCGGGAAGCACCGGGCAGCCCAAGGCGGCGATGTACACCGAACGCATGGTCGCCAATACCTGGCGCAATTCCGTTGCCATACCGGTGATTTCCTACAACTACATGCCGATGAGCCATTATGGCGGGAAGGCGCTGGTCCTCACCACGCTGGCCAGTGGCGGCACCGCGTACTTCGCCGGCGCACCGGACCTGTCGACCTTGTTCGACGACATCGCCCTGGTCCGCCCCACGGTGTTGCCGCTGATCCCCCGCGTGTCCGAGCTGATCTACCGCAGATACCAACGCGAATGCGGCCGACACTCGACGCCGGGCTCCGATCCGGAAACGGTGCGCGAGCAGGTGATGACCGACCTGCGGGAGAAGGTGCTCGGCGGGCGACTGCTGCTGGCTGCCTCCGGCAGTGCGCCACTGTCAGCGGAGCTGGCCGCTTTCATCGAATCGTGTCTGCACGTCCACCTCGCGATCGGCTACGGCACCACCGAAACCGGGAACATACTCAACGACGGCCGGGTGGTTCGACCGCCGGTGCTCGACTACAAGCTGATCGACGTCCCCGAACTGGGGTACTTCAGCACCGACCGGCCGCATCCCCGCGGGGAACTACTGGTGAAATCCGAGATTCTCAGCCCCGGGTACTACCAGCGCGAGGACGCCACGGACACGGCCTTCGACGCCGAGGGCTATTACCACACCGGCGACATCATGGCCGAGATCGCGCCGGATCACCTGACTTTCGTGGACCGCCGCAGCAATGTGGTCAAGCTCTCCCAGGGTGAGTTCGTCGCGCTCTCCCACCTGGAATCGGTGTTCGTGGCCAGTCCGTACGTCCGGCAGATCTTCGTATACGGCAGCAGCCGCCACGCGTTCGTCCTGGCCGTCGTCGTACCCGAGGATATTCCCGGACAACCCGCTGTCGGCAAGGCCGCGATACTCGGATCGTTGCAGACGCTCGCCCGCGACAACGGATTACGCCCCTACGAGGTCCCCCGCGACATCGTGATCGAGCCCGCGCCGTTCAGCGTCGACAATGGACTGCTGACCGCTACCGCGAAGTTGGCCCGCCCGGCGCTGAACGCCCACTACCGCGATCAGCTCGAAAAGACATACGCCGCCATCGACGACCGCCAGGCGACAGAACTCGCCGCGCTTCGGCGCGGCGCCGCGAGCAGCCCGGTACTGGACACCGTGCGGCGGGCCGCCACCGCAACACTCGGTATCGACTTCCTCGACGGCGACGCCGTCCTCAGTGCCGCCGGTGCCGACTCCCTGGCGGCGTTGACCCTGGCGACCATGCTGTCCGAGATCTTCGATGTCACCGTGCCTGCCGCCGCCGTCATCGATCCCACCCGCAGCCTGACCGGGATCGCCTCGCTGATCGAGGAGCAGCGAGGCGCGAGTGGCCGGCCCACCTGCGCGGGCGTTCACGGCCGAGACACCGAGGTGGCACACGCCCGCGACCTGGTGCTGGACCGGTTCTTCGGCCAATCCACCTTCGACGGCGACCGGCGCGCGACCCGGGACGGCGGCCCACCTGGGACGGTGCTGCTGACCGGCGCCAACGGCTTTCTCGGACAACCACTCTGCACGCAGTGGCTGCGCCGGCTGGCGCCCACCGGGGGCAGGGTGATCTGCCTGATTCGCGGGGCCGACAACGCCGACGCCCGTCACCGACTCAGGGCCGAATTCGGCATGCCCACGGAATCCCGCCTGGAGGTGCTCGCCGGTGATCTCACCGGAGAGCAACTCGGTCTGGATGGCCCCACCTGGTCTCGGCTGGCCGCCACAGTCGACCTGATCGTGCATGCCGGGGCCCTGGTCAACCACCTGCTGCCCTACCCGGAACTGTTCGGCCCCAACGTCGTGGGCACCGCTGGGCTGATCCGGCTGGCGCTCACCGGCAAGCCGAAGCGATTCGCCTTTGTCTCCACCGCAGCGGCAGGCACCACCGACGACGGTCGAGCGCTCCCCGAGGACGCCGATGTCCGGGTCAGCTGTCCGGCCCGCACCCGCACCGCCGCACCCGCGAACGGCTACGTGATCAGCAAGTGGGCCGGGGAGGTATTGCTGCGCCGGGCGCACGACACTCACGGACTCTCGGTGCAGGTGTTCCGGCCGGGAATGATCCTGGCGCACAGCCGATTCAGTTACTATCTCAACGTCGGTGACGTGTTCACCCGGCTGATGCTGAGCCTGGCCGCCACCGGGATCGCGCCGCGATCGTTCTACCGGCAGCCGGCCGGCCGCCCGCACTACGACGGCCTGCCCGTCGACTTCGTCGCCGCGGCGATCGTGGAACTGGCCTCCAGACCCCAACCGGTCGGCGGATTCGCGACCTACAACGTGGTCAACGACCACGACGACGCCATCTCACTCGACGTTGTCGTGGACTGGCTGGCCGGGGCCGGGCAGCCGGTCACTCACATCGAGTCGCACCAAGAGTGGGCTGCCCGGTTCGAGACCGCCATGCGCGCGCTGCCGGCGCGGCAACGGCGGCACAGCCTGCTTCCGCTGATGGCCGCGTTCGCCGAGCCCGCCGAAGCGATTGCGGGTTCGGCCTTCCCGGCGCGGCGATTCCGCGACGGCCTCCAGGCGACGGGCGCCAAGCTCACCATCCCCCACCTGACACCCGATCTCGTTCACGGCTACCTGTGCGCGCTACGTCGCCGTGACCTCCTATGAGGCAGCGGTTTCGTCTGCTCAGAACAGGCCGTCGCGTCGCAGGCGCACAACGGAGGCAGTGATCGCGTCGCAGACCGCATCCATCACCGCCGTGTCATGCGCGGCGGTGAACAACGGGTACAGGAACTCCGGAAGGTGCACCCCGGCCGCGCGCAGGTAATAGGTCCACAGGTATTCGGCCAGTGCGTGGCGCTGCGGGTGTACCAGGTCGACGAATTCCTCGGTATCCATGGTGCCGAACAGCGGACGGACCAGAGACTCATACCGCCGTACCGCAATCGAGAAGCCTGCCTCCTCGCGAAGGCGCTGCAGATGCCCGGCGAATCGGTCGGCCGCTACCCGGGTGGTCCCGTACACGGCCCTACCGTGCTCCCGCAGATAGCCGAGCTGGGCCAGACCTGCCGTGCAGGACAGGATGTTGCCGCAGAAGGTTCCCAGCACCCGGGTGCGAGTCTGCATATCGCGGAGGTGTTCCCCGGTGGTGACACCCATCTCGATGACGTCGGCGCGCCCCACGGTGGCACCGATCGGCAGACCGCCGCCGATGATCTTGCCGAAGGTGGCCAGGTCGGGCGTAAGACCCTGGGCATCGAGGGCGCCGCCGAACCGGAACCGGAAACCGGTCAGCACCTCGTCGAACACCAGCAGGACGCCGTGTTGCGATGTCACCTCACGTAATCCGAGCAGGAACTCGCGGTCCAACAGCGGCCAGCTCGAGCGGATCGGCTCGACGATGACACACGCGAGTTCGGCTGCCCGCGCCTCGATCACGTCGAACGCACGTCGGTCATACGGCAACACCACGGTCGATGCAGCCACCGACGGGGGGATTCCTGGCATCGACGGCGTTACCGTCCCGTCGGGCAGCCGCGCGGCCAGAACGTCGTTGTGGTGGCCGTGATAGCACTGGTCGAACGTCGCGATCAGCGGACGCCGGGTGTGGGCGCGGGCCAGCTTGAGCGCGTGCATGGTGGCTTCGGTGCCGGAGCTGCTGAAGAATCCGCCGTCGGCCCACCCCAGGGCGGTCAGCAGCAGGCTCATCAGGGCGGTCTCGGTCTCGTGCCCGGCCGCGAACGACAGGCCGTCGTCGAGAGCGGTTCGCAGCGCGTCGGTCACCACCGTGGGTGCGTGGCCGAGAATATTGGCCCCGCGTCCGTTGTCGAGGTCGACGTACTCGTTGCCGTCGACGTCGGCCACGTGCGCGCCGCGCGCCCAAGCCACCATCATGGGCAGGAGCCGGGGCATCCCGTCCACGTAGTGGTTGTGTACCCCGATCTGAGATCGGTGCGCCACGGCGGCAACGGTTTTCGGCTGCCGGCGGGTCAGGTCACCGATGCAGTCCAGTTCTCGCAGGCGCCGGTTCAGCCCAGCCGGATCGAGCATGAGCGCCCGAGTGGTGAAGGGCACCTGCGTATTCACGGTGCCCGTCGTCACGTTCATCCGGCGCCCGCTAGTCCGGCCGGCCGACCCCGTCGGCCCACAGTCCCGGCCAGTTGCCGGCCACCTGCTTCGGGTAGCCGTTGTCCACCCGCGACGTCGCGATGTCGTACCGGATGTACTGCGACCCCTTGAAGAAATAGGCCTTGCGGTTGTTCCTGATCACCACGTGATCGATGCCGCTTTCATATTCGACGGGCAGGTTGGGCGCCCAGTTGCCCTTGATCGGCTTGGGATAGCCCGCATCGACCTGATCGGTGGCGATGTCATAGCGCAGGTACTCCGAGCCCTTGAAGAAGTACGCCTTGCTGTTCGGCCACACCACGACCGCGTCGAACCCGTCCGGCCAGACCCCCGGCCAGCTCGCCGAGATGTCCATCGGATAGCCCGGATCCACCTTGTCGGTCGGAAGATCGAACCGGAGGTACCGGCTGCCCTTGAAGAAGTACGCCTTGCCGTTGGTCCACAACACGTCGGCGTCGACGCCGTCGGCGAAGTCGGCCGGGAACCCGGACCAGAATCCGGCGATCGGCAGCGGGTATCCGGGGTCGGTCTTTCCGGCCGCGTCGTCGAACCGCGCATACTGCGATCCGTTGAAGAAGTACAACTTGCCGTTCGGCCACACCGAACTCGGTGAGACCGGGCCGGGGTACAGGCTGGCCGCGAACTGAGCGTCCAGGTTGTCGATGTCGGTTCCGCCCGGCACAGCGATCCCATCCGTCATGATCGACCCCGGCAGGTCGTAACACATGATCGAGTTCTCGTCGGTCTCGTTGGTGGCCGTCAGCGCCGAGACGTCGAACGGGGTCAGGACCTGCTCGATCACCTCCTCGCGCGACCACCCCTGCGTCGCCATGAAGAACGTGATGGCCTTTTCCCGGTCGATCCGGTCGACAATCGCCTTGCGCCGGTGCTCATGCGGGAAGCCGAGGGTGTGGCCCGTTTCGTGCCGCACCACCCGGTGAAACTCCGACTCGGGCGTGTTCATCGTGAAGCCCTCGAGGTTCATGGTCGGTTCATTCGCCCCGGCGAGCAGGATGTCGGTACCGAGGTACGACCAGTAGCCGTCGTCGGCAACCCGCGCGATCCGCACCTGGGGGTCGACGTTGGAGGCCACGAACCGGACGTTGGCCCAGGCTCCCCAGGCGTTCATGTGGGCCAGGATCCGGCTCTGCAGATCCGCCGGCGGGGAGTCGAGGAAACCGACGGTGAGCCGGACACCACCGGCGTTCCAGCGCTTGTTGGTCATGATCGCCAGGTGCTCCCGCGACGGCATGTCGTCCGGGGACAGCCCCGTGATGTTCGGCGCATTCGCCGGATTGACCTCGACGGCCGCCTCCGCGGAGGCGACCACTTTCTCGGCAGGCAACCCCTTGATCGTGCACGGTATGAATGTCATCGTCGTCCCTCCTTCGGTTCCGGGCGTGATCGGTGATACCGGCGAACGTAGGGCCGACCGGGGCATGGCCACACGAGTGGCCCGCTACCTGTATTCGATCGGGCCTGACCGGTGCGGAAAGCAGTGACTGAGCGCTGACACCGCGCGGCCGGACTTGTCCGCCGCACGGGTTCGAGTAGCGAACTACTCATGTCTTTTCCACCGCCGTGCTCAACAATCGACCTGTGTGTCAATCGCACACCGCGATCCGGTTGTGCACGGATCGCTCCACCGGCCACGGAGGACACGATGGTGACGTCGGCGCGGCAGGCCCCGCAGACCATCGCCGCGGTCTGGTCCCGGTCCCGGTCGGTGACGGTCGCCCTCGCGGCCCGGCTGGCTCAGTGCCTCGACCAGTCGGTCGGCTGGGCCCGCCTGCCCAAGATCATCGGCCTGGCGGTGCTGATCGGACTGCGGCACCAGCTTCGGACGTCGAATCTGTATGCCGCCGAACCTGCTCCGAACCCGCCTACGGGGCCCGTAGATCCCGGGAACTATCTGAGCGCCCGCACCCGCGACGGGTCCTACAACGATCTCGCCGATCCGACGATGGGTGCGGTGGGGTGCCGGTTCGGCCGCAACGTCCCACCCGAACACTCCTATCCGGAGTCCGCCCAGAAACTGCTCGACCCGAACCCGCGGCTGATCAGCCGGACCCTGCTGACCCGCGACACGTTTCAGCCCGCCACCACGCTCAACCTGCTCGCCGCGGCGTGGATTCAGTTCGAGGTGCACGACTGGTTCGCCCACGGCTCGGTCCCCACTCAGCCCTGGGTGGTGCCGCTGGCCGACGACGACCCATGGCCCGAGCGGCCGATGCGGGTCGAACGCACGCCGCCCGATCCGCGACCCAGTCCCGCCGGACCGCCGACCTTCGTCACGCAGGAGTCGCACTGGTGGGACGCCTCCCAGATCTACGGAACCACACCGGCATTCGCCAGGGCACTGCGCGCCCCGGAGCACGGCAAGCTGCGCATCGACGATGTGGGCCTGCCCCCGCCCGAGGTCGAGGCGACCGCCGACCTGACCGGTACCGCGGGAAACTTCTGGGTCGGCCTGGCGCTGCTGCACTCACTGTTCATGCGCGAGCACAACGCCATCTGCGACCGACTGGCCGCGGCCTATCCCTATCTGACCGGCCAACAGCTCTATGACAAGGCCCGCCTGGTCAATTCCGCACTGATGGCCAAGATCCACACCGTGGACTGGACACCGGCCATCATCGCCCACCCGACGACGGTGACCGCCATGCGCGTCAACTGGTTCGGGCTCCTCGGCGAGCGGTTGGGACCTCGGCTCCGGCAGCGCATCGGCCGGATCAGCACCAGCCCGCTGCTGCACGGCATCCCCGGCTCACCCACCACCCATCACGGTGTGCCGTACTCGTTGACCGAAGAGTTCGTCGCGGTGTACCGGATGCATCCGCTGATCCCCGACGAGTTCACGTTCCGTTCGCTGGCCGACGACCACGTCGTCGCACAGCACGAGCTTCCCGAGTTGTCGGTACTCAACGTGCGGTCCCGGCTGTCCGAACATCCGATGGCCGACCTGCTCTACTCCTTCGGTCGCGCCCATCCGGGGGCGTTGTCGCTGCACAACTTCCCCCGGCATCTGCAGCACATGCATCGCGTCGACGGCACCCCGATGGATCTGGCCACGATCGACCTGATCCGGTCCCGGGAGCGAGGTGTGCCGCGCTACAACGAGTTCCGCGAGTTGTTCCGGCTCAAACCCGTGAAGACCTTCGAGCAGCTGACCGGTGAGACGGCGCTGGCCGCCGAGCTTCGCGAGGTCTACGACGACGATGTGGACCTCGTCGACCTGATGATCGGTCTCTACGCCGAGCCCAAGCCACCCGGATTCGGCTTCAGCGACACCGCATTCCGCGTGTTCATCCTCATGGCCACCCGTCGGCTGGAGAGCGACCGCTTCTTCACCACTGACTTCCGTGCGGAGACGTACACCGCAGCCGGCATGAACTGGGTGCGGGACAACGACATGCGCTCGGTGTTATTGCGCCACTTTCCCGAACTTTCCCCGGCCCTGGCCGGGGTTTCCAATCCCTTCGCTCCCTGGACCTCTGTCTCCCCCACCAGAAAGGCATCCGTATGACCGAAGCCATGGCCGCCGCCGACGTTCGTCGTATAGCGGAGAGTCTCAATCCAGTTCCGTACAGTCCAGGTCTCGAGCAGCCCAAGCCCGGCGAGGCGAAGGACATCGAGAAGATCGTCGAGTCCCTGCACAAGAACAACGAGCGCGCCTACAAGAAGTTCAAGCACGGACTGCGCGACGCACATGCCAAGAGCCACGCCATCTTGCGCGGTGAGCTCATCGTCAACCCGGACCTGCCCGATGTGCTCTCCCAGGGCATATTCGCCGAGGCACGCACCTACCCGGTGATCGCCCGTATCTCGACCACCTCGGGGGTGCTGCGCAGCGACAAGAACCGCGGCGTCCGCGGACTCGGCATCAAGGCCATCGGGGTGCACGGCGAGCGGGCCATGGCCGACGAGGAGAATGTCACGCAGGACTTCGTCCTGGTCACACACGAGGAATTTCTGTTCGCCGACGCGCACGCCTACCGCACGCTGGGGATGCTGAGCGCCACCCTGCTGGCCCGGCTGTCCGACAACGCGCTGTGGGTAGGCAGCGAAGTGCTCGGCGCGCTGAAGAAGATCGGCCTGCCGATACCGGAGAATCTAGCCGTCTTCGCCGCCCCCAACCGTCCCATTCTGGGCGAGACGTTCTACTCCTCAGCCCCGATTCGCTACGGCGACTATGTGGCCCGCTTCAAGTATGAACCGACCTCGCCAGAGGTGAAGGCGCTTGCCGATCAGTCCCTGCCGCGCAATCCCGGCCAGGACGAACACCGCGATCTGATCATGGCTTTCTTCGAAAAGCACTCTGCGGAGTACACATTCAGCGTGCAGCTGTGCCTCGACCCGAAGGAGATGCCGATCGAGGACGCCACACGCCCGTGGAACTCCCCGTACCTGCCCGTGGCCAAGGTGGTGTTCCCCGAGCAGAATCCGTACAGCGCACTGCGCCGCGCGTATGGCGACGACGTGTTGTCCTTCAACTCATGGCGCGGTCTGGAGGCGCACCGGCCGCTGGGCTCCATCAACCGGCTCAAACTCAAGGTGTACGAGGCCTCGAGCGACTTCCGGCACAAGATGAACCACATCGACCGGCACGAGCCCGCCGACATCTCCGAGCTTCCGGACTGACGCCAGCGAACAGGAAATACTTGCAATGGGAAGAACATTCGCCGCGACCGCCGACAGACACCGCGCCGTCGACCCCTTGTTCGGCAGCGTTCCGGGCCCACTGCCCCTAGACTCAGGTTTCATGCCTGGTCAGTGGCAGCTTTTGGACCGGCCCGCCGAGCACGAGGCCATTCGGGCCGCCCTCAGCGGGACGGACAGCTGCGGAGTCGTCCTCGTCGGAGCTGCCGGAGTCGGAAAGACCACGTTGGCGCGCACCGTCACCGCATCGTTGAGCCGGAAGGTGCACTGGACCGCCTGCACCGAGTCGTCGCGCAGCATCCCGCTCGGCGCGTTCGCCCACTGGGTGTCATCGTCGGGATCGCGAGACCCCATCGCCCTCATCGGATCGGCCCGCGAATCCCTTGTGGCTGACGGTGACACGATCGTCGGAATCGACGACGCGCATTTGCTGGACCAGCTCTCAGCGACGCTGTTGCACCAGATCGCGGTCGAGCGGTCGGGCCATGTGGTCGCCACCGTGCGCAGCGGCGAACCGGTACCCGACGCCGTCACCTCGCTGTGGAAGGACGGGTACCTGCAGCGCTTCGAACTCAGCCCGTTCACCAAGCAGCAGAGCATCGCCCTCATCGAAACCGTCCTCGGCGGAACGCTGGAAGGGCTCAGCGCCGACGTGATGTGGGAAACCTCCGGCGGAAACCCGCTGTTCTTGCGGAACATGGTCGAGGGCGCGGTCGACGCGGGCACGCTGACCAACGTCAACGGTGTGTGGCAGTTCCGTGGCCCCACCGTCATCCCTTCCGGGCTCGTCGAGTTGCTCGACGAGCGGCTGGCACACGCCGGCGAGGAAGTCCTGCACGCGTTGAAGCTGCTGGCACTGTGCGAACCACTCGACATCGACGCACTGGCCGAACTCGCCGGGGAGGAGGCCGTCGATGCCGCCGAGATGCGCGGCCTGATCCGTATCGTCGCCGACGACGGCCAGATCAATGCCCGCTTCAGCCACCCGCTGTTCGGCGAGGTGGTCCGCCGCCGGGTCGGCACCGCGTCGGCCCGCAAGCTGCGCGGCCGGATCGCCAAGATCCTGCACGAACGCAACCTCGACACACCGGCCAGCCGAATCAAGTTGGCCGAGTTGGCCATCGAGAGCGATCAGGGAACCGACATCGAATTGCTGATCACCGCTGCCAAGGACGCGGTGTTCCTGTCGAACCTCCCGCTCGGGGAGAAGCTGGCCCGCGCGGCCTTCGCCCATGGCGGCGGCCTCGGTGCGGCTGCCCTCCTGTCGCGCGCACTGTTGTGGCAGGGCCATCCGGTGCAGGCCGACGCCATCCTCGAGCAGTTCTCCCCCGCCGACCTCAACGAGATGGAACTCGTGCAGTGGGGTATTCCGCGGCTGTCCAACCTGTTCTGGTCCATGGGCGACGTGACGCGGGCAGATCAGGTGCTCGCCCTCCTTCAGGAGCGGGTCACCCACCCCATCCTGAGGCTGATCATCGATGCGACCGGCGCGGGGATGGCCGTGCACCGGAACAAGATCCCCGAGGGACTCGAGATCGCCGAACGGGTGCTGGCAAACCCCGAGGCGCCCCGGCAGGCCGTGGATTTCGCGGCATTCGCGGCCGGCCTTTCGATGCCGTTGATCGGCCGCGGCGACGACTTCCTGCCCATCGCATCGCGGTGCCGCGCCGAACGCAAGACCGCCGACGGCATGGTCCGGATCATGGTGTTCTACGGCGAGGTGCTGGCCCTTGCCTACACCGGCCGATTGGAGCTCGCCCAGCAGCGCGCCACGGAGTACGCCGAGTTCTCCTCGGCCGGCCAGTTCGCCGGCTGGGCGATCGCCAAGATCATGGACGGCGTCGCCGCCACCCACAGCGGCCGGTTCCGCGATGCCATCCTGGCGATCGAACAAGCCCTGGCCGCACTCAACGCCGAGAGTTCCCTGCCCTGGCAGCTGCCCGGCAGGCTGCTACTGGTCCGTGCCTACGCCGCTGTCGGCAACCCGGCCGATGCCGAGCGGGTGCTCGAGGACGCCAAGGAGCACTCGGGCGAATTCATGGCGCTGCACGAGCCGCTCCGGATGATCGCCAAGGCCTGGGTGGCCGCGGCCAAGGGGGGCCACCGTTCGGCGATCGATCTGGCCCGGGCGGCCGCGGACGCGGCGCATTCCTCCGGTCAGTACGCGGTCGAGGCGGAGGCCCTGCACACCGCGGCACGCTTCGGCGATCGCAGCGTGACCAGGCGGCTGCAGGACCTGGTCGACCGTGTGGACGGGCCCCTGCCCGCCCTGTTCGCCCGCCACGCGGCGGCGGTGGCGGCCGCCGACCCGGTCGCACTGGACAAGGCGGCCGCCGCGTTCGAGGAGGCCGGCCTGCTGCTGTCCGCGGCGGACGCCGCCGCCCAGGCCGTGCCGCTGCACGACAAAGCCGGACATCGCCGCAACAGCACCGAATCTGCCGCGCACGCACTGCAATTGGCGTCCCGGTGCGGCGGGGCGGCCACCCCGGCGATCCGATCGGCCGCCCGCCCGCTGCCGGTCACCGCGCGCGAACGCGAGGTGGCCGGACTGGTGGCCCAGGGATTGTCGAACCGGGACATCGCCGAACGGCTGACCGTCTCGGTCCGCACGGTGGAAGGCCACATCTACCGAGCCTGCATCAAGCTCGGGGTGGCCGACCGCGACGAGCTGGCCAAGATCGTCTGGAACGACTTGGGTCAATAACCGAGCTCAGTAGACGTCACGCACGTACCGCTTCTGGGCCACCAGGTCTCGCTTGTAGTCGCGGGCGGCGTCCTCGGACATCCCGCCGTGGGTCCGCAGGATCGTGGTCAGCGCGGCGTCCACATCCTTGGCCATCCGGGTGGCGTCACCACAGACATAGATGTGGGCGCCGTCATCGAGCCAGCGCCACACCTCGGCCCCTCGCTTCAACATCTTGTGCTGCACGTACACCCGGTCGGCCTGATCGCGGGAGAATGCCAGATCCAGCCGGCTCAAGAACCCATCAGCAGCCATCTCCTCCAACTCGGCGCGGTAGTAGAAGTTCTCGTGGCGATGCTGATCGCCGAAGAACAACCAGTTGCGCCCGCGGTGGCCCAGTGCCCGGCGTTCCTGCAGAAACCCCCGAAAGGGCGCCACGCCGGTGCCCGGGCCGACCATGATCATCGGCGTTCCCGCGTCCTCGGGCGGGCGAAAATGCGGCGAGCGCTGCAGGAACACCGGTGCGGCAGCGGCGCGGTCGGCCAGGAAGGTCGAGCACACCCCGCCCCTGGCCGCCCCGGCGGGTCCGCGGTAACGCACCGTCGAGACCGTCAGCTGCACCTCGTGCGGACTGATCAGCGGGCTCGACGAGATCGAGTAGTTGCGCGGTGTCAGCCGGACCAGCACCTCCTGCCACTGCTCGGGATCGGCCCGCACCGCGAACTCCGTCACGACGTCGAGGCCGTTGCGGTTGCGCAGCCAATTGCTGCGCCGCTCACCGGAATTACGCAGGATCTTGGCCGCGGACCGATCTGCGCACGAGTCCGCGACGAACCGCAACAGGTCCGGCGTCACCCGGCAGACGTCGTACGACGAGATGAGGGCGTCGCGCAGCGACTGCTCGACACCGTCGACCTCGATCACCGAGTCCGGGTCGAGCGCGGTGGCCGCCAGCCAGGCATCCACCACCGCCGGATCGTTACTGGCGTAGACACCCAACGAATCACCGACCGCGTAGCTCACGTCGTACTCGGAGATGTCGAAACCGAACTGGCGCACCTCTTTGGCCGCGGTCGGTGGGGTGAGCAGATCGTTGCGGGCCAGGACCGCCAGAATCGGCTTGGCCCTGGTGAATTCGTCCGGCTCCGTGGGTAGGACGGTGCGGCTGCCGGTGCCGATGACCGCCGAGACGGGCGTCGCACCGGCCAGTGCCGTGGTGACCGCATCGGCCCAGCGCCGCAGCGCCTCGTCGTCATAGGCCTCGCAGTCGGCGCGCTCGAGCACTTTGGTGGCGCCCAGATCGGCCAGCCGCTGGTCCAGAGATTTCGCGTGTCCGCAGAAATTGTCGTAGGACTTGTCACCGATGCCGAGCACCGCGTAACGCGATCCGTGCAGCTGCGGGGCGTCCGGGGCCTGCAGCCGACGCCAGAAGTCGGCACCGTTGTCCGGTGGCCCGCCGTCACCGAATGTACTGGTGACGATCAGGATGTCGCGCGCGGCAGCCAGGTCGGCCAGCGCCACGTCGTCCATGTTGACCAACGTCGCACCGTCGATACGGCCCGCCACAGCGGCCGCGTATTCCTCGGCGGTGCCGGTCTGCGAGGCCCACAGCACCAGCGGCCCATGTGCCACCGATCGCTCGCCCGACTCCCCGTGACCGGCCCGCGAATATCGTCCGGCCAGTATGCCGTCTACCCACAGTCGGACCCTGGCACTGAGCGGCGCTGCCGGCGGGAGGACCGGCACGCCCGCGGGTGTGTCCGGCAGGCCCGTGAAAAACCCAGCCAGATAGACCTTTTCGTCGTGGCTCAGGGTCGGCTTGTGCGCCGCACTCAACCCCATCTCGGCGGCCAGCGGATGCAGCGCCGGAGTGCCGTCGACCGAGCGCACCGGACGGAGGCTGACCGCGGACACCTTGAACTCCGGCTGCAACGAATCCGGATCCACGGCATCGTTGGTCACGGCGTTGACGGTCAGGTACTCGCCATGTTCGTCGTTCCAGTGGAACGGCGCGAAGCAGTTCCCCGGCCGCACCCGGTCCGACAGAACCGCGGGGAGCACCGCGCGGCCGCGCCGGGACGTCACCTCGACCGGCTGGCCCTCGACGATGTCGAGCTCCACCGCGTCCAGCGGGTGGATCTCGACGAACGGCGCGGGGTTGAGCTTGTTGAGCTTGTCCACCTTCCCCGTCTTGGTCATGGTGTGCCATTGATGTTGCAGCCGACCGGTGTTGAGCACCATCGGATAGTCGTCATCGGGCAGCTCGGCGGGATCCAGGTGCGGCCGGGCATGGAACACCGCCCGCCGTGACGGCGTCGCGAAGGCCAGCCGGGGCCGGTGACCGTCAGGGGCGGCGAACAGGTCCTGACTCACACCGTCGTTGAGGTAGCGGATGGGGTGACGGTCGTCCTCGCCGCCGGGGGCATCCACGGGCGGGACCGGCCACTGCAGCGGCGTCCGGCGCAGCCTCTCGTAGTCGGCGCCGCGAAGGTCATACCCGGTCTTGGGATTGGCGAACCCGCGGAGCTCGGCGAAGATCTCCTCGGCGGACCGGTAGTCGAACTGCTCGGCGAAGCCCAGTTGTGCAGCCACCTGGCAGATCAGCTGCCAATCCGGCCGGGCCTGCCCGAGCGGGGCGACCGACGGGGACAGTAGGGTCAGGTTGCGCTCCGAATTGACCATGACGCCTTCGGATTCCGCCCACAACGCCGCGGGCAGCACGATGTCGGCGTAGTCGTTGGTCGCCGTGGACCCGTAGGCATCTTGGACGAGGACCAGCTCCGCGGCCTCCAAGCCGTTGATCACGGTCTTCCGGTTGGCCACGCTGGCAACCGGATTCGTGCAGATGATCCAGCACGCCTTGATGCGGCCCTGCTCCATCTGCTCGAACATGCCGATGGTGCCCGGACCCACGTCGGAGCGAATGGTGCCGGGTTCGACGCTCCACCGCGCCTCGACGAAGGCACGGTCATCATCGGCGAGCACCGACCGCTGGCCGGGCAGACCCGGCCCCATGTAACCCATTTCGCGGCCGCCCATGGCGTTGGGCTGACCGGTCAACGACATGGGGCCGCTACCGGGACGGCAGATGGCCCCGGTGGCCAGATGCAGGTTGCAGATCGCGTTGGTGTTCCAGGTTCCGTGCGTGCTCTGGTTGAGCCCCATGGTCCAGCAGCTCATCCACTCCCCGGCCTCGGCGATCATCGCCGCGGCGGTGCGGATGTCGGATTCGGCGAGCCCGGTGATCTCGGCGACGCGGTCCGGTGCATAGTCCGCCAGGAACTGCGGCATCGCCTCCCAGCCCGTGGTGTGTTCGGCGATGAAGTCCTCGTCGATGTCACCGCCCTGCACCAGAAGGTGCAGCAGGCCGTTGAGCAGGGCCAGATCGGTACCCGGTTTGATCTGCAGGAACAGATCCGCACGTTCGGCTGTCGCGGTCCGGCGCGGGTCCACCACGATGAGCTTGGCGCCGGCCTTGAGCCGGTCGGCCATACGCAGGAACAGGATCGGATGGCAGTCGGCCATGTTCGCGCCGGTGACGAAGAAGAGGTCGGCCCGGTCGAAGTCGGTGTAGGAGCCCGGCGGCCCGTCGGCACCGAGCGACTGTTTGAAGCCGGTGCCTGCACTGGCCATACACAGCCGCGAGTTCGATTCGATGTGCACGGTACGCAGGAAACCCTTGGCGAGTTTGGTGGCCAGATACTGCGCCTCCAGCGTCATCTGCCCGGACACGTAGAGCGCGACAGCATCCGGGCCGTGCTCGTCGACGATGGCGCGCAACCGACGCCCCGCCTCGGCCACCGCGTCGTCCACCGGGATCGGCAGCAGTTCGTCGTCCCGGGTCGGCCGCAGCAAAGCGGATGTGAGTCGGTCGTCGGCGGCCGCCATCATCTCGGCGTGCATGGCGCCCTTGGTGCACAGGCGGCCGAAATTGGTGGGATGCAGCTTGTCGCCGCTGACCCGGGCGATCACCGTACGACCGTCATCGACCCTGGTGGTGACCTCGATACCGCAGCCCACGCCACAGTACGAACACGCCGTCCGCTGAGTCGTGTCCGGGACCGTACCCGGGGCCGCGCCGTCCGCCATGCCCCCATCGTGTGGTGAGGGTGTTGTCGGATCTTTCCGGCGACGTTATCGCCACGAAAACTGATGCTCACCTCCCTGAGACACCCCCTGTGAGGGGCAATATCCCAGGTCAGAGCGCATTAGTGATGGGTAGGCTTGACCGCCAGCACCGGTTTGGGGCATTCGAGCAGCAGTTGTTGCGACACACTGCCCAGCAACAACTTGCCCACCGGGCTGCGGTGCCGGATACCGATCACCAACAACTCCGCGTCGTCCGCGTCCATCGCGTCGAGCAGTTCGGTGGCCGCGTCGACCCCCACCGGCTGGCGCAACTCGAACGGCACACCACTCTCCCGCAACCACTCCTCGACATCGTGGACCTGGCCGGAGCGGGCGAACCGGGAATCCACATAGGCCTCACCCGCGGTGGCATTGATCACCAGCACGCTCGTGCCGCGCAGGGTGGCCTCGGCGATACCGTGCTCGATGGCCGCAATACCGAAAGCGTCTGCGGTATAGCCGATCACAATCATAGTTGGCCCGCCTTCTCCTGCTGATCCGCATCATCCTCGACGATCAACAGCGTCTCCTCACTGCGGTGCATCAGCTTGAGTATCAACGGCATCAACAACAGGATCGCCATCAGGACGTAGGTGACGATCGCAACGGGTTCGGTGAACAGGCTCGTCCAGTCACCGCCGCCGAGTTGCAGGCTCTGGCGCAGTTGACGTTCGATGCGCGGGCCGAGGATCACGCCGATGATCAACGGCAGCACCGGCAATCCGAATCGGCGCATCATCAAACCCAACAGCCCGAACACCAGGAGCAGGGCCAGGTCCAGCGGTTGCACGTTGACCGCGAGCGCCCCCAGCGTGGCGAAGAACAGGATGCCGGCGTACAGGTACGGCCGCGGGGTGCGCAGCAGCTTGGCCCACAGCGGCGCGAGCGGCAGGTTGAGCACCAGCAGCAGGAAGTTGCCGATGAACAGGCTGGCGATCAGCGTCCAGATCAGCAGCGGTTCCTTCTCGAAAAGCGTTGGGCCCGGCTGGATTCCGTAGGAAACGAACGCGGTCAGCATCACCGCCGCAGTGGCATTGGTGGGCAGGCCAAGCGACAGCATCGGCACCAGGGTGCCCGCCGCCGAGGCGTTGTTGGCGGCCTCTGGGCCGGCCACACCCTCGATCGCGCCCTTCCCGAACTCCTCGGGATGCTTCGAGAGGCGCTTTTCGGTGATGTAGGACAGGAACGTCGGCAGCTCGGCGCCACCGGCCGGCAGCGCACCGAACGGGAACCCGTAGGCGGTGCCACGCAGCCACGGCTTCCACGACCGGGCGAAATCCTGCCGGCTCATCCACGGCCGTCCCACCGGGATCACGTCCGCCGGCCGCCGGCGCAGGTGTGCCGCCACCCACAGCGCCTCGCCGAGCGCGAAGATCGCCACCGCGATCACGACGATGTCGATACCGTCGGACAGCTGGGGCAGGCCGAAGGTGGCCCGTGGCTGCCCGGTGAGGAAGTCGATGCCGACGACGCCGATCGCCAGTCCGAGGAACAGTGAGATCGCGCCGCGCAGCTTGGACGAGCCCAGCACGGCGGTCACCGCGACCAGGGCGAACAGCATGATCGCCAGGTAGGAGGGCGCGCCGAGGGTCACGGCGAACCGCGAGATCGGTGGCGCGAACGCGGCCAGCAGCGCGGTGCCGATCGCGCCTGCGACGAAGGAACCGATCGCGGCGGTGGCCAGCGCCTGCGCGGCCCGGCCGGCCTTGGCCATCTTGTTGCCTTCGATCGCGGTGATCACCGACGAGGACTCCCCCGGGGTATTCAGCAGGATCGAGGTGGTCGAACCGCCGTACATGCCGCCGTAGAAGATCCCGGCGAACATGATGAACGCGGCGCTCGGGCTGACGTTGTAGGTCACGGGCAGCAGCAGCGCCACCGTCATCGCCGGGCCGATACCCGGTAGCACGCCGACCGCGGTGCCCAGTAGCACTCCGATCACCGCGTACAGCAGGTTCATCGGGGTCGCGGCCTCGGCGAACCCCTGAAGCAACCATTCGAAGTTGTTCATTTACAGAATCCCGTCCAGAATGCCTGCGGGCAACGGGATTCCGAGCCCGGAGTAGAACGCGTAGAAGCTCGCCACCGACAGCACCGCGCCGATCGCGAGGTTTCGGAAGTAATGGCGATTGCCGAGAATCGTTGCCGCCCCGGCGAACAGCAGGGCGCCGGTGATGGCCCACCCCAACGGTTTGACCAGGACGATCACCAGCACGAACAGTCCGACCAGCAGCCCCACCGTGCGCCAGTCCCCCGGCATGTTCGGGTCGACGTCCTCACCCGCGTCGGCCTCGCCGACCGAACCACGCGGGATCGCGAACGCCAGGACCAGCGCGAGCGCCACCAGGACGATGCCGATCGTCAGTGGAAACGCCCGCGGCCCAACCGGGTCGACCTTGGCGAACCCACTCGTCAACGTGAGCGCGTCATAGATCAGGAATCCGCCGACGGCCACCAGGACCACGCAGACCAGATACTGGGCCTTGTCGACCTTCACAACAACCCCAATTCGTTCAGCGTCGTCGAGACGCGTTGATCCTGATCGCGCAGGAACTGTTCGAAGGCCGCACCGGTGCTGAACGCGTCACTCCAGCCGTTCTTGACCAGGGCGTCGCGCCACTGCTGGGTGCCGTGCAGGTCGGTCAGGGCCTGCACCATCGCATCCCTGGCCTCGCCGGAAATGCCTGGCGGCGCCAGTATTCCGCGCCAGTTGGTGAACGTGAGGTCGATACCGGCCTCGGTCAGGGTGGGCGCATCGATCCCCTCGACCCGCTTGGCACCCGACACCGCCAGCACCCGGACCTGCCCGGCCTCGATCTGGTCGACGAATTCACCGAGGCCCGTGGTGCCCGCCGCGATTTTCTTGCCCAGCAGGGCCGTCAACAGATCACCGCCGCCGTCGTAGGTGATGTAGTTGACCTTGCGCGGGTCCAATCCGACCGCGCGTGCGGTTTCCATCGGGAACAGGTGATCGGGCCCACCCGGTGACGATCCTCCACCGATCGTGACCTTGGCCGGATCGGACTTCCACGCCGCGACCAGATCGCCGATGGTGCGGAACGGCGAATCCCCCGGCACCAGAATGCCTTCCTGCTCCTCGACCATCTTGGCCAGTGCGGTGGCGTCCGATGCCCGGGCCGAGGAGCCGTTGGTGTAGACGGCCCCCACCACGCCCAGCCCCATCATCATCATGAGGTCGTCGTTGCCCTTCTCGTTCATCAACCGGGCCATCGCCACGGTGCCGCCGGCCCCGATGACGTTGAAGACCTCGACGCGCCCGGTGATGTCGGTGTCTTCCATGATCTTCACCGCGGTGCGCGCCGTCAGGTCGTAGCCGCCGCCGGGACTGTTGGGCACCATCATGCGCAGCCGATGCAGACCGCGGGATTGGTCGCCGCGGGTGACACCGCACGCCGTCACCAGCATCAGTGCGACCACGGCCACCATCAGCGCGGCACCTAGACGTCGAAACCTCATGTTCAGCAATACTGGACCCCTGACGTGATGCAGGTCACCCATTCGGACGCAAAGGAAGTTTTGGTCATTGAGTTCATCGGTCGGGCGTTCACCACCCTCGGCACGGACGCGGTTGTTGCCGGGCGGCAGCCTGGCCGGGCGCTTCCTGGTGTTCCAGCTGCTCGTGGTCGCGGTGGTGCTGATCGCGGTAGCGGCGGTGTCGGTGGCGCAGTCCACCAGGGAGTTCCGGGATGTACGGGGGCAGCGGATGATCGCGGTCGCCGAGAACATGGCGTCCACACCGATCGTCCGGGACCGGTACGACGACCCGTTCGCCGCCCAAGTGCTCGCGCCCGAGGTCGATCGCGCGGTGGCCCTGTCGGGCGCTGAGCTGGCGGAGATCGCCGATCCGGCCGGCAATGTGCGCGTGTCGTCCGATCCCGCGCGGGTGGGACAACGCCTCGACCTGAGCGCCACCCGGGCCGACGAGGGCCGCGCCTGGTCCGGCGACACCGACGTCGACGGCACCCATCGCCTGGTGGGCCAGGTCCCCATCCTCGCCGCCGACGGCGCGGTGCTGGCGATCGTCTCGGTCAGCGAGCCGTACCCGTCGACGTGGGAGTTGTTGGGCGGCGCCGGTGAGCGGCTGCTGATCTACCTCGGAATGGGCGCGGCACTCGGCATGCTCGCATCGTGGCTGTTGTCGCGTCGGATCAACCGCCACACCCGCGGTCTGGACATCGCCGAGCTGGCCAGCCTGGCCGATCACCGGGAAGCCCTGCTGCACAGCATCAGGGAAGGCGTGGTGGCGGTGAACAACGAGGGAATCATCACGGTGATCAACGACAGCGCGTCCGACCTACTCGGCATCGGCGCGGACGCCGTGGGCTGCCGGGCCGACGAGGTCGGCCTGGAACCCGCGGTGGTCACATTCCTGTTGTCCGGTGGGGGAACTCGCGCCGACGACTCCGACGTGGTGATCACCACCCGGACCCGGGTGCTGGCGCTCAACCGCCGCGCCGCCCGCAGTCAGGGCCAGCGCATCGGTACGGTGACCACCATGCGTGACAGTACCGAGCTGGCCGCACTACAGGCACAACTGTCCTCGCACCGCAGCGTCACCGATACCCTGCGGGCCCAGACCCACGAGTTCTCCAACCAGCTCCACACCATCTCGGGGCTGGTACAGCTCGATGAATTCGAAGCGGTGCGCAGCTTCGTGGGCACCTTGACCCGACGCCGTGCCGAGATCAACGAGGCTGTCACCCAACATGTTTCCGATCCTGCCGTGGCGGCGCTGCTGATCGCCAAGACGTCGCTGGCCGCCGAGAGCGGGGTTACTCTCGACCTGACCGACGACAGCCATCTCGGTGCACTCGACCCGGCCCTGGCCACCGACGTGATCACATTGCTGGGCAACCTGATCGACAACGCCGTCGACGTGTCGGTCGGCTCGGCTGCCGCCCGGGTGAGCGTCCGTATCGATGACACGGCCGGGCTGCTTCTGACCGTCTCCGACTCGGGACCCGGTGTGCCCGAACATCTTCGGGAATCCATCTTCTCCCGCGGCGTCACCTCCAAGGCTCAGGTGCCCGGGGGCCGAGGCATCGGGTTGGCGCTGGTGCGCCTGGTGACCGCCCAGCACGGCGGCGAGGTCGAAGTCACCGACGCGCCCGGTGGCGGCGCCCTGTTCGTGGTGCGGCTCCATGCGTGACGTATTGGTGGTCGACGACGACTTCATGGTGGCTGAGATACATCGCCGCTTCGTCGACCGCGTCGAGGGCTACCGCACGGTGTCGGTGGCGCGCAACGGAACCGAGGCGCTCGCGGCGGCCGCCGAACTCCGCCCCGACCTGATCCTGCTCGACGTCTACCTTCCGGACATGACCGGGTTGGAGGTACTCCGACGCTTGCGCGCCGAGGCCAACCGCGTCGGCGTCATCATGGTCACCGCCGCCCGCGAACTCGACACGGTACGCGGCGCGTTGGACGGCGGGGCCGCAGACTACCTGGTCAAACCGTTCGAGTTCGACCAGCTGCAAGCGAAGCTGGTGGCCTTCGCCGCGCGGGCCGAGGCGCTGGCGGCCGAGGGCGGTGCGGATCAGTCGACCATCGACGCCCTCTTCGGTGGCCCGGTCGCTGTCCTGCCGAAGGGGCTCGGAGCCGAAACCGGCCGGCTGGTCATGGATGCGGTCCGCGGCGCGGGCGAGGTATCTGCCGCCGAATGTGCTGAGCTGGTGGGTATTTCACGGGTCAGCGCGCGCCGATACCTGGAGCACTACCTGAGCACCGGCGCCCTCGAACTGCGGCTGCAATACGGTGCCGGCCGCCCCGAGCGACGGTACCGGGCCAGGTAGTCGCGACACGCACAACTGAGGTAGCGCGCTACTCACGACCCGAGGCGACACACGGACCAGCATCGACATCAACAGGTTCTGGCCCGAACACGCGGAGGCTGTCATGACCCTGGTAACCGACGCCGTCCTTCCCACACTCGACTACGAACGCGAGTCCGACCCGGAAGAAGTTCACCGGCTGATCGCCGCGGCCCGCGCCCGAGCCCCGATCGCGATGGGCCCTCACGGCCCCGAACTACTGACCTACGACCTCGTGCGCGCCGTGCTGCGCGATCCGCGCTTCGAAGTGCCAAGAGGCATGTTCCTGGCCGCCCAGGGAATCACCTCGGGCCCACTGTGGGACCGGGCCAACAGCAGCCTGCTGGGCATCGACGCCGAATCGCACACTCGGCTTCGCCGGCTGGTCGCCAAGGCGTTCGCGCCCCGAAACGCCGAGAAGCTGCGGCAGACCTGCATCGACATCGTCACCGAGCTCACCGACCCATATCTGTCGGAGGGGCGGTGCGACGTAGTGACCGACATCGCCATGCAGTACCCGATCCCGGTGATCTGCGCACTGCTGGGCGCGCCGCGCCAGGACTGGCATCTGTTCTCCCGATGGGCCGACGACATCTTCAAAATGTTCAGCTGGAACCTCGGCGACCACGCCGACGCGGTCGAGGCAGCCTGGCTGCAGCTCGACGATTACGTCGATGCCATGGTGGCGCGCCGAAGCTCCACCCTCACCGACGATCTGCTCTCCGACCTGATCCGGGCAGAGGTCGACGGAGACCGGCTGACCCACTCCGAGCTGCAGATGCTGGCCGGAGGTGTCCTGCTGGCCGGCACCGACACCACCCGCAACCAGCTCGCGGCCGCGGTACAGGTGCTGTGCGACTACCCCGACCAGTGGCTGATCCTGGCCCAGAATCCTGATCTGGCACCACTTTTCGTCGACGAACTGCTGCGCCACACCCCCATCGCGCTGAGCAGTGTCCGAACTACTACCGAAGATGTCGAACTCGCCGGACTCACCTTCCCTGGAGGCACTCATGTGTCGGTGAACTTCGCCGCGGCCAACCGCGATCCGCAGGTCTACGACGATCCCGACCGGTTCGACGTCAACCGGATCGGACCCCCGGCCATGATGACGTTCGGCGGCGGGCTGCACTACTGCCTCGGCGTCCACCTGGCCAGGGTCGAGCTGACCGAGGCATTACGCGTGCTGACCCGGAAGCTGCACAACCCGCGCTGCGTCGGCCGCGCCCGATGGAAGCCGATGACCGGGATCACCGGGCCGGCCACTCTGCCGGTGACCTTCGAGGCGGCCTGAAGGTCCAAAAAGTGGACCTGAAGTGCCGTCGCCGGCCGATACCGAAATAATGGCGGTGTGACACCGAAGGTTCTGTTCGTACGCAACGACCGCACGGCCACCGAGGCCATGCTCGCCGACGTCTTCACCGAGTGCGGCTTCGACATCGACACGTTCGACGTCGTCCCGCCCGAACGCGACGATGACCCCGCCGGTGATGTCACCTTCCCCGACCCGACCCGCTACGACGTGATCGTTCCGCTGGGCGCCCGCTGGGCGGCCTACGACGAGGCCCTGGTCAACAGCTGGGTGGGAGCCGAGATGGCCATGGTGCGCCGGGCCGTGGAGTCCGGAGTGGGCGTGCTCGGAGTGTGTTTCGGTGGACAACTCATCGCGCAGGCCCTCGGCGGATCGGTCAGCAGGTCACCCGAACCCGAAGTCGGCTGGTACGACGTGGCCAGCGACGACGGGCAGCTGGTACCCGGTGGCCGATGGTTCCAGTGGCATTTCGACCGCTGGACCCTGCCACCCGGGGCCACCGAGATCGCCCGCACGCCGGACGCCTCACAGGCGTTCATCCTCGGCACGGCCCTGGCGCTGCAGTTTCACCCCGAGCTCGATTCGGAGCTGCTGGAAGTCTGGTTGGCCCACGACCGCGACGGGTCGGTGGCCGGAATCGGCCGCAGCCACGACGAATTGCGCTTGCAAACAAAGGAATTCACCGACGACGCGGCCGCCCGGCTGCGCACGCTGGTCCGTGGCTTCCTCGACCGGGTGGTCCGGGCGCAGCAGCCGACGTAGGCTGGCCATGAGCCGGCGGAATGTCCGAGCGCCGGCGACAGCTCTGATGAACGCCTGGAGTCTGCGAGCCAGCAGAGATCGCACCTACCAGGACCGCCACGAAGCCGGCCGGGTCCTGGCCGAACAACTGATGCCCTATCGGGACCAACCCGACGTGCTGGTCTTGGGCCTGGCCCGGGGCGGGGTCCCGATCGCCGCCGAAGTCGCCGCCCGCCTGCACGCACCGCTCGATGTCTTCGTGGTGCGCAAGCTGGGCGTGCCCCAGTGGCCGGAACTGGCGATGGGCGCGGTGGCCTCCGGCGGCGGTCTGGTGCTCAACGACGGCCTGGTGGATCGCCTCGGCATCGACGACGACACCATCGCCGAAACCGTCCGCCGGGAGACCACCGAGATCGAGCGCCGGGAACAGGCCTATCGCGGAGGGCGTCCGGCCCCCGAGCTGGCCGGCCGGACGGTAATCCTGGTCGACGACGGTATCGCCACCGGAGCCACGATGCTGGCCGCGGTCCGCGCTGTCCGGGCGGCCGCGCGGGTCGTGGTGGCGGTACCGGTCGGTCCGTCCACCCTGAGCAGCCAGCTGCAGGATGAGGCCGACGAGGTGGTGTGTGCGAGCACCCCGGCCATGTTCGAGGCGGTGGGTCAAGCGTTCGTGGATTTCCACCAGGTCAGCGACGACGAGGTACGCCGCCTGCTGGCCGAGCCCACCACGGAGCCGGGCGCGGGTTAGTTCGGGTTAGTTCTTGTGCTGCTCGGCCGAGTCGTCGGCCTCGACGTCCACGTCTGCGGCATCGGACTCCACGGCGACATCCGATTCAGGCTCGGCGACCAGCTCGTCCGGATAGTCCACCGGCGCGTCCACCGCGTCCAAGGTATCCGTCGTCTCGGTCGCGCCGGCCTCATCCGCATCCGAGGCCGCGGCGGCGTCTTCACCCGCACCGGACTTCGCACCGCGCGAGCGTTCCCGCACGGCATCGACGATCAGCAGCAGCACGCCGATCACGCTGGCACCGATACAGACCCAGGCGATCAACTCATTGCTGGTGACCACGGCGGTCACCAGCGCAGCCAGGCCGATAACGGCAAGCACGAGCGCAATGATCAACATCGTTCAACCCTAAGTGTGGTGGCCCGGGATCGGGCCGGTTCACGACAGTGCGGAGGACGTGAGTCGTGCCGGTTAGTTATTACCGCGGTTGAACTGGCTGAAACCGCCCGCCGAGTCGTTGTTGGCACTGGAATCGACCGGCGCGGCCGAACCGCGCTGGCCCAGCTCTTCCAGCTGAGATTCCAGGTAGGTCTTCAGACGTGTCCGGTACTCACGCTCGAACGTGCGCAGCTGCTCCAGGCGGCCCTCCAGGACCGTGCGCTGCTGATTGATCGTGCCCATGATCTCGGAGTGCTTGCGCTCGGCGTCGGCCTGCAGGGCATCGGCCTTCTCCTGGGCCTGACGCAGCTGGGTCTCCGAACGGGTCTGCGCGTCGGCCAGCATGGCATCGGCACGCGTCCGGGCCTCCGAGACCGTGGTCTCGGCGGTCTTGCGGGCATCGCTGACCATGGCGTCGGCCTGGGCCCGGGCATCCGAGAGCAGCTTCTCCGACTCGGCCTTGGCCGTGGAGGTCAGCCGGTCGGCGGTGTCCTGCGCCAGGCTGAGCACCCGGGCGGCACGCACTGCGGTGTCCTCGCTGGCCGGCGCGGCAGGGGCGACCGGCGCCGCCGGGGCCTCGTACACCGGCTGGGGCGCCGGGGTCGGCTCGGGCTCCTCGTAGAGCGGGATGGACTGGGTGGACTGAGCGCCACCGCCGGCCCGCGCCGATGCCAGCTCCTGATCGAGCTCGGACACCCGCTGCCGGAGATCGGCGTTTTCCTCGATGAGCCGAGTCAGCTCGTTCTCAACCAGATCGAGAAAGGCATCGACCTCGTCCTCGTTGTAGCCACGTTTGCCGATGGGCGGCTTGCTGAACGCGACGTTATGGACGTCCGCTGGTGTGAGCGGCATTGTCTGCCCCCTTGAAGTCTTGGACCGTCAACCGATCTCAAAGTGTAAAGCCTTGCTTGATCGCAACTGGAGTCCATCCTGTCACACCAGACCCGGCGGTTGCAGTGGAGGCCTATTTTTAAGAACGAATTTCAATCTTCTTACGCAATTGTGGACCATTCGGCAAACGGCGAGATGGCCTCGCCCCGCCCGCTGGCATCGATCGGTCTACATCGACGCGTTGAACGCCAACTGCATCCCGATGAACGCCGCGAGCAGCAGCACCATGATCGACAGGTCGAACCGCACCGCGCCTATCGTGAGCTGGGGAATGAGCCGCCGCAGCAGTTTCACGGGCGGGTCGGTCACGGTCATGATGAGCTCCAGCACCACGACGGTCAGCCCCTTGGGGTGCCAGTCGCGACTGAAGGACCGGATGAACTCGACGACGACGCGCGCGATGAGCAGCAGCCAGAAGATGAACAGCGCGAAACCGAGAATTTCGAAGAACAGCGACAACTGAGCCGACCTCACTACAGCGGGATGTGTGACATTGGATACAGGTCGCCGTAGGTCGGACACATCTCACACAGAAGACGTGGTCAACCGCTAGTGCGACGCCGCCAGCCTACCCGGGCCCTGACCGAGCGCCCGGTATGCGGCGGCGTCGCCGCGTTCACTGATAGGCGTAGAAGCCGGCCTCGGCGATCCGGCGTCGCTGCTCGGCGCTGACGTCTACGTCGGCCGGGGACAACAGGAACACCTTCGTGGCGACCTTGTCGAAGGAGCCGCGCAGCGCGAATGCCAGACCGGCCGCGAAGTCGACCAGGCGCTTGGCATCGGCGTTGTCCATCGAGACCAGGTCCATGATCACCGGGGTGCCGTCGCGGAACCGTTCGCCGATGGTGCGCGCCTCGCTGTAGTCCTTGGGCCGCAGCGTGGTGATCTTCGCCAGCGGGCTGCCCGCTTCGAACAGCTCCGCCATCCGGCGCGGATCCATCGCCAGAGAACCGCGGGTGGAGCCGGCGAGCGAGCCGAGACGCGGTGCGGGACGGTCGAATTCGCGGGGGGTGCGCATCCGGGCGTCGAACCGCTGCTCGTCGGCGAAACCACCGCCCGGGTAGCCGCCCCGGTAGGCCGGGCCCTCGTCGTACTCGGGGCCCTCGTACCCGTAGCCGTCTTCCTCGAAGCGCTCGTCACGGGGGCGACGGGCGTAGCTGCGGGCCGCACCGCGGTCGTCGTCTTCGTAGTACTCGTCGTCGTAGTCCTCCATCGGCGCCATGCCGAAGTAGGCCTTGACCTTGTGCAGTGTGCTCATCTCGGCGACCCTTCTGCGGACGGTGGTGGTGGTGTCTGTGATGAAGATGTGACTGGAGTGACTACTGCGGGTGACGTTAGCGGGCGTTGCCCCATCAGCGCGGTACCGACACGCACACACGTCGATCCGTGTTTGACCGCGCTTTCGAGATCTCCGGACATCCCCGCCGACAGTTCGAGCCGGTGCTGGTAGTCGCGCTGCACCCGCTCCCGCTCGGCGGCCAGACGCGCGAATGCGTCGTCGGGATCCCATTCCAGCGGCGGGATTCCCATCAGACCGACGAACTCCAACGCCTCGGCGGCGTTCGCTGACCCACAGATTTCATCGACGAGATCGGGGGCATTGACATCGACACCGCCCCGCTCGGTATCCCCGTCGAGGCTGATCTGGATGTAGACCCGCAGCGGCTGGGCCCGCGCTCCGGCGGCCAGCGCCTCGCCGGCAGCCCGGTCCAGCTCGGTCAGCAGCCGCACGCTGTCGACCGAGTGCGCGGTGTGCGCCCAGCCCGCGACGGCCCGGGCCTTCTTCCGCTGGATACGCCCCACCATGTGCCAGCGAATCGGCACATCCGGTAATTCCGCGCGCACATTCGCGACTTTCTGGGCCGCCTCTTGTTCGCGGGATTCACCAAATGCCAGGCACCCTAATTGGTTGAGAATAATGACATCGGTAGCCGGAAAGTATTTCGTAATCGGAAGCAATTCGATTTCATTTACATTTCGCCCGACCGATTCCGCGGCACGTGCCAAACGCGCCCGCGCCGCACCGAGCGCGGCGGTCAACTCGGCCCTCCGATCGGCGTCACGCCCGCGCTGCACGGTGCTCATCTCACACTCACTCCAGGCTCGTTCTCCGGTTCGTTCACCGGGGCTGCTCCATCCACACCACACTCGCCAGGCGTCCGGTCGGTGCGTCGCGGCGATGGCTGAACAGCGCACGGTCGGCGACCGTGCAGCGTGGGTCCACGTCGATGGCTGTGACACCCAAATCCGTTAATTGGCGGGCAATTCCAGCCCGGAGGTCCAGGCCGGGAGTACCGCGTGAGGTAGTGGTGCGCGAGCCGGGCAAGGCGGCCTCCACCTCGGCCGCCATCTGTTCGGGCACCTCGTAGTTGGCACCGCTGACCGCCGGTCCGAGCAGTACCGAGATGTCCCCGACGTGCGCACCGGCGGCCTGCATCGCTTCCAGCGTGCGCGGCACGATGCCCTTCTCCGCGCCGACCCGCCCGGCATGAACTGCCGCGACGACCCCGGCACGGGCATCGCCCATTAATACCGGGACACAATCGGCGGTGACCACGACCAAAGCCAAACCCGGGGTCGTCGTCACCAATGCGTCGGCATTATCGACCGCGGTGTCGCGCGGGCCGTCCACGGTGACGACGTGATCGCTGTGTACCTGATTCATCCAGACCAGCGCATCGGCCCCGACCGCGGCGGCCAGTCGCCGCCGGTTCTGGGCCACCGCTCGCGGATCGTCGCCGACGTGGTCGCCGAGGTTGAACGAATCGAAGGGCGGGGCCGAGACGCCGCCGGCGCGGGTTGTCGTCACCCGCCGAATACGCACACTCACGTTCCCAGTATCCGGACCCGCCGTGCGGCCCGACTCAGTGCCGCATGAACGGCGGGACGTCGACATCGTCGTCGGAGATGCCGCCGTCGCCATCACCACCGACGCTGACGGTGGCGCCGTTGGTGTGTGCCGGGACGCTCGCCGCGTCGTTCGGTTCGAACAGCGAGGTGGTCACCTTGCCGGACCGGGCCGAGGCGATCGGTTGGGTCGGCGCCGAGCTGGGGCTGCTGACCACCGGCTTACGGCTGGGGCCTGCCATGTCGAAGCCGGCCGCGATGACCGTGACCCTGACCTCGTCGCCCAGCGAGTCGTCGATCACCGTGCCGAAGATGATGTTGGCCTCGGGATGCGCCGCATCCTGGACCAGCGAGGCGGCCTCGTTGATCTCGAACAGGCCCAGGTCGCTACCACCGGCCACCGACAGCAGCACGCCCTGGGCGCCTTCCATCGAGGCCTCCAGCAGCGGGGAGTTGATCGCGATCTCGGCCGCCTTGAGCGCACGACCGTCTCCGCGCGCCGAACCGATGCCCATCAGCGCCGTGCCCGCCCCGCTCATCACACCCTTGACGTCGGCGAAGTCGACGTTGATCAGGCCGGGAGTGGTGATCAGGTCGGTGATGCCCTGGACACCGTTGAGCAGCACCTCGTCGGCGCTGCGGAAGGCGTCCATCAACGACACCGCGGCATCGCCCATCTGGAGCAGCCGGTCGTTGGGGATCACGATGAGGGTGTCGCAGCTTTCGCGCAGTGTCTGGATGCCGTTCTCGGCCTGGTTGCTCCGCCGCTTGCCCTCGAACGAGAACGGCCGCGTCACCACACCGACGGTGAGCGCGCCGAGCTTGCGCGCGATCGACGCGACGACGGGTGCGCCACCGGTTCCGGTGCCGCCGCCCTCGCCCGCGGTGACGAAGACCATGTCGGCGCCGCGCAGCAGCTCCTCGATGTCGTCCTTGGCATCCTCGGCAGCCTTGCGGCCCACCTCGGGATCCGCGCCGGCGCCGAGTCCGCGGGTGGAATCGCGGCCCACGTCGAGCTTGACGTCGGCGTCGCTCATCAGCAGTGCCTGTGCGTCGGTATTGATGGCGATGAACTCGACGCCCTTGAGGCCCTGTTCGATCATCCGGTTGACGGCGTTGACACCGCCGCCGCCGATACCAACCACCTTGATTACCGCGAGGTAGTTATGCGGGGGGGTCATGGATCGTCTTCCTCCCAAGTCGGGTGTTCACAGTGCTTCTGTCGCCGAATGCTCCTGGGCAAACCCTCAACCTCAACCATAGGCTTAGAGTTATGTCAAGTAGTTCCGCGCAAACAGAACGGTAGGGGGCCGACGCCGGTGATCGCGGCAGGCGCGCCGACGCGCCGCGGGGCAATTTTTCGTCGGATCTACTTGACAGTGGGCAGATCTGGGCTGGACACGTCATAGGTACGGCCCGGCTGGGTCAGCAGGGCGGCCAGCTTGAGGGCCTTCTCGTCGGTCCGATCGTTGGTCCCCCACACCACGACCCGACCGTCGGTGAGCGTCAACGCGATCGAGGCCACCGACGGCGCGGCGATCCGGCCCACCTGCGCCACCACGTCGGGCGGCAGCGCCAGCATCACCTCGAGCGCGGCCTTGGTGGCCGGATCCGTCGGGCCCGGATGGTCGGCATCCAGGTACGGCAGGGTCGGCGGTGGCGGCTCGGTGGCGAAATCCACGCCGTCGCGGTCGAACAGATGAGGACCGTCGGGATAGTCCTTGACCACGACCGGTACCCGCTCGACGACGGTGATCCTCAGCGTCGAGGGGTACTCGCGCTGGACCCGGGCCGTGGCGATCCGCCGGATCGTGGCCACCCGCTCGGCGACCGCGTCGGTGTTGATCTGCAGCAGCGGCGTGCCCGGTGCCACCCCGGCAGCGGCCAGCACCTGCTCCTGCGGCACCGCGGCCGCACCACTGACCGCGACATTCCGGGCTGACATCACCGGCGTGAAGTACAGCACCAGACCCAACGCCACCGCGACCACACTCGCCAGCGCGGACCACAGCAGAACCTTCAGGCCACGAATAGTGCTGCGGGCCACAGTGTTCGGAGCATCTGCCGCCTGCCCGACCACCCTGCGCTTGGCCTCTCGGCGGGCGTTCTCGATCGCCACCGCCCGGTCCCGCGCGGCGCGTCGCTCGGCGCGCTCGCGGCGGGCGCGTCGGCGTGGGCCCTCATAGTCGGCTTCTGCCGCGGGCGGCACATCAGATCCCGCCGCGGGCGGCACATCAGATCCCGCCGCGGGCGGCACATCAGATCCTGCCCCGGGCGCCTCAGCCGCTGCGGAACCGGCCTCGCCGGGAACTTCGGCCCCCTCCTCGGGGCCCTCAGCACCCGTCTCGGTCACGGCGCACCTGTCGAGGGACGGCCAGGGGCGCTGCGGTTCTCCTTGATACCGAGTTCGGTGATGATCTCCTTGCCGAGCATGGTCACGTCACCGGCGCCCATGGTGACGACGACATCACCCGGCCGGGCGTCAGCCGCCACCAGCGCCGCCACGGCGGAGAAATCGGGCACGTACGTCACCGGGACCGTCACCTCGTCCGCGACCGTCGCACCGCTGATCCCGGGTAGCGGCTGCTCCCGCGCGGCGTACACGTCAAGCACGAAGACCCGGTCGGCAATGCTGAGCGCCTTCCCGAACTCGCTCGCGAAATCTGCTGTGCGGGAATACAAATGGGGCTGGAAAACCACAATGGACCGGCCACCGGACTCCGTGGCCAGTGCGCGTACAGCGGTCAGTGCGGCCGTGACCTTCGTGGGGTGATGGGCATAGTCGTCGAATACCCGGACGCCGGCGGCGGTACCCACCAACTCGAATCGGCGTCGCACGCCCTCGAATCCGGCCAACGCATCGAGTACGTCGTCTGGATCCGCGCCGGCCTGGATCGCCGCGAGCAGGGCTGCCACTGCGTTGAGTGCCATGTGCCGGCCCGGCACCGAAAGCCGCATGGTCCGCGGTTGACTCTCCGCTGCCAACTGCACCGTGGCGACCGCAGTGGTACCTCGCTGCTGCCAATCCAGCAGTGCGGCCGCCAGATCCGGGCGATCGCCGCTGCCGTAACGAAGCACCCGGATTCCCTGTGCGGCAGTCCGTTCGGCGAACGCCGCCGCGCCAGGATCGTCGACGCAGACCACCACGACACCACCTGGTTGCAGGCGCTCCATGAAGGCGTCGAACACGTCGACGTATGCCTGCTCGGTCCCGAAGAAATCGAGGTGGTCGGCCTCGATGTTGGTGACGATCGCGATATCGGGCCGGTACTCCACCAGTGACCCGTCACTTTCGTCGGCCTCGGCGACGAAGTAGGCGCCGCTGCCGTGATGCGCGTTGGTACCGGGTTCGCCGAGGTCGCCGCCGACAGCGAACGACGGGTCGAAACCGCTGTGCTGCAAGGCCACGATGAGCATCGATGTCGTCGTCGTCTTACCGGCAGTTCCCGTCACCATCAGCGTGGTATCGCCGACCATCAGTTTGGCGAGCACCGCGGGGCGCAGGATCACCGGGATTCCGCGACGCCGGGCCTCGACCAGCTCCGGGTTGGTCTTCGGGATCGCGGCGTGGGTGGTGACGACCGCAGTTGGCCCGCCCGGAAGCAGGTCCAGCGACGACGCGTCGTGACCGATCCGGATCTCGGCACCGCGGGCCCGCAGGGCCACCACGCCGCGCGACTCCTTGGCGTCCGACCCGGACACCAGGCCGCCGCGGTCCAGCAGGATGCGGGCCACGCCCGACATCCCGGCGCCCCCGATCCCGACCATGTGCACCCGCTGCAGCTCGGGCGGAAGTGAATTACCGTTCACTGCAGCCTCTTTCGTTGAGCATGGGCGATATCGAGAGCAACCTGCGCCACCCGTCTCGCAGCATCGGGATGACCCGACAACGACGCGGCGGCCGTCATCGCCGCCAACCGGGCATCGTCGGTCATCAGGCTTGCCACCGTGTCGGCCACGAAGGCGCCGGTGAGTTCGGCATCGTCGACGACGATGCCCCCTCCGGCCGACACCACCGGCAGCGCGTTGAGCCGCTGCTCGCCGTTGCCGATCGGCAGCGGCACGTACACCGCGGGCAGTCCCACCGCGGTCACCTCGGCCACCGTCATCGCGCCGGATCGGCAGATCGCCAGATCCGCTGCGGCATAAGCCAGGTCCATGCGGTCCAGGTACGGCACCGCGACGTACGGCGGCGCGGCCGGAGCGGCCGGCGGCAGGTCCAGGGTGTTCTTGGGCCCGTGCGCATGCAGAACCGAAACACCTGCCGCGCCAAGGGCTTCGGCAGCCGACGACACCGCGCGGTTGATCGATTGCGCGCCCTGCGAACCGCCGAACACCAACAGCACCTTGGCGTCTGGAGCGAATCCGAAGAATGCCCTGGCCTCGGCCCGCAAGGCGGCCCGGTCCAGAGAGGTGATCGCCGCGCGCACCGGCACCCCGACCACCTCGACCTTGCGCAACCCCGGCTCGGGAACCGCCGAGAGCACGCGGCGCGCCGATACCGCGCCGACCCGGTTGGCCAGCCCGGCGCTGGCGTTGGCCTCGTGCACCACCACCGGCACGCCGCGACGACGACCGTGCAGGCCGAAACCACCGCGGGCAGCGAGGTAGGCGGGCAGCGCGACGTAGCCGCCGAACCCGATCACCACATCGGCCTCGACACCGGCCAGGACCGAACGGGTCTGCCGGATCGCGGTGCGCACGCGCAGCGGCAACCGCACCAGGTCTCCGGAGGGCTTGCGCGGAAGCGGCACCGGGGTGATCAGCTCGAGGTCGTAACCGCGCTGCGGCACCAACCGGGTTTCCAGCCCCCGGGCGGTTCCGAGGGCAGTGATCCGCACCTGCGGGTCGAGTTCGCGGAGCGCGTCGGCCACAGCCATTGCCGGTTCGACGTGACCTGCCGTGCCGCCACCGGCCAGAACGACGGATATCCCCCGGTCACCGGGTTCCTGCCCCCGAGGGCGAGAGGTCGCCCGGCCCGTCTTACCCTCGCTCACCCGTAACGCTGACCTTCCAAAGTCCGGGCCCGTTGCCCCTGTTTCCGCTGGCCTGCAGGATATCGGACCGAGGACCTGCGGGCCCCGGCCGGCTGTTGGCCGGTGGCGCGACCCGACCGGCGGACCGGACGGTCAGCGCTGTGTGGCGCGCGGCGCGCTGCCGGTTGTCTGGCCCCGGCCTGTTTGGTTCTGGTCTGCTTGCCCGCCTGTTTACCGGCCGGCTTCGCGCCGGCCTTGCCGGTGGGCTTGCCCGCGCTGCGCGGGGACGACTTCCGGCGGTCGTGCAGCCGGTTGCGGGCGACCTCCAACCGGGTCGGGACGTACGGCTCGGGCAGGGGAAGCCGCAGCAGCCGGTTCATCCGGTCGTCGCGCCCGGCCCGCAGCGCCGCCACGGCCTCGGGTTCGTGCCGGGCCGCGTTGGTGATCAGGCCCATCATCAGAAGTGTTGTGGCTTGCGAAGATCCACCGGCCGAGATCAGTGGCAGCTGCAGCCCGGTGACCGGCAGCAGGCCCACCACGTAGCCGACGTTGATGAACATTTGGCCGACGATCCACAGCGTGGTGGTCGCGGTGAGCAGGCGCAGGAACGGATCTGCCGAGCGCCGGGCGATCCGCATGCCGGTGTAGGCGAACAGCCCGAACAGCGCGAGCAGGCCGACGGCTCCGACGAAGCCCAGCTCCTCGCCGATGATGGCGAAGATGAAGTCGTTGTGCGCGTTGGGCAGATAGTTCCATTTGGCGGTGCCCTGCCCCAGCCCGTCGCCGAAGATTCCGCCGTTGGCCAGCGCGAACCTGGCCTGCCGGGACTGGTACCCGATCCCCTGCCCGTCGGCTGTCGGATCGAGCCAGGACTGCACGCGGTCGGAGCGGTAGCCCGCGGAGACCGCCAGCACCGCGGCCGCCAGCACGGCGGCCAGCAGGGAGGACAGGAACACCCGCAGCGGCAGGCCCGCGTACCAGAGCAGACCGAGCAGGATGATGCTCAGCGAGACGGTCTGCCCGAGGTCGGGCTGGGCGACGATCAGCGCCAGCGCGATCACCGCGGCGGGCACCAGCGGGATCAACATCTCGCGCAGCGATGCCCGCTCCATGCGGCGGGCCGCCAGCAGGTGCGCACCCCAGATCGCGAAGGCGATCTTGGCCAGCTCCGAGGGCTGCATCGAGAATCCGGCGACGACGAACCACCCACGGGAACCGTTGGCCACCTTGCCGATTCCCGGGATGAGCACCAGAACCAGCAGCACGATCGTGAAGGCGAACCCGGGGAACGCCATCCGGCGCAGGGTCCGCACCGAGATCCGCAGCGCCAGGTAGAACGCGATCAGACCGATGACGGTCCACATCACCTGACGACCGAACACCGCCCAGGGCGACCCGTCGAAGTCGTAGGAGTACACCCCCGACGCTGAGAGGACCATGATCAGCCCCAGCGTGGTGAGCAATGCGGTGACCGCGATGATGAGGTGGAACGACGTCATCGGCCGGCCCAGCCAGGCGCCGAACCGGGTGCGCGGCGCGGCGGCCGTCGAACTCGCCTCGGCCGTGCCGCCCTCGGCAGCGGCGGTATCGCCGGTTGCCTCGCCGCCACGGCTGCGCAACCGGGCCAGGATGCTGGCCATCTCGCCTACCCGATCGCGGCGCGGACGGCGCCGGCGAACGCATCGCCACGCTGGCCGTAGCCGCTGAACTGATCGAAGGACGCGCCTGCCGGGGCCAGCAACACGGTGTCACCCGAGGTGGCCAGGCCGCGGGCGACATCCACGACCGCCGCCATGACCGCGTCGGAGACCGGCCGGTCTGCGACTTCGATCACACGAGTCACATGGTCACCAATAGACTCATTTGTCTCAAGCACCCCAGAATCCTCCCCCGTCACAACCTCGACGACGGGGACATCCGGGGCGTGTCGCGATAACGCATCGGCAACCATCTGCCGATCCCGCCCGATCAGCACGACCGCGACCAGCCGATTCGCCACCTGGCGCACCAGCTCATCGACCGAGGCGCCCTTCAGCAAGCCCCCGGCGATCCAGATCACCCGGTCGAACGCGGTGATTGACGCCTGCGCGGCATGCGGGTTGGTGGCCTTGGAATCGTCGACAAAGCGCACCCCGTCGGCCTCCCCGACCAACTCGGCGCGGTGCCTACCGACCCGGAACGACGCCAGCGCGGCGGCGATCGACTCCGGCGCCACCCCGACGGCCCGGGCGAGCGCCGCGGCCGCCAGCGCGTCGAGCACCCCGACCGGTCCGGCCACGCTGATGGTCGCGGCATCAGCCAACTCGACGTCGGCACCGAATGCGCGGTCCACGAGCTTGCCGGCACGCACCCCGAGCTCACCGGCGGCCGGTTCGCCCAGCCGGAAACCCACCCGGACCGATGCTCCGGCGGTCGGCAGCAGACCGGCGGCCACCGGGTCGTCGAGGCCCACCACAGCCACTCGGCCGGCCAGCGCCCCGGCCTTGTCGGCGGCGTAGGCGGCCATGGAACCGTGCCAGTCCAGGTGGTCTTCGGCCACGTTCAACACCACACCGGCATCCGGGCGCAGTGAGGGCGCCCAATGCAATTGGAAGCTCGACAACTCGACCGCCAGCAACTCCGCCGGCTGATCGAGGACCGCCAGCACCGGATCACCGATGTTGCCGCACAACAGGCTTCGCCGGCCGTCAGCCAACAGCATCTCGTGCAGCATCGAGGTGGTCGTGGTCTTGCCGTTGGTGCCGGTGACCACCAGCCAGCGCCGCGGCGGCCCGTAACGGCCCGCGGCGTCCAGCCGCCAGGCCAGCTCGACATCGCCCCAGATCGGCACACCGGCCTCGGCCGCGGCGGCCAGGACGGGCGCGGTGGGCGGAAATCCGGGGCTGGTCACCACCAGTGCGTAATCGGCGATACCGGCGATCGCGCCGGCCGGATCGATGACCGCGGTGCCCTGCTCGGAGTACTCCTGCAAGGCCTCGGCCCGGTCATCGCACAACGTCGCGGCGACACCGAGCGGCGCCAGTGCCGCCAGGATGGCACGTCCGGACACCCCCGCCCCGGTGACCAACACCGGAGCCCCAGGGGTCAGCAGCGAGAGACCGTCGTCACCGCCGCGCCCACCGGATGGGTCCGCCACCGTCAGGCCCCGACTGCGGTGAGCCACTCGCTGTAGAACAGGGCCACACCCAGACCGCAGGCGATCGCCGTCAGCAGCCAGAACCGGATGATGACCGTGGTCTCGGCCCACCCCACCAATTCGAAATGGTGATGGAACGGCGCCATCCGGAACACCCGGCGACCCGTCGTGCGGAACGTCAGGATCTGCACGACCACCGAGGTCACCTCGGCGACGAACAAGGCGCCCAGGACCACCGCGAGGATCTCGGTACGGCTCGTCACCGAGAGCCCGGCGATGATGCCACCCAGAGCCAGCGAGCCGGTGTCCCCCATGAAGATCTTGGCCGGGGCGGCGTTCCACCACAGGAAGCCGATGCAGGCACCCGCCGTCGCGGCCGCGATGATCGCCAGGTCCAGCGGATCACGCACGTTGTAGCAGCCCAGCCCCGGTGCCGTCGCGCAGGCGTTGCGGTACTGCCAGAACGTGATCAGCACGTACGCCGCGCTCACCATCGCCATCGCGCCGGCAGCCAGCCCGTCCAGGCCGTCGGTGAAGTTCACCGCGTTCGACCAGGCGCTGACGATCACGACGCAGAACAGCACGAACACCCACGAGGCCAACGTCACCGTGGCGATCTCGCGGACATAGGACAGCTCGGGGCTGCCCGGGGTCAGCCCGTCCCCGTTGCGGAACTGCAGGGCCAGCACACCGAACAACACCGCGGCGGTCAGCTGCCCGATGGTCTTGGCGGTCTTGTTCAGCCCCAGATTGCGGGACCGCCGGAGCTTGATCAGATCGTCGACGAAGCCGACAAGGCCGAGCATCGTGGCCAGTCCCAGCACCAGCAGACCCGATGCCGACGGGCCGTCACCGCCCAGCGCCACGCCGACCAGATGGGTGCCCAGGTAGCCCGCCCAGATGCCGGCCACGATGGCCACGCCACCCATCGACGGCGTGCCACGCTTCTTGGCGTGGCTGGCCGGGCCGTCCTCGCGGATCTCATGGCCGAGCCCACGCTTGGTGAACAGCCGGATCAACGCGGGCGTCAGCAGAATCGAGACCGTCAGCGCGATACCGACGGCGATCAGGATGAGTTTCATCGGGCGGCATCCCCGTCTGCGGCCGGGCCGGCCGCGGCAACCAACGCATCGGCGAGGGCACCCAACCCCACCGAATTGGATGCCTTCACCAGCACCACGTCCCCCGGCTGCAGCTCAGCCTGCAACAGGGCCAGCGCGGCATCGGCGTCGTCGACCATCGTGGACTCAGATCCCCACGAACCCTCCATCACCGCGCCATGGTGCATGGCGTTCATAGTCCTCCCGGTTCCGACGACGATTAACCGAGACACATCTAAGCGCACGGCGAACCTTCCGATGGCGTCGTGCTCGGTTATCGCGTCGTCCCCGAGTTCGGCCATCTCCCCCAACACCGCCCAGCTGCGGCGCTTTCCACCCGCCTCACCGGCGGATTCACCGCTGCCCTGCCGGGCCATCCAGGCCAGCGCCTTGAGCCCGGCCCGCATCGAATCCGGGTTGGCGTTGTAGGCGTCGTTGATCACCGTCACCCCGTCGGCCCGGGTGCCGACCTGCATGCGGTGCCGCGAGACCGGGCCCGCGCCCGCCAGTGCCGCGGCCACCTGATCCAGCCCCGCGCCACACTGCAAGGCCACCGCCGCCGCACACAGCGCATTGCTGACCTGGTGATCGCCGTGCACCGCCAGCGCCACGTCGATCTGGTCGCCGCCCGCGTGCAGGGTGAACCGCGGACGCGCCAGACCATCGAGGGCGACCGGGCCGGCCCACACGTCGACTTCCGAGCCGGGCTCGCGCGATACCCGCACCACCCGGGCCTCGGTCTTGGCCGCCATGCCGGCGACGGCGGTGTCATCGACGTTGAGGATCACCACGCCCGAAGCCGGGACAGCCTGCGGCAACTCGGCTTTGGTGTTCGCGATGGCCTCGCGGGAGCCGAACTCGCCAAGGTGGGCGGTACCCACGTTGAGCACCACGGCGATCTGGGGCGGGGCGATCGCGGCCAGGGCGGCGATATTGCCCGGATGCCGGGCCGACATCTCCAGGATCAGGTAATCGGTCTCCGGCGTGGCGCGCAGCACCGTCCACGGATGCCCCAGCTCGTTGTTGAACGAGCCCGGCGGGGCGATCACCTGCCCGAGCGGGTCCAGCACCGCGGCCAGCAGATCCTTGGTCGAGGTCTTGCCGGACGATCCGGTCACCCCGATGATCGTCAACCCGCCGGCGACGAGTTCGGCGGCCACCGCCGCTGCGAGTTTGGCCAGTGCGTCCAGCACTGCGGCACCCGAGCCGTCGGTGTCGAATTCCAAAGCGCCCGAATCGGAGTCGGCCCGGCCCGGCTCTGGAGCGACCACGATCGCCGGGACTCCGACCGGGCGCGCGGCGAGCACCACGGCAGCCCCGGAGGCCACCGCCGCCGCGGCGAAGTCATGCCCGTCAGAGCGGGCCCCGGGCAGGGCCAGGAACAGGCCACCGGGGCCGACGGCGCGGGAGTCGAATTCGACGGTGCCGGTGACACGGGTGGTGGCGGCCTCTTCGGCAGTGATGTCGGCCAGCTCGCCGCCGACGATCTCGGCGATCCTGGCGATGGTCATCTCGATCACGTGCCCGCCTCCCCTGCCTTGAGTGCCTCCAACGCCGCCGCCAACTCGTCCCGGTCATCGAACGGCCGGGTGTGCCCGCCGGCCGTCTGCCCGCTCTCATGGCCCTTTCCGGCGATCAGCACGATGTCACCGGGCCCGGCCCAGGCCACCGCATGGTCGATCGCCGCCCGCCGGTCACCGATCTCCACCACCTCGGCACCCGCGGTCGCTTCGCCCGCTCCGGCCACGATCGCCGCCCGGATCAGTGCGGGGTCCTCATCGCGGGGATTGTCGTCGGTGACGACGACGAGATCAGCCAGTTCGGCCGCGACCCGCCCCATCGGTGCGCGCTTGCCCGTGTCCCGGTTGCCCCCGGCGCCGAAAACGACCGCGATCCGACGCGGACCTGATCCCCGCAGGGTTTCCAGCACCGCCTGCAGCGCGCCGGGTTTATGCGCGTAGTCGACCAAAGCCAGGAACGGCTGCCCGCGGTCGATCGGCTGCAGCCGGCCCGGCACGGTCGCCGCACCCAGTCCCGGGGCCGCCTGCTCCGGTGTCACCCCGGCCCCGTCCAGCAGCGCGATCGCCAGGGCGGCATTGGCGATGTTGTATCCGCCGGTCAGCCCGATCCGAAGCTCGTGGGCCACCCCGGCTGGATCGACGAGGGTGAACTCCTGGGAGCCGACGCCGACCGCCCTGATGTTCTGCGCCTGCCAGTCGGCCGTGGCGCCCGTAGCGCTGACGGTTGTCACCTTCTCGGCCCGGCGCGCCATCGCAACGCCCGCCTCGTCGTCGACACAGACCACCGCCGCGGCCGCGTGGTTGCCTGACCCGGCATCGAACAGCCGGGCCTTGGCCTCGAAGTAGTCCTCCATCGTCGGATGGAAATCAAGGTGGTCGCGCGACAGGTTCGTGAACCCGCCGAGCGCGAATCCGATTCCGTCGACGCGGCCCAGCGTGAGCGCGTGGCTCGACACCTCCATCACCACGGTGTGGACGCCGCTCTCGACCATCACGGCCAGCAGGGCCTGCAGATCCGGCGCCTCGGGGGTGGTCAGCGCGCTCGGCAGATCGCGGCCGGCGATGCGCACCCCCACCGTGCCGATCAGCCCGGCCACTCGCCCCGCGGCCCGCAGTCCGGCCTCGACCAGATACGTCGTCGTGGTCTTGCCCGAGGTTCCGGTCACGCCGATGACCGTCAACCGCTCGGACGGACGCCCGTACACCTCGGCCGCCACTTCACCGAGCACCGAGCGAGGGTCGGGGTGAACCAGGACCGGGACGTCGAGCCCTTCCAGCTCGGCGGCACCTGCCGGGTCGGTGAGGACGGCCACGGCGCCGGCGGCGAGCGCGTCGGGCACATAGCGGGCGCCGTGCACGGCCGAACCCGGCAGCGCCGCGAACAGGTCTCCCGGCTGGGCGTCCTGACCGCGCAGGGTCACGCCCGTAACCCGAAGTTCGGGCAGGGGATTTCCGGTAGCGGCTACCGCTTGGACCTGTTCGGCGAGCGGCACGAGGTATTGGCCGGCGGGACGGCTGGGACGCAGCTTCATGGCCATGCCACAGTACCCATCTGCGGTATGCCGACCGCAGCACCCACGACTATCGCGGTCAGGTCGCCTGCAGGGTCAACCGCGGTCCCGGATCGGCCGACAACGGAACGTTGTGCCGCTGCAGCAGCCACGATGCGATGTTGTGGAACAGCGGTGCCGCCGAGGATCCCGGTGACCCGTCCGCCGCACGGTGCGGTGCGTCCATCATGATGCCGACGACGTACCGCGGATCGTCCGCAGGCGCCATCCCGGCGAACGTGATCCAGTAGACGTCGTCGTAGTAGCAGCCGCACGCCGGATTGATCTGCTGCGCGGTGCCGGTCTTGCCCGCGATCTGATAGCCCTCGACCGCGGCCTGCGGGCCGGTGCCCTGCTGCGCGCCCGTCGGGTCACGCTGCACGATGGCGCGGAACATGTTGCGCACCGTGCGGGCCGTTTCCGGTGTCACCACCCGGACGCCTTCGGGCCGAGGCTCGTCGGTACGGGTGCCGTCGGGAGCGATGGTGGACTTGATGATCCGCGGCGGCATGCGCACGCCGTCGTTGGCGATGGTCTGGTACATCCCGGCCATCTGCAGCAACGTCATCGAAAGACCTTGCCCGATCGGCAGGTTGGAGAACGAGCTGCCCGACCACTGGTCGATGGGCGGCACCAGACCGCCGCTCTCACCGGGCAGGCCGACGCCGGTGCGCTGACCGAGCCCGAACCGGCGGACCATGTCGTAGAACCGGTCCGGGCCGACCCGCTGGGCCAGCATCAGGGTGCCGACGTTCGACGACTTCCCGAACACCCCGGTCATCGTGTACGGCATCACGCCGTGGTTCCACGCATCGCGGACCGTGACGCCACCCATGTCGATCGAGCCGGGCACCTGCAGCACCTCGTCCGGATTGGCCAGCCCGTACTCGATCGCCGCGGAGGCGGTGATGATCTTGTTCACCGAACCGGGCTCGAACGGCGAGGACACCGGGAGGTTGCCCATCTGGCGGTTCTCCTGCCGCCCCAGGTCCTGGCTCGGATCGAACGTGTTGTCGTTCGACATCGCCAGTACCTCACCGGATTTCGCATCGAGCACGACCGCGGAGACGTTCTTGGCGCCCGAGGCATCCTTGGCCTGCTGCACCTGCTGCTGAACGTAGTACTGGATGTCATCGTCGAGGGTCAGCTGCACCGTAGACCCGTTGACCGCGTCGTGCCGGTTGCGGTAGCTGCCGGGGATCACGACGCCGTCGGAACCGCGGTCGTAGGTCACCGAGCCGTCGGAGCCGGCCAGCACCGAGTCGAGTGAATCCTCAAGCCCCAGCAGGCCGTGGCCGTCCCAGTCGATCCCGCCGACGATGTTGGCGGCCAGCGAACCGCCCGGGTACTGCCGGAGATCCTGGCGCTCGGCACCGACCTCGGGGAACTTGTCCATGATCGCGCCGGCGATCGCAGGGTCGACTGCGCGGGCCAGGTAGACGAAAGTCTCGTTGCTCCTGAGCTTCTTGAGCACGGTCTTGAAGTCGGGCCGATTGTCCAGCCGGGCGGCGACCTCCTTGGCGATCTCGACGAGCCGGCGATCCGGATCGGGTGCCTCGCTCGACTTGGCCTTGGCCTCGGCGAGTTGTTTGCGGACCCGCACCGGCTGGAACGTCAGGGCCTTGGCCTCGATCGTGAAGGCCAACTTGTCGTCGTTGCGGTCGACGATGCTGCCCCGCATGGCCGGGTTCACATCGGTGACCTTCAGCTGACTTGCCGCCTCGGCACGCAGACCCGCGGCCCTCGGCACCTGAAGGGTGAACAACTGCGCGGCCGCGATCACCAGCACCGCGATCATCACCACGTTTCCGGCACGGTTCCGGAACACGAAAGACGAGCTGCGCAAACCGGTATCGGTGGCAGCCATCCGGGTGCGGCGGACCCGGGCCTCGTGCCCCGGCCCGGGCGAGGCCTTCTTGGCCCGCTGCGGCTTCGGCGTCTGGCCCTGGCGGCCCGGGCGGCGGCTCATGCGGCGGGAACCGGGGCGTTGACGGCGACGGCGGGTGCAGGCGCAGCAGCCGGGATGTGCACCTCCGGTGCGGTGGGCCGGCTGAACTGTTCCAGCGGGACCGCGGGTCCCGGTGCAACCGGTGCAACCGGTGCGACCTGGGCCGGCGCCGGTGCGGCGGGCGCGGCCGGGCCTGGCGCGACCGCAGCCGGAGCGGGAGCCACCGCCTCCGGTTGAGCCGGTTCCACTTGTGCCGCCGGGCCGGGCGCGGTCGGCACACCGGGCAGATGCATCGGCGCGGGCGCAGGTGCCGTGAGCACATCCGGAGCGGTCGGCGGCACCGCCGCTACCGGCCCGGGAACCGGCGGCACGGCACCCGGGATACCGTGCGGCGCGTCCGCTTGCGGAACCGGAATGCCCGGCACCGCAGGAGAACCCGCACGCGGAGTTCGTACCGTCAACTCGCGCGGATCGACCACGCGCGGCGCCGGCGGTGCGGGCGGGGCCTCCTCCGGCAGTGGCGTGTTCAGCGGAGGCGGCGGCACGCCTTCGGCAGGCTTGGGGGTGCCGACGACGGTCCAGTTGCCGGCCGCATCCTGCACCAGGTGTGCGGTGTCGCGCGACGGGATCATGCCCAAGTTGCGGGCAGACTCGGCCAGCGCCGGGGCGGCCTGCGCCTCGAGCACATCGCGTTCCAGCGCCTCTTTCTGTTGCATCAGGCCCTCATTGACCTGACGGGCATGCCCCAACTGGTAGGACCGCTCGGCCGAACCGGTGGACAGCCACAGGGTGACCGCGAGTCCGAGGCCCAGCGCCGCGATCACCAGAACGACGAACGGGACCCGGGCGATCAGGACCCGCGGATTGAGCTCGATCGAGGCCAACCGGACCAGAAGGCGTTCGCGGAGCCGCACCCGTAGCGGCGGACGGACAACCTTGGGAGCCTTCGCCTTACGCGCCTTCGCCCGGGCCTTGGCCTGGCTGGTGCTCTTGGGCCGGGCCGGCCGCGTGCCCGGACGCTGGATCGGACCGGTACCGGGTGCGCTCCGTGCGGGGCGTTGTTCGGAAGCCGGCCGGCGCTTGCGCGGCGGAGCCTGCTCATTGCGCCGCCCGCCACCTCGCGCGGGTTGACGCACCGGACGCCTGCGATCGGACTCACGCAGCTGTTCGGGTCGCTTCACCTTCATGAGTTCCCCCCTTCCCCAACCTTTTCCAGTGCCCGCAGCCGCACCGGAGCGCTACGCGGATTGCGATCGATCTCAACCTGGCGGGCCTTCTCGGCGCCGCGGGTCAGCGTGACGAATTCGGGTTCGTGGCCGGGCAATTCGATCGGCAGGCCGGGCGGCGTCCGCGATGCGGTGGCCGCGGTGAAGGCCTGCTTGACGATCCGGTCCTCGAGCGACTGATAGGACATCACCACAATGCGTCCCCCGTCGACCAGGGCGGCGAGCGCGGCCGGCAGCGCGGCCCGCAGAGAATCGAGTTCGCCGTTGACTGCGACTCGCAGCGCCTGGAAGGTGCGCTTGCCCGGATGCCCGCCCGTGCGGCGCGCCGGCGCCGGGATCGCCTCGTAGAGCAGCTCCACCAACTCCCCGGTGGTGGAAAACGGTTGCTGTGCACGCCGTTTGACGACCTTGTCGGCGATTCGGCCGGCGAAGCGCTCCTCGCCGTAGTCGCGCAGGATCCGGGCGATCGACTTGGCGTCATACGTGTTGAGGATGTCGGCGGCGGTCAGTGGCGCATCGGGATCCATCCGCATGTCCAGCGGCGCGTCGGTGGAGTAGGAGAAACCCCGCTCGGTCTGATCCAGCTGCATCGAGGACACGCCGAGGTCGAACAACGCGCCGTCGATCTGGCGGAAACCGGATTCGGTGACGGCCCCAGTGATTCCGTCGTAGCGGGTCCGCACCAGCCGGATCCGGTCGCCGAACGGAGCCAGCCGGGCGCCGGCGATGCCGAGCGCGTTCGGGTCGCGGTCCAGGCCGATGACCGTCAGGCCGGGAAAGTCGGTGAGAAAGCGTTCGGTGTGGCCGCCCGCGCCGAGGGTGGCATCCACCAGCACTGCGCCGGTGCCGTCGTCGTGATGGCGGGTCAGTGCGGGTGCCAGCAACTCGACGCAGCGGTCGAGCAGGACCGGGATGTGGCCGTGGTCCTTGGAGTCTGAATGATCTGGGGAATCTGGCACCGCTGAAACACCTCCGCTCGGATTGGCCCCTGCACCGGGGTCTCTGTCCGAATCAATGGACCTGGCGTTGGGGAAGTACGCCAGGGCCGATTCGGGCAGAGGCCTCGTTGCACGGGCTAGGTCCAGGCCAGCCGCCGGTTGATGGGCCGCATCAGAGGATGTCGCGCAGAGCTTCATCGGTGGCCGCGGAGAAGTTTTCTTCGTGGATCTCCTGGTAGGACTGCCAGGCTTCTGCGTCCCAGATCTCCAGGTAGTCGACCGACCCGATCACCACGCACTCCTTGGACAGGCTCGCGTAGCGACGGTGATCCGCCGACAGGGTGATCCGGCCCTGCGCGTCGGGATGCTGCTCATCGGTGGCGGCCGCCAGATTGCGCAGGAACGCCCGTGCCTCGGGGTTCCTCCGCGATGCGTCAGCAGCGCGCCGGGCCACCTTTTCGAACTCGTCCCGCGGATACACGGCAAGGCTGTGATCTTGGCCCTTGGTGACCATCAACCCTCCTGCCAGTGCGTCGCGGAACTTGGCGGGCAGCGTGAGCCGCCCCTTGTCGTCGAGCTTGGGCGTGTAGGTACCCAGAAACATCTGGACACCTCCCGCCACCCGGTTCGGATCTCCGAGTCGCTTGCGAGATCCAGGCCAGGCCTTCTGCCCTCCGAACGGGGCTCCGTTTCCCCGTTGGCCGCCACTTTACCCCACGATCCCCCACTTTGCTCCATTTAGTCCGTCAAG
>MSTD01000045.1:0-17988 GCA_001942045.1 Mycolicibacterium porcinum
GCTCGAGCGACCCCTCGGTGGAAAACGGCGTGCGCAGCCTGCGCATGCATGCGTGCGTTCGCCGCTTTCCACGCCTGGGCTGTCAATCGCCAGCTCGAGCGACCCCTCGGTGGAAAACGGCGTGCGCAGCCTGCGCATGCATGCGTGTGTTCATCGCTTTCCACACCTGGGCTGTCAATCGCGAAGTCGAGCGACCCTGAGGTAGGAAACAGCGCGCAGCCGCCGCCCAACCGTTCATCGCTTTCCACACCAGGGCTGTCAATCGCGAAGCCGAGCGACCCTGAGGTAGGAAACGGCGCGCGCTGAAGCATTTTCGAGAGCGCCGACGCGTCGTCGAGAACAGTCAGGCGATCGACAGCGCGATGCCGTCGAGGATGTCGTGTTCGCTGACCACGAGGTCGCGAATGCCGGCCCGATCACGAAGCACCGCCGCCAACTCCTCGACGATGATCGCGCCGCCGCCGATCACATCGGCCCGGCCGGCATGCATCGGCCCGAGTGCCAGGCGTTCAGCTTTGGTCATGCCGATCAATTGCTCGCACACCGCGAGCAGCTCATCGAATCCGATGCGGGACAGGTGGATTGCCTCAGGATCGTATTCGGTCATCCGCTGCGCCAGCGCCGACAGCGTCGTCATCGTCCCGGCCACGCCGACCCAGGTGCGCGCTCCTTCGACCGGCACGACCCGCAGCGCTTCGGCCAGGCCGTCACGGGCCACTGCCCGCGCCTGCGCCACCTCGTCGGCGGTGGGCGGGTCGGTGTGCAGGCATCGTTCGGTGAGCCGGACACACCCGATGTCAGCGGAGAAGCTGGCCTGTACGGCGGTGTCACCGAGCACCAGTTCGGTCGAGCCGCCACCCAGGTCGACGACCACGAAAGGCCCTGCGGCAGGGTCGAGTTCACCGACCGCGCCGCGGAACGACAGCTCGGCCTCCTCGGTACCGGTGATCACCTCGGCCACCGATCCGGGCACCACCTTGCCCAGCAGTCGCGCCGTCATCGCGAAGAACTCGTCGCGGTTACCGGCATCGCGCGCCGCCGAGGTCGCCACCATCCGCACCGCGGTTACCGAATGCTGAGCCATCAGCGCCACATAGTCTGCCAGTGCGGATTCGGTGCGCGCCAACGCTTCCGCAGCGAACTCGCCGGTGGCGTCGACGCCCTGGCCCAGCCGGACCACCCGCATCTCGCGGTGCACGTCGCGCAGCTTGCCGTCCACCATGTCGGCGATCAGCAGACGAATCGAGTTGGTGCCACAGTCAATTGCGCCGACCCGACTCAAGCCCACACCTCACGATCCAGGATTCCGGCCATCGCCGGTTCCACAGCCAACATCGCCAATGCTTCATCACCAAATGGGTTGACCCCGCGGCCTTTTGCCAACGAGTGGGCCATCACCACGTGCAGGCACTTGACCCGGTCGGGCATGCCACCACCGGTGAACGTGGTGCCCAGTGGTTCGATCGCGTCCCGCTCGGCCAGATACGACTCATGCGCGCGCCGATACGCCGCGGCCAATTCCTCGTCGTTCAGCAGCCGCTCGGACATCTCCCGCATCAGCCCGGAGGACTCCAGCCGGCTGGCAGCCGCGGTGAGCGCCGGATGCGTCAGGTAGTACAGCGTCGGAAACGGCGTGCCGTCGGGAAGCCTCGGCGCAGTCTTGACCACCCCGGGCTCACCGTTGGGGCAGCGGTAGGCGATCTCGAGGACTCCGCGCGGTTCACGGCCCAACTGCCGTGCCACGGCCTCGATGTCGGCGGGGTCAACCATTGGGTCCTCTGGAGGGCTGGGCGGGAGGCGGCGGAACAGGCCCGCCGGGAGCAGGCCCACCGGGCGCCGGCGGCCCGCCGATGGTCGGGGAAACCCCGTGCGGCTCATCGGCAATCGTGTGCCACAGCGAGGTGTACCACGGCTGGCCCGCGGGCACCGTCGACCCGGGAAGCACCGGCGTTCCCGGGTCGGACACCATGGCCCCGGGCGGCAACTGCACCTGATACGGGGTGTCCCCGGGCATCACAAAGCCCAGCCGTTCCCTGGCCTGCGCCGCGATGTACACGGGATCGGCCAGTTTGACCTTCTGCTGCTCCAGGTCGGCGATCTGGGCCCGCAACCGTTCCTCGGTGGCTTTGAGCTGTTTCATCTCGGTGCGCTGGCCGAAGTAGGTGCGGACCGGCCCGGCGATGGTCAGCGTCAGCACACACACCACCGCGGCCAGGATCGCCGCGCGGCGGGCCGTCGACCCGAACCGCTGCTCGGATTGCAGTTCGGCCTGCTGCTGAGCTTGCACCGCAATGGCTTTGGTGACCTTTTCCTCGGCCACCGGATCAGCCTGCGCCGGACGGGATTCAGCCGCCCGGCGGCGGGGCTGCGAAACGCGCGGCCGATTCGACTCCCCGGCCTTACCCGGCTTACCGGGTCGGGAGGCCGGGGACCGTCGCCTCGGATCGGGCCGCTTCGCTTCGGGCATCGACTTACTGGTGCGCAGACGCCTGCGTTACTTGGCCTCGAACCGCGGGAACGCGAGATCGCCCGCGTAGCGCGCGGCGTCGCCGAGCGCCTCCTCGATGCGGAGCAACTGGTTGTACTTGGCGACGCGCTCGCTGCGGGCCGGGGCCCCGGTCTTGATCTGACCGCTACCCACCGCGACCGCGAGGTCCGCGATGGTGGTGTCCTCGGTCTCACCCGAACGATGGCTCATCATGGTGCGGTAGCCGCTGTTGTGCGCCAGCGCGACGGCATCCAGGGTCTCGGTGAGCGTGCCGATCTGGTTGACCTTCACCAGCAGCGCGTTGGCCGCGCCACGCTCGATGCCGTCCTCCAGGCGCTCCGGGTTGGTGACGAACAGATCGTCACCCACCAGCTGGACCCGGTCACCGATGGCCGAGGTCAGCGCGACCCAGCCGTCCCAGTCGTCCTCGGACAGCGGATCCTCGATCGACACCAGCGGATAGGCGTCGATCAGGCCGGCGTAGAACTCGGACATCTGCTCGGCCGTGCGGGTCTCCTTCTCGAAGGCGTAACCCGTGCCGTCCGTGTAGAACTCAGTAGCTGCGACGTCCAGCGCCAGGGCCACATCGCTGCCCAGCTTGAACCCGGTGGCCTCGATGGCCGACGCGATCAGGTCCAGCGCGGCCTTGGTGCCCGCGACGTCGGGGGCGAAGCCACCCTCATCGCCGAGACCGGTCGACAGCCCCTGCTTCTTGAGCACCGACTTGAGCGAGTGGTACACCTCGGCACCCCAGCGCAGCGACTCCTTGAACGACGGCGCGCCGATCGGCGCGACCATGAACTCCTGCACATCCACCCCGGTGTCGGCGTGGGCACCGCCGTTGAGGATGTTCATCATCGGCACCGGAAGGATGTGCGCGTTCGGGCCGCCGAGGTAGCGGAACAGCGGCAGCGCGGCGCTGTCGGCCGCGGCCTTGGCCACCGCCAGGGAGACACCGAGGATCGCGTTGGCGCCCAGCCGGGACTTGTCCGGCGTGCCGTCCAGATCCAGCAGCGCCTGGTCGACGAGGCGCTGATCGTCAGCGGCCAGGCCGATGATCGCCGGGGCGATCTCGTCGAGCACAGCCTCCACGGCCTTCTCGACGCCCTTGCCGCCGTAGCGGGAACCGCCGTCGCGCAGCTCCACCGCTTCGTGCTCGCCGGTCGACGCACCCGACGGCACCGCAGCCCGGGCGAACGTGCCGTCGGTCAGGGCCACCTCGACCTCGACCGTCGGGTTGCCACGGGAGTCGAGGATCTCGCGGGCTCCAACCTGCTCGATGATGGGCACTGGCTTCTCCTTATTGAGTCCTGCGTGTAGGGATGAGACTAGATCGTGGTGCGCGCGACGGCGTGTTTGGGCGTGTCACTCGGGTCACTCGACGTGTCACAAGCCGTGACCGGCCGCGTACGCCGTCGCCCAGTCCCGGACCATCCGGGCGTACTGCTCGGAATTGTTGTAGGCCTTGAGCGCCTTCATCCAGCCCCGCGGGGTGGACAAGTCCTTGCCGTACCAGCACAGCAATCCCGCCGCCGAGAGCGCCGCGTCGTCGAAGTTGTCCGGGCTCACCACACCGTCGTTGTTGGCGTCCACCCCGAAATGCCCCCAGGTCTCCGGGATGAACTGCATCGGCCCCATGGCGCGGTCCATCAGCGGATCGCCGTCCAGCTTGCCCTTGTCGGTGTCCGGAATGTGCAGGTTGCCGGACGTCCCGTCCAGTTGCACACCGCGGATCGGCGGGGTGACGTCGCCGTTGCGCGCGATCATCGCGCCGCGGTAGGTGCCGTGATGGCTCTCGACCATGCCGATGCCGGCCAACGTGGTCCAGGCCAGCTGGCAATTCGGGTTCTCCACTTGAGCAACGCGCGCGGCATAGGCGTACGCCTCGAGGGCGTTGACGGGCATGCCCAGCGCGGGAGCCCGCTGCGCGGCCCACTCGGTCAGCTGATCAGCAGGTCTGCCTTTGGCATAGGTGTCGATCGCGGGCACCGGATCCCCGGCCGGTGGCGGCACACCCTCCGGAATTGGGGTCCCCAGATGCCACGAACAGCTGGATGCCAACAGCAGCGCTGTCGCAGCAATTACGGCGACAGCCCGCAGCCAACGCACTGGCGACACCGGACTCCCTCAACCCCGCTCTATCTGATTGGCCATCGTCGCATGCGCGCCCATGAACGCGACGGGCGACGGGTCTGTGGCACAAGAACGCCAGGTGAAGTCGAATCGACCCACAGACACCCCTGCTAAGGTGAGCCACGCCTTGCTATGGCAAGGCAAGGCTTACGCTTTTAGTGGTGATTTCACCCCGGTCGAACGAGGACGCTTTGATGACTGCCATCTCGGACGTTCCGACCAGCACACTGGCCGCGTCCAACGTCACCTCACAGGTGTTCGGCAGTGGCCTGATCGGTTTGCGGGAAGGCCTCGAAGCCGCCATCGTCGTGTCCATCCTGGTCGCATTCCTGGTCAAATCCGAACGACGGGACGCCCTCAAATGGGTGTGGCTCGGAGTCGGCGCCGCGATCGCCATGACCGTGACCATCTTTCTGGTGATCCAGTTCGGCGAGAACACCATCAGCGGACTCGGCGCGGAAGCCATCGCCGGCATTGCCTCACTGATCGCCGTCGTCATCGTCACCACCATGGTGCTGTGGATGAAACGGGCGTCGGCCTCGATGTCGGGCGAACTGCGCAGCGAGATGTCGCAGGCGCTGCAGACCGGTGGCCTGGCGGTCGCGTTGCTGGCCTTCCTGGCGGTGGGCCGTGAAGGCGTGGAGACCGCGCTGTTCATGGTCGGCTACGCCGAAGCCGAGACGCTGTGGCCGCTGACCGGTCTGATCATCGGCGTGCTGATCGCCGCGGCGATCGCCTACGGCATGTACGCGGGCGCCGTCCGGATCAACCTCGTCAAGTTCTTCAAGTACACCGGCATCTTCCTGATCGTGGTGGCAGCCGGAATCCTCGCCTACGGCATCAAGGCGCTGCAGACCGTGGGCTGGATCCCCGGGCTGAGTGCCAAGGCCTTCGACATGAGCGGTGCGTTCGACTGGTCCGCCTGGTACGGCGAGATCATCCAGGGCGTCTTCAACATCGATCCCACGCCGACCGTGCTGCAGTTCGGGGCGTGGCTGGCCTACATCGTCGTGGTGTTGGCGCTGTTCCTGAAGCCGATCCGCGCCCAAGGCGCGGCCAGTGCTGCGACTTCGCCCGAGACTTCCTCCGAGCCGACCGTCGAGCCGGAGACCTCCACCGCATCCGAAAGGTCGACCAAGTGAAGCTGACCCCTGCCGTCAAGACCGGATTCGCGGCCACCGCCGCGGTGCTGGCCGGCCTCTCGTTGAGCGCCTGCCAAGCCAAGGAGGCCGACGGCGGCAGCGCCAGCGGTGACGGTGCCAAGGGCGCCCAGATCACCGTCGACGCCTCCGACACCGAGTGCAAGCTGTCCGGCACCACCGCGACGACCGGGCCGAGCACGTTCGTCGTCACCAACAGCGGCAACAAGGTCACCGAGTTCTACGTCTACGGCGAAGGCGAACGGGTCATGGGCGAGGTAGAGAACATCTCCCCCGGACTCAAGCGCCAGCTCATCGTTCAGCTCACCCAGCCGGGCACCTACCAGACCTCGTGCCGTCCCGGCATGGTCGGTGAAGGCATCCGCGGCAACTTCGAGGTGACCGGTGAAGCCGTCCAGGTCGACACCGAGGGCAAGTTCAAGGAAGCCGCCGACAGCTACAAGCGGTACGTGAACAGCCAGGTCGACGCGCTGGTGCCGGCGGTCGAGGAGTTCGTCGCCGCCGTCAAGGCCAAGGACATCGCCAAGGCGAAGGCGCTCTACCCGACCTCGCGTGTCTACTGGGAGCGCATCGAGCCGGTCGCCGAATCCTTCCCGAACGACCTCGACCCGCGAGTCGACCTGCGCGAGGCCGACCTCGAGCCCGGGCAGAAGTGGACCGGCTTCCACGCCCTAGAGAAGCAGCTGTGGGTGACCGGCCTGCAGCCCGACGCCAACGCCCTCGGCGACCAGCTGATCGCCGACGTAAAGGAACTCCAGGCCGGCGTCAAGGCACCGGACTGGACCATCGACTCCACCCAGATCGCCGGTGGCGCACAGGGTCTGCTCGACGAGATCGCGATGAGCAAGATCAGCGGCGAAGAGGACATCTTCAGCCACACCGACCTGTGGGACTTCCGGGCCAACGTGGAGGGCTCGCAGACCGCGGTGGCCTCGGTGCGACCGATTCTCGACGAGCGCGACGCCGAGTTGGGCAAGCGGGTGGACCAGCGGTTCGCCGATGTCGAGAAGTTGCTGGAGAAGTATCGTGACGGCGACGGATTCGTCTCCTACGACAAGGTGACCGAGCCGCAACGTCAGGAACTGTCGCGCGCCATCGACGCGCTGAGCAAAGAAGTGAGCCAGGTGCAAGGTGTCATCGCCAAGCAGTGATTCTCCGGAATCCACCCCGGGTGCCGAGCAGTCCGCCGGGTTCTCCCGGCGCAAGTTGTTCGGCGCCGCCGGGGTCACCGCTGCGGTAGTCGGTGCCGCCGGCGCCGGGGTGCTGGCCGGCCGCGCCTCGGCGGCCAGCACTCCGCACGGTTCCCTGCAGGGGCCGGTTCCGTTCCGCGGTGACCGCCAGGCCGGCATCATCACCGAGGCGCAGGACCGGATGCACTTCTGCTCCTTCGACGTCACCACGGACAGCCGCGATGACGTCGTCGCCCTGCTCAAGCAGTGGACGCAGATGGCCGAGCGGATGACGCGCGGCGAGGAGACCGAGGCCGGCGGAGCTGTCGACGGCAATCCGTATGCGCCACCGTCGGATACCGGTGAGGCTCTGGGTCTTCCGGCTTCGCAGCTCACCCTGACCATCGGGTTCGGACCGTCGTTCTTCCGCAAGGACGGCAAGGACCGATTCGGCATCGCCGACAAGCAACCGGCCGAACTCAAAGACCTGCCGAAATTCCCCAACGAGACCATGGACCCGGCCCGCTGCGGCGGCGACATCTGTGTACAGGCATGTGCGAACGATCCGCAGGTCGCGGTGCACGCGATCCGCAACTTGGCCCGCGTCGGGTTCGGCACCGTCGCGGTGCGGTACTCGCAGCTGGGGTTCGGCCGTACCTCCTCCACCACCCGCGACCAGGCCACCCCGCGAAACCTGTTCGGGTTCAAGGACGGAACCAACAACCTCAAATCGGATCAGACCGATCTGCTCGACAAGAACGTCTGGGTAGCCGAGGGCGACGGGCCGGCCTGGCTCACCGGTGGCAGCTACCTGATCACCCGCCGAATCCGGATGCGCATCGAAAACTGGGACCGCACCACACTTCTGGAGCAGGAGCGGGTGATCGGGCGGCAGAAGGGCAGCGGCGCCCCCAACGGATTGCAGCAGGAGTTCGACGAGCTCGATTTCGAGATCACCGACGGCAAGGGCAATCCGAAGATCGACGTGGACGCGCATGTGCGGCTCGCCTCGGCCGAGCACCTGGGCGGCATCGAGATCCTGCGCCGCGGTTACAACTTCACCGACGGCTCGGACGGTTTCGGGCACCTGGATGCGGGCCTGTTCTTCATCGCGTTCGTGCGCAGCCCCGAGAAGCAGTTCATCCCGATGCAGCGGGAACTGGCCCGTAAGGACGCGCTGAACGAGTACATCACCCACACCGGGACGGCCATCTTCGCCTGCCCACCGGGGCTGCGTGACGGTGACGCGTCAGGGTACTGGGGTTCGACGCTGTTCGCGTGAGTTCGGGGCTCAACCCTTGGGGCTGAGCAGGATCTGGCTGAGCCGCGTGGTGGTGGCGACGCCATCGTCGTAACCGCCTTGACCGTTGAGCCCATTCATGATCGCCAGTGTGTAACGCTGATTGGGTCCGGCGAAGCCGACCGAGTTGATGACCCAGCCGCCCTGTTCCTGCGACCATCCGTTCTTGTTTCCTGGACTCATCGACGGGCCTGCGCCCCACACGCCCCACTGCTGTTCCCCGCCGACCCTTTGCATCTCGGAGACCACAGCAGACGCATCGGCCGGATTCAGTTGGGTCAGTGTGTAGTTCATCAACCGGTCGAGGTCGTTGGTGGTGGATTTCTGGAACCCCCAGTACGGGAACATGTCACCGAATCCCGGTTGTGGCCGCAGGTCGGTCATGCCGTACCGCGGGAAGCCGGCGTTGAACGCCTTGTGGTCCGGCCCGCCGTAACGGGTCCACAACGCATCGGCGGCGTCGTTGTCCGAGTTCCGCAGCATGTTCACCATGAGCTGCCGGTCGGCACCCGACAGCCTCAATGCACCGGCCCGTTCTCGGCTCAGCAGGTCGACGACCATCGCCAACTTGATGGTGGAGGCGGTCCAGATCATCGCGTTCGCATTGGGATTGGCGTAGCGTGCCCCTGCCACCCGGTCCCGCAACACGTAACCGACCGTGCCCGGCCGCGACGCCAGATACGCATCCGCGGCGGCGATGCGCGAACGCAGGTCGCAGCCGGTGGCCGCGCATTCGGCATTGGCCACCGGCGCAGCGATCCCCAGAGTGAGCACCAGGACGACGACCGCGATCCGCAGTACCCGCATGGCCCGACGGTAGATCTCGTCCGGCCAGGTTCCAGCGTCCACACAGCCGGGGCATCCGAGCCGCAACCGTGCTGTTGTGAGTTCGTGACCGCCAACAAGGTCGCCGACAAGCTCAAGAGGAAGACCGTCAAATACTTTGACGCTCCGGCAGATGTGCCCTTCCGACGATGGAAGGGCACATCGGTCCGGCGCCGTTCACGTTTGGTAACGCTGTGGCGAAAAACCGCCCGGGCAGAATCGCCACTGCGCTACGCGCGGGAATCCTCGCCGTCGGCCTCGTCTACGTCACCGTCGTCCGGGCCGTCGTCACCGCCGTCGACCAGCTCGTCCTCAGTCCCCTCTTCGGGCTCGGACTCCGGCTCCACCTCGAGCTCCTCTTCCGGCTCCGACTCCAAATCCAGCTCAGGCTCGGGCTCGACAACCGCATCCGGCCAGTAGGCCCGCCACTCCTCTTCGGTGATCGTGCCCAGTGGCGTCGAATCGAGCTCCTCGGGAACATCTTCGCCCCGACGTCCCGCGGCCACGTCGGATTCCACCGCCCGCACGGTGTCCATGAACTCCAAAACCGCACTGCGAAGGTCGTTCTCGGCGTCGACATCAGCCGAGACCTCCACCGCGGTCAGCGACGCGGGCACCAGGTCGGCCGGCAGCCCGGCCTGAGCCACCCGGGCCAACACCTTCTGTGCCAGCGCCAGCGCCGGCTGCCCGGTCGGCACGTCATCCATCGATGAGCCTCGGGCCTTCACCTTCTGCTCCTGCGCCTTGCGTTCCTCCCACTGCGCCAGCTGCTCGTCGAGCGAAATCGATTCTCCGGCAAGCACTGCCGGTACGCGGTTGCCGAGCTTGCGGACCAGCGAATCGGCGACGTCGTCGATGTTGAACGGGTGAACGGGTGCATCTTCGGCGATGCGGGCATGGAACAGCACCTGCAGCAGCACATCACCGAGTTCCTCGCGCAGTTCGTCGGCGTTGCCACCGCGCACCGCGTCGAACAGCTCGTAGGTCTCTTCAAGCAGGTAGCGCCGCAGCGAGTCGTGGGTCTGTTCGCTCTCCCACGGCCCGTCGGTGCGCAGTTTGTCCATCATCGCCACGGCATCGACGAGCCGCTCCCCCGCTTGCCCGTGCGGAGCCGCGATCAAGCGGTCGCCGGCCGCCAAACGCGCCTTGACCGCCGGATGCTCGGGATCCGAGGACAGCAGCACAGGCGCCGGGTTGTTTTCGTCTTCGCCGTAGATGGGACGCGCCGCGGGCAGCGTCCACGGCACCTTGATCGGCATTTCCTCGGTGTACTGCACATCACCGGTCAGGAATTCGATCGCTTCCACCGGGATCAAAGCGGGACGGCGGGGGTCGACGAGGACCACGGTCATCGGGCTGCACCCCCTCACCATTCGACGAGATTTGCTGATCTCGGTTATACCAACACATTGCCGGACTTCGACGTTCCTGGTGAGCAGGCCAAGGCGGCGATTCGCCGGCACCGGGTGGCCCTCGCACGGGATGGCCGCCCTGCCCGAAGGCAAGGCGGCCATCATGTCACAGGCCGTGGCTTACGACTCCGGCGGGAACTGTCCCTCCGGGACGACCCAGTGGCCCGGGGTCTCGTTGAAGAACGGGTTCGCGACCCCGTTCACCGAGGGCAGCGTCTTCAGCTGACCAGGCGGGATTCCGTAGAACGGATTCGCAACACCGTTGATGGTCGGCGAATTCATCAGCTGCCCGGGTGCGATGTTTCCGTTCGGCTGCCGGAAGAAATTGTCTACCTCCGGAAACCGGACTGTGGGCACGTTCACATCAGGAACGTTCACACCCGGCACATTCACATCAGGAACATTCACGCTAGGCACATTCACATCAGGAACGTTGACACTGGGAACATTCACATCAGGAACGTTGACACTGGGGACGTTCACATCGGGAACATTCACACTCGGGACGTTCACGTCCGGAGCATTCACACTCGGCACATTGACGTCCGGAACGTTCACACCCGGCACATTCGCGTCGGGAACATTCACGCTGGGAACGTTCACATCAGGAACGTTGACCCCCGGCACATTCACCCCTGGCACGGCCGGCCCAGGAACTGGCGGCGGCTGCGGCACGTCCGGTACGGCGTTTGCGAGGCCTGTACCCAGGCCAAACGCTCCGAGGCCCAGTGCACCGGCCATTGAGGTGGTTACTGCGAACTTCTTGAAGTCCATGATCACTCCTTCGCCTTGCGTCACCGCGATCGATCCATCAAATGGCGGCAATCGCGTGATGTTCGGTTTAGGAAATTGCGTGACCGCCATATGTCCGACGACCCCGTCGCCTCTCGTTCGGACGACAGCGCAATACCTTGACCCCCCGCAGGTATGTCGGTTCCCCGCACCCGAGCGTTAACAGCGGTTCGGCGATCAGCCCGGCACGGGCACCCAAAAAGCGGCGACGACCAGGCGATTAGTCCGATGAAATCAATCTGGAGAATTCAATCCGGCGGTGACGTCGAAGGTGCTCTGCGTTTGTCCGTTGAGCACCAGGACCAATCCGGCCACCCACTGCACCAATTCAAGATCACGAATACGTGGCGCGCCGACACCGTCACCGGCACGCGGCAGCGGCACCTGGACCACCGAGGTGGTGGCCCGATAGTGCCCGCCCGGGTACATCCGCTTCAGCCGCAACTGGGCGGAGTCCGGCAGCACCATCGGGGACAGCTTCACCGTCGAGGCCGACACCGCACCGATCTCGGTGATGCCGTACTCACGGCACAACAGCCGCAGCCGGGCCACCGCCACCAGGCGCTGCGCCGGCTCGGGCAACGGGCCATAACGGTCGACGAGCTCATCCACGACGGCCCGCACGGCTTCCTCGTCCGTGGCCGCTGCCAGCCGCCGATAGCCCTCCAGCCGCAACCGGTCACTGCCGATGTACTCCGGCGGCAGGTGGGCGTCGACCGGCAGATCGACCCGCACCTCTTTCGGCTCCTCTGGTGTGGCAACGGTTTTCCCGTCAGCGGCGGCGCGATATGCCTCGACCGCTTCGCCGACCAGCCGGACGTAGAGATCGAAGCCGACACCGGCCACGTGACCGGACTGCTCGACACCCAACACGTTGCCCGCGCCGCGGATCTCCAGGTCCTTCATGGCCACGGCCATACCGGCACCCAGCTCGTTGTTCTGCGCGATCGTGGCCAACCGGTCGTAGGCGGTCTCGGTCAGCGGCGAATTGGGCGGGTACAGGAAGTAGGCGTAGCCGCGCTCGCGGCTACGGCCCACCCGGCCACGCAGCTGGTGGAGCTGCGACAACCCGAAGGTGTCGGCCCGCTCCACGATCAGCGTGTTGGCGTTCGAGATGTCCAGACCGGTCTCGACGATCGTGGTGCAGACGAGAATGTCGTATTCCCGGTTCCAGAAGCCCTCGACGGTCTTCTCCAGCGTCTCCTCGTTCATCTGCCCGTGCGCGACCACGACCCGCGCCTCGGGCACCAGCTGACGGATCCGCGCCGCGGCCTGATCGATGGTGCGCACCCGGTTGTGGATGTAGAACGCCTGCCCGTCGCGCAGGAGCTCACGGCGCAGCGCCGCGGCCACCTGCTTGTCGTCATGTGGGCCGACGTAGGTCAGCACCGGATAGCGCTCCTCGGGCGGGGTGAGAATCGTCGACATCTCGCGGATGCCGGCCAGGCTCATCTCCAACGTGCGCGGGATCGGGGTGGCGCTCATGGTGAGCACGTCGACGTGAGTACGCATCGACTTGATGTGCTCTTTGTGCTCGACACCGAACCGCTGTTCCTCGTCAACGATGATGAGGCCCAAGTCTTTCCACATCACCCCGGTCTGCAGCAGGCGGTGCGTGCCGATCACCACGTCGACCGACCCGTCCTTCATGCCCTCCATGGTGGCGCGCGACTCGGCCGGATCGGTGAACCGTGACAGCCCCTTGACCGTCACCGGAAAACCCGCCATCCGGTTGGTGAAGGTCTGCAGATGCTGATCGGCCAGCAGCGTCGTCGGCACCAGCACCGCGACCTGCTTGCCGTCCTGCACGGCCTTGAACGCCGCCCGCACCGCGATCTCCGTCTTGCCGTAACCCACGTCGCCACAGATCACCCGGTCCATCGGAACCGGCTTCTCCATGTCGGATTTGACCTCGGTGATCGCGGTCAGCTGGTCCATGGTCTCGGTGAAGCCGAACGCGTCCTCCATCTCGTTCTGCCAGGGCGTGTCGGGCCCGAACGCGTGCCCGGGCGCCGATTGTCGCTTGGCGTACAGCGCCACGAGTTCACTGGCGATCTCACGAACAGCCTTGCGGGCCTTCGTTTTCGTGTTCGCCCAGTCGCTGCCGCCGAGCTTGGACAGCGACGGCGCTTCACCGCCGACGTACCGCGACAGCTGATCCAGCGAATCCATCGGCACATACAGCCGGTCCGATCCGCCACCGCGTTTGGACGACGCGTACTCCAGCACCAGGTACTCGCGCCGGGCGCCGCCGACCACGCGCTCGGTCATCTCGACGAACTTGCCGATGCCGTGCTGATCGTGCACCACCAGATCGCCGGCGGTCAGCGCCAACGGATCGACGACGTTGCGGCGTTTGGCCGCAAGCTTTTTGCCCTCCGACGCCGTCACCCGGTTACCGGTCAGATCGGTCTCGGTGATGATGACGAGGTTGGCCCCGGGCAGGATCAGGCCGTCGTGCAGCGGCCCCTTGAGCACCCCGACCACCCCGGCCTTGGGCGCCGCGCCTGGCTCCAACATCCCTGCGGGCGTATCGGATTCACTGAGCTGCTCCACCACGCGGTGGGCGGTGCCGGTACCCGGGGTGACCACCGCGGCGTATCCGCCGGTGGCCACGTGAGCCCGCAGCATGGCGAAGATCTCTTCGAGGCTCTGCTGACTGCGGGCCGACGGCGCGGGCCGCAGGTCGAGTTCGGTGGCCTTCCCGTCGGGCAGCTGGCTCAACGTCCACCACGGATGCCCGCCGGCCACGGCGTCAGCACGCGCCTGCTCGAACGGGACGAATCCCGACGCACCCAGCGCCTCGATGTCGATGGGGGCATCGCCGCCGACGGCGGCCGTCGACCACGACGCCTCGAGGAATTCCTGCCCGGTCTTGATCAGGTCAGCCGCCCGGGTCCGCACCTTCTCCGGGTCGCACACCAGCACCGGGGCGCCCTCGGGCAGGTGATGCGTCAGCGTCGTCGGCTGCACCGGGTGCAGCAGCGGGAGCAGCGCCTCCATGCCGTCGACCGGGATGCCCTCGGCCAGCTTGGCCAGCATGTCGGGCACGCTGCCGGGCACGCTGTTCTCGTGGGTGGGGTGCTCGGCCGCGAGCACCGCCGCGCGCTCACGCACGTCGGCGGTCATCAGCAGTTCGCGGCACGGCACCGCGACCACGTTCTGCACCGGGATCTCGGGAATCGAACGCTGGTCGGCGATCGAGAACATCCGCATCTCGGAGATCTCGTCGCCCCAGAACTCGACACGCACCGGATGCTCGGCGGTCGGCGGGAACACGTCGAGGATGCCGCCGCGGACGGCGAACTCCCCACGTTTGCCGACCATGTCGACGCGCGTGTAAGCCAGGTCGACCAGCCGGGCGATGACCGCCTCGAACTCGGCTTCGGCGCCGACGGTGAGGGTGACGGGCTCGGTGCTCACGACGTCGGGGGCCATCGGCTGCAGAAGTGAGCGTGTCGTGGTGACGATCACCCGCAGCGGCGAACCCAGGGTGGTGTCCTCGGGATGGGCCAGCCTGCGCAGCAGCAACAACCGGGCGCCGACCGTCTCCACGCCCGGCGACAACCGCTCGTGCGGCAACGTCTCCCAGGACGGGAACAGGGCGACGGCGTCGCCGATGACCCCGCGTAGCTCGGCGGTCAGATCGTCGGCCTCCCGGCCGGTGGCGGCGACCACCAGCAACGGGCCCTGCTGGGCCAGGCCGGCGGCCACCAGCACGCGGGCGCTGGCCGGCCCGACCAGCGCGAGATCGGCGGGCCGGTCGGCGGCACGGCGAAGAACGTCCTGCAGGGACGGATCGGTCAATGCCAGCTCGACGAGACCCGCAATCGGGGTCTGGACATGGTTGTGCCCCGGTGCGGTCATGATGACGGCCATTCTACGGGGCCGGAGATTCGGCTCCGTAGCGCTCTGTCCGGGGAGATCATGGAGCGATGAAGCGGTGGGCGGCAGCGCTCGTTGTGGTGCTGACGGCGGTGTTCGCGGTGATCTGGCTCACCCGGGAGAAACCGGAGAAACCGGAATCCGCGGACGAACCGGTGCCGACGCACCTCGGCCCCGACGGCATACCCGACTTCGCCGCTTACCCCGCCGTCGACCCGGCGCAGTACGTCCTGCGCGAGGGCCAGGGGTTTCCGGTGCAGGGCTTTCGCACGCCCGACGGCTTCGTCTGCATGACCACGCAGCACCGGGCGATGTACGCGCTGGACTGCCGCGGACCCTTCGTCGGCGCCCCCGACGACGCCAACCTCGCCCACCTGTTCAGCTACGGCACCACCAACGGCGCGATTCCGATGAGCTTCACCCGCACCGAAGAACCCCTCAGCCCCGTCGACGGTCTCACCGAGGACGAGGCGCCGCTGCTGCCCGCCGGGCAACGCTTCGACTCGGGCAACGCCACCTGCATCCACACCGACGACATCCGGCTGGCCTGCCGGATGGCCGATCCCGTCAAGGGCAACGGGTTCATCGCCACCGCGACCGAGACGAAGTCCTTCGGTCGCACCTGAATTTGGCGCATCATGCCGCCGGGTGTGGCAACCTGTTCGACACCATGCCCCCGTGACTGGTGAAGGCGACTACGGCTACGGCTACGGCACACCGAAACCTCACCATCCGCGACGCTGACGGGGGCATGCTCGCATTCGGATCGATGAAGGCCTCGACTCTCCAAGTCACCACCGGCTGCTATCTCACCGCCGAAGACAAACGACTGGCCCGCGAAGCGGCACCGAAGTAGCACCGTCAAGATTGGCACGGTCGGCATCAAGGGATCGTCAAGACCGATGACGCCGACCCCGGCGAGGCCGACTGTGGAAGTCATGACCTTGCTGGACATCCTGCCTTCCCTTCGCGGCACGACCCGACCCCGACTCGATCCGAACATCTGGCCGCTGACCACCGGTGTCGACGAGCAGGGCCGCATCACGGTCGGCCGGGTGCCGCTGACCGGCATCGCCGACGAGTACCGCACCCCGGCCTATGTGCTGGACGAGACCGATTTCCGGACCCGCGCCCGGCGCTACCGCGCTGTCCTCGGCCGAACCGAGGTGGTCTACGCGGGTAAATCGCTGTTGACCACCGCCGTCGCCCGCTGGGTTGCGGAAGAGGGGCTCGGCATGGATGTGTGCTCGGCGGGCGAGCTGGCAACCGCGTTGGCCGGCGGGGTCGACCCGGCCCGCATCGTGATGCACGGCAACGCCAAATCGTGCGACGAGCTGCGCGACGCGATCGACGTCGGGGTGGGCCGCATCGTGATCGACTCCCCGATGGAGATCACGTATCTCGCCGGGCTGGCGCGCCGGCCCCAGCCGGTGCTGATCCGGGTCACGCCCGACATCGACATCCACGGCCACCGCGCGGTCACCACCGGAGTGACGGACCAGAAGTTCGGCTTCGCGCTGGCCGACCACCGGGCCGCCCGCGCCGCGGCCCGCATTCTGGCCACCCCGAACCTCGACCTGGTCGGGCTGCACTGCCATATCGGCTCGCAGATCACCGATCCCGCGCCCTACGGGGTGGCCGTGCGGCGGTTGATCGGCGCCATGGCCGACATCCGGGCCGAACACGGCCTGGTGCTCACCGAGCTCAACATCGGTGGCGGCCACGGGGTTCCGTACGTCCGCGGGGACGCGGCCCTCGACATCGGTGCGCTCGCCGCCGTCGTCGACGACGAGCTGACCGCGGCCTGCGCGGCCGAACGGTTCCCGCGACCGCGTCTGGTCGTCGAGCCCGGGCGCGCCATCAGCGCCCGAGCCGGGCTGACGCTGTACCGCGTGTCCGGAGTGAAGTCCCAGCCTGGGGGTCGCACGTTCGTCGCCGTCGACGGCGGCATGAGCGACAACCCGCGGGTTGCCCTGTACGGCACGAAATACACAGTGGCCCTGGCGAATCGGCACCCGCTGGGACCGACCCTGGTGGCCACCGTGGTGGGACGACATTGCGAGGCCGGAGACGAGATCGTGCACGACGTCGAACTGCCCGCCGATATCCATGCCGGTGATCTGCTGGCGGTGGCCTGCACCGGGGCGTACCAACACAGCATGGCCTCGACGTACAACATGGTGGGCCGACCGCCGGTGGTGGCGGTGCGGGACGGCGCCGCGCGGACGGTGGTCCGCAGGGAGACGACGGCTGATCTCCTTGCCCGAGATATGGGGTGAATTTTGGTGCGAGGCGGGCAACCGCACTGGTGCTAGCGTTTATCCGTCGATGAGGGGACGCACGGGGGGTTGACGCGATGACGGTCACCATCCCCGTGGTAGCCGACACCAATCCAACCCTGTTGAGCGAAGCTGCGGCGCAATTGAAGACGCAGGTGACGACTCTCGAAACGCAGATCGCCGCCCAGCAAGCCGCGCTGGACCGTCTTGGCGAGAAATGGAAAGGCACCGCCGCCGACGCGGCACAGGCCCGCGCCCAGGCGATGCTCACCCGCCAGAAGAGCCTGAAGAAGCAGCTGACCAAGGCACAAGCCGCTCTGAGCTCGGCAGGAACGAACCTGACCGCTCTGCGTACCGAGATCCTGAATCTGGTGAAACAGGCAGTCACGCTCGGCGGCAAGGTGTCCGACGACGGCACCGTGACCCCATCCCAATTCAGGCCCTTCCTCACCGCGACGATCGCGGCCAAATACACCGAGATCCTGAAGGAGCTACTTCGTCAGTTCGACCGGATCGATCGGGCCACCGCAGCCGAACTCGCCGGG
>MSTD01000045.1:17998-47048 GCA_001942045.1 Mycolicibacterium porcinum
CTCGCCGGGAGCGGCGGGGCCGGGGCGGGTGGAGCATCGCAAGCGGGACTCGGAAGCGAGGATTCGCCGTACAAGTGGTCCGACAAGGATCTCTATAGGGGCGACCCGTCGTCGAACGACATAAACCAGGACAACCTCGGCGACTGCTATCTGGTCGCCGCCATGGGGGCGCTTGCCGACGCCGATCCCGAACGCATCAAAAACAAGATCACTTTCAATCCGGAGACCGGCGAGTTCGACGTCACGCTGTGGGACGGCAAGGAGTGGCGGCATATCCCGGTAACCCAGGCCGACATTGACGCCAACATGGCCGCCAGCGGCGGCAGCGACGTCGACACCGATGATCCGACGCAAGTGAACCACCAAGGTGCGTTGTGGCCGGCGGTGATCGAGAGCGCCTATGGCAAGCTCAAGGCGCCAGATCAGAACCTCTTCACGGGCATCGGGCAGGGCGGAAAATCTGGCACAGCCCTTGAGGCGCTGACCGGAAACCGCGGGACGACGTTGCTTCCCAAGCAGGAGTGGTTCCGCACGCTCAATATCGACCAACAGGTCTCGCAGGCCCTGCGAAACCACCAGCCCGTCGTGATCTCGACGAGCGACGAAGCGGGTAAGGCCGGATTGGTTCCCAACCACGTCTACACAGTCCTGGGTATAGAAGGTGCCGGTAGTGAGGCCATGGTCACCGTGCGAAACCCGTGGGGCGGGGATGGCGCAGTAAGAACACTACGGCTGGGCGATCTAGTCGGATCGGGATGGTCTGGGGCGATCGGCAATAGCCCCATGGACGGCGTGACAATCGGCGGGTACTAGCAAGGAGCAAATACGTTGCCAGCTAAATGGTTTCTCATCGCGCTCGTCAGCGTCCTCGTTGCAGTGATGGCCGCCGTGGTTTACACCCAATACCGCCCATCGCAACAGAACCTTCTCGACACCATCGACCAAGCCCCCTCCTGGGACGGCGCACCGAAACTCGTTGACTTGAGCAACGAGTCGGAGGCTGATCAAGAACGGTTCACCGAACGCCTGCGAACGGCAGCGGTGGAAATCCTCCCCGACGCCCGCATCACCGAAGAGCGGCTGTTCGTCGACAACGCAGGCGTCTGGGATGCCGTCCGCAAGTCCAGCGATGTGTATTTCCGTCGATTCGGATACAGCCAGACCACGGAGAGCACCGCCCCGTCGGGTCAATGGACGGTCAACTACATCGTGCGGCGGCCTGGCAGCGGTTTACGTCGCACGTTCGACAACCGCATCGCGCTGGTACTTGAAATGCCTATCCCCCGAATCGAGGGCGTGCTCGTCGGCTACTTCGTCATGCGGCCGAACGACTGAATCACGTTGTCTGCTAAGCGGTTTCTCATCGCGCTCGTCAGCCGTCCTGCTCGACGGCATCCTTGATCCGCGCGAGCCGGCGGTCCCAACCGGCGGCGATCCCGTCGAGCCGGCGCGCCACCTCGCTGAGCCGAGCCCCGACCGCCTCGTACCTCACCTCACGCCCCACCCTGGTGGCTGCCACCAGGCCGACATCGGTGAGCACCTTCAGGTGTTTGGCGATGGCCTGGCGGGTGATCGGGAGCTCATCGGCCAGGGCCGACGCCGACGCGGGCCGACGCCCTAGGGCGACAAGCACCTGCCATCGGCTGTCGTCGGCCAGCGCCGCGAAAACCTGTACCGGCGAGGCACTTTCAGGCATCGGCGGCGGCCCCCACTAGGTACTTCTGGGCGAGGCCGAGCTCGAGTGTCCAGCCGCCACTGTGGTCGTCGAACCGGGAGCGGCGATTGGCCTCAGGCTCGTCGAGCGAGGCGAACCCGCTCTCGACGACCCGCAGCACCACACCGGATGGCGCCGGAGTGATCCAGAATTCGACGAGCGTGGACGAGCTGTCGAGATCGTCGGCATCGATATGCCAGCGGAAGGCCACGTAGCGCGGCTCGTCCACCGCGACCGTCCGCAACGCGAACCGCCCGTGCGTGGGGTCGGTGACGATGGCGACGTCGCCGTCCCGTTCGATCTGGTGTTCAGTGATCCGCTCGTCGTTGATGTACCAGCCGGGCTCGCTCACCAGGTCCCAGACGCGTTGCGCCGGTGCGTCGATGGTGATCTCTCGCTCGATGCGGTCGAAGTCGGTGGTCATATCGGGGTTCCTCTCTGGCCGGATTGCTGCAACCCAAGAGTTGCACATGAAGCCCCGTTATTGCAACCCTCGGGTTGCAGTTTGGTCTTCTACTCCTCGTGCAGGACCGGGTCCGACTCCAGATGGGTCAGCCCGTTCCAAGCCAGGTTGACCACGTGCGCGGCTACCACTTCTTTCTTGGGCTCGCGGACGTCGAGCCACCACTGTGCGGTCATCGACACCGATCCGACCAGCGCCTGGGCGTACAGCGGCGCGAGGTCCGGGTCGAGCCCGCGGCGGGAGAAATCGCCGGCCAGGATCGAAGACACCTGGTTGACCGCGTCGTTGAGCAACGTGGCGTACGTCCCCGAGGTGATGGCCGCGGGCGAGTCCCGGATCAGGATGCGGAAGCCGTCGGTGTGCTCCTCGACGTAGGTCAGCAGCGCCAGCGCCACCCGCTCGACCCGCACCCGGGACCGGTTGTTGGTCAGCGACGAGGTGATCCCGTCCAGCAGGGCCGACATCTCCCGGTCGACGACGACGGCGTACAGGCCTTCTTTGCCGCCGAAATGCTCGTAGACCACGGGTTTGGAGACATTCGCGCGCTGGGCGATCTCCTCGATCGAGGTTCCCTCGTAGCCCCGCTCGGCGAACAGCGACTTGGCGATCTCGATGAGCTGTTGTCGCCGTTCATTGCCGGTCATCCGGGCCCGAGGGGCCCTGACTTCCTTCTCGGGTGCTGCCACGCATATCAGGCTAGACCGTTCGACTAGAGTCTCTCCCGGACATTCCGTCGTGGTGTAATCGGCAGCACCTCTGATTTTGGTTCAGATAGTTCAGGTTCGAGTCCTGGCGACGGAGCAATTGAGTACGGCGAGCGTTCACAAAATGCCCGCTTGCGACATGTCGCGAACAGACACGGTCGCTCGGCGGAAAAGGGGATCAAGTTGTCGACCACCGAAGCCGCAGTCGTCGTACTGGCAGCAGGTGCCGGGACCCGAATGCGCTCGGACACCCCGAAGGTCCTGCACACCCTCGCCGGCCGCAGCATGCTCAGCCACGCCGTCCACACCGTGGCCAACGCGGCTGCCCAGCATCTGGTGGTCGTCCTCGGCCACGACCGGGAGCGCATCGCCCCCGCGGTCGGCGAGCTGGCAGAGAAGCTGGGCCGCACCATCGACGTGGCCATCCAGGACCAGCAGCTGGGCACCGGCCACGCTGTGGCCTGCGGCCTGAGCTCGCTGCCCGACGAGTTCGCCGGCACGGTCGTGGTGACCTCGGGTGACGTCCCCCTGCTGGACGCCGACACCCTGGCCGGGCTCATCGAAACCCACAGCACCGCGACAGCCGCCGCCACCGTGGTCACCACCACGGTGCCCGACCCCACCGGCTACGGCCGCATCCTGCGCACCCAGGACAACGAGGTCATCGGCATCGTCGAGCAGGCCGACGCCACCGAGTCGCAGCGGGCGATCCGCGAGGTCAACGCCGGGGTGTACGCCTTCGACATCGCCGACCTGCGCTCGGCGCTGAGCCGGTTGAGCTCGAACAACGCCCAGCAGGAGCTCTACCTCACCGACGTCATCGCGATCGTGCGGCAGGACGGCCGGACGGTGCGGGCCATGCACGTCGACGACAGCGCACTGGTGGCCGGCGTCAACGACCGGGTGCAGCTCGCCGACCTCGGCGCCGAACTCAACCGCCGCATCGTCGCCCGCCATCAACGCGCCGGCGTGACGATCGTCGACCCGGCCACCACATGGATCGACGTCGACGTCACTATCGGGCGCGACACCGTCGTGCGCCCCGGCACCCAACTGCTCGGCACCACCGAGATCGGCGCCGGCTGCGAGATCGGCCCAGACTCCACGCTGACCGACATGGAGGTGGGCGACGGCGCATCGGTGGTGCGCACACACGGCCAGCTTGCCGTGATCGGGGCCGGCGCGACCGTCGGCCCGTTCACCTATCTGCGGCCGGGCACCATTCTCGGGGCCGACGCCAAGCTCGGCGCCTTCGTCGAGACGAAGAACTCGACGATCGGCACCGGCACCAAGGTGCCGCACCTGACCTACGTCGGCGACGCCGACATCGGCGATCACAGCAACATCGGGGCGTCCAGCGTGTTCGTCAACTACGACGGCGAGAACAAGCACCGGACCACCATCGGCTCCCACGTGCGCACCGGGTCGGACACGATGTTCATCGCCCCGGTTTCCGTCGGCGACGGCGCGTACACCGGAGCCGGCACCGTGCTGCGCGATGATGTCCCGCCCGGCGCGTTGGCGGTCTCGGACAACGCCCAACGCACCATCGAGGGCTGGGTCGAGCGGAAACGGCCGGGGTCCGCGGCTGCGGAAGCCGCGCGCAAGGCCCAAGCCGCCGACCGGGCCGACGACGTCTGACCGTCGAGAACCCGTTGTGCCGCGATGTGCGGTCAGCATGTGGCTGCAGATCGCGGCGTTGATGGTCTGTTCGATGTTTCAAGCCCAGTCAGGCCGCCAGGTCGAGCAGATCGAACTCGCAGCCCGGCCCACAGGCACGCCCGCTCACCGCGATCCCGTGCCGCCGCATCACTTGGGCAACCTTCGCAGCAGTCCGACACGGCCGGTCGAATACCTGCTGGTATGACAGCCGGACGGTCGACAAGCCCTCCACCGCGGCATCGAGATCACGCTCGAAATCCTTGTTTCGAGCCGACAACGAATCGTGGAACATGCGACCGTCGAGCTCGACCACTAGCCGTTCCCCGTACTCGGTATCGCGATAACAAACACCTACCGACGAGGTAGACCGCTTCTGCCTCTCGGCCCGGGGCAGCCCGTGCGCGCGCTCCACGCGACTGAGATACCCGTGTTCGAGGACCGAGCACGTGCCCTCGGCGATATCCAGCAGTATTGCCCGTATCCAGCGGCGCCGGTGCACTCGTCGGCGAGCATCGAGGGCGGCAAGCAAATGCCGCGCTGTGGTTCGCCGCGACTGACAGGCATTGGCCAGAACCGCAACAGCGCCCAACTCGGTCGTCGCGCGGCAGGCAACGTCGAGTGCAGCCTCCTCGTAGCGCATCCGTGGCGGCCCGACATGCCAGAGCACCCGCTCCTTGAAGTGCGAGAAATGGTGGATACGGACGCCGGGCGGCTCTGCCAACGAGGTCCGTTTGCGGGCGACGCCGACGTGGATCACAGAGCCATCGTCCGACAAGGCCGAGTCGAGGCACAGTGCGGCGGGAGCCGCATAAAGGACTGCCGCCCAGGCCCGTTGCAACCAGCTCAACGGTCCGGTGTGGTCGACGTATACGCCATCGTGGACCCGCGTCCACTCGTTGCGCCTGAGCAACCTCCGGATATCGTGCTGCTCCATTCCTGCGTCCAGCGCTTGTCGGCGCGAAATGACCCCAGCCTGTTGTCGAAGCACGTGGTCGATGTCCACGCTGCCATGGTCATACGACCGAGGCACCGCCACCAGTACCGGATGACGGTCTGTGGATAACCCGTTGTGCCGCGATGTGCGGTCAGCATGTGGCTGCAGATCGCGGCGTTGATAGTCACTATCCGAGGTTTCGTGTTGGCAATCTGGTAACCCGGCTACGAACTACCAGAAACGCTACGTACGATTGCTCCGTATCGATCCCCAACCGCGAAGGCAGCCATAGTGGCCACGGACTGGACCGACAATCGAAAAAACCTGATGCTGTTCTCCGGGCGTGCGCACCCGGAACTGGCTGAGCAGGTCGCCAAGGAACTCGACGTCGAGGTCACGGCGCAGACCGCCCGCGACTTTGCCAACGGCGAGATCTTCGTCCGGTTCGACGAGTCCGTGCGCGGCTGCGACGCGTTCGTGCTGCAGTCGCACCCGGCGCCGCTGAACCAGTGGTTGATGGAACAGCTCATCATGATCGACGCGCTCAAGCGTGGTAGCGCCAAGCGGATCACCGCGATCCTGCCGTTCTATCCGTATGCGCGCCAGGACAAGAAGCACCGCGGCCGCGAGCCCATCTCGGCCCGCCTGGTCGCCGATCTGCTCAAGACCGCCGGCGCCGACCGCATTGTCTCGGTCGACCTGCACACCGACCAGATCCAGGGCTTCTTCGACGGCCCCGTCGACCACATGCGCGCCCAGTCTCTGCTGTGCGGCTACATCGGCGAGAAGTACGCCGAGACCGACATGGTCGTCGTCTCCCCCGACTCCGGCCGCGTGCGCGTCGCCGAGAAATGGGCCGACGCCCTCGGCGGTGTCCCGCTGGCCTTCATCCACAAGACCCGCGACCCGCTGGTGCCCAACCAGGTCAAGGCCAACCGGGTCGTCGGTGACGTCAAGGGCAAGACCTGCATCCTGACCGACGACATGATCGACACCGGCGGCACCATCGCCGGAGCGGTCAAGCTGCTGCGTGAGGACGGCGCCAAGGACGTGATCATCGCCGCCACCCACGGCGTGCTGTCCGATCCGGCCGCCCAGCGCCTGGCCGAGTGCGGGGCGCGCGAGGTGATCGTCACCAACACCCTGCCGATCACCGACGACAAGAAGTTCCCGCAGCTGACCGTGCTGTCCATCGCACCGTTGCTGGCCAGCACCATCCGCGCGGTGTTCGAGAACGGTTCGGTGACCGGGCTGTTCGACGGGTCCGCCTAGATGGCGCGCATCTACCACAACCCCAAGTGCTCGACTTCCCGCAAGACGCTGGATCTGTTGCGCGAGAACGGGATCGAGCCCGAGGTGGTGCAGTATCTCAAGACGCCCCCGACGCGTGACGAGATCAAGCAACTGATCGCCGACGCCGGGATCGACGTGCGGACCGCGGTGCGCAAGCGCGAATCCCTCTACGCCGAGCTGGGATTGGCCGACGCGTCCGACGACGAACTGCTCGATGCGATGGCCGAAAACCCGATCCTGATCGAGCGCCCGTTCGTCGTCACCGACAACGGCACCCGGCTGGCCCGGCCGATCGATTCGGTGCGCGAGATTCTGTGAAGCGGCTGCTCGCCACCGCCGCCGCGACGGCGGTCCTGGCTACCGGCTGTGGCGCGGAAACGCCTGACTACAAGTCGATCTGGACCACCAGTTCGACGACTCCGGCCGCCCCCGCCGACAATCAGCCGGTGCCGCTGTGGCAGTACCTGGAGGACTCCGGTGTCGTCGGCGAACCCATCGCACCCGAGAAGGTTCCGCACCTCGCCATCACCATGCCCACCCCGCCGGAATGGCACCCGTACAACAATCCGAACCTCGCTCCGGGGACCAGGATGATCGCCAAAGGCAACACCTACCCCACCGCGATGATGCTCGCCTTCAAGCTGCACGGCGACTTCGACGTGCCCAAGGCCCTCAAAGAACACGGCTACGCCGATGCCCAGCTGTCCGAGAACTTCAAACAGCTCAACGCATCCACCGCGGACTGGAAGGGTTTCCCGTCGGCGATGATCGAGGGCAGCTACGACCTCAACGGCAAGCGTATGCAAAGCTACAACCGCGTCGTCATCGCGAACGACGGTCTGCAACCCCCGCAGCGCTATCTCGTCCAGCTCACCGTGACGACCTATGCCGACGAGGCTGCGGCGCAGGGGCCGGACATCGAGTCGATCATCGCGGGCTTCAACATCGCCAAGAAGTGAAGCCGCGAGGATCTGCCGACACGACCGTAGGGTGGTCAGCATGAGTGGATGGACCAGCGCCGACCTGCCCTCGTTCACCGGCCGCCGGGTGATCGTCACCGGCGCCAACAGCGGACTGGGCCTCGTCACCGCACGTGAACTCGCGCGGGTGGGCGCCAAGGTCACCGTCGCGGTGCGCAACCTGGAGAAGGGCACCGCGGCCGCCGAGACCATGACGGGTGGTCAGGTCGAAGTACGCAAGCTCGATCTGCAAGACCTGGCCTCGGTGCACGAGTTCGCCGACACCGTCGAGAGCGTCGACGTGCTCATCAACAACGCCGGCATCATGGCCGTGCCGCTGAGCCGCACCGTCGACGGCTTCGAAAGCCAGATCGGCACCAACCACCTCGGCCACTTCGCGCTGACCAACCTGCTCCTGCCCAAGATCGCCGACCGGGTGGTGACGGTGTCGTCGTTGATGCACTGGATCGGCCAGATCAGCCTGCGGGACCTCAACTGGAAATCGCGGCCGTACTCGGCGTGGCTGGCCTACGGTCAGTCCAAGTTGGCCAACCTGATGTTCACCTCCGAGCTACAGCGCCGGCTGACCGCGTCCGGCTCGCAGGTGCGCGCGCTGGCGGCCCACCCCGGCTATTCGGCGACCAACCTGCAGGGCCAGACCGGCAACAAGTTCGGCGAGCGGATGATGGCGGCCGCCAACCGGGTTTTCGCCACCGATGCGACGTTCGGCGCACGTCAGACGCTGTTCGCAGCGTCCCAGGACGTCCCCGGCGACAGCTTCATCGGGCCCCGGTTCGGCCAGTTCGGCCCCAGCCAGCCGGTCGGGCGCAGCCCGCTGGCCCGGCGAGTGGACACTCAGAAGGCGCTGTGGGAGCTGTCCGAGCAGCTGACCAAGACCACATATCCGCTGTAGACCGCCGCTTCCGATTTTTGGGACAGGCCTCGCCTTTGCTACCCTGACCTGGCGTCACGGCGAGGGTGGACCTTCTGGACCACCGTTATCGGCGGGAACTTCTTCAAGTGTTGCGACCCTTGCCGTGCTGACGATCTGACCGCAGTACCGCAATTTGAGGAGCAACATCATGGCCAAGGCCGCCGCCAAGAACATCCCGAACAAGCTCACCGCGACCGTGCGTACCCGCACCGGCAAGGGTGCCTCGCGCCAGGCCCGTCGTGATGGCAACGTGCCCACCGTGCTCTACGGCCACGGCACCGATCCCCAGCACCTGGAGATCAACGCCCGCGAGTTCGCCGCCGTCCTGCGCCACGCCGGCACCAACGCCGTGCTGACCCTCGACATCGAGGGCAAGGAGCAGCTGGCCCTGACCAAGGCGCTGGACATCCACCCGATCCGTCGCAACATCCAGCACGCCGACCTGCTCGTCGTGCGCCGTGGCGAGAAGGTCAACGTCGAGGTCACCGTCACCGTCGAGGGCGACGCCGCCCCGGGCACCCTGGTCACCCAGGACACCAACACCATCGAGATCGAGGCCGAGGCCCTGTCGATCCCCGAGCACCTGACCGTGTCGATCGAGGGTGTCGAGGCCGGCACCCAGATCCTGGCCGGACAGATCGAGCTGCCCGCCGGCGTTTCGCTGGTGTCGGATCCCGAACTGCTCGTGGTCAACGTCGTCGAGGCCCCGAGCGCCGAGGAGCTGGAGTCTGAGGGCGCCGGCGAGGCCGGCGAGGCCGCAGCTGAGGAGCCGGCTGCCGAAGCCGCCGAAGCTGCCGAGTAATCAGGTAGGACATTCCGCGAATGGCCGAGCCGCTGCTGGTGGTGGGCCTGGGTAACCCCGGGCCCGCCTACGCCAAAACCCGGCACAATGTCGGGTTCATGGTGGCCGATGTACTGGCCGCCCGCATCGGCTCGGCCTTCAAGGTGCACAAGAAATCCGGCGCCGAGGTGGTCACCGGGCAGCTCGCCGGAGCTCCGGTGGTTCTGGCCAAGCCTCGGTGCTACATGAACGAGTCCGGCCGTCAGGTCGGGCCGCTGGCCAAGTTCTATTCGGTGCCGCCGGGCCGGATCGTGGTCATCCACGACGAGCTGGACATCGACTTCGGCCGGATCCGGCTCAAGGTCGGTGGCGGTGAAGGCGGCCACAACGGGCTGCGTTCGGTGGCATCGGCTCTGGGCAGCAAGGACTTTCAACGTGTCCGCATCGGAGTCGGACGCCCGCCGGGCCGTAAGGACCCGGCGGCGTTCGTGTTGGAGTCGTTCAACGCCGCCGAACGTGCCGAGCTACCGACGATCTGCGAGCAGGCCGCCGACGCCACCGAGCTGCTGATCGCTCAGGGTCTGGAGCCGGCCCAGAACACCGTGCACGCCTGGTGATCTCGCTCCCGCGCCATTCCCCGCGAGCAGACGTATATGTCCCCGAAAATCGCGATACTGGGGTGCATTTGCGTCTGCTCGCCGGATTGAAGCGACCCGCTACCAGGCGAACGGCTTTTCCAGGGTGAGCGTGCGCTCCGCGGGCGCGTACCAGCCCTGCGGCGCATGCTGGTCGGTGTGCAGATAGCACTGAACCCTGACCTCGCGACTGCCGGGCCGAAACGTGAGCAGCCGGCTGATCGGCAGGGTCGTGATCGGCATGTGGTGGCGACTCAATGACGCCACATTCATGAAATAGGTTCCACCCCAAGCCTGCTCGATGTGAGTCTTGCCGCCGTAGGAATCGTCCGGGTTGGTGTGGGTGTGGCCGGCCAGCCACAGCGCGACCGCACCGGGGTGCTCGGTCAGGTACCGCTCGAAGGCACCGGAGTCCGGCTTGCCGCCGACCCAATACAGGTACGACGCGCCCTGAGGCGTCCCCTCCAGGAACGGGCGATGGTAATGCTCATAGAGCTTTCCGTCCCCGCCGCGACGCACGCCCTCCCACTCTCCCGACGCCACCGTGGTGTCCTTGAGGACGTAGTGGTGGACCGTGATGACAGTCGAATCACGGTTCTGTGCAACCATGTTCGCCCACCATTGGAAGGTCTCGTCGGAGACCACCCCGCCCGGATTGCCGCCGAGCGTGCCCCGTCCGAGCGGCTGCGACGGCTCGTTGCGGTCGCTGAGCATCAGGAAGAGCAGATTGCCCACCCGGAACGAATAGCGTTCCCAGGTGCCGGTAACCGGGTACGGCCGGGCATCCGCATCGACGCCGGAGTGTGCGGTGTGTGCGCCCAGCGGATCGATCCACTTCTGCCACCACCACGCGTCGGGTTCGGAAAGGCCGCTGCGGTCATGGTTTCCACACACCGAGTAGACGTCTTCACGGCGGTGCTTGCGCAATGCTGAGAACTGCCGGCGGACCTCCTGCCCCTCGGCATCGTCGGGCAGGCTGTGATGCGCGCCGGACATGTCACCGACATCGACGGCGATATCCCAGTCGAACGGCGGGCCACCTTGCGTTCCACCGAATTCCGATTGCCGGATGGCCTCGGCGAGGCTCTCCCGGCCGAACCGACTGTCGGTTCCGACGTGGGCATCACCGAATGCCCACAGCCGAAAGTCATCCTGCTGCGTCGTCATCGTCGCGCCACGTTAGCCGCCCAGGCACCGCCCGGTCGGGTGTTGCGCTCACGGTGATTCCAACGGCCGGTCACACCCCGCGGATTCCGCTGTCCACCACCTTGACGGTCTTGTGTGGATACCGCTTCTCGGCGTGCGCCTTGGCCGCCGAGTTCGGTAGCACGTACAGCGTTTCCCGCTTGTCCTGCAGGGGTTTGAGCACCCGGTCCATGAACTCCTTGCGGTCGTCGAGGTAGGGCTCGATGACGTCCTCGCCCGCCGGGCATACTGCCAGGCAGTAGGCCGCCTTGTAATTGGCCTTGAAGGACAGGCTCTGCCACATCGACGCGTTCTCGGAATCGCTGACCCGGGACCGGAAGTCGGCGGCGTCGTCGCTGTCGGCGACGGTTTGCACCCAGTCGGTGAAGCCACCCATGAACTCGCGGTAGTTGTGGACCGAACACGCCAGGAAGTCGAATTCGCCGTCCTTGCCGATCGCCCCGACCGGGCAGGCCGCCACGCACAGCTTGCACTCCAGGCACGGGGAATAGTCCAGCGGCACACCGTAACTGCTGACCGGGGTGCCGACCAGGATGGTGGCCAGCAGGATGAAGTTGCCGAATTGTGGGTGGATCACGTTGCGATGGATGCCCATCACCCCCAGCCCCGAGGCCACTGCGACGGGCTTGTGCGCCACCACCCAGATCCGCCCGGGGTATCTGTCCATCTCCATCGGAAACGTGGCCGACGGGTTCACGGCGCGATGGCCGGCATCTTCCAGCGCGCGGGTGATGCGGTGGGCCGCCTCGTTGATGACCTCCCCGCTGCGATGGAACTCCTGGTTGGCCACACTGCGGGTGGATGACCGCACGTTGTCGCGGTTCATCTTCACCACCAGCGAGATGTAGCTGCGCACCCCTGGCAGCGCGGCCCCGACATGTTCGCGCTCGGAGGCCAGCGCCGGATCATCGACGGCGGCGAAGGCGACGTCGTCGACTCCGGCATCCAGACACAGCGCGCGCAGCCAGTCGGCGTCGATCACATCCGGGACCGGAGCCTCCGATCGGGCACGCACCGCGCGCACCGTCGGATGGTCGGCCAGTCGCGGCGGGAGGTTCGGCGTCATGATGCTGAGTATAGTTATCTATACTCAGCTCGCAAGGAGTTCGGTCCACCGGTGTAAAGAAACCGTTCGGGCCCGCTGCGGACCCCGCAGTAGCGGGTACACCGGAGATATGGACGCGATCCGACTACTGAGCCCATTGCTCGACGGCTCTCGGGCGTGGGGTTGTGTGCAGGTCAGGCCCGGCCGGTTCGGCATCACCTACTACCGGTTGGTGGTGTATCCGCCCGGCCTGAGTACCTCCGAACGCCGCTTCGTCCGACTGGCCCGAGGCTGGCCGCTGTGGGGAATGCTCCTGTGGTTGCTGTGTCAGCTGTGGCTGGGCGGGCAGATGTCGCCTTGGCCGGCGTTCGGCGTGTCCACCGCGGTGTTCCTCGCCGCCGGAGCCATCGCGCTCGGCCTGTCCGGCAGCGCATTCCACGGCGTGCGAACGCTGTGCGCGACGACGATGGCCGGCTGCGACGATCCTGATTCCACCGCCGCCCGCGAGCGTCTGGCCGTGCTGGCCGCCGAGCTCCTACACGCCGACGAGTGCCTCGCGCGCGGCGATATCACCGCCGTCGATCACGAATTGATCTGGTGGCGGGTCTACAACCGGATGCGCGCCGAGAAACCGGCAAATACCCAGCACAGCAACTGATCTCGGGTATGCGTGACGGTCCCGGAACCACAACGGGCGGGCGCATCACGAAAGACACGCCCGCCCACCGATGTTCGGTTCAGTGAAGGCCTAGCGGCGAGCCCCCGGCATACCCAGCCATGGGAAGACCGGAATGCGCGCTGCGGAACTAGGTGACCAACGAGACCGAGTTGGCCCGGCGCAGCTTGCCTGACGGGGTCTTCGGGATGCTTCCCGGCCCGAGCACCACGACGTTGCGCGGACGCATGTCGACCTCGGAGACCACCTCGTGGGCCACCTGATGCTCGATCCGGCGCACCTCGGCCGGATCCTGCCAGGCATTGGACTCCACCGCGACGGCGAAGGTCTCACGCGAGTGTCCGGCGTCCAGACGGACCGCGACAGCACAGCCGGGGCGGACGCCCTCGACGCGGCCCGCCGCGCGCTCGATGTCGGTCGGATAGATGTTGCGCCCGGCCATGATGATCACGTCCTTGACGCGGCCACACACGACGATGTTGCCCTCTTCGGTGATGTAGCCGAGGTCGCCCGTGTCGTACCAGCCGTGCTCATCCTGGGCCGGCAGGAAACCGCCCATCGTGATGTAGCCAGGGGTCAGGGATTCGCCGCGCAGCTCGATGACGCCGACACCGCGGGCGGGCATCACATCGCCGTGCTCGTCGACGACGCGCGCCTCAAGGTCCTTCAACAGCGGGCCCAGCGAGGCCAGCCGCTTGGTGTTGCCCTTGGTGGCAGGCACGGCACGGCGCAGCGCAGCCAGCAGGTCGGCGTCGACCTCGTCGACCACCAGGCCCGCGTTGCACGGGGAAAAGGACACTGCCAGGCAGGTCTCGGCCATGCCGTAGGCCGGCAGGATCGCCGACTCCGGGAGGCCGAAGGGCTTGCCCGCGTCGAGCAGGTCCTCGACGTCGGCCGGCTCCACCGGTTCGGCACCCGACAGCGCGAACCGCAGCGTGGACAGGTCGTACTCGCCCGGCTTGGCCTGGCGGCGCAACCGCTTGGCGAACAGCGCGTAGGCGAAGTTGGGCGCCGCGGTCATGGTGCCCTTGTACTTCGTGATGAGCTTGGCCCACAGCAAGGTGTCGCGCAGGAAGTCCATCGGCGTGACCTTGACGAGTTCGGCGCCGAAGTACATCGGGATGGTCAGGAAGCCGACCATGCCCATGTCATGGAAGCAGGGCAGCCAGCTCACCATGACGTCCTTGTCGACGTCGTACTCGGCACCGATGAACATCGCCTCGGCGTTGGAGTGGATGTTGCGGTGCGTGATCTGGACGGCCTTGGGCGATCCCGTCGAGCCCGACGTCAGCTGCATCAGGGCCAGATCGTCCTCACCGGTCTCCACCGGGTCGATCGGGTCGGCGGCCAGCAGGTCGGCGACCTTGAGCACCTTGATGCCCTTTTCCTCCAGCACCGGGATGGCCACCAGGAAGGGCTCGGAGACGATGACGGCGTCGGCCTCGATCATGCCGATCACGTTCATGGTGTCCTCGGCCCACACCGCCAGGTCGGTGCGCGGGGTCGGCTGGTGCAGCATGGTCAGGCTCGCGCCCCGCATCCACACGCCCTGCGCGGTCGGCGCGATCTCCACCGGGAAGCCGGCCAGCACGCCGACGGCGTCGCCGTGGCCGATACCGGCGGCGGCCAGGCCACCCGCGATCTGCCGGGCCCGCTCGTGAACCTCACCCCAGGTGTGGCGAACCGGCTCATGCGGCTCGCCGGTCACCATGCCACGCTTGCTCTCCCGAGCGTTGCGGAACATCTTCTCGGTGAATCTGCTCACGACGACCTCCTTGGCTTCCGCGGCGCGGGCACCGGCGACAGTGCGCCAGGTGCAGTTGCCCGGTTATCCATGCTCCGCCCGCTCTGCACCGCTTTTGGGTAGGCGCGCGCACACGATTGGGGAGCAGTTATGTCTCGAAAAGGTGATGCCCCGGTGCCGGGGATACAGCTTCGCGACCGCCCACCGTAACCGGCGGCGGGCGCATATGTCGCATCCGATGCAAGATCGCTAGCATTCACCGCCGATCATCTTAAGAGACCCTTAAGTAACTGGCCAAACGCTCGCAATAATTGAGGCCTGCGTCACAGCTTCAGGCGGTGGGGACCGTGTTCAGCACCGTTTTCCACCCAGGGGTTGTCCACCGCAATTTTTCGCGGCCCTGACGTCGAAAACGGCGAACGACAGCCGACCACATCAGGCCGAGGTGGACGGCTCCGGAACGACCCGGGCACCACTCACGGGACCACTGGCCACCCGCACGGTCCGGCACACACCTGCCCCGGCCAGCTCGGCGCCGACATCAACCGCCGACGTCGATGACGGGCACAGGAACGCGCACGTCGGACCCGATCCGGACACGATGCCGGCCAGCGCTCCGGCCTCCACCCCGGCCCGCAATGTCCGGCGCAGGTCCGGGTACAGGCTCAGCGCGGCCGGCTGAAGGTCATTGCCCAACAGGGCGGCCAGTTCGGCCGGATCCCCGGACGCCAGCGCGGCCAGCACCGGCTCGGGTTCTTCGGCGCGGGGCGGGCCTCCGGTCGAGGTGTCCGCACGCAGCCGATCCAGCTCGCCGAACACCTTCGGAGTGGAAAGCCCCTTGTGCGCGAACGCCAGCACCCAGTGGAAGGTGTTACGGGCCAGGACCGTGGCGAGTTCCTCACCGCGGCCGGTGCCCAGCGCCGTGCCGCCGTGCAACGCGAACGGGACATCGCTGCCCAACCGCGCGGCCAGCGCGTGCAGATCCCGACGCGGCACCCCCAGCTCCCACAGCGTGTTCATCGCCACCAGGACCGCGGCGGCATCCGCACTACCGCCGGCCATGCCACCGGCCACCGGGATCGACTTGTCGATGCTGATCGCCACGTCCGGCGACCGGCCCACGTGCTCGGCCATCAGCTCAGCGGCGCGCCAGGCCAGGTTGCGCTCGTCGGTGGGCACCGACTCCACGCCCTCCCCCTGGACCGTCAGCGACATCATGTCGGAGTTACGCACCGTCACCTCGTCCAACAGCGACACAGCGTGGAACACCGTGGTGAGGTCGTGGTAGCCGTCGTCGCGGACATCGCCGACGGCCAGGTACAGATTCACCTTGCCGGGGACGCGCACGGTGACAGAGCCGGTGGGAACCCACTCGGAGGCGGTACTGCCGTCGGATGCTGACACGGCCACGACACTATCGCCGCCAACCCGCGGTTGTCGGTGAACTTAAGCTGAGACGGTGCCCTCATCTGAGGTGATCGTCACGGGATACACCGCGGTGAAAGTCGTGGGGACCGGCGGTTCGGCCGTCGTGTACCTGGCCGAGAACCCCGACGGGGCTTCCGTCGCGCTCAAGGTTCTCGACGATCAGCACCGGCGGCCGGCGCAGCTGGCCCGGCTGCAGCGCGAGTTCGACTTCGCCCGCCGGCTCACGCACCCCAACATCGTCAGGGTGTACGCGGCAGGCCCGGGTTGGCTGGCGATGGAGCTGCTCGGCGGCACGGCGAGCAATCTGACCGGCATCGCCGAGCGGCTCACCGCGTTGACCCAGATCGCCGGGGCACTGGATTACGCGCACCGGCAAGGAATCGTGCACTGTGACGTCAAGCCCGCCAATATCCTTGTCGATCAACCCTTTTCGCGCGCCGTTCTGATCGACTTCGGCGTGGCCCACTCGATGGCCCAGGATGTCGCCGCGCGCCTGGCCAACGATCGATCCGCGCGGATGAGCCTCGACCCGGCCCGGCGCATCACTCGTCAGACATTCCAGCCGCATCCGAATATCCAAGCGTCACTGCCCTATTCGGCACCCGAACTGCTCGTCGGGAGGACACCGTCGGCGGCGACGGACCAGTACGCACTCGCCTGCACGACGGTCGAACTGCTGACCGGGTCGCCGCCGTTCACCGCCGATACCGCGCTGACCCTGATTGATCAGCAGCTATATAGTCGGCCGCCACGAATATCGCAGCGCTGCAGCTGGATTCCACGCGCAGCGGACTCGATCATCGCCAAAGCCATGGCGAAGGAACCGGACCGCAGGCACGACTCGTGTGCGGAGTTCGTCAGGCTGATCAGCGAGGCCATCGAGCCGCCGATGTGAAGAAGATCGCGAGTTTGTCGAACAAGCTCGCGATCTTCTTCACATTCGGAACATCCGGCTAGTGCGCCGCCTCGATCTCGGCCGCGGCCTCGCCCTCAGCCTCCTTGGCCCGCTGCAACAGGCGCACGAAGTCGGCGATGCCGAGCGTCTCGCCACGGCGCGACGGGTCGATGCTGGCGGCCAGCAGCCGCTCCGCCGACTCGTTACCCGAACCCGCCCAGTCGGCGAACGCGTTGCGGGACGTCTTGCGCCGCTGCGCGAATCCGATGTCGATGAGCTTGAACACCTCATCGCGGAACGCCTCGTCGGTCGGCCACGGCGAGGTCTCGTACCGGTCGATACGGACCAGCCCGGAGTACACCCGCGGAATCGGCCAGAACACCGTCGGCGACACCATGCCGTGCCTGCGCACGTTTCCGTAGAAACGCACCTTGGCACTGGGCACGCCGTAGTCCTTGCCGCCGGGTTCGGCCGCCAACCGCTCTGCCACCTCGGCCTGCACCATGACCATCACCGTCCGGATCGACGGGAACTCGGCCAGCAGATGCAGCAGCGCAGGAACCGCCACGTTGTACGGCAGGTTCGCCACGAGCGCGGTCGGCTGATCGGTCAGATCAGACGGCATCAGCGTCAGGATGTCCTGGTTGATGACGGTGAGCCGGTTGATCTCGCTGTGCGAATGATCGGCGATGGTGGCCGGCAATTGCTTGGCCAGCACCGGGTCGATCTCCACTGCGGTCACCCTGGCGCCACGGTCCAACAGGGGCAGGGTCAGCGACCCCAGGCCCGGTCCGACCTCCAGCACATGGTCGCTCCGGTGGATCCCGGAGGCCGACACAATGCGCCGAACAGTGTTGGCATCATGAACGAAGTTTTGGCCAAAGGCCTTGCGTGGACGAAAGTCGATTTCTTTCGCCAAGCGTCGTATCTCGGTCCGCCCGAGCAGTCGAATAGTCAGCGCGCCCCAATCCTCCCACTACACACTGGCCAAGCTCCCCATCCCTGCCGGGCCTGTGTCACGGTAGCAATCGCAATCTGCTCTTCTCTTGTCGCCAGATCGGCCCTCGGAGCATACCGCAGACCACCCTGTCGCTCCCAGGTGTTTTGGTCGAATTGGACGCCGCCATAGAACCCGTTACCGGTGTTAATGGCCCAGTTACCTCCCGCTTCGCACTGTGCGAGAGAGTCCCACTGGGCGCCGTTGGTAACCGGCGGAACTTCGGTGCCCGGCTTTGCTCCGACTCGGAGCACGCCGTCACGGGCCGGGTCGATCACGACATTGGCTACTGGCAGTCTGCCCGTCTCCACACCGTTCACCTTCGCCACGGCATAGGTCACGTCCTGAGTACCCGGGGCGCCGGGATCCTCGACGATCTTGCGGCTCATGTTCAGCTCGGGGTCTTCGATCCGCTTGTTGCCCGGGGCCAGCGGCACTCGTTCGGTGACCTTCTCGATACGCATGCGGGTCACCTGAATCTGCATACCCTCGGTGACCGGGGTCGATGCCGCCGGAACCACGGTGTCGTTCTGCTCCAGCGGAGCACCCGCGGCGGCGAGCAGACCCGCCACATTCGGGGCCGCCAGATGCACCGACTGCACCTTGCCACCGTCGTCGATCCGGACGGTCTTGGCGCTCACCACGGGCAGTGCCATCCCGCCCAGCGGCACCCTGCTGCCGCGGGACGCCGCGGCCGGTGCCTTGTCGGTCATCTTCAGCTGCGCCAGGGCTTCATCGACGGTCGAGGCGGTGGTCCACACCTGCTTGCTGTCGTTGCCGTCCAAGGACAATTCCAGGGGCCGGCTGCGGCGCAGGACGATGGTGTCGGCCTGGTTCACGGTCTCGTCGGCGGCGGGGTAAAGATCATCGCGATCGCCAACGGAAAACCCGTTCTCCTCGACGACATCGATCACCCGGGACTTCATCGTCGTCACCGTCATCGGCGCACCGTCGACACTCAACGTGACAGTCTTGTGCGAGCCGACGGCGTAACCCCCGGCCGCGGTCAGCGTGACCAGCAGGGCGCCGACCACACCACGCAGCAGCGGCGATCGGGATTCATGAATTCTGTTGAGGGCGTCCAAGGTTCTCGCACTTCTCCCCGGTTCGGACGGCATAGTTCACCGCCGGCGGTTGAGCTTTGATCACAAGACGGTAACGAATTGGCCTAGCTCCGGCAACTAGACCGGCAGGCTCCCGTTAAGTCCGTACACCCGCGCCGCAGTGGCTGCGGTCTCGGACGCGACCTCTTCGGCGGGCCGGTCCAGCAACTCCGCGAGTGCCCGCACAGTGTATGGGAGACAGTACGGCTCGTTCGGGGCCCCGCGGAACGGGTGCGGAGTGAGAAACGGCGCGTCGGTCTCCACCAAGAGCTGCCCCGACGGAATCACTCGAGCGGCTTCGCGCAGCTCAGCAGCATTTTTGAAGCTGACGGTGCCCGAAAGGCTCAACACCCAGCCCGCCTCGACACAAGTGTGGGCCATCTCCGGTCCCGACGAAAAACAGTGGAAGATCACTTTTTCGGGCGCCCCCTCGGCGCGCAGCACGTCGAGAACCTCGGCATCGGCGTCGCGGTTGTGGATCATCAGCGGCTTGCCCGTGCGCTTGGCCAGGTCGATGTGCCACGCGAACCCCTCGCGCTGCTCGGCCGGTGTCGCGCAGCCCTCCAGCCGACCCGGCCAGTACAGGTCCATCCCGGTCTCTCCCACCGCGACAACCCGCGGATGGACGGCCAGCCGCTCCAGCTCGGCCTTGGCTGCGTCATCGAGCACATTGGCCCGGGTCGGGTGTAGCGCCACCGCCCCGAAAACCCGTTCATCAGCCTCGACGGCGGTGGTCACCCACCGCGCCGAGTCCAGGTCATCGGCGATCGTGACCGCCTGGCCCACCCCGACAGCGGCCGCACGGTCCATGATCGCGCGGACATCTTCGGCGGTCTGTGCACCGCAGGCGTCGAGATGGGTGTGTGCGTCGACCAGCGGAGCCAACGGCTCGGGGGCTGGCGGCTTCTCCCTGGCTGTGCGTTTCGAACCCACCGCAACACCATAAGGTGGGACCAAATGAGTGAGCCTTTCTACATAACTACGGCCATCGCCTACCCGAACGGTGCGCCGCACATCGGGCACGCCTACGAGTACATCGCCACCGATGCGATCGCCCGGTTCAAGCGACTCGACGGCTTCGACGTGCGCTACCTGACCGGTACCGACGTCCACGGCCAGAAGATGGCGGAGACCGCCGCTGCCGAGGGCATCTCGGCAGCCGAGCTGGCCAACCGCAACTCCGACGTGTTCCAGCGGCTGCAGGAGAAGCTCAACATCTCCTTCGACCGGTTCATCCGCACCTCCGACGCCGACCACTATGAGGCGTCCAAGGAGATCTGGCGCCGGATGAACGAGGCAGGCGATATCTACCTGGGTACGTACTCCGGTTGGTACTCGATCCGTGACGAGCGGTTCTTCGCCGAGGACGAGACCGTCGAGGGACCCGACGGCACCCGCACCGCGATCGAGACGGGCACCCCGGTCACCTGGACCGAGGAGCAGACCTACTTCTTCCGGCTGTCGGCCTACGCCGAGCGCCTGCTGGCCCACTACGAGGCCCACCCCGAGTTCATCGGGCCCGATGTGCGCCGCAACGAGATCGTCAGCTTCGTCTCCGGTGGGCTGAAGGATCTGTCGATCTCGCGGACCACGTTCGACTGGGGCGTGCCGGTCCCGGACCACCCAGACCACGTGATGTACGTGTGGGTGGACGCGCTGACCAACTATCTGACCGGCGTCGGATTCCCGGACGTGGAGTCGGATGCCTTCAAGAAGTACTGGCCCGCCAAGCTGCACATGATCGGCAAGGACATCATCCGGTTCCACACCGTGTACTGGCCGGCGTTCCTGATGTCGGCCGGCATCGCTCTGCCCGAACGGGTTTTCGCGCACGGCTTCATCAACGTCAAGGGCGAGAAGATGAGCAAGTCGGTCGGCAACGTCGTCGATCCGATCGCGCTCGTCGACACCTTCGGGCTCGATCAGGTGCGCTACTTCTTCCTGCGCGAGGTGTCGTTCGGCCAGGACGGCAGCTACAGCGAGGAAGCCATCATCGGCCGCATCAACGCCGACCTGGCCAACGAGCTGGGCAACCTGGCGCAACGCTCACTGTCGATGGTGGCCAAGAACCTCGACGGCGTCGTGCCCGATCCGGGCACGTTCACCGACGACGACACCGCCCTGTTGAGTGCGGCCGACGCCCTGCTGGAGCAGGTGCGCGCGCACTACGAGGTGCCGGCGATGCACCTTGCGCTGGAAGCGATCTGGTCGGTGCTCGGCGCGGCGAACCGCTACTTCTCCGCGCAGGAACCCTGGGTACTGCGCAAGTCGGAGGATCCGGCCGACCAGCAGCGGTTCGGTACGGTGCTCTACACGACGCTCGAAGTCGTGCGTATTGCAACACTGCTGACGCAGCCGGTGATGCCGGATTCGACGGCCAAGCTGCTTGACCTGCTGGGCCAGCCGACCGACGCGCGCGACTTCGACTCGATCGGTACCCGGATCAAGCCCGGTACCGAATTGCCCGCTCCGACGGGGGTTTTCCCCCGCTACCAGATGGACTGACATGGCTGGACTACACGAGAAACTGCAGGCGATCTACGAAGAGGTAGGGCAGCGCAACGCCGGCGAGAAGGAGTTCCACCAAGCCGTTTACGAGGTGCTGACCAGCCTCGGGCCGGTGGTCGCCAAGCATCCCGAGTACGCCGACGGCGCGATCATCCGGCGGCTGTGCGAGCCTGAGCGTCAGATCATCTTCCGGGTGCCGTGGCAGGACGATTCCGGCGCCAGCCAGATCAACCGCGGCTTCCGCGTGGAGTTCAACTCAGCCCTGGGACCGTTCAAGGGTGGCCTGCGATTCCACCCGTCGGTCTACCTCGGCATCGTGAAATTCCTGGGCTTCGAGCAGATCTTCAAGAACTCGTTGACCGGCCTGCCGATCGGTGGCGGCAAGGGTGGATCGGACTTCGACCCCAAGGGCCGCTCCGATGCCGAGATCATGCGGTTCTGTCAGTCCTTCATGACCGAGCTCTACCGCCACATCGGCGAGTACACCGACGTCCCGGCCGGCGATATCGGCGTCGGCATGCGCGAAATCGGTTACCTGTTCGGCCAGTACAAGCGGATCACCAACCGCTACGAATCCGGCGTGCTCACCGGCAAGGGCCTGACCTGGGGCGGGTCCCAGGTCCGCACCGAGGCCACCGGATACGGCACGGTGTTCTTCGTCGACGAGATCCTGCGGTCGGGCGGGCAGTCCTTCGAGGGCAAACAGGTGGTGGTGTCCGGATCGGGCAACGTGGCGATCTACGCGATCGAGAAGGTGCACGCCCTGGGCGGCACCGTGGTGGCCTGCTCCGATTCCGGCGGCTACGTGCGTGACGACAAGGGCATCGACCTCGAGCTGCTCAAGGAGGTCAAGGAGCTGCGCCGGGGACGCATCGAGGACTACGCCGAGGCGCGCGGCGGCGCGGCCGAGGTGGTGACCGGCCACAGCGTGTGGGAGGTGCCGTGCGACATCGCATTGCCGTGCGCCACCCAGAACGAGGTCTCCGGCGACGACGCCACCATGCTGATCAAGAACGGCTGCCAGATCGTGGCCGAGGGCGCCAACATGCCGTGCACCCCAGAGGCGGTGAAGTTCTTCGAGGAGGCCGGGGTCAAGTTCGCGCCGGGCAAGGCCGCCAACGCCGGCGGCGTGGCCACCAGCGCCCTGGAGATGCAGCAGAACGCCTCTCGGGACTCGTGGAACTTCGACGACACCGAGGCGCGGCTGGCCGAGATCATGCGGCGCATCCACGACCGCTGCCTGACCACCGCCGAAGAGTACGGCCAGCCCGGCAATTACGTGGCAGGCGCCAACATCGCCGGCTTCATCCGGGTGGCCGACGCGATGCTCGCGCTGGGACTGGTCTGAGCCCACCCGTAGGTGATGTGGGTCACATCACCTACGGCACTGTCACAAACCCGGGTCGCGCGGTGTCTTGAGGGCATAAGCCCTTGAGACAGGAGATGCTCCCATGACCGATAGAACTGCGCACAACACCCGAGTCGTCGTGATCGGCGGAGGTTACGCCGGGGTGCTGGCTGCCAACCGGCTGCAGGGCACCCCGGGAGTGGCTGTGACGCTGGTCAATCCGCGACCCGAATTCGTCGAGCGCATCCGGCTGCACCAGTTGGCGGTCGGCGGTGACGACGCCACCGAGGCCTACGACACGCTGCTGGGCAGCGGGGTCCGGTTGCTCGTCGACGGGGCCGATCACATCGACGCCGCCATCCGTCAGGTGCAGCTGACCTCTGGCGATGTGCTCGACTACGACTACCTGGTGTACGCCGTCGGCAGCACCGCCGGTGTGCCCGCCTCAGTGCCCGGTGCGGCCGAATTCGCTTATCCCCTTTCGGAACTCGAACAGGCCCAGCGGCTGAATTCCCGCCTGCAGGACGTACCGATGTCGGCCCCGGTGGTCGTCGTCGGCGGTGGCCTGACCGGCATCGAGGCCGCAGGCGAGCTCGCCGAGCAGGGCCGCGCGGTCACGCTGGTCACCGACGTGGTCGGGGCGTCCCTGGGCACCGGGGCGCGTCGTTCGGTCGTGAAGGCGCTGACCAAACTCGGTGTCTCGATCGTCGACGGACCCGAGATCCTGGTGACCGGGGTGGAGCCCGACGCCATCACGCTGGCCGACGGAAACCGGCTGCCCAGCGCCGTCACGGTGTGGACCACCGGGTTCGGGGTTCCCGGGCTGGCCGCGGCCAGCGGCCTGCGTACCGACGAGTTGGGCCGGCTGCTCACCGACGAAACACTGACCAGCATCGACGACGCACGCATCGTCGGAGCCGGCGACGCCGCCTCACCGTCGGGGATTCCGCTGCGGATGAGCTGCCAGTCGGCAGGCCCGATGGGCGTCCAGGCCGCCAACACCGTGCTGGCTCGGATCGCGGGGGCCGAACCCAAGGAGATCAACCAGGCCTTCGCCGGGCAGTGCGTGAGCGTCGGCCGGAAGTACGGCACGGTGCAGCTGTGCCACTCCGACGACAGCCCGCGCCGCGTCTTCATCGGCGGACGCGCGGCCGCCTTCTTCAAGGAGCAGGTGTGCCGGGCGACCCTGACGTTCCTGCACAAGGAGGGCGTCAAGCCGGGGACGTACTTCTGGTTCAAGGGCGACAACCGGGCACGCCAGCTCGCCGAGGCCCAGCAGGGGACACTGGTCCGATGAGCACCCCCGGCGCAGACAACTCGGTCTCGAACTCGAATGAACACGCCGAACGGTTCACGCTGCTGCGGCCGCTGTTGTTCACCATCGCCTACGAGATCCTCGGCTCGGCAACCGAATCCGACGATGTGCTGCAGGAGAGTTATCTGCGCTGGGCCGACGTGGACCTGGCGACGGTGACCGACACCAAGGCCTATCTGGCCAAGTTGGTCACCCGCCAGGCCCTCAACGCGCTGCGCGCCGAATCGAGGCGCCGCGAGGAGTACGTGGGCCCGTGGCTGCCCGAGCCGCTGCTGCTGTCCCCCGACAGTTTCGGCGACGCCGGCGATCCGTCAGCGGATGTGGTTCTGGCCGAGTCGGTTTCGATGGCCATGCTGGTGGTCCTGGAGACACTCACCCCGGACGAGCGGGCGGTGTTCGTGCTGCGCGAGGTATTCGGGTTCAGCCACGACGAAATCGCTTCGGCGATCGGTAAATCCAGTGCATCGGTGCGCCAGATGGCACACCGGGCCCGCAACCACGTGCAGTCCCGCCGCAAGCGGTTCGAATCGGTCGACCCGCAGGTGTCGACCGAAGTCACGCAGCGGTTCTTCGCCGCGGCAACCACCGGCGACATGAACGCGCTGCTGGAGCTTCTCGCGCCGGACGTGGTGTGGACCGCCGACAGCGACGGCAAGCGCAGCGCCGCCCGACGGCCGGTGTCCGGGGCGCAGTCGGTGGCGAAGCTGGTGATAGGTCTGATGCGGTTCGTCGCTCACGGCGGCCGTTTCGAACCGACGACCTACAACAACTCCCCCGCGTTCAAGATGTACCTCGACGACAACTTCGAGGGCGTGGTCACCGTCGAAGTCGTCGACGGCAAGATCACGCATTTCTACGCGATGCGCAATCCGGACAAGCTGACCGGCGTCGACATTCCGCGAGTGATCAGCCGGTAGCTTCCTCCCCGCGAGCAGTCGTAAAACTGCCCATTTTCACGCGGAAATGGGCAGTTTTGCGTCTGCTCGCGGAAGGAAGCAAGCTTGCTGCATGCGGATCGAGCGGCTCGGCGTCCTGGGCGATGCCCCGGCGGTGCTGCGCGGTGTCGCCGCGGCCGCCCGGGCCGCGGGCCTGGCGCCGCCGGCCGCGGTGATCGGCGACTGGTTCGGCTCACGGGCGGTGATCGCGCCCTCGGTTTCGGTGACCACGGCAGCGCCGGAAACCTGCTTCGATGTCGCTCAGGACGCCACAGGACCGGCGGGCAGCGTGGGTGGCGGCTGGTTCGGTTACCTGTGTTACCCGGATCCGGGCGCCGACGGCACACCGTCACGGATCCCGGTGGCTGCGGGCGGCTGGTCGGACTGCGTGCTGCGTCAAGACGCCGACGGCCTCTGGTGGTTCGAAAGCCTCAGTGGCGCAGCACTTCCCAGCTGGCTTCGAGCACTGGAGGCGGCTGAACCACAGGGCTACACCCTGAGCTGGGTGGCCCCCGATCGCGCCGATCACCGCCGTGGCGTGCTGGCCTGCCTTGACGCCATCGCGGCGGGTGAGGTGTACCAGGCCTGTGTGTGCACCAGGTTCACCGGCCACATCGCCGGCGAGCCGATCGACTTCTTCACCGAGGCAGTGGCCCGCACCGCACCGGCACGGGCCGCCTACCTGGCCGGCGACTGGGGCGCGGTGGCCTCGCTGTCACCAGAGTTGTTCCTGCGCCGGACGGGTACCTCCGTCGCCTCGAGCCCGATCAAGGGCACGCTGCCGTCGTCCGCCGATCCGGCGGCCCTGCGGGCCTCGGTCAAGGACGTCGCCGAGAACGTCATGATCGTCGACCTGGTGCGCAACGACCTCGGACGAGTGGCGACCACCGGCACCGTGACGGTGCCCGAACTGCTCGCGGTGCACCCGGCCCCCGGGGTCTGGCACCTGGTCTCGACGGTCACCGCCGAGGTGCCCGTGCACGTGGCGACGAGCGCGCTGCTCGAGGCCACCTTCCCGCCGGCCTCGGTGACCGGCACACCGAAGCTACGAGCCCGCCAGCTACTCCAGCAGTGGGAACCGGCTCGACGCGGAGTCTATTGCGGGACAGTCGGTTTGGCCTCGCCCGTGGCGGGCTGCGAGCTCAACGTGGCGATCCGCACCGTGGAGTTCGACCCCGACGGGTCGGCGGTGCTCGGCGTCGGCGGCGGCATCACCGCCGATTCCGACGTCGACGCGGAATGGGAGGAATGCCTGCACAAGGCAGCCTCTATCGTTCAGTCCCGGGCGCGCAGCACCGCGTCGTAGAGCTCCCGCCTCGACGGTGCCCCGGGGTTGGCCGCGATCACCTGGGCGCAGGCGTCCTTGACCCGGATCCCGTCAGCCACCAAGTCCTCGACCTCGGCCACGAGGTCGGGCAGTTCGACCGTCGGGGTGCCCCCGGCGAGCACCACGGTGATCTCCCCCAGCACGCCGTCGGCGACCCACTCGGCGAGCTCACCCAGACTGCCGCGGCGGATCTCCTCATGGGTCTTGGTCAGCTCACGGCACACCACGGCGCGTCGCCCCGGACCCAGCACCTCCACAGCGTCGCGCAGGGTCTCGGCCAGCCGGCGCGGGGATTCGAAGAACACGGTGGTGCGCGGCTCCGCGGCCAGAGTCTGCAGCCAGGCCAGCCGCGCCGCGTGCTTACGCGGAGCGAAGCCCTCGAAACAGAACCGGTCGGAGGCCAAACCGGACACCGCCAACGCCGTCGTCACCGCGCTCGGGCCCGGCAGGCAAGTGATCCGCCACCCCGCTTCTATGCAGGCCGCCACCAGGCGGTAGCCCGGGTCGTTGATCAAGGGCATGCCGGCGTCGCTGACCACGAGTACCGTCGCACCGGCCGCGATCTCCTCCACCAGGCCCGGCACGCGGCTGGCCTCGTTCTGGTCGAAGAAGCTCATGATCCGGCCCGTCGGCTGCACGCCCAGCGACTGGGCCAGCCCCCGCACGCGGCGGGTGTCCTCGGCCGCGACGATGTCAGCCGTCTGTAGGGCCTCGACGAGGCGCGCGGACGCGTCGTCGGGCCGGCCCAGCGGCGTGGCGCCGATCAGTAGTTTGCCGGGTGTCACGACCGACAGCCTACGATCGCTTGCGTGACCGCCACCGCCACCGAATCGCCGACGGCTGGTCGCTCGGTCCCGTTGATCAGCCCAGCACCGCTGATCCCGGCCCCGGATTTCGGGCCGACGGACCGGCTGCAGGGCTGGCTGATGACGGCGATCATCACCGGATTGGCCGCGATCAGCCGGTTCCTGAATCTGGGCTCGCCGACCGATGCCGGCACGCCTGTGTTCGACGAGAAGCACTATGCGCCGCAGGCCTGGCAGATGCTGTTCAACCACGGCGTCGAGGACAACCCGGGCTACGGGCTCGTGGTGCATCCGCCGGTCGGCAAGCAGCTGATCTCGATCGGCGAGGCGCTGTTCGGCTACAACGGGCTGGGCTGGCGGTTCTCCGGGGCGCTGTGCGGAGTGGTGATCGTGCTGCTGGTGGTCCGGATCGCGCGCCGGATCAGCCGCTCCACCCTCGTCGGCGGGATCGCCGGGTTGCTGCTGATCGCCGACGGGGTCAGCTTCGTCTCGGCCCGCACCGCGCTGCTCGACGTGTTTCTCGTGGTGTTCGTGGTCGCGGCGTTCGCCTGTCTGATGGTGGACCGCGACGACGTCCGTCACCGCATGCACGTCGCGTTCATGGAGGGGCGCATCGCCGAGACCCCGTGGGGTCCCCGGCTGGGCGTGCGGTGGTGGCGCTTCGGGGCGGGGGTGCTGCTCGGTCTGGCGTGTGCCACCAAGTGGTCGGGGCTGTACTTCGTCGCGTTCTTCGGCGTGATGACGCTCGTGCTCGACGCGATCGCCCGCAAGCAGTACCACGTGCAGGCCCCATGGCGTGGCGTGCTGCGCCGTGACGTGGGACCGGCCGCGTACGTGTTCGGGTTCATTCCGTTCGCCGTCTACCTGGCGTCGTACGCGCCGTGGTTCGCCTCCGAGACCGGCGTCGACCGGCACGAGGTCGGCCAGTCCATCGGCGAGAACAGCATCATCCCGCTGCCCGATGCGCTGCGCTCGCTGTGGCACTACACCTATGCCGCATACCATTTCCACGCCGGGCTGACCAACGCCGACGGCAACCACCACCCGTGGGAATCCAAGCCGTGGACGTGGCCGATGTCGCTGCGGCCCGTGCTCTACGCGATCGACAACCACGATGTGGCCGGGTGCGGGGCGCAGTCATGCGTGAAAGCCGTGATGCTGGTGGGCACTCCGGCGATGTGGTTCATCGCGGTGCCCGTGCTCGGCTGGGCGTTGTGGCGGGCCGTGGTGCGGCGGGACTGGCGCTACGGCGTGGTGTTGGTCGGCTACTCGGCCGGATTCCTGCCCTGGTTCTTCGACATCGACCGGCAGATGTACTTCTTCTACGCGACGGTGATGGCGCCGTTCCTGGTGCTGGCGATCGCGCTTATCCTCGGCGACATCCTGTACCAACCGAAGCAGAACCCCGAGCGACGAACGCTCGGCCTGCTGGTGGTGTGCTTCTACGTGGCGCTCGTGATCGCGAATTTCGCGTGGCTGTACCCGGTCTTGACGGGTATTCCGATTTCACAGTCGACCTGGAATCTGGAGATCTGGTTGCCTTCTTGGCGTTAGGCGCGGCTGGCGTCGCGGGGGCGGCACATCGTTTTCTGATATGGAGATCGTTTTGTCAAGGGGCAGGGTGAAGCGGCGGCCACG
>MSTD01000046.1 GCA_001942045.1 Mycolicibacterium porcinum
GTTGCGGCACGCCCACACCGGCCCGTGTCGACGCCTCCCCCGCGTCAGCCGTCGTCCCAAGAGCAGCCACGGCACCACCCGCGGCCCGGGCCACCGTCATCACGCGCGCCGCAACCACCGTCGCGCCCGAAGGCCAAGCCCCAACTCTCCGGGCGGCGTCGGCAAATCGGTGCGGTCGTCGCCGTGGTGGCCGTCGCGGTGATCGGGATCGGGTTGTGGGCCTGGAGCCGCTCGGATGTCACCGGCACCCGGCTCGATGTCCGAAGGGCCGAGGCCGGCGTGGCGCAGATCCTGTCCGACCCGATCAACGGCTACGGGGCCAACCGCGTCGTCGCGGTCGCTTGCAACGACGGCAAGAATCCAGTCGTGCGCGCCGGCGCGACATTCACATGCGCCGTTGAGATCAACGACACAATGCGCCGGGTAATCGTGGAATTCACCGACAATAACGGGACTTATGCGGTGGACGGTCCCCGATAGAGAGAGACCCACGACACATTTTCCACAGCGGGTGACAACCCACACCGGACCATGCTGCGGAGCTTTATTAGAGGCGCTATTAGTCTTACCTGTTATGGGTCGGGATCCCTTCGCAACCAGCGCTGTTGACGAGTCGAAATCGAACATCGAGAACTACGTTCGCGACGACGGCACAATCGTCGTACCCGATGGCGTCACCCTTACATCTTTTCTGGATCACAACCGGTTCACGTTTGGGGACGAGCCGTCGTACCGATTCCTCGACTACTCCACCGACCCCGACGGGCGGGCCGTAGAGCTCAGCTGGAATGCCCTGTGGTCACAGGTATGCGCGGTCGGTGCCCGATTGCAGCAGGTCACCCAACCCCGCGATCGGGTGGCAATCCTGGCCCCGCAGGGCGTCGAATATGTCGCCGCCTTTTTCGCCGCGATCCACGCCGGCAACATCGCGGTACCGCTGTTCGCGCCCAGCCTGGCCGGGCACGCCGAGCGTCTCGCCGCCGTATTGGCCGACGCCAAGCCCACTGTCGTCCTGACCACGACCGCCGCGTCGGAGTCGGTGCGGAACTTCTTGCGTACGTTGCCCGCCGCCGAGCGTCCGCGCCTGATCGCGGTGGACGCTGTTCCGGACTCGCTGGCGTCGATGTTCCAGGCCCCGACCATCGGCACCGACGACATCGCCTACCTGCAGTACACCTCGGGCTCCACCCGCACCCCGGCCGGTGTGGAGATCACCCACCGCAACGTGTGTACCAACGTCCTGCAGATGATCCTGGCCGGTGACCTCAGCATGGGCATCCGCAGTGTGAGCTGGCTGCCGCTGTACCACGACATGGGCCTGATCATGATCATGTTCCCGGCGTTGTGCGGCAGCCACATCACGCTCATGGACCCCATGGCGTTCGTCCGGCGGCCCTACCGCTGGATCAAGCAGCTCGGGGTCGAGGCCGCCCACGGTCGCACCCTGGCCGCAGCACCCAACTTCGCCTTCGAGCTGGCCGCCGAGCGCGGCCTGCCGCCCGCCGGCGAAGCGCTGGACCTCACCAACGTGGTGACGCTGCTCAACGGATCCGAACCGGTCACCATGGCCGCTGTCGAGAAATTCACCTCGGCGTTCGCCCCGTACGGGCTGCCCGCGACCGCAGTCAAGCCGTCCTACGGCATGGCCGAAGCGACCCTGTCGGTGGCCAGCATCGCGCCGAGCGCCGCGGCCAGCGCCGTGTACCTCGACCGCGAACAACTCAGCGCCGGGCGCGCGGTGGTCGTCTCGCCCGACGCCGATGGTGCCGTGGCACATGTGTCGTGCGGCCAGCCGATTCCGAACCAGTGGGCGGTGATCGCCAGCCCTGACGGCGACGAGGTGGCCGACGGCACCGTCGGCGAGATCTGGCTGCACGGCAACAACGTCGGCCAGGGTTACTTCGGCCGCGCGGACGAGAGCGACCGGGTGTTCGCCAACAAGCTGCAGACCCGACTCACCACCGGCAGCCACGCCGAGGAGGTGCCCGACAACGGCCACTGGCTGGCCACCGGCGATCTCGGGGTCTACCTCGACGGCGAGCTGTACCTCACCGGCCGGATCAAGGACATGATCCTGATCGACGGACGCAACCACTACCCCACCGACATCGAGACCACGGTCAGCGCTGCGTCGCCCGCGGTGCGCTCCGGCTACGTCGCGGCGTTCTCGGTGGTCGGCAACCGCGGCGAGGAACTGGTGGTCGTCGCCGAGCGGGCCGCCGGCGCGGGCCGTGCCGAGCCCGGCCCGATCGTCGACGCGATTCGCGCGGCGGTGTCCCGTCACCACCAGATTCGGGTGGCCGACGTGCGGATGGTCGCCGCTGGCGTGATCCCTCGGACGACGTCAGGCAAACTGGCCCGGAGTGCTTGCCGCGCTGAGTATTTGAGCGGGAAGTTCAACAAGTAGTTTTCGGGGGCGCTTGAGTGTTTTGGCCGCCGAGATCTACGCCAGGGTCGTGCTGAGCGACGTTCAACAGCCATGGCGTCGAATTCGGCGTAGATGCCCGAGCTCTGAGCAATGGCAAGCCGCGGCGGACGACTACGACGACGTCGAGTGAGACGTACCTCAGCCCGCCGCCCACTCCTTGGCCGCGTCGAGCTCGCCAAGCCCAAACACCTTGAGCTCGCCCGGAATCATCCACGCGAACGCGTGCATGGCGTGCGCGACCCACTCCATGTCGGACACAACCGCGATCCGTTTGAACGCGGAGTGATGGCGCAGCAGCGCGCCGAGACCGAGCTTGAGATCCTCGACCAGACCACCGGGACCGAAGCCCTCATAGTCCGGTGAGATGACCTCGACAATCCGGATCTCGCCGGTCTCCAACAGCTCGTCCATCGTCGGCCGGAAGTCGCGCAGGTCGTCGCCACGCACTCGGCCCGACACTCGGATACCGAACACACCTTTCGGCATATCGGGAAGGACGTCGATCATCGGTTCTTCTCCCCTCTCACACCTCGAGTCTGCACACACTCGACAGCGGCAGAATCAGGAACGCGACGACTCCCAGAGACCGGTGATTTCCGACGGCACCTTGTCTGGTTTGACGGCGCTCCGGGTCCACCCGCCGTGGCTACCGGGAGTGATCCGGTAGACGCCCGCGTTGCCCGAATAGACCCAGAGCTGCTCGGGTTCGGTCGGCAACCAGGCGATCATGACGTCCTGGGCGCTGTAGGAGGAATGATCGTGGAAGACCTCTTTGCCGGCCTTGTCCCGAACCACCACGACCCAGGGCTTCTCCCCGTTCTCTTCCTGACCCGGCTCGGCGAACGCGGTGTAGGTACCCGACGGAGAAGTCTGAGAATGATCAGGCGTGACGATCTGCGCGGCCGCACCGTCGCCTTTGCCGCAACCCGCGACGAGGGCCACCACTGCCAGAATCAACGCAACGATCTGCTTACTCACGTGTATCGATCCCCTTCGCACCCTCAGCTGCCTTGGTGAGAAGGAACGATACGGTCTGACCGCGAGGACCGGTCAGTCCCCCGGTCCGAGGCACCAAGTCATCGAGTGCGTTCTCGGAGCATCGATGTCAGTCCGGCGATGACGACATCGAGGTTGAACTCCAACTGTGCGTCCTCGTCGGTCTCCGCTGCCATCGCCTCCAGCACCTGCCGCAGCACCTTGTAGGCGCTTCCGTCACCAACACCGATGGCCGCCAGGGCCTCTTCGTGTTGAGGATGGATCCCTCGTCCGGCGCGCAACAGCGAATCGCGTGCGGCAGACAGTGCCAACTCAGCGATGGTGTTGGCCGCCCGGCCCGCCTGCGCCACCGCGAAGCCGGCGTCGACCAGAGTTTGCAGAACGAACTCGGCCTGCTCCAATGCCGCGAGGCCGACAGCACCCTCCATCGGGAACGCGTCGTGCACTCCGAGCTGGGCTATCGCAGTGCGCGCCCGGTGGGCGTACCACCGCAGCACAGAGCGCCAGTCGCCGTCGACCGGCGGTGGAACGCGCTCAAATTCTGCCTCGAATACCGCAGATGCCATGAGCGCCAACAACGTTTCACGATCGCCGATGTGGTACTTGACGGACTTGCGGTCGACGCCGAGCGCGTCGGCCACCGCCTGCATGGTCAACGGCTCGGGCGCGACGCTGAGCGCAGCAGAGACAATCTGGTCACGGTTGATCCGCGCCGGGCGGCCTCGCCGCACCGGTGACGCGGCGTCGTCGCCGTTGTCGAGATCGTGACTGCTCACATCACCCAGCCTAGATAACCGGGGCTCCGATTCGCGGGCTCCGGTTGTCGAGGATCGCCGTCAAACAATTTCCCCCGCTACGGGGACAGCCGACGATCAGCACACGCCCGCCTCGGTGTAGAGCGGCACGCCTGCCCAATCTGTGGATCGTGCAAGGAAAGGATCGACTGACGGCCATCACCCTTGTTCGCACTGTGGCCTCCCTCACATCATGGTGCTCACCAGCGCCGGAAGGGGGCCCAGAATGTCACAGCAGCAACGGGTTGCGACCCGGAACCGTTGCACAGGTGGACCGAGGCGGTGGTCATGATGGGCCTCTCCCTCTCGATTTTTCTCACCTTCGTGGCGGTCGCCTGTCTGGCGGCATGGAGTAAGGCGCTTCGACGAGACGCCGTCTGGCAGGCCGGCGGAAGCGAGAACGGAGACAGCCGCGGAACCTGCAGTGCCGCAGGCGACGCTTCCGGCGGTTGCGGCGGCTGCGGCTCCGGCTGTGGTGGCGGCTGCGGTGGGTGTGGTGGTTGCGGTGGGTAACGCAACAGCGCGTCGTTACCGGTTGAGTCATGTGTCGAGCGCGGTGGCCAATCTCGAGCTCCCGCCGGCCGTCTTCAAAACGTGCCCGTGGGAACCCCGGCCACTGATCGAGACCGGCCTGCGGCAATGGCTGCGGTTGTGCGCACCCGCATTGCGCGACAACAAGGCCATCGGCATGCCGTCGCATGCGGTCGATGAAGCCTGGCACGGCCTGATCCTCTGCACCGCAAGGTATTCCGCGTTCTGCACGAAGGCCTATCGCACGTTTCTGCACCATCACCCGGTCGACGGTGCGCCCGCCGAGGTGGCGGCGCTCGCCGAGCCCATGCCCGAGCGGCTACGCCGGACGGTTATCGCGTGGTCACTCGTCGCCGAACCCGGTGAGGAGTGCGTGCTCTGGGATATCGACCAACGACTCGGGCTGGCAGATCCGTGGGGCTTACCAATGGAACGGATCGCTCAGATCCAGACGTCGCTCGAGGGACTCCGATCGTCTCGGCTTTCGTCGTGACGAACACGAAAGCAACCCCATTTCAACCTATCTGAAAGGCAATCATGCAATTGACAGAGAACCAGGAACGATCGCCTCGGCCCCGGTCGGTGGCCGGCAACGTGATCCGCGGTTCCCTCGGGAACCTGATCGAGTGGTACGACTGGTACGCCTACGCCGCGTTCAGCATCTATTTCGCCGGCGTGTTCTTCCCGTCGGGAAATCAGACCGCCCAACTGCTGAACACCGCCGGCGTCTTCGCGGTGGGGTTCCTGGTCCGGCCCCTCGGCGGTTGGATGTTCGGCAGATACGCCGACCGCTTCGGACGCCGTGCGGCATTGACCCTGTCGGTGACGTTGATGGGTATCGGCTCCCTCGGCATCGCCATCCTGCCGGGCTATGGCCAGATCGGTTTGCTTGCGCCGATCCTGCTGGTGGCGCTGCGGCTACTCCAGGGATTGTCACTCGGCGGCGAATATGGCACCTCGGCAACATATTTGAGCGAAGTCGCCACACCGCACCGGCGCGGCTTCTATTCCTCATTCCAGTATGTGACGCTGACCAGCGGTCAACTCCTGGCGCTCGGTGTGCAGATCGTGCTGCAACAGCTTCTGACGCCCGAACAGATGCACAGCTGGGGCTGGCGCATCGCCTTCCTGGTCGGGGCCGCCGCGGCAGTGACGGTGATGTGGCTCCGACGCACCATGGACGAGTCGGCCAACTATCAGCTCGCCGTCAGCGAGAGCACTGAGGATGCCGAGCGCGGCAGCCTGCGGGTGCTGCTGTCCTACCCGAAGGAATGCCTGACCGTCGTGGGCCTCACCCTCGGCGGCACCATCGCGTTCTACACGTTCACCACCTACATGCAGAAGTTCATGATCAACACGACGGGACTGCCCAAAGAACAGGTGACGCTGATCAACTTCGTAGCGTTGGTCCTCTTCGTCGGCCTACAACCCGCGATGGGCGCGCTGTCGGATCGGGTCGGCCGTCGCCCGCTGTTGATCGCCTTCGGCGTGGGCGCAACACTTTTCAGCGTCCCACTGTTGTTCGCGGTGTCTCGGGCCGGCTCGGCGCTCTCCGCGTTCGGCCTGATGATGCTGGGGCTGATCATCGTGTCCGGATACACGTCGATCAATGCGGTAGTGAAGGCGGAACTGTTCCCCGCCCGGATACGGGCGCTCGGTGTCGGACTGCCGTATGCGCTTACGGTTGCGATCTTCGGCGGTACCACCGAATACATCGCGCTGGGGCTGAAGAACATCGGCCACGAGCAATTGTTCTTCTTCTACGTCGCCGGCGCCGCCCTGATCTCCTTGTTGGTCTACGTGTTCATGGGTGAGTCCTCGAGTTCGTCGCACCTTGAGCGCGAGGCGGAGGAACTCCCCACCGTGGGCGCCGAGCTCGTCGATTCCGCGGCGTCCGCCGGGAAAGGTTCCTAGCATCAGCGCCATGCAGGTGCTGCTCGTCGAAGACGACGACGGAGTGGCGTCGGCGCTGGTCGATCTTCTCGGCCAGACCGGCGCCTCCGTTGTGCGCGTATCTCACGGCACCGATGCACTGCACCGGGTCAAAGGCGCCGATCTCGTGTTGCTGGACCTCGGGCTTCCCGACATGGACGGCCTGGATGTGCTACGCACCCTGCGGCGCGCATCGTCGGTACCGGTGATCATCATGACTGCCCGCGACAGCGACGGCTCAGTGGTCCTGGGGCTGCGCGCAGGCGCTGACGACTATCTCGTGAAGCCCGTGCGGAAAGCCGTGCTGTTGGCCCGAATTGACGCGGTGATGCGCCGCCTACGTCGCGCCACCGGCGAAGCCGCTGCCCCGTCAGCCCCGGTCGTCGCCGGGCCGGTCACCATCGACCGGGAACGCCGGGAAGTAACCCTGGCGGGCGCCGCACAAACCCTGACTCGAACCGAATTCCAGATCCTCTCGACGCTGGCAGCCCGGCAGGGTGAGGCCGTCAGCCGCGAGGAATTGATGTTGCAGGTGTGGGGCACGGCGGTCGTCGGCCGGTCCAGATCTTTGGACTTCTTCATCGGTCAGATCAGGGCCAAGCTCGCCGGGCTGCCGCTGCAGACGGTGCGCGGCTTCGGTTTTCGGCTGGACAGCTGACATGGGTCTGCGAGTCCGCATCGTTATGGTCATCCTGCTTCTGCTCGCGGTCATGGCGCTGGCGGTGCCCTTGGCGCTCAGCTTGTCCGATCGGCGCACCGCAGCATTGGCCGCCGAACGGGACCGGCACCTCGCCGCGCTCACGGATGCCGCTGCCATGCCCGGTATCCCTCTGCAGCCCCTTGTCGACCGGTACTACGACGTTTACTCGGAAGGCCTGCTCATCGCCGATGCCGATGGCCGCACCCTGGCCTCCCGCGGACTCGACCTTTCGGCGCCCGGGGCGCAGACAGCCCTGTACCACGCCCTAGTCGCCGCACCTGTCTCGCCGTGGAGCCGGATCCTGCCGTGGGACGGCCATCGGCCGCTCGCCACCTCCGCGATCCGACGCGACGGTGAACTGATAGGCGCGGCGGTACTGGCGGTCGACACTGGCACGGCCGCAAGAGATGTCGCGAGGGGCTGGTTGTGGATAGGCGCCGGGTGTCTGGCCTTCCTACTGTTGGCGGCGGTGGTTGCTCGCGCGTTGACGCGGTGGGTGCTGCGGCCGCTCGACGGGCTGGAGCGCGCCGTCGCCGAGATGACCGAGGGCGTGGCCGGGCCACCCGCCGATGTGGCCGGGCCACCGGAACTGCGTCACTTCACCTCCGCCTTCAACACCATGGCCCAGGTGGTGCGTGCGTCGCTGGACCGTCAGCGTCGACTGGTGGCCGACGCGTCGCATCAGATGCGCAATCCGCTTGCCGCAGTTCGTCTTCGGGCCGACAGTCTGGAGAGCTATGTCGTGCCGGAGGGACGACCGGCCTACGACTCGATGACTTCCGAGCTCGATCGTTTCGAGAACCTCCTGCAACAACTGCTCCGTCTGGCTCGCGCCGAGCAGGTCAGCGGCAGCCGAAAGGTGGGGTTGTCCAACGGCGCTGCCGAGAACACCGACCTCGGCGACGTCGTCGCCGAGCGACTGACGTTCTGGGAAACACTCGCCGCCAGGAATGAGCAGCAGCTGTGCAACAGAGCAGCCCGCATCGGCCCGCCCGTACAGGTCCCCCGTCATGAGGTGGAGCAACTACTCGATGTGGCGTTGGATAACGCGGTCCGCTACGCCGGGCCGGACGCGACCATCACCGTGTCGGCGACCCGCGCCGACGATACGTGCGTTGAGCTGGTGATCAGCGACAGTGGCACCGGTCTACCCGAGGAGGATCTCTCGCAGGCGGCGTCACGTTTCTGGCGCGGATGCGACGACGGCAGCGGCACCGGCCTCGGTCTGGCGATCGCCGCCGAGATCGTCCAAGGACACGGCGGAGCAATCGAGGTGCACCGAGCCCCTGAAGGCGGCCTCTTGATCCGCTACCGGTTGCCGGCAACGGATGCGTCGGCCTGATGAACGTCTGGTCTGTGCAGTTGAATCGCCGCACATTCGTCGCCGTAACAGCGCTGCTGGCCGCCGGGTGCGTCCGCAGCTCACCGTCCGGACGGCTGAGACTGGCCGCCGGAGATCCCGGCGGGCTGTATCTGGCCTTCGCGCAAATTCTTGCCGAGCGGGTCCAGGCCCGCTGCCCGAACCTCGTCGTCGATGTCGTTTCGACAGAGGGCAGTGTGCAGAACCTCGCCAAGCTCCGGGCTGGCGAGGTCGATATGGGCCTGACCCTGGCCGATGTTGCCGAACGCGACCGGGCTACCGGTCCAACCGCCACCGCGCCACAGGCCGTGGCGCGAGTGTACGAGAACTACCTTCAGGTGCTCGTCCGCAAATCGGCACTCGCCCAGACTGTTTCAGATCTTGCCGGCAAGCGCGTCTCGATCGGACCCACCGGCTCGGGAGCGGCGGCGACCGGCACCGTGCTGTTCGACGCGGCAGGGCTACACGGCCGGGTAGCGATGGAGAACTACCGTCTGCGGGACGGACTGGCCCATCTTGCCGACGGTCGTGTGGAGGCGATGGTGTGGTCAGGCGGGGTCCCGACGCCGGCGATCGCCGACCTGCACAACCAGGTGCCGATGCGCATGCTCGACATCGGCGCGCTGGCGGCGCCGATGAGTGAGCTTGCCGGATACCCGTACACCGTCCGCTTCGCACCGTCCGGCGGATACGTACCCCCGGGGACCCGCACCATCGGGGTCCCCGACCTGCTCCTGTGTCGCAACGACATCGGCTCCGAGTTGGTCGCGGCGGTTGTCGACGTCCTGGCCACCGACGCGCCCCAACTGATCCCTCCCGGCGTCCGAGGACTGCAGTACCTCGATGCCCCGTCGATGATCCAGACAGGTGCCATCCCTCTGCATACCGGCGCCATCGGGGCCTACCGCACGCTGCACGGCTGACGCGGGAATCTCGGGTTGCCCGCGATTTTCGCGGAGCGGTGCCGCACACTTTTGCGGTGACGACGCAACGCCTCGACAGATGGGAGGCCCGCGCCGAGTGGCCGCTGGCCTCGGTGGCAGCAGTGTTCCTGGCCGCGTATTCGGTGGAGGTGCTGGTACAGCCGCACGGACTGGCGGCCCGTGCCGTCGAGCTGGCAACCTGGCTCACCTGGGCGGTGTTCTCGGCGGACTATGCGGCGCGGCTGTTTCTCGCCGACGACCGCATGCGCTGGTTTCGCACGCACCTCGTCGACCTGGCAATCGTGCTTCTGCCCCTGTTGCGGCCGCTGCGCTTGTTGCGGCTGGTCGTCCTGATCGGAGTGATCCAGAAAGCCGTCGGCCACGCGATCCGAGGCAAGGTCATCCTCTACACGATCTCGGGCGCGGTCCTGCTCGTCTACGTCGCGTCGCTCGCAGTGCTGCAGGCCGAGCGTGGTCAACCCGACGCCCACATCACCAACTTCGGTGATGCCATCTGGTGGGCGATCACCACCATCACCACCGTCGGGTACGGCGACATGTATCCAGTGACGACGACGGGGCGAGTCATCGCCGCGCTGTTGATGATCGGCGGGATCAGCCTGGTCGGTTCGATCACCGCGACGATCGCGTCGTGGATCGTGCAAACCGTGGCGGTTGACGACGCCGCCACCGCGGCAGCGACGGCGGCTCACATCAACGAACTGCGTGCCGAGATCGCGTCGCTGCGGGATGAGTTGCGTGCACCAGCCGGCGAGAGCTCGGGGACCGACCACCGACCATGAAACCTGGTACCGCATGCGGTACCAGGTTGGGAGAACGTGCGTGTGTTGAGTGCGGGCGGTGGGACTCGAACCCACACGTTCTTTCGAACACCGGCACCTAAAGCCGGCGCGTCAGCCAGTTGCGCCACGCCCGCCGCGCGTCCGATCGTACAGCCTGCACAGCAGCCGAATCTGTCGGAGGCCGGTCATATGGTTGGTGACATCGGCAGTCGAGAGAGGCGATGTGCGGTCGGCGGAGGAGTTCAATGCAGTCCAAGCCTTGATCGAGGCGGGGATGAACGACTGCGCCATTGCACGGGCAACAGGCATTCCACGTCCGACAGTGCGGGATTGGCGAGTACGACCACCATCGCCGTTGAGACGACCGCAGGCATCGTCTGTATGCGGCATCGACCATGACTTCGGTGCATTGCCGCCACGCGAATACACCTACCTGCTCGGCCTCTACCTGGGCGACGGGTGTATTTCACCCGACCGACGCGTCTGGCGCCTCCGGATCACGCTCGACGATAAGTACCCCGGAATTATCGACAGCTGCCGCGCGGCCATCGATACCCTGATGCCTGGCCAACATGCGGCGATCGAGCGACAACCAACGGCATGCGTCCAGGTTTCGCTCTACTCCAAACACTGGCCGTGCCTGTTCCCCCAACACGGGCCCGGCCGAAAACACCATCGCCGCATCGCTCTCGAGCCTTGGCAAGAGGCCATCGTCAGGAAGGCCCCCGAAGACTTCGTGCGGGGCCTTATTCACAGCGACGGTTGCCGGGTGATCGCGGACGACCGCGGCGTCAAGAGCATCCGGTACCACTTCACGAATCACTCGGAGGACATCCTCGGCCTCTTCACCGCCGCACTGGACCACCTCGGCATCCCCTGGACGCGTTCCACCAAATACGTCGTCTCGATCTACCGGAAGGCCGCCACCGCCCGCCTCGACGAATTCATCGGCCCCAAGATCTAGACGGACGGAAGCACCTGCCCCGACATGTTGACCAGGCGGTCGTGTTCGTCGAAAAGCAGTTCGGCATGACCGTCCGGCAGCGCGAGCCGTAGACCGCCCGGTATTTCCTCGATCGGTACTTGTCGGATCGCCGCCCACAGATAGACGCTGCGGGGAGCGACGGGCATCGCCTGCAGTGCCTCACCAACACAGCGCAGCAGTCGCGGTGCACTCGGCGCGGGCAACCTCAGCCGCTCGTCGGTCAGCACGATCACGCCCACTGTCCCACCGTCGAGTTCAAAGGTGTAGCAAGGCTTCAATCCGAGATTCAGCGAGGCTATCGCGGCCATCTGCCACGCGAACTCCCGCGGCGCCATGTCGCCGAGCGGCACCTCGGCATCACGCAGTTCGGCGATACCGTTCAACTCGCCGAAATCGCGGAGAACTGTGCCGCCGTAGACAGTCGCGAGCGGAAGTTCGGGGTTCGCCCATGCCCACTCCCATATACCGGCTTCCGGGCCGGCGGCGCCGATCAGTTGCGCCTGCGCCACGAACGGCTCCGCACCATGCGTCGAGGCAAGGGAGAACAAGCCGGCATCGCTGTCGAAGTTCCAGGCACCGTCATACGGCGTGCCGTCGCCGATGAGATCTACGAGATAGGCCTGGACCTCGGCTTGCACGATCGCAGCGTCGAGCAGCATGTCTTCGAACACGCGAGAAGCCTAAGCGGCGATCGCGGCTCGTCTGGGCACGTATTTTCGACGCCCGAGACCCGCGCCGTACCATGGACGAATGTCCACTACACGGCGTAGGAGACCAGCGCTCATCGCACTGGTCTGCCTTGGCGCCGCCGGCTGCCTGGCGTTGGCCTGGTGGCAGTGGACCCGCTACGAATCGGCGTCGGGCACCTTCCAGAATCTCGGCTACGCCTTGCAGTGGCCGATGTTCGCCGGGTTCTGCTTCTACGCCTACTACAAGTTCGTCAGGTACGAAGACGCTCCCCCGGAGCGGCCCAGCGACGAGCTCACCGAGATCCCCGCGGGCCTGTTGCCGGAGCGCCCTAAGGCCGTGGGCGCGGATGCCGGCGATCAAGAACTGTCCGAGTACAACGCCTACCTTGCCGAGCTGGCCAAGTCCGACCAGCCCGAGAAGAAAGACAGGACCGATAGATGACCGCACCAGAACCGGGCGCCGAGGTCACGCCAGCTGTGTCGACCCCCAAGGAGGCCATCCGCAAGGCCCTGCTGGGCTACCGCGTGCTGGCTTGGACGACGGGCATCTGGCTCATCGCACTGTGCTACGAGATGGTGCTCAAGTACATCGTTCAGGTGGACAACCCGCCGAGCTGGATCGGCATCGTGCACGGCTGGGTGTACTTCATCTACCTGCTGTTCACGGCCAACCTCGCGGTCAAGGTCCGCTGGCCCATCGGCAAGACCATCGGGGTTCTGCTCGCGGGCACGATCCCGCTGCTGGGCATCATCGTCGAGCACTTCAACACGCTGGACCTCAAGAAGCGGTTCGAGCTCTAGGCTCAAGCGGCTATGCCATCGAAGCCAGCCGCCGAAGTAACGGCCCGGCTTTGACCAAGGTCGCCACCTCCTCGTCGGTCATCTGAGCGAACTGCTCGTGGACGCCGGCGGTCCAGGCCGCGTCGATCATCTTCTTGTGCTCTGCGGCCCTGGCGGTGAGGTGCAGCCGGATGCAGCGACGGTCGTGTTCGTCGGGCGCTCGGTCGATCAAGCCGCGCTCCACGAGTTTCCGCACCGTGGTGCTTACGTTGCTGGGCTGCAGCGCCAGCAGATTGGCGGCCTCGGAGACACTGATCCCCGGGTGGTCGCCCACCGTGCGGATGACCTCGAACTCCGAGTGCGGCAACGGTTCCAGGCCGACCTCCTTCTCACCGAACCGCCGTAGCGACCAGACCAGCGTCCGCACGGCGGCCGCGGTGTCACGCACATCACGCATCGCCCTGGGTACTCGTGCGGCCGTCATGTCCGCTATATTACCTATAAATTTATAGGTAATTCTTGAATCTAAGGTCGTATGAGTACTCGAACCACAACTAGCGAGACGACGTCCCACACACCTGCGCTGCCGCTGAGTTGGCTGGGTGTGCTCGCCCTGCTGACCGCCGTGGCACCGCTGTCGATCGACATGTACCTGCCCGCCTTCCCTGCGATGGCCGAGGAGTTCGGCACATCGGCCTCGGCGGTCCAGTTCACCCTGACCTCGTTCATGGTGGGCCTGGCCAGTGGGCAGCTGATCCTCGGTCCGCTCTCGGACCGGTTCGGCAGGCGTCCCCTGATGCTCGCGGGCACCTTCGTCTGCATCCTGGCCGCTGTGGCCTGCGCGGTGGCTCCGAATATCGCAGCGTTGACGGCATTCCGCTTCGTACAGGGATTCAGCGGCGCGGCCGGCGTGGTGCTGAGCCGTGCTGTCGTGGCCGATCGAGCGCACGGTGCGGTGGCCGCACGGGCATTCAGCCTGATGATGATCATCAACGGTGCCGCACCGGTGCTGGCACCGCTGATCGGTGGATCGCTGATGGGCGTGATCGGCTGGCGCGGCGTCTTCTGGATCCTCGCCGGGCTGGCCGTGGCGATGTTCATCGGCGTGGTCGCCGTGCTCACCGAGACCCACCCCAAGGACCGTCGTCACACCGGCGGCGTGACCGCCATGCTCCGCGATGCGCGGTCGGTGCTGACCAATCGCGTCTACATCGGCTACACACTGGCATTCGCGTTCGGCTTCACCGTGATGTTCGCCTACATCTCGGCCTCACCCTTCGTGCTTCAGAACGTGCTCGGCCTGTCCCCACTGCATTATTCGTTCGCCTTCGCCGCGAACGCCGCGGGCATCGTGATCATGAATGCCGTCAACGCCAGAATCGTCGGGCGATTCGGCCAGCGCCGGCTGCTGCACCTCGGCGTCGGCCTGCTCGTCCTCTTCTCGGTGCTGCTGTTGGTAGACGCGCTGCTCGGTCCGGTGCTGTGGGCATCGCTGCTGCTGCTCTGGGGCGCAGTCGCGAGCCTCGGCCTGGTGGCCGCCAACGCGACGGCACTGGCACTCGACCAGGTCCGCCATGCGGCCGGCACCGGTTCTGCGGTGCTGGGCGCATTGCAGTTCGGCCTGGCGGCGGTGGTGTCACCGATCGTGGGCCTCGGCGGGGACCACACCGCGCTGCCCATGGCGGTGGCCATGGTGGTCAGTGCCGGCATCGGCGCGGCAGCGCTGCTGCTGACCCGCCGCTCAGCGCCCGAGGCAGACTGACTAGGACTCGGCCAACTCCCGCAGCGCAGGCACCAACAACGCCAGCGCGCGGCCACGGTGCGATGCCGCGTCCTTCTCGGCGGGCGACAGCTCGGCGGCCGTCACAGTAGAACCCTCAGGCACGAATACCGGGTCATACCCGAACCCGCCGTCGCCTCGGGGTTCACGAGCCACGGCGCCGGGCCACTCCCCCCGCACCACGGTCGAACCCGTCGCAGACACCAAAGCACACGCGGATACGAATGCGGCTCCGCGCCGATCATCGGGGACATCGGCCAGCTGCCCCAAGAGCAGGGCAGTGTTCGCGGCGTCGTCCCCGTGCTTCCCGGACCATCTCGCGGACAGCACTCCGGGCATCCCGTTCAGCGCATCTACGGAGATCCCGGAATCATCTGCGACACAAGCCAATCCGGTGGCACGAAAGCCGTCGGTCGCTTTTGCCAACGCGTTGTCCTCGAACGTCGCGCCGGTTTCGGGTGCCTCGTCATAGGGGGCGACGTCGGCCAGGGACACCAGTTCCAGTCCGGTGATCCCGGCGGCATCCAACACCCGCCGCAGCTCGGCCAGCTTCTTGGCGTTGCGGCTGGCTACCAGGAGCGACGGCACTCAGCTACCGAACGCTTTCTTGGGGGCGGGCCCCTCGGGCAGCACGCCCGGGTACGGCAATTCCAGTGCCTCGCGCTGGATCACGAACAACTGCTCGCACGCGCCGAGCGCGGCGTCGAGCATCTTGTCGAGCGTGGAGCGCGGGAAGGTGGCGCCCTCACCGGTGCCCTGGATCTCCACCAGGGTGCCCGTGTCGGTGGCGACGACGTTCATGTCCACCTCGGCGCGGGAATCTTCGACGTACGGCAGGTCGACCCGGACACGGCCGTCAACCACACCCACGGACACGGCGGCGATCGCACACGACAGCGGGCGCGGGTCGGAAAGCCGCCCGGCCGCAGCCAGATACGTCACGGCGTCGGACAACGCGACGTAGGCGCCGGTGATCGCCGCGGTGCGGGTACCGCCGTCGGCCTGCAGCACGTCGCAGTCGATCGCGATGGTGTTCTCCCCCAGCGCGCCGAGGTCGATGCACGCGCGCAGCGAGCGTCCGACCAGCCGGCTGATCTCCTGGGTGCGGCCGCCGACGCGCCCCTTGACCGACTCGCGATCGGAGCGGTCATGAGTGGCTGCCGGCAGCATGGCGTATTCGGCGGTCAGCCAGCCCTGCCCGGAACCCTTGCGCCAGCGCGGCACGCCTTCGGTGACCGAGGCGGTACACATGACGCGGGTCTGGCCGAACTCCACCAATACCGAGCCTGCGGGATGCGATGTGAAACCGCGGGTGATGGTTACCGGACGCAGTTCGTCGTCGAGACGACCGTCTTCTCGCTTGGACACCCGCCAACCCTAGCGGGTCAGCCCCGGGTGACGTCGAAGGTCTCGCCGCACACAACGGCGTGCACCGGGCCGTCGAACTCGGCCTTGGCTTCGCTGATCACGTCCTCGCGTGAGGTCCACGGCGGAATGTGCGTCAGCAACAGCTCGCCGACGCCGGCTTCGGCCGCCGCACGGCCGGCCTCGGTGCCCGACAGGTGCAGATGAGGGGGACGGGACGGATCGTGTGTCCACGACGCCTCGCACAGGAAGACGTCGGCCCCGCGGGCGAGCTCGACCAGCGCGTCGCAGTATCCGGTGTCCCCGCTGTAGACCAGCGTCGCCCCGGACGGATCGGTGAACCGCATGCCGTAGGACTCGGTGGGGTGACACACCAGCCGCGGCGTGATGTTGAGCGTGCCCATCTGTACCGGGAAGCCGTCCTCCCAGTGCCGCACCTCGAAGATGTCGGTGAAGTCGTCGATCTCGCCGCCCTCCGGCGAGGAGGCCGCACCCAGCCGCGACCACGTATTGGCCGGCCCGTACATCAGGCCGCGCTCGGTGGCGGGGATCGGGTGGTACCGGCGCCAGACGAACAACCCGGGCAGGTCCAGGCAGTGATCGGCATGCAGATGCGACAGCAACACGTTGACCGAATTCGGGTCGGCATAGCGCTGCAACGCACCCAGGACGCCACCGCCGAAGTCGACGACCATCGGAATCGTGTCTGGTGCGGTGACGAGATAGCCCGAGGCTGCCGAATCCGGGCCGACAACGCTGCCGGAGCATCCCAGGATGGTCAATCGCACAGTGTCTAGCTTGCCATGCTCGATGTGCGCGTTGCCAAGACATCGCCGGTTTGGGCGACGCAGATCATTTTGTGACGCCCGCGTGACGCCGGACCTGTCGCGCCCCGTCCAGCCCCGGCCCCAGGAAACGGGCGGCGAGGGCGGTGAACGCCTCCGGATCGCCGGTCGCCTCGAACACCCGCTGCGCCGGTCCCGAGTCGTGCGGCTTCAGCAAATCCAGCTCGGTCAGCACCCTGAGCAGGTCCTTGGCGGTCTCTTCCGCCGACGACACCAGGGTGACGTTGTCGCCCATCGCCAACTGAATCAGCCCGGACAGCATCGGATAGTGCGTGCAGCCCAACACCAGGGTGTCGACCTCGGCGCGCTGCAGTGGCTCCAGATAACCCTCGGCCAGACCGAGCACCTGACGTCCGCTGGTGACGCCACGCTCGACGAAGTCGACGAACCGCGGGCAGGCCACCCCGAACACCTCGGTGTCCCGCGCGGCGGCGAACGCGTCCTGGTAGGCGCCCGAGGCGATGGTGGCGGCAGTGCCGATGACGCCGATGCGTCCGTTGCGGGTCGCCGCCACCGCACGGCGCACCGCGGGCAGGATCACCTCGACCACCGGCACCGGCGAGTAGCGCTCGCGCGCGTCGCGCAGGCAGGCCGACGATGCGGTGTTGCACGCGATCACGAGAGCCTTGACGCCGCGGGCCACCAGATCGTCGCCGATGGCCAACGAGTGCGCCCGGATCTCGGGGATGGTCAGCGGTCCGTAGGGACCGTTGCCGGTGTCGCCGACGTAGATGATGTCCTCGTCGGGCAATTGGTCGATGATCGCGCGGGCCACGGTCAGTCCGCCGACGCCGGAGTCGAAGATGCCGACGGGTGCCAATTGATCGTTCATACGCTCAACTGGTTGGGCTTCTTGCGCGCTTCCCGCGCCTTGCGTTCCGGTCCGGACAGTAGGTACGCCGCCACCACACCGGCGATGGCGCCACTCAAGTGGCCCTGCCAGGACACCCCCGCGTTACCGGGCAGGACTCCGAACAGAACGCCGCCGTAGACGAACAGCACGACTACGCCGATCACGATCTCCCACACATTGCGGGTGAAGAATCCGAACACGATCAGGAACGCGAGCCAACCGAAGATCAAACCGGAGGCGCCGATGTGGGTGCTCGTGCACTGCACGGTGACGTAGGGGCAGTGCAGGCCGATGTTGCCGATGAGCCAGGTGCCGAAGCCACCGAGGATCCAGATGATCGCGGTCGCGGCGATGAATCGGCCCATCCCGGCCAACGTCATCAGGAAGCCGAGCACCAGAGCGGGCACGGTGTTGGCGATCAGGTGTGGCCAGCCGCCGTGCAGCAGCGGGGCCCACAGGATGCCCCAGAGACCGTCGGTCTGCAGGGGCCGGATGCCGTCCTGGTCGAGCCGGTGTCCCATGGCGGTGTCGACGAACTCGATCACATACAGGAGCGCGACGAAGCTGACGATCGTGACGCCGCCGACCATCCACGCCGGGCGTTTCTTCGGCGCGTTTCTCGGCGCGGTCGAGGGCGTGCTCATCGCTGCCCGCTCACGCCCATAGCTGCCCTTCCAACGCATCCTCTGCGTCATCAAGGCTACCGGCGTACGCGCCGGTGGACAGATACTTCCAACCGGCGTCGGCGACCACGAACGCGATGTCCGCACGCTCGCCGGCCTTGATCGCCTTGGCGCCCATGCCCAGTGCGGCGTGCAGCACCGCGCCGGTGGAGATGCCGGCGAAGATACCTTCGCGGGTCACCAGGTCGCGGGTGCGTTTGACGGCGTCGTAGGAACCCACCGAGAACCGGGTGGTCAGCACATCAGGGTCGTACAGCTCGGGGATGAACCCCTCGTCGATGTTGCGCAGCGCGTACACACCCTCGCCGTAGCGCGGTTCGGCTGCCACGATCTGTACGCCCGGTACATGCTCGCGCAGGAAACGGCCGGTGCCCATCAGGGTGCCGGTGGTACCGAGCCCCGCGACGAAATGCGTGATCTCGGGCAGATCGGCCAGCAGTTCCGGCCCGGTGCCGTAGTAGTGCGCGTCGGAGTTGGCCTGGTTGCCGTACTGGTACAGCATGACCCACGAAGGGTTCTCTGCGGCAAGCTCTTTCGCGGTCGCCACGGCGGTGTTGGAACCGCCTTCGGCCGGGCTGAAGATGATTCTCGCGCCGTAGAGTTCAAGGATCTGACGCCGCTCGATGGAGGTGTTCTCGGGCATCACACAGATCATGTTGTAGCCCTTGAGCATCGCGGCCATGGCCAACGAGATGCCGGTGTTGCCGCTGGTGGGCTCCAGGATCGTGGCGCCCGGGCTGAGCAGCCCGTCGCGCTCGGCCTGCTCGATCATGCGTAGCGCGGGCCGGTCCTTGATCGAGCCGGTCGGGTTGCGGTCTTCGAGCTTGGCCCACAACCGCACGTGTGGGCCGTCCGGACCGTCGTCCCAGCGCGGCGACAGGTGCTGCAGCCCGACCAAAGGGGTGTTGCCGAGGGCCTGCAGCAGCGAGTCGTATCTGGTCATGGAGCGTTAGGCCCCACCCGCGACGGCGGGCAGGATGGTGACCGAGTCGCCGTCGGCGATGGTGGTGTCCAGCCCGCCGGAGAACCGTACGTCCTCGTCGTTGACGTAGATGTTGACGAAGCGGTGCAGCTTGCCGTTATCCACGAGCCGGTCGGAGATACCGGAATAGTTGGCCTCGAGATCGGCGATCACCGCCTGCAGGGTGTCGCCGGACGCGCTGACGCGCTTCTGCCCGTCGGTGTGCGGACGCAGGATGGTCGGGATCGAAACTGTTACTGCCATGGGGACGCCTTTCTAGTACTGCTCAACGATAGTGACGGGTTCCTCGGTGACGACGCCGTCGACGATGCGGTAGCTGCGCAGCTCGTGCTCTTGCGGGTCCCGCGTTGAGACGAGCACGTAGTGGGCGTCCGGCTCGGAGGCGTAAGAGATGTCGGTGCGGCTGGGGTAGGCCTCGGTCGCGGTGTGCGAGTGGTAGATGACGACGGGCACCTCGTCGGCTTCGTCCATCGCTCGCCACACCTTGAGCTGCTCGCCGGAGTCGAAGCGGTAGAAGGTCGGGGAACGCTCGGCGTTGACCATCGCGATGAACCGGTCCGGCCGATCGGAGCCCTCCGGCCCGGCGATCACCCCACACGCCTCGTCGGGATGGTCGGCGCGGGCATGCGCCACCATGGCCTCGACGAGATCCCGGCGGATCACCAGCACTTGATCACTCCCATCACGCTTCCTTCACTGCGAACGCTCCCGGCAACATGTCCCGGTAGGTCGGTATTCCTGCCACCGGCTCGGCGGCGAGCAGCGCCACCATGACGGCGCGGGCCAGCACGTCGGCCGCGGCCGCCCCGACCCGGGTGACCAGTGCGGTCTCCGGCGACATCGCCGCCGGGGTCTTTTCGTCCGGTTCGACGGTCACCGCGCCGGTCGCCAGCGCAAACACCGTATCGCCATCGAGCGGGGTGTGACACGGCGAGATGGTCCTGGCCAGTCCGTCGTGGGCGGCGACGGCCACCCGGCGGCACCCGGCCGGGGTCAGCTCAGCGTCCGTGGCGACCACCGCGATGGTGGTGTTCAACGGAGCCAGCTCGGTGTGCCGGTCGGCGTATGCGGTGAGCTGATCGGCGGGCGGGGCGACGAGCCCGAACTCCTCGATCAGCGACGCCATCCAGGGCAGGCCGGTGGCCGGGTCCGCGACGTCACCGGCGGCGTTGAGCACGACCAGGGCTCCCACGGTCACGCCGCAGTCCAGGGTCACCGACGCGGTGCCGACACCGCCCTTGAGGACGCCGGCCCGCGCGCCGACGCCGCCGCCGACGGTCCCCAGCGCGAACTCGGTGGAGGCCGCAGCGGCCGCCGCATAGCCGAACTCCGCCGTCGGCCGGTTGGCCCAGCCACCCACGGGCAGGTCGAAGATCACCGCAGCGGGCACGATCGGCACCACGCCGCCTTCCATCGCCACCCCGCGGCCCTGCTCCTCCAGCCAGGTCATCACCCCGTCGGCGGCCGCCAGCCCGTAGGCACTGCCACCGGTCAGCACGACGGCGTCGACATGGCGCACGGTGTTGATCGGGTCGAGCAGATCGGTCTCCCGGGTGCCGGGGGCTCCGCCGCGGCCGTCGACAGCACCGACGGTCCCCGGCGGGGCCAACACAACGGTGGATCCCGACGCCCACCCCGAGCCGAGCGTCACATCGGGGTCGATCCGGTGATGGTGGCCGACCAGAATGCCACCGACGTCGGTGATCGATCCCATCGAACTCACCGCTACTTCCCCATGAGGCCGAGGACGAGGTATTCCTGCAGCACGGTCAGCCACTGGTAGACGTCGACGTGCCCGGCCATCGGATGCTCGGCGGGCAGCTGCTCGGGACCCATCGGCCCGATCTCGAGCATGGTGCCCAGCGCCAACCGGATGTCGTTGACCGCAGCCGCCCACGCTTCCGCGTCATCCTCGGTCAGCTCGAACTTGCCGCCGCCGTCCGGAATGGTGTCCAACAAACGTTGGGCTGCTTCACGTTTGGCGTCGATGATGGCGGGTTCATGCAGGCCGCGCAGCGCGCTGTTGAGGCTCTCCGCGGTACCGGAGCCCGCCGGATGCTCGGTCGGCGGCCGATAGAAATCCGGGAGCAGACGCTTCATGGTGGCGTCCTCGGGCGGCTCCGGATTGCCGGTCTTCATCCCCGTGATCATCTCGAGTTCGTCTGTGGGCCCGGATGATCCACGCTCGTCCAGCATGGCGAGCATCGACGTGCCCAGGCTCGTCAGCAATGCGGCCTCGTGAGCTTCCAGCGCCGAGCGCAACCGCAGACCGTTCCCGGTCTCAACCCGTTTCCATTTGCGCACCGTCGATCAGCGGTCCTGTTGCATGGTTGCCCACAGCCCCGCGGCGTGCAGTTTGGAAACGTCGGTCTCCATCGACTCGCGGCCGCCTGCCGACACCACGGCCTTGCCTTCGTTGTGTACCTGCAGCATGAGTTTGGTGGCGTGTGGCTCGCTGTATCCGAACAGTTTCTGGAACACGTAGGTGACATACGTCATCAGGTTGACCGGATCGTCCCAGACGATGGTCACCCACGGGCTTTCGGTGGCCTCATCTTCCCGGGGAGCCGCCCCGACGCTGCGCTCTTCGCGGGTCCCCGGTCGGGCCTTCGCCGGTGTAACCATGGGCCCACAATACCGGCAGGGGTGCCGCGATATTGAAGCAGCCGCGAACAGCTACGGTTGCTGGTGTGACCGTCGCGTTGCTCACCGACAAGTACGAGCTGACGATGCTCGCCGCCGCTCTGCGCGATGGCACGGCGCACCGCCGCACCACGTTCGAGGTCTTTGCCCGCCGACTGCCCGAAGGGCGCCGCTACGGCGTCGTCGCGGGCACCGGGCGATTCGTGGAAGCGTTGGCAGAGTTCACGTTCGCCGCCGACGAGCTGACTGCGCTCTCGGAGTTCCTCGATTCGGCAACACTGGATTTCCTGTCGAACTACCGGTTCGGCGGCGACGTCGACGGCTATGCCGAAGGCGAGCTCTACTTCCCCGGTTCCCCCGTGCTGTCGGTGCACGGCACCTTCGCCGAGTGCGTGGTGTTGGAGACCCTCGTGCTGTCAATCCTCAACCACGACACGGCCATCGCCTCGGCTGCGGCCCGGATGACCAGCGCTGCCCAGGGTCGGCCGATGATCGAGATGGGCTCCCGCCGCACCCATGAGCTGGCCGCCGTGGCCGCGGCCCGCGCCGCCTACCTCGCCGGCTTCACCGGATCGTCGAATCTGGCCGCCCAGCAGCGCTACGGCGTGCCCGCACTGGGCACCGCGGCGCACGCCTACACCCTGCTGCACACCACCGAGTCCGGTCCGGACGAGCAGGCGGCGTTCCGTGGACAGGTCGCCGCACTCGGCGTCGACACCACACTGCTGGTGGACACCTACGACATCACCGCGGGCGTGGCCAACGCGATCGCGGCCGCCGGCCCGCAGCTGGGCGCGGTACGTATCGACTCGGGTGATCTGGGGGTGCTGGCCCGTCAGGTGCGCCAGCAGCTCGATGACCTCGGTGCCACGAACACTCAGATCGTGGTCTCCGGGGATCTCGACGAGTTCGCGATCGCCGCTCTTCGCGCCGAACCCGTCGACAGCTACGGCGTTGGCACCTCGGTGGTCACCGGATCGGGCGCGCCGACCGCGGGCATGGTCTACAAGCTGGTCGAGGTCGACGGGATGCCGGTGGCCAAGCGCAGCAGCCGCAAGGAGTCCCATGGCGGCCGTAAACAGGCCGTACGGCTCGCCAAGGCCTCGGGCACGATCGTCGAAGAGGTGGTCCACCCGTACGGTCAGGAACCGCCGGAGACGTCGGGCCTCACCGCTCGGCGGCTCACCGTGCCGCTGGTCACCGGCGGCGTCCCGGTCGAAGGCCACCACCCCGCCACCGACCTGTCGACCGCCCGCGCGCGGGTCGCCGCCGGGCTGCACAGCCTGCCGTGGGACGGCCTGAAACTGTCCCGCGGCGAGCCGGCGATCCCGACTCGGGTCGTGCCGCCCCGGACATGACGACGAGATCGAAGCCATCCCGTGAGGTGGCCAACGTGGTGACCAACCTGCTCAAGATCGCCGTCAAAGGGCTCGGCGGCACCAGCCGTCCGGGTCAGGTGGAGATGGCCGAGGCCGTGGCCAACGCCTTCGAGTCCGGTGAACATCTGGCTGTGCAGGCCGGCACCGGCACCGGCAAGTCGCTGGCCTACCTGGTGCCGTCGATCGCCCGCGCCCTGCAGACCGAGCAGCCGGTGGTGGTGTCGACGGCCACCATCGCACTGCAACGCCAGCTCGTGGATCGCGATCTGCCCCGGCTGGTGAACTCCCTGGCTGACGCGCTGCCCCGCAAACCTACCTTCGCCTTGTTGAAGGGTCGAGGTAACTATCTGTGCCTCAACAAGATTCACAATGGCGCGGCGGAAGACCCGGCCGACCGACCGCAGGACGAACTGTTCTCGCCGATGGCGATCAGCGCCATGGGACGCGATGTGCAGCGGCTGACGGAATGGTCTTCCGAAACCGAGACCGGTGACCGCGACGAGCTGACTCCCGGTGTGCCGGACCGGTCGTGGTCGCAGGTCAGCGTGTCGGCCCGCGAATGCATCGGCGTGTCCCGGTGCCAGTTCGGCACCGACTGCTTCGCCGAACGGGCGCGGGAAAAGGCCGGCGCCGCCGACGTCGTCGTCACCAATCACGCCCTCTTGGCCATCGATGCGCTGTCCGAGTTCTCGGTGTTGCCCGAATACGAACTCCTGGTGGTCGACGAGGCCCACGAACTGGCCGACCGGGTGACCGGGGTGGCCACCGCCGAGCTGTCCGCGACGTCCATGGCGGTGGCACACCGCAGGATGGCGCGACTGGTCGACGACGAACTGGCGCAACGATTCGAGGCCGCCGTCGCGACGCTGAGCTCGCTGCTGCACGAACTGGACCCCGGCCGCATCGACGTGCTCGAGGAGGAGTTGGGCGTCTACCTGACGGCACTGCGCGACGCGGCCAACGCGGCACGCACGGCGATCGACACCACCCCGAATGACCCACAGGCGGCCGCGGCCCGCACCGAGGCCGTCACCGCGCTGAGCGATGTCAGCGACACGGCCACCCGCATCCTCACGTCGTTCGTCCCAGCCATCCCCGACCGCGTCGACGTGGTGTGGGTGGCGCGAGAAGAAAGCGCCAACGCGACCCGGGTGATCATGCGAGTCGCCCCGATGTCGGTCTCCGGGCTGTTGCGCACCAGGCTGTTCGCCAACACCACCGCGGTGTTGACCTCGGCGACACTGACCCTGGGCGGCAACTTCGATGCGATGGCGCGCAACTGGGGCCTCGGCAGCACCTCCGATGCCGGCGAGCCGGCCAAACCGGGCGGAGCCGGTACGCCCGCCAAACCGGGTTGGCGCGGCTTGGACGTGGGGTCCCCGTTCGACCATGCCAAATCCGCAATCCTCTACGTGGCCAAGCATTTACCGGCGCCCGGACGGGACGGCACCGATGCCCGCACCCTGGACGAGATCGAAGGCCTGATCACCGCGGCCGGTGGTCGCACCCTGGGCCTGTTCTCGTCGATGCGCGCAGCCAAGGCCGCCGCCGAGGTGATGCGTGAGCGGCTGTCCACCCCGGTGCTCTGCCAGGGGGAAGACACGACTTCGGCTTTGGTGCAACAGTTTTCCGACGATCCCGAGACCTCGTTGTTCGGCACCCTGTCGCTGTGGCAGGGCGTGGACGTCCCGGGGCCCTCGCTGTCACTGGTGCTGATCGACCGGATTCCCTTCCCCCGCCCGGACGATCCGTTGTTGACTGCGCGGCAACGGGCGATCAGCGCGCACGGCGGCAACGGATTCATGGCGATCGCCGCCAACCACGCCGCGCTGCTGCTGGCCCAGGGCACCGGACGGCTGCTACGCCACACCGACGACCGCGGGGTGATCGCGGTGCTGGACTCCCGGTTGGCGACCGCCCGCTACGGCGGGTACCTGCGTTCGTCGTTGCCGCCGTTCTGGTCCACCACCGATCCTGACCGGGTGCGTCAGTCGCTGAAACGGCTTCGCGGAGCGGGCTGATAATCGCACCCGGTGCCCGCCGAGTTAACTAGTGTGTGCGGCATAGCCGCGCGGACAGACAACCGCCAGAGTGCACCGGAAGGCAGCGATGATGAGCCGACGCGCCCTGTTCGGCGTCGCGTTGACGGTGTGCACGGTGCTGCCGCTGGCCGCGTGCTCGTCTCTGATCGGGGGCGCGGCGGTATCGGTGTTCGCCGATCCCTTCTCGGTCGCCGGCATGGCTGCCACCGATGGGCCCAGTGGGCTGCGTCCCAATGCCGAGCAACCTTCGCGCGAGGTCAAGAACACCGACGGAGGCAAGGCCGACAACCTCGCGGCCAGCGCCGTCAGCGATCTCGAGGAGTTCTGGGCAGACGCCTACGGCGAGGCATTCGATGGCGAGTTCAAACCGGTGCGCGCGCTGATCTCCTGGGACGCCGAAGGTTTCGACGGGCAGTTCTGCGGCATGGACACCTACGGTCTGGTCAATGCCGCGTTCTGCAAGCCGGATCGGACCATCGGCTGGGACCGCGGCGTGCTGATCCCAGGACTGCGCCAGCAGAACGGCGACATGGGAGCCGTCATGGTGCTCGCACACGAGTACGGCCATGCCATCCAGCAGCAGGCCGGCCTGATCACCCGCCAGACGCCCACCCTGGTCGCCGAACAGCAGGCCGACTGCCTGGCAGGCACCTACATGCGATGGGTGGCCCAAGGCGATTCCCCGCGGTTCACCCTCAATACCGCCGACGGGCTCAACCACCTCCTGGCCGCGGTGATCGCGTTCCGGGACCCGCTGCTCACCGAGGCCGAAGCCCAGGTCGGCATCGACGAGCACGGATCAGCGTTCGAACGGGTCTCGGCCTTCCAGTTCGGATTCACCGACGGGCCGGCCGCGTGTGCCGCGATGGACGTCAAGGAGATCAACCAGCGGCGCGGCGACCTGCCGGTTCTGCTACCCGAGGACCAGAGCGGTGACCTGGACATCACCGAGCGCTGGGTCCGCTCGATGGTCGACGCGCTCAACACCATCTTCAAACCCACCGATCCCCCGCAGCTCGACTTCCGGCCCGACGCCGCGGTGGACTGTCCGAGTGCGCGGCCCAGCCCGCCGGCGTCCTATTGCCCGGACACCAACACCATCGTGGTCGACCTGGCCGAATTGCAGGCGCTCGCAGCGCCATCCGACGAGGTCGACGTCGGCGACCTGGCCGGTGGTGACAACACCGCGTTCTCCGTGCTGATCTCCCGCTACATGCTGGCCCTGCAACACGCCCGCGGCCTGGTGCTCGACAACGCCGAGGCAGCGCTGCGTACCGCCTGCCTGACCGGGGTGGCCACCGCCAGGATGATCAAGCCGGTGAACCTGCCCAACGGCGACACGATTCTGCTGACCGCAGGCGACGTCGACGAAGCGGTGTCGGGCATGCTCACCAACGGGCTGGCGGCCAGCGACGTCAACGGCGAGTCGGTGCCCTCCGGTTTCGCCCGCATCGACGCGTTCCGGGTCGGCATCCTCGGCGACGAGCAACGCTGCCTCAAGCGGTTTGCCTGAACGTGCGCTCAGACCACCTTCGTGGTGCCATACCAGGCCAGCACCGCCTCGGACTCGTCGGTCGACCGGGTCAGGACGGCGTAGGACCGGATGAACGACTGACCCACGCAACCGTCGATCTTCACCCGGAAGTTGCTGATCATCACCCACGGCTCGGTGCCCTTGAATTCCTTCTCGGCCACCGGGATCAGGTTGATGATGCCGGGTTTGAGGCCGATCGTGATGCCGCCGCCGATGTTCGCGCCGACGCCCGGCAGGATGCCCTCGGGCCAGGGTGAGACCACGTCGGTGCCGAGAACGCCGATGGAACTGTTGAGGCCGGCGGTGCCGGTCAGCGAGACGCCGTTGGAGGTACTCATGTCGATACCGCAGCCGATCTGATAGCCGGCCTCCAATGTGCCGCGCGGATCGTCACCGCCGGGTCCGGTCATCGAGCCCCGGTACGTTCCACCGACGACGTACTCGCGGGAGGACACCGCGGTGGTAAGCGGAGCCACCGCGGCCTGCGTCTCGTCACTGGCCGACACCGTCAGGTTCCAGTCGTCCGGGGTCTTGAGATGGGCCGGCGGGGTCGACTCGACCAAATCGGGGGCGGCCGGTTCGCCCGGCTTGGGCAGCACGTCGGCGACGACTTCGACCTCAGGAGTGACGGCGGGATCGGCCCAGGCCGGGGCAACCGGCGCCGCGCAGGCCAACGACACTGCAGCGAGCAGTCCGAACGAGCGAATCAACACAGGCGGCCTCTCGTTACAGTCCCCCGCGGGAACGTATCGCCACGTTCCCGGCAGAACAAAGCTGCCTATGTACTTACCCGACCGTCAGCGCCGGTCAGCAGTCAGGTCGGCATTTTCAGGACGAATCCACACTCAAGCGCCACCCAGCAGGCGCCGTCCGGACCGATCGCCAGCCCGTGCGGTTCGCTGCCGGACGGCAGATCGATCGTCACCACGTCCCCGTCGCCGCTGATCCTGGCGATCTGATCGGCGCCCCACAGACTCACCCACACCCCGTCGGTCGGGTCGGCGACCACCGCATGCGGTTTGCCCGGCAGGTCCAACTCCTGGATGGCGTCGTTCACCGGGATTCTGCCGATCTTGTCGGCACGGATCTCGGTGAACCACACCGCGTCATCATGGGTGGCCGCGATGCCGACGGGACCGGCTGCGGCCGTGGGCAATTCGCGCACCTTGAGGGATCCGTCGACTGTCAGCCGGCCCACCGCACCGGCCTCGTTGAGCGTGAACCACAGTGCGCCGTCGGGCCCTGTGGTGATCATCGACGGCATCCCGCCCACCGTGGCCACCGTGCTGATCTCACCATCGGTATCGATCCTGCCGACCTCGCCCGAGGACATCGCGGTGAACCACAACGCACCGTCGGGACCCGCAGTGATCCCGAAAGGCGCACTGCCGTCGGGTAATTCGAAGGAGCTCAACTCCCCCGCGGTGGTGATCCGACCGATGCGATCGTCGCCCGTCCGGGTGAACCACAGTGCCCCGTCCGGTCCGGGCGCGATGATCGACGGACGCGAGTTCTCTCCGACCGAGTACATGCTGACCTCGCCGCCGACCGAGACCCGGGCGACGGCACCGGCGTGCACCAGCGTCACCCACATCGCACCGTCGCTTCCGGTGGCCAGCGCGTACGGGCCTCCGTCGAGGGAGACTTTGAGCGCCTTACTCAAGCCAGCGCCACCAGCCCGAGTTCGTTGTCGGCGGTCAGCAGCCGGTGATGGGGCAAGACCCGCACGGTGTAGCCCACCGGCCCGGCGACCGGAAGCGGCGTGCTGGTCGAGAACACCTCGGTACCGCCGTCAGCCGAACTGGTGTGCGCCATCGGCACGGTCACCGGATTCAGGATCACGTCACTGGCATCCACCCGGCCCAGCACGGCCTGCACGGTGACCTCGTCGGGCTGCAGTCCGGCCAGCTGCACCGTGGCGGTCAGGGTCAGCTGAGACCCCAGCAACGGGGTGTCCGGCAAGCCGTAGCTGTCCACATCGGTGATCTGGATCTTGGGCCAGGCCTCCTGGGCGCGGCGCCGGTAGGCGGCCAATTCCCGGGCCGCACCGAACGGCTCGCCCGAGGTGGCCTCGACGGTCTCGCGCAACGACTGCGCGGCGGGCAGGTAGTACTTCTCCGTGTAGTCGCGGACCATCCGCGAGGCCAGCACCTTCGGCCCCAGCACCTGCAACGTGTGCCGCACCATCTCGACCCAGCGGGTCGGCACCCCGTGCTCGTCGCGCTCGTAGAACTTCGGCGTGACGGCATGTTCGAGCAGGTCGTAGAGAGCGGCGGCCTCCAGGTCGTCGCGACGGGCCTCGTCCTCGACGCCGTCGGCGGTCGGGATCTCCCAGCCGTTCTCGCCGTCGTACCACTCGTCCCACCAACCGTCCCGGATCGAGAGGTTCAACCCGCCGTTGAGCGCACTCTTCATCCCGGACGTGCCACAGGCCTCCAACGGCCGCAGCGGATTGTTCAGCCACACGTCGCAGCCCCAATACAGCAGCCGGGCCATCGACATGTCGTAGTCCGGCAGGAAGGCGATCCGGTGCCGCACCTCCGGCCGGTCGGCGAACCGCACGATCTGCTGGATGAGCGCCTTGCCGCCGTCGTCGGCCGGGTGCGACTTACCCGCCACGATCAACTGCACCGGCCGGTCCTCGTCGAGCAGCAGTTTCTCCAGCCGCTCCGGGTCGCGCAGCATGAGCGTCAGCCGCTTGTACGTCGGCACCCGTCGGGCGAATCCGACAGTCAGCACCGACGGGTCGAAAGCCGTTGCGATCCAGCCGAGTTCGGCCTCGGACGCGCCCCGTTCCAGCCAAGAGCGACGCAGGCGGTCCCGCACGTCGGCGATCAGCGTCTCCCGCAGTTGGGAGCGGATCCACCACATGTGCGCCGGTTCCACCTCCTGCAGCCGTTCCCACACCGCGGGTTCGGCAGCCTCGGAACCGATCAGCTCGCGGCCCAGCGCCAACCATTGCGGCGCCGCCCAGGTCGGGGCATGCACGCCGTTGGTGATCGATCCGATCGGCACCTCGGCCCGGTCGAATCCGGGCCACAGGTCGTTGAACATGGCCCGGCTCACCCTGCCGTGCAGCAACGACACCCCGTTGGCCCGCTGCGCGAGCCGCAGACCCATGTGCGCCATGTTGAACTTCGACGGATCATCCTCGGCGCCGAACGCGACCACTCGCTCGAGCGGCACACCGGGAAGCAGCCGAGAGTCGGCGGGCCCGCCGGGCGGGCTGCCGAAGTAACGCCTGATCATCTCGACCGGGAACCGGTCGATGCCGGCCGGGACCGGGGTGTGGGTGGTGAACACCGTCGACGACCGCACGACGGTCAGCGCGGTGTCGAAGTCCAACCCGGCGGCGACCAACTCGCGGATCCGCTCCACACCGAGGAATCCGGCGTGGCCCTCGTTCATATGGAACACCTCGGGGGCGGGCAGGTTCTCGATCTCGGTGAACGCCCGGATCGCCCGAACCCCGCCGATGCCGGCCAGGATCTCCTGCCGGATGCGGTGCTCCTGATCGCCGCCGTACAGCCGGTCGGTGACACTGCGGAGTTCGTGTTCGTTCTCCGGGACGTCGGAATCGAGGAGTAACAGCGGGATCCGGCCCACCTGCGCGACCCACACCCGAGCCCGTAGCTCGCGAGCCTCGGGCAGTGCCAGCGTCACCAGTACCGGCGCGCCTGAGGCGTCGGTGAGCAGCCGCAACGGCAGCCCCTGCGGGTCCAGCGACGGGTACGTCTCATGCTGCCAACCATCGGCGGTCAGCGACTGCCGGAAGTACCCGGAGCGGTAGTACAGGCCGACGGCGACCAACGGCAGACCCAGATCCGATGCGGACTTCAAATGGTCACCGGCCAGGATGCCCAGGCCGCCCGAATAGTTCGGCAGCACCTCGGCGACACCGAACTCCATCGAGAAGTACGCGATGCCCTTCGGCATCTCGACTCCGTCGGAGATCTGCTGCTGGTACCACAGCGGGCGGCTCAGATAGTTGTCCAGGTCCGCGGCCAGCTCATCGAGGCGGCCCAGGAACGATTCGTCGCCGGCCAGTTCATCGAGCCGCTGCGGACTCACCGCGCCCAGCAGCGCCACCGGGTCGCCCTGGGTCTGCTCCCACAGCTCGGCATCGACAACAGCAAACAGATCCTGGGTCGGCTTGTGCCACGACCAGCGCAGGTTGATCGACAGCCGTTCCAGCGCCGACAACCGCTCGGGAAGGTGCGCGCGGACGGTGAACCGTCTGAGGGCTTTCACGCGAACCAACCTTACTGACAAATCCGGTTCGTGCAGCGGTCAGCGACATCCGGACAGACGGTGTTATCCGTACAAGCGGCCACACTTAACGCCCGCGAGGTTGGGCAGCCCATTACGGTGGGTATCAGACGCGACAAGGCAAGTGAACGAGAGACAGCCGCTTGATCGGAACGACGTGAGGAGTGGATGGGTGGCCGGTCGTATCGGAATCGACGATGTCGCGCCCGTGGTGTCCGGCGGGCAGTTCCCGGCAAAAGCCGTCGTCGGCGAAGTTGTGCCGGTACGGGCCACCGTCTGGCGCGAGGGTCATGACGCGGTCTCGGCCACCTTGGTGGTGCGTTACCTCGGCACGGACTACCCGCGGCTGGCCACCGGCCCGGGCACCGCGCCGGCACCGGTGTCGATCGACACGGTGTTGCCGACCAATCCTGCGGTGCGCCCCTCCCAGCGCATCAAGCCACAGGCCCTGCCCATGGCACAAGGTGACGTCCCCGATGTTTTTCATGGCCAATTCACCCCCGACAGCGTCGGTCTGTGGACCTACCGGGTCGACGGCTGGGGCGACCCCATCGCCACCTGGCGACACGCGGTCGAGGCCAAGCTGGGCGCCGGCCAAAGCGAGGCCGAGCTGTCCAACGACCTGCTGGTCGGGGCACGCCTGCTCGAGCGCGCCGCCGCCGGGGTACCCCGCAAACTGCGCGACCCTCTGATCGAGGCCGCCGCCGCACTGCGCACTCCAGGCGACCCGTTCCTGCGCGCCGGGGCGGCGCTGTCCGACGAGGTCACCGAACTGCTCGACCAGTACCCGTTGCGCGAGTTGGTCACCCGCGGTGAGCAATACGGCGTCTGGGTGGACCGGCCGTTGGCCCGCTTCTCCGCGTGGTACGAAATGTTCCCGCGGTCCACCGGCGGCTGGGACAAGACCGGACATCCGGTCCACGGCACCTTCGCCACTGCTGCCGACCAACTCCCCCGGATCGCCCGCATGGGTTTCAACATCGTCTACCTGCCGCCCATCCATCCCATCGGCAAGGTGCACCGCAAGGGCCGGAACAACGCCGTGACCGCCGCACCGGACGACGTCGGGTCACCGTGGGCGATCGGTAGCGACGAAGGCGGCCACGACGCCGTGCATCCCGCCCTGGGAACCATCGACGACTTCGATGCCTTCGTGGCCGCCGCCCGCAAACAGGGCGTCGAGGTGGCGCTGGACCTCGCGCTGCAGTGCGCCCCCGACCACCCTTGGGCCGCAGCACATCCCGAGTGGTTCACGGTGTTACCCGACGGCACCATCGCCTACGCGGAGAACCCGCCCAAGAAGTACCAGGACATCTATCCACTCAACTTCGACAACGACCCGGCCGGCCTGTACCACGAGGTGCTGCGGGTGGTCCGGTTCTGGATCTCTCACGGCGTCAAGGTCTTTCGCGTCGACAATCCGCACACCAAGCCACCCAACTTCTGGGTCTGGCTGATCGCCGAGGTCAAGAACGAGGACCCCGACGTGCTGTTCCTGTCCGAGGCGTTCACCCGGCCGGCCCGGCTCTACGGCCTGGCAAAACGCGGATTCACCCAGTCCTACACGTACTTCACCTGGCGGACCAACAAGTGGGAGCTCACCGAATTCGGCAACGAGATCGCCGCGAATGCCGACTTCGCGCGGCCCAGCCTGTGGGTCAACACCCCCGACATCCTGCACGAGTCACTGCAGCACGGCGGTCCGGGCATGTTCGCGATCCGCGCGGTGCTGGCCGCCACCATGAGCGCGTCGTGGGGCATGTATTCCGGTTTCGAGCTGTTCGAGCACCGGCCCGTCCGGGAGGGCAGCGAGGAGTACCTCGACTCGGAGAAGTACGAGCTGCGGCCCCGCGACTTCACAGCCGCGCTTGCCGAGGGGCGCTCCCTTGAGCCGTTCGTGACCCGGCTCAATGAGATCCGGCGGCTGCACCCGGCGCTGCGCCAATTGCGGACCCTGACCTTCCACCACGTGGACAACGACGCACTGCTCGCCTACAGCAAGTTCGACCCGATCACCGGAGACACCGTGCTCGTGGTGGTCACCCTCAACCCGTTCAGCCCGGAGGAAGCCACGTTGTGGTTGAACATGGGCGCACTGGGTATGGAATCACATGACCGGTTCTGGGTACGCGACGAGATCACCGGCGAGGAATACCAGTGGGGGCAGTCGAATTACGTCCGGATCGATCCCGCAAAGGCGGTGGCGCACGTACTGAACATGCCGCTCGTACCCTATGAGCAACGACTGGGCTTGCTACGCAGGGAATGAGAACAACATGACGAGAATCAACCACCTCAACGACTTACATCTGCGGCCCGACCCCACCGACATCCAGCGCTTGCTGATCGGTCAACACCACGACCCGCACTCGGTCCTCGGTGCCCACGAATACAACGACCGGACCGTGATCCGGGCCTATCGCCCTCACGCCGCCAAGGTCGTCGCGCTGATCGGCGGCGACCGATACCCACTGCAGCACATCGACTCCGGGCTTTTCGCCGTCTCCGTTCCGTTCACCAACCTCGCTGACTACCGCCTGGAAATCAGCTACCCCGGCGCCGACGACACTCTCTTCACCCACACCACCGCCGATGCCTACCGGTTCCTTCCCACCCTCGGCGAACTGGACCTCCATCTGTTCGCGGAAGGGCGCCACGAACGCCTGTGGGAGATCCTGGGTGCACACCCACGCAGTTTCACCACTCCCGACGGGGTCGTCGAAGGTGTCTCTTTCGCGGTGTGGGCACCGAATGCCAAGGGCGTCAGTGTGATCGGAGACTTCAACCACTGGGACGGCAACGAGGCGCAGATGCGTGTACTCGGGTCCTCCGGGGTGTGGGAGCTGTTCTGGCCCGGGTTCCCGATCGACGGCCTGTACAAGTTCCGGGTACACGGCGCCGGTGGGGTGACCACCGATCGTGCCGACCCGATGGCGTTCGCCACCGAGGTGCCACCGCAGACCGCGTCGCGGGTCACCACCAGCTCGTACACCTGGAGCGACGGCGAGTGGATGACCCAGCGTGCCGCGCAGAACCCGGTTTTCGAACCGATGAGCACCTATGAGGTGCACCTGATGTCCTGGCGCCCGGGCCTCAGCTACCGCCAGCTGGCCACCGAGCTGACCGAATACGTTGTGGAACAGGGCTTCACCCACGTCGAACTGCTCCCGGTGGCCGAGCATCCGTTCGGCGGCTCGTGGGGCTACCAGGTCACCTCCTACTACGCCCCGACCTCACGCCTGGGAACGCCTGACGACTTCCGGTACCTGGTGGATTCACTGCACCAGGCCGGGATAGGGGTGATCGTCGACTGGGTCCCGGCCCACTTCCCCAAGGACGCCTGGGCACTGGGCCGGTTCGACGGCACCCCGCTCTACGAGCATTCCGACCCCCGCCGCGGCGAGCAACTCGACTGGGGCACATACGTTTTCGACTTCGGCCGCCCCGAGGTGCGCAACTTCCTGGTCGCCAACGCGTTGTACTGGCTACAGGAGTACCACGTCGACGGCCTGCGGGTGGATGCCGTCGCCTCGATGCTCTACCTCGACTACTCCCGGCCCGAAGGTGGTTGGACGCCCAACATCCACGGCGGGCGGGAGAACCTGGAGGCGGTGCAGTTCCTGCAGGAGATGAACGCCACCGTGCACAAGGTGGCCCCGGGCATCGTCACCATCGCCGAGGAGTCGACGTCCTGGCCGGGTGTCACCCGCCCGACCAACCTTGGCGGCCTTGGTTTCTCGATGAAATGGAACATGGGCTGGATGAACGACACCCTCGACTACGTCAGCCACGACCCGGTGCACCGCAGCTACCACCATCACGAGATGACGTTCTCGATGCTGTACGCCTTCAGCGAGAACTACGTGCTGCCGATCAGTCACGACGAGGTCGTGCACGGCAAGGGCACGCTATGGACGCGGATGCCCGGCGACGATCACGCCAAGGCCGCGGGCCTACGCAGTCTGCTCGCCTACCAGTGGGCCCACCCGGGCAAGCAACTGCTGTTCATGGGCCAGGAATTCGGCCAGCGGGCCGAATGGTCCGAGGAACGCGGGCTGGATTGGTTCCAGCTCGACGAGCAGGGCTTCTCGGGCGGTGTGCAGCGGCTGGTGCGCGATCTCAACGGGATCTACCGCCGCCACCCGGCGCTATGGAGCCGGGACACCAGCCCCGAGGGCTACTCCTGGATCGACGCGAACGACTCGGCGAACAACGTGCTGAGCTTCCTGCGGTTCGGCGCCGACGGTTCTGTGCTCGCCTGCGTGGTCAACTTCGCCGGCAGCGAGCACAGCGAGTACCGGCTCGGACTACCGCACACCGGTGAGTGGCGCGAGGTGCTCAACACCGACGCGACGATCTACAACGGTGCGGGGATCGGGAACATGGGCGCGGTGCAGGCCACCGACGAGCCGTGGCACGGCCGCCCGGCCTCGGCCGTGATGGTCCTGCCGCCGCTGGCGATGCTGTGGTTCGAGCCCGCCTGAGGTTCTTCCCGCGAAGTGCTCAGTACAGCGCGTTGGCCAGGTTGCGCCGGCCCGCGACCACCTCGGGATCAGCCGGGTCGAACAGGTCGAACAGCTCGACGAGTCGGGTTCGCACCTTGCTCCGGTCGTCGCCTGCGGTGCGCTTGATCAGTGCGATGAGCCGATCGAAGGCCGCCGTCACGTTCTGCGCCAGGATCTCGGCGTCGGCAGCCGCCAATGCCGCGTCGATGTCGTCGGGAGCGGCGTCGGCGACGGCCACTGCGTCGGGGCGCTGCGCGCTCGCCCGTTGCAGGAACGCGATCTGCCGCACCGCGCCCTTGGCCTCGGCGTGGTTGGGCTGGGTATCGAGAATCGCCTGATAGGCCGTTGATGCGGCGGCAAAGTCGCCCTCGTCGAGCGCGGCCCTGGCCGCGGCCAACGCCGGATCGACCTGCTCGGGCTCATCTTCACCGGCACCGGAGCCGGTCAGCTTGCCCGCGGTCGCGTCGAGCAGCGAATCGACCCAGCGGCGGAGTTCATCGGCCGGCTGAGAGCCCTGGAAACTGGCGATCGGCTGCCCTCCGGCAAGCGCGACGACAGTCGGCACACCCTGGATGCCGAACATCTGAGCCACCCGCGGGGTGGTGTCGACGTTGACCAGGGCCAGAGACCATTTGCCGTTGTCGGCGGCGGCCAGACCGGCCAGGGTGTCTCCCAGCGCAGCACTGGACTCGCTGCGCGGCGACCACAGCACCACCACTACCGGCACTTGGCCCGAGCGGACCAGCACCTCGGCTTCGAAGTTCGCTTCGTTGACCTCGGTGACATTCGGGCCGCCGGCCGCGCCGGGGCTGCCACCGCCCGCCGCGGGCCGCTGCTTGAGTGCCGAGAGGTCAACCGCGCCGGCCAGCGCCGGCCCGACAGAAGGTCGTGGACGAGTCACGTCACCAAGTCTGTCACGTTGTTTCGGCCACGGCGTCGCCCGGTTGCGACAGCAGGGCCGAGGCGTCGGCCGGCTCCAGGCCCGAACTCAACCGGGCGGTGCGGTCGGCCCACATGACAAAGATCACACTGCCCAATGGCACGATGCTGGCCAGCAAAGCCAGGACCCAGGTTCCGATGCCCCACTTGCGGGCTAGCCCGACCAGCACCGCGGCCACCACGAAGGCGATGAAAATACCGCCGTGGATCGGGCCGAACACCTTGACACCGATCTCGGTGCGCGGACTTCCCAGGTACTTGAAGTACATCCCGATCAGCAGGCCGGCCCAGCTCACCGCCTCGGCAAGAGCGATGAGCCGGAACCAGCCGGCAACCGTACGCAGGTCGAACGAGCTCGTCATGGCCGCCATTGTGCCTGAGCGAGCGGCCAGCTACTACACACCGTCGTATTGACGGTCAGCCGATAGCTGTCAGCGACGCAGGATCAGCGCATCGCCCTGGCCACCGGCACCACAGAGCGCGGCAACCGCGTAGCCGGACCCCTTGCGGGCCAGCTCCAGCGCGGCGTGCAGCGTGATGCGGGCACCCGACATCCCGATCGGGTGGCCGATCGCGATCGCACCGCCGTTGACGTTCACCTTTGCCGGGTCGACACCCAGTTCCTTGGTCGAGGCCAGCGACACCGCGGCGAACGCCTCGTTGATCTCGAGGATGTCGAGCTGGTCGACGCTGATGCCCTCGCGCTCGACGGCCTTCTTGATGGCGTTGGCCGGCTGGCTCTGCAGCGTCGAATCCGGCCCGGCCACCACACCGTGCGCACCGATCTCACACAGCCAGTCCAGGCCCAGCTCCTGCGCCTTGGCCTTGCTCATCACCACGACCGCGGCCGCACCGTCGGAAATCTGCGACGACGAACCGGCGGTGATGGTGCCGTCCTTGCGGAAGGCCGGACGCAGGCCACCGAGCGATTCGGCGGTGGTGTTGGCCCGGATGCCCTCGTCCTCGGCGAACTCGATCGGGTCACCCTTGCGCTGCGGGATCGACACCGGCACCACCTCATCGGCGTAGACACCGTCTTTCCACGCGGCAGCAGCCTTCTGGTGCGACTGGGCAGCGAACTCGTCCTGCTCGGCGCGGGTGAACTTGTCGGTCTCATTGCGCTGCTCGGTGAGTGCGCCCATCGGCTGGTCGGTGAACACGTCGTGCAGACCGTCGTAGGCCAGGTGGTCCAGCACGGTCACGTCGCCGTACTTGTAGCCCTCACGGCTCTTGGGCAGCAGGTGCGGGGCCTGGCTCATCGACTCCTGACCACCGGCGACCACGACCTCGAACTCACCGGCCCGGATGAGCTGGTCGGCCAGGGCGATCGCGTCGATGCCCGACAGGCACATCTTGTTGATGCTCAACGCGGGCACGTCCCAGGGGATGCCGGCCCCCACAGCGGACTGGCGAGCAGGCATCTGCCCGGCGCCGGCGGTCAACACCTGGCCCATGATCACGTAGTCCACCAGCGAAGCATCGACCTTCGCCTTCTCCAAGGCGCCGCGGATCGCGATCGCGCCCAGGTCACTGCCGGAAAAATCCTTCAGCGAGCCCATCAATTTACCCACCGGAGTACGCGCTCCAGCAACGATCACCGACGTGCGAGATTCCGCAGTCATTTCCTACCTCCAAGGCCTGGTTCCAAGAGCTGTGTGGGCGATCACACATACGCAAACGTTCAGGTAGAGGTTACCGTTACGTTATGACCGCCGATCAGGTTGATGCCCGTCCCGCCCTCGCCTCCGCGCTGGTGACGGCGATCGATCACGTCGGTATCGCCGTCCCTGATCTGGATGCCGCGGCCAAGTGGTACCACGACAACCTCGGCATGATCGTCCTCCACGAGGAGATCAACGAGGAGCAGGGTGTGCGCGAGGCGATGCTCTCGGTGCGCGGCGCCCCCAAGGGCAGCGCACAGATCCAGCTCCTGGCCCCGCTCAACGAGAAGTCGACCATCGCCAAGTTCATCGATCGCAGCGGCCCCGGCCTGCAGCAGCTGGCCTACCGGACCAGTGACATCGACGCACTGAGTGAGCGGCTGCGCGGCCAGGGTGTCCGGCTGCTCTACGAGGCCCCCCGCAAGGGCACGGCGAACTCCCGCATCAACTTCATCCACCCGAAGGATGCCGGCGGCGTGCTGATCGAGTTGGTCGAGCCTGCCTCCGACGAGCACTGACTCAGAGCACTAAGACCACTTTCTCGTCGGACCACGATTGGCCCGATTTGCCCAGCAGGCGGTGTGCCAGTGCCTGCGGTCATCGACATCGCCGACGTCGAGCGGCAGCACTACCACGTGTGCGGTGGCCACCCGAATCTCGTGATCGCAGCCCGGGCATCGGTACACCTTCACCGCCCGCGACGCGGCGATCGCACGCACCTCGTAGTCATAGCCGTCGGGCCCCGTCTCGACGCGACGTGCCGGCGGCAACGGCGCCAGCCGGCGGTGTTCACGGGGCCGACGACGCATCAGAACAGCCGGTATTCGTCGCTGTCCATGCCTCGCATCTGATCGTAATCCAAAGTGACACAACGGATTCCACGGTCAGTAGCCAGCGTGCGGGCCTGCGGTTTGATCTGCTGCGCGGCGAAGACGCCGGCCACCGGAGCCAGCACGGTGTCGCGGTTGAGCAGCTCCAGGTAGCGGGTCAGCTGTTCCACGCCGTCGATCTCGCCGCGGCGCTTGATCTCCACGGCCACCGACCGGCCCAGCTCGTCACGGCACATCAGGTCCACCGGACCGATCGCCGTCGGGTACTCCCGACGAACGAGGGTGTAGCCCTCACCGAGAAGTTCCACATGCTCGGCCAGCAGGACCTGCAGGTGCGCCTCCACCCCGTCCTTCACCAGACCGGGGTCGACCCCGAGCTCATGGGTCGAGTCGTGCTCGACGTCCTCGACGGTAATGCGCAGCTGCTCGCCGGCCTTGTTCTCGACCACCCACACCGGCACGCCGTCGTTGGCGTCCTCGGTGAGCCAGCACGGCGGACTCATCCAGTTCAGCGGCTTGTAGGCGCGATCGTCGGCATGGACACTGACCGAACCGTCGGACTTGAACAACAACAGCCGGCGGGCTGATGGGAGGTGGGCGGTCAGCCGCCCGACGTAGTCGACGGTGCACTGGGCAATCACGAGGCGCACCCGATCCACCTTAAGGGCATGGCGAACGAACGAACCGATGCGCCACTGCATGCCTGCCCAACTCGTCGGTCGTGAGTGCAATGCTCACCGCTGAGATGACCCGGCATACCACGTTCCGATTCTGTCTGGACCCCACGGTTGAGCAGCACAGCCTGTTGTCCAGACATGCCGGTGCATCGCGATTCGCGTTCAACCAGTGCCTGCGCATCGTCAAAACCGCACTCACCCAACGCGACGCCGGCCGTGACACCGAGGTGCCGTGGACCGGTTTCGATCTGATCAACGCCTTCAATGCGTGGAAGCGGTCCGAGGAAGCCGGACGGATCTTCGCTGTTGGTAACGATGGCGTCGTCACCGCGCTGGTGACCGGACTGCCGTGGCGGACCGAGGTGCGTCAACAGGTCTTCGAAGAAGCAGCTGTCGACCTGGGTAAGGGACTGAAGGCTTGGTCGGATTCGCAATCTGGTCAGCGCAGGGGTAACCGCATTGGCTTTCCACAGTTCAAAAAGAAGACCAATACGGTGCCGTCGTTTCGGCTACGAAACAACCGCCCCAACGGCCAGCTGCCGCCAATCCGAGTCGGAGAGTGCAATCGGCCACGCTCCATCACTCTGCCTGGTATCGGGCAGATCGGAGTGTTCGACGACACCCGCCGGTTGAGACGCATGCTCACCAACAACCGAGCCAAGATTCGGTTCGCGACCCGCACACGTCGGCGCGGCCGCTGGTGGGTGTCTCTGAACGCGGAGGCAGTCGACCTGCACCCCGGTCGCCACCATCCGTCGCGAGATCCGGCCGACGACACAGGCTGGGTCGGCCTCGACCGGGGATTGTCGGCGTTTGTGGTCGCCGCCACTGCAGACGGCAAAGAGGTGGCTCGCATTACCGCAGCCCCTAAAGCGCTGGCCAAAGGGATGGTCAAGCAACGGCGGCTCGCAAAGTCGTTGTCACGCAAGCAGAAAGGATCACGAAACCGCAAGGACGGCGCAACCAAACTGGGCCGACATCACCACCACGTCGCCAACGTCCGACGCCATTTCCTTCACGATGTCACCAACGCGCTGGTCAAGGCTCACGACCGGCTCGTCATCGAGGACTTGAGCGTGACAGGCATGATGGCCAACCATCGACTTGCTAGCGCCATAGCCGATGCGAGCTGGACCGAGTTCGCCAGGCTGTTGAAGTACAAGCAAGCTTGGCGTAGCGGCGACATTGTGCAGGCCGATCGATGGTATCCATCGACTAAACGCTGCTCGGCTTGCACGGCTGTAAACGCGACGATGACATTAGCCGATCGAGTGTTCACCTGCGGTTGCGGATATGTCGCCGACCGCGACACCAATGCCGCCGTGAACCTCGCCCTGTGGGGGGACGCCCGAGAAGGGCGGTGTCGAACATTCTCCAGAGTTGTTCGACACGCTTTAGGCTGACGCCACAATGAACTCCGACAAATCGCTGGCACGACGGCTGGGCCGCGTCCTTGAGGGTGTCACCCGCCAGAACAGCCGGATCCCGAGCACCCCGGAATACGGATCGTGGGTGCTGGGCCGGGTATCGGAGAGCCAGCAACGGCGCAGGGTGCGGATCCAGGTGATCCTCACGACGTTCGTGATCCTCGCGAACCTGCTCGGTATCGGCATCTCGATGATCATCGTCACGCTGTTGTTCCCGTCTCCGGCCGTGTTCGATCCGCAGGTCCGTTGGATCACCTTCATCGTGGCCCCCATCTACATGGCCGCGGCGCTGATCGTCGGGGTGTTCTGGGCGACGACCCGGGTGATCGACAACGTGCGCTGGGCGATCGAGGAGCGCCCACCCACCGTCGCGGACCAGCGCAACACGTTCTTCGCCCCGTTCCGGCTCACCCGCGTACTGCTCGTCCTCTGGGGGCTCGGAGCCGCCTTGCTGACAACGCTCTACGGGATGGTGAATACCAACTACATTCCGAAGTTCCTACTGGGCATCACTTTTCCCGGCATCGTGGTGTCGGTGAGCTGTCACCTGTTCACCGAGTTCGCCCTGCGGCCGGTCGCCGCCCAGGCGCTGGAGGCGGGCCCACCGCCGGTCCGGCTGGCCCCGGGCATCATGGGCCGCACCATGGTGGTGTGGGCGCTGAGCTCGGGTGTCCCGATTCTGGGCATCATGCTGGCGGCCATGTTCGCCGTGACGCTCAACAACCTCACGCCGATCCAATTCGCCTACGCTGTCATCGGTCTCGGCTCGTTCGCGTTGATCTTCGGATTCCTGCTGATGTGGATTCTGTCCTGGCTCACCGCTACTCCGATCCGGGTCGTGCGCGCGGCCCTCAACCGCGTCGAACAGGGTGATCTGGACACCAACCTGGTGGTGTTCGACGGCACCGAACTAGGCCAGCTGCAGCGAGGTTTCAACTCGATGGTGCACGGCCTGCGCGAGCGCGAGCGGGTTCGCGATCTGTTCGGCCGCCACGTCGGCCGCGAGGTCGCCGCGCTGGCCGAACAGGAGAAGCCCGTCCTGGGCGGCGAGGAGCGCCACGCCGCAGTGATTTTCGTCGACGTGATCGGCTCGACGCAATTGGTCACCACGCGGCCCGCAGTCGAAGTGGTCGATCTGCTCAATCGATTTTTCGCTGTCATCGTCGACGAGGTCGACAATCACCGCGGCCTGGTCAACAAGTTCGAAGGCGACGCGATACTCGCGGTGTTCGGCGCGCCGGTCTCGTTGCCCAACGCCGAAGACGAGGCGCTCGGCGCCGCCCGGGCGATCGCGCGCCGGCTGCGGACCGAGGTACCCGAGCTTGAGGCAGGCATCGGGGTGGCAGCCGGACAGGTGGTGGCCGGAAACGTCGGTGCCAAACAGCGCTTCGAGTACACCGTGATCGGGGAGCCGGTCAACGAGGCGGCGCGGTTGTGCGACTTCTCCAAGCAGGTGCCCGGGCACCTGGTGGCGTCATCGGACACGATCGCCAACGCTTCCGAAACCGAGAGGGCCCGTTGGTCACTGGGCGAATCGGTGACCCTGCGCGGTCTGGGCGAGCCGACCCGCGTAGCCGTGCCGGTCTAGCCTGCGCCCCACCGCAGCGCTGCGTCCACCGCCTCGTCGAGAGTGCGGAACACGACGGCGTCGTAATCGTCACGCCGGTCGGGCGGCACCACACGACCGTCGGGGTCGACGAGATAAGCCTCTTTGCCCGTGGCGGTCAGGCCGGCCCGCATGCCGGTCAGCATGCCGCGCGCGGCATCGTTGATGTCATCGGTGCGGGTGACGTCCAGCACGGCGACGTCGTACTCGTCACGTTCATGCTCGGCCCTCCGCAGCACCTGCTCAGCCCCGGCGAACAGTAGATCCCCCTGAACCTCGTACACCCGGACGCCCGGGTGGACATCGAACACCGCCCGCAGCGTCGACGACGCCTCACGACCGACGGTGAGAAAGTGAAGCCCCAGCTGCGACGACAGATTGCGGCACACCTGCACCCCTCGCACACTGTTGCCGCGGGAATCGAGCCGTGGTGAGTACACACCGATCCCTAGTTGGCCGGGCAGCACCGCCACGATCCCGCCACCGACACCGCTCTTGGCCGGCATGCCGACGGCGCTGACCCAATCGCCTGTCGCGTCGTACATTCCGCACGTCACCATCACACTGAGCGTCCGTCGAACCACGTCCGCATCGACCACCCGGCGACCCGTCAGCGGGTTGAGCCCGCCCCGGGCCAGGGTGGCGGCCATCCGCGCGAGGTCTGTGCTCGTCACCTTGACCGAACACTGGCGGAAATACACGTCGAGGACCTCGTCCGGATCACCGTCCAGCACACCGAAACTGGTCAGCATGTACGCGATCGCCCGATTGCGGTTACCGGTCGCCTTTTCCGAGGCGTACACCTCCGGGTCGATCTCGAGCCGGCGGCCGGCACACGCCGAGTAGAACTCCTGGATGTGGTCGAACCGTTCGTCGGCGCTCGCGCCGGGGATCAGCGAAACCGCCGCAATGGCACCGGCATTGATCATCGGGTTCTTCGGTGTCTTGGTGACGTCGTCCACACTGATCTCGTTGAACGCCTCGCCGGAGGGTTCGACACCGATCTTGGCGTCGACAGCATCCTGGCCGAGCCGGCTCAACGCCAGTGCATACGTGAACGGCTTGGAGATCGACTGAATGGTGAATTCCACTGCGGTGTCGCCGGATTCGTAGACATATCCGTCCGAGGAGGACACGCTGAGCCCGAACCCCTCGGGATCGACATTGGCCAGCTCAGGGATGTAGCTCGCCAGAGCACCGTCGCGCAGTTCGATCTGCTCGGCACGGATCCGGTCCAGGTAGTGCTGCACCAGCTCGGCCACGCCTCGGAGTGTAACCCGCGCGCACCATCCCACGACCATGTCGTTTTTCCGCTAGTGCAAGGCCGGACGCCGTGCCATCGTGGAACGCATGCACGAGGATTTCGACCGCTGCTACCGGGCAGTCCAGTCCAAGGACGCCCGGTTCGACGGCTGGTTTGTCACCGCCGTGCTCACCACAGGTATCTACTGCCGGCCCAGCTGCCCGGTACGCCCACCGTTCGCGCGCAACATGCGGTTCTACCCCACCGCGGCCGCCGCCCAGGCAGCCGGATTCCGAGCCTGCAAACGGTGCCGCCCTGACGCCTCGCCGGGCTCACCCGAATGGAATGTACGTGGTGACGTCGTGGCGCGGTGCATGCGGCTCATCGCCGACGGCACCGTAGACCGCGAGGGCGTGACCGGACTGGCCGCCCGCGTCGGCTACACCAGTCGGCAGTTGCAGCGCATCATGCAGGCCGAGCTGGGCGCCAATCCCCTGGCGCTGGCCCGGGCGCAACGCACCCAGACCGCCCGGGTGTTGATCGAAACCACTGAGCTGCCGTTCGCCGACGTGGCGTTCGCCGCGGGCTTCGCCAGCATCCGGCAGTTCAACGACACGGTACGCGCAGTGTGCGACCTGACACCGACGCAGCTGAGGCAGCGGGCACGCAGCCGATTCGCCACCGAGGTCGCCGCTGCGCCCGGCGTGCTGTCGCTACGGCTACCGGTACGGACCCCGTTCGCGTACGAAGGGATGTTCGGGCACCTGGCAGCCAGTGCAGTGCCGGGCCTGGAAGAGGTGCGCGACGGGCAATTCCGGCGCACCTTACGCCTGCCGCATGGCCACGGCATCGTCGGTTTGACTCCGCAACCCGATCACGTCCGCTGTCAATTGGTGCTCGAGGATTTCCGCGATCTGGCGGCCGCGATCGCGCGGTGCCGGCGTCTGTTGGACCTCGATGCCGATCCCGAGGCGGTCGTGGAATCGCTCCAATCCGACCCGCAGCTTGCGCCGGTGGTGGCCAAGGCGCCGGGTCAACGCATACCCCGGACCGTCGACGAATCCGAGCTCGCACTGCGGGTGGTGATCGGCCAGCAGGTGTCGATCAAAGCGGCGTCCACACACGTCGGCCGCCTCGTCACCGGTTACGGAACCGCGATCTCCGACGAGGCCGGAGGTCTGACCCATGTGTTCCCCAGCGTCGCCGACCTCGCGGGACTGGATCCCCAGGGTCTGGCGATGCCGGCGTCCAGGAAGCGGACTGTCACCGCGTTGGTAGCGGCGATCGCCGATGGTGATCTGACCCTCGATCCCGGATGTGACTGGGACCTGGCCCGCCAACAGCTGCTGGCACTGCCCGGGGTGGGGCCATGGACGACGGAGGTGATCGCCATGCGAGGCCTCGGCGATCCAGATGCCTTCCCCGCCACCGATCTCGGCGTGCGCGCTGCCGCCGGTCATCTGGGCCTGGCCCCGGATGGGCTCGTCGACCACAGCACCCGATGGCGACCGTGGCGTGCGTATGCGACGCAACACCTTTGGACCACACTGGACCACGCGGTGAACCAGTGGCCCCCGCACGATCGACAGGAGACGTCATGACGACACTGCAGTACCGCACCATGGACAGCCCCGTCGGCCTTCTCACGCTGGCCGGCCGGGACGGAAGGCTCATGCACCTACGGATGGTCGATCAGACCTACGAGCCGAGCCGCGAGGGTTGGGAGCCCGACGACAGTGCCTTCGCGGACGCCGTCGATCAACTGTCGGCGTATTTCGCCGGCGAGCGCACCGAATTCGACCTCGAACTCGACATGGTGGGCACACGGTTTCAGCGTCGGGTGTGGGACGCCCTGCAGACCATTCCGTATGGCGAAACCTGCACCTACGGCGAGATCGCCCGTCAGATCGGTTCACCGAGTGCGTCACGCGCCGTCGGCCTGGCCAATGGGCACAATCCGATCGGCATCATCGTGCCCTGCCATCGGGTGATCGGCGCCAACGGCAGTCTCACCGGATACGGCGGCGGCCTGGACCGCAAGCGAGCATTGTTGGAATTGGAGAAAAGCCGAACGACGCCGGCTCTGTTCAATTGAAAACGCGCCTAGATAGAAAAATGCCCGGGCCCTCCAATCGAAATTGGAGGGCCCGGGACTTAATTTGTGTTCGGCGGTGTCCTACTTTTCCACCCGTGTGGGTAGTATCATCG
>MSTD01000047.1:0-13244 GCA_001942045.1 Mycolicibacterium porcinum
CCGAGCAGGGTGAGTGCGACCACCTTGGCTATCAGCAACCAGCCGTAGCTGGTCCGCACCAGATCGGGCAGCTGGATCCGCACCAGGGCGTTGAGCACGCCGCTGATGGCCATCGCGACGAAGCACCACAGCGCCAGCGCCGAGAATCGGCGCGCCGCCAGGGCGGTGTTGGGACCGTCGGCTCCAGCCCCGGCCCGCATCGCGTGCGCGAGCAGCGCCAGCAGCCCGCCGGCCCACAGCGCCGCGGCGACCAGGTGGATGAACAGGCTGTTGGTGGCCAGATCGTGGGCGCCGCCGGACGAGGAGTGTCCGGTCAGCACGAGCGGCATCAGCGTCAGCAGCGACCCGGCCAGCAGCACCGGGGTCCATCCCCACCGCAGCACCGGCAGGCTGGCGATGGTGACGGCCGCGGCCAGGATCGCCGTCCAGCGCCAGGCGGCGGACACGTCGACCAGGCTGGCCGCCGACCACACGTCGACCGGCCCGAGATGGTCGAGCAGCGGTTGCCCGGACACATCGGAGATCGTCAGCGGCACCAACAGCGCCGCGCACACCGTCCACACACCGGAAGCCGCCGAGCCGAGGCGCAGCGCCCGGTAACCGGCGACATCGAGCACGCCGTTGGTCTGCGGGGCCACCAGGAACGCCGAGAACAGGAACGACCCCACCGCGATGACGGCCGCGATCTCGCCGGCAGCCCGCACGAACGGCAGGCCGTAGGTGGTGATCGGGCCGGGGTTGGGCAGGCCCGTTGCGGTCAGCGCGTCGGCCAGCGACAGCGCGCCGATGCCTGCGGCCACTGCCCCGGCCAGCAGACCCACACCGACCAGCACGGGCCACACCACGCTGTTGCGCACGCTGGATGCGGCCGCCTGGCCAGCAGAAGTCATGGTCCAAGGGTATGGCGTGGGCTGCGCCACGCCGGTGCCCAGTCCTACGGAGCGCGCTGCGCGCGGCGCTGCTTCTCCCGGAAGTAGAACTGCTCACGGGCGATCTCGTCGACCTTGTCCATGTCGGCGACGATCCCCCGCAGTTCGTCCCGGAAGGCATCGCGGCGTGCCTTCAGATCGGGGCCGTTGACCAGCAGGTCCTGGTCGGCCGCCACCTGCCGCGCGGTGGCGAACAGCAACGCCGACACCGACTCGTTGCTGCCCACCCGACCCTGGGCGACGTACTGACGTCCGACGCCGAGCGCGCGCCTGGTCAGGTCCCGCTCGCTGATCTCGGCCGGCGCATCGCGCAACACGTCGGCGACGATCCCGTAGGCCTCGAAGAACGGGCGCAACATCGCGCCCACCAACAGCGGCCGCTTGCTGCGCAACATCTGATAGATGTCGTCACCTCCGGCGGAGACCTTGGCTTCCCAGCCCCCGGCCGCCTGCCCTTCCGGCGTCCGGTCGTACCACGACAGCTCCTCGGCGACGTTGTCGCGGAAGGCCGCCGAATCCGCGAAGTAGAAATCGAACTTGAGCAGATCACGCAACCGCATCACCTGATCCCAGAACGCCTGCAGCGGATCGTCGGCGGCCCGGGCGGCATAGGCCAGGGCCAGCTCGACGATCGAGGTCTCCTGGAAGGCATGGATCAGCGAGTTGCGGTAGAACGCGGCCTCCAGTTCATCCTCGGGGGCGATCCGCCACACCGGTTCACGCCCGCTGTCGACGAGCGTCACCGGGTGCCCGCCGGACAGGGCGTCGACCGCCGAGCGCACACCCTCGGCGGTGCGCAACCGCAGGGCGCTGTTGGTCATTGGGGTGTTCTTGCGCTCCAGGTAGTCCAGCGAGTCCTGCAGCGTGTGATGCAGCTGATCGAGCGTCAGGGCTACGCCGCGGGCGCCCAGCAACAGTGCCGACACCAGGTTCGTGGCGTTGACGGGCGTCACCCGCAGGATGCGCCAGGCCACCTCGAAGGCCATCTTCTGCATCGCCAGGCGTTTGGCCGCCTCGTCGTGGGCCATCTCGCCGCCCGGCTCGCCGAGATGCTCGCGCATCGAAACCGCTTCCGGGAAGCGGACATAGATCTTGCCGTAGTTGCGTTCGCCCTGCGCCTTGATGAAGTTGTACAGCCAGCTCAGGCCCTCGGGCGTCTTCTCACCGCCGCGGGCGTACGCGGCGTACTCGGCCGTCTCGTGCAGCTGGTCGAAGCTGATCGACACCGGCTGCAGCAGGATGTCGTCGCTGCGGCCGTCGAGGTAGGCGTTGGCGACATAGGCGAGCAGTCCGAGCTTGGGCGGCAACATCTTTCCGGTCCTGGACCGGGTGCCCTCGATGGACCAGTTCAGGTTGAACCGCTTCTCCACGATGTAGCCGACGTACTGCCGCAGCACGTACTTGTACAGCGGGTCATCGAGTTTGCGGCGCAGGAAGATGACGCCGGAATGCCGGAACAGCGGACCCATCAGGCCGAACGACAGGTTGATGCCCGCGAACGTGTAGACCGGGGGCAACCGGTTCTCCTGCATGGCCACCGGAACGATGACGCCGTCGAGGTAGGACCGGTGCGAGAACAGCAGCACCGCCGGATGTTGTTCCAGGGCATGGCGCATCGACTCGATCTCGGTGCGGTCGTAGTCGATGCGCGGGTCGAATCCGCGGCTGAAGATGGCCCGGCCCAACGTTGGGATCAGGTCCACCGAGAACCGGCTCCACCCGGTGGAGAGCTCGTCGAGCATCTCGCCGGCCTTCTCCACCGTCGCCCCGGGGATCTGCTCCAGGCCCTGCCGGAAGCGCGCCGAGTCGAGCATCTCCGGCTTGACCAGCCGCGGCGACTTGTATTCGGGGCCCAGCAGGCGAAGCTCCACCCGCTCGATCGCCAGCACCGCGCGGCGAAGGACGAATCGTGCGAACTCCCTGGGGTTTTCCGCGACCGTGGTCTCACTCCACTGCTTGCGCAGTTCCGATACCTTGGCCGGTTCACCGGCGACGATCCGTGCGCGCGTCGGGTCCTTGCGCAGGATGCGACGCTGCAGGATCTCCGGCGGCCGGTACGTGTCGCGGCCCGAGATCAGGCCGACCACCTTCAACCGGGTGGGTAACCCGCCGGGGACCCAGAACACCCGGACCGGAACCACCAACCGATCCTCGTCCGATTCCAGTTCCTCGACCAGACGGGCCACCACGCCGGGGGCGGGTTCGTCGGTGGCCGGCAGCTGCAGTACCTCGACGGTGGTGTCGGGGTGTTCGCGCCGCTGTGCCTTGAGCCAGTCGTTGAGCAGTTCGAGCTCGGCCGGTGACGACACCGACGCGAGCACCAGAGCATCGTCGGTGGTGCTGAAGCTCGGGTAGTCGTCGATACCCGTGGTCATGGTCGGCCCTTGGGAGTCGACCGCGGCGACGAGGTATCCGATTTGGGTGCAGCCTTTTTCGCGGGTGCCTTCTTCGCCGGAGCCTTCTTGGCGGCGCGGCGCGGTGCGGTCTTCTTGGCCGGCGTGGCGCGGGAGTAGATGTCGAATGTGGGCAGTTCGTCGTGCGGCCAGGATTTCAGCGTGTCGAGGTAGATCTGTCGGACCTCGGCGATGCGGTCGGCGAGGTTGTCGACCGTCCAGTCCTCGACCGAGATCGGCGGATACACCGCCACGTCCACCTTGCCGGGGTTGAAGGTGCTGGAATCGCGGTGTGCGATCACCTCGGCGTTGCGGATCACGATCGGCACGATCGGCACCCCGGCGGCCATGGCGATGCGGAACGGGCCCTTCTTGAACGGGCCGACCTCGGTGGTGTCGAGCCGGGTGCCTTCGGGGGCGATCAGAATCGACAAGCCTTTGCGGGCAAGCTCTTCCACTTTGTGCAGGCTTTCGACGGCCTTCTCCGGGTCGTCGCGGTCGATGAACGCCGCATCCATCACCTTGCCCAGTGGGCCCATCAAGGGGTTCTTCTCGAGTTCCTTCTTCCCGACCCCGGTGAAGTCCACCCCGACGAGCCGGCCCGCGATCATCGGGTCGGCCTGGTTGCGGTGATTGAAGATGAACACCGCGGGCCGCTGCGCGGTCAGGTTCTCCTCGCCGAGAACGTTGAGCTCAATGCCCGTGGTGAGCATCAGCAGCTTGCTCCAGTTCGACGTGAAGAAGTTGACCCCGGTGCGCTTGTTGCGGGTGAGCAGACCGAGCCCGATCGCCCCGGCGGCGACCGTCGGGATGGTGGCCAGGCTGGCCAGCGTGCGCAGTTGCGCGACGGGGCTGCTGCCGCTACGGCTGCTGAATTTCAGCACCGGCCAGCCGCGTTTGGCGGCGACGGCGGCCAGCTTGCCGGCCGGATTCGTCGGCCGCGGGTTGCCCACCAGGTACATCAGGGCGACGTCCTCGTCGCCGTCGGCGTAGAAGTAGCTCCTGGTCAGGTCCACCCCGTTGGCCGCCGAGAAGTTCTGCACCGCACGGGCTTTGCCGGGACCCCAGATCACCGGCCTCATCACCTCTCCGGTGATCAGGCCGTCCTCGTCGGTCTCGAACTTGTTGCACAGCACATTGTCGATGCCGAGAAAACGTGCGACCGGCTCGACCTGAACCGTCAGCGCCGACGAGCTCAGCACCACGGTGTGCCCACGGTCCATGTGTGCGCGCACCATCGCACGCATCTCGGGATACATGCGGCCCTGTACGTGTTGGATGAACAGCCGCTCGCCCAGCTCGTCGAGATCGCTGAGTGAGTTGCCGCGCAGCATCCGGGCGCCCTTGCCGATCAGGTCCTCGAACTCCGAGCGGCCCAACTGGTGGTTGAGTCCGGCCTGGACCATCCCGATGAACTCACCGACGCCCATCTGGCCGCGGCGCAACCGGTCCCGGGTCATGATCACGCCGGTGAAACCGGCGACCAAGGTTCCGTCCAAATCGAAGAACGCGCCGATCTCGGGGCCCTCCGGGCTCCCCTCGATCTCGGCCAGAGTGCCGGGCAACCGCATCTGTTTGGTACCGCGGGCGCTGGAATCTTTCGAAGTCACTGTGCGGCACTCCCGTTCGTCGCCGACGTGTCGCTGCTGAAGGAGGCCGGCTCCGCTCGGCCATCACCGCCGAGCGCCAGCACCTCGTCGAAGCCCGCCAGCAGGCACTCGGCGAACAGCTTCTCGTCGGCGATGGCGGCCCGGTCGTAGCGGGTGGTGACGGTGATGTAGCCCGATCTCGAGATCAACACCACCATCATCGCTACCCCGGGCAGCGGGCCAATTCCGTAGTGACGCAAGATCTTCGCGCCGGCGATGAAGGTGTCCCCCGGGTAGACCGGGACATTGCTGGCCTGCACGTCGGAGTTCACCACCGATCCGGCCACGGTCTCCAGTACGGCGTCGGGCAGCAGACTCAGCACGGGAGCGATCGAGCCCACCATGTCGATGGCACGCTCCTCGCGCTTGCTCGTCATCTGCGAGCGAACGGCTTTGACCCGGGTCTCCGGGTCGACGATCCCGACGGGCGCGGCAATGTTGACCCCGGCGAAGCGGTTACCGCCGGCCGGATCGTCCTCGGAACGCAGGTTGACCGGCACCGCCATCGGCAACGTATCGATCGAGATGCCCTTGGCCTCGTGGTAGAGCCGGAGTGCCCCGCACAGCCCGGCCAGGTAGGCGTCGTTGATCGAGCCGCCGGCCGCCTTGGCCGCCCGGTGCAGGTCGGAGAACGGGATGTCGATCGCTTCCGTGCGAGACGACAGGCTGCGGCGGCGAAGCAGCGGCGAGGGGTGCGCCGCGGGCCCCATCACCCGCGCGCCGGACATCGCGTAGTCGACCACACCGCTGACCGCCGAGACCGGGTCGCGCACCACCTTGGTCACCGTGCGGGCCGCCTGCCCCAGCGCGCCGAGCACACCGCCGGCGATCGATCCGGGGAGGCGGTTGATTCCCTCCCGCATCAGATCGTTGGGCGAGAGGTCCTGTGGGATGGGCAGCGGCGCCGGTTCGGTCGGTTCGGGATCACGTTCGAGGTCGTAGATGTTGGCGAACATCTCGACGATGCCGACGCCGTCGGACACCGCGTGGCTCAGGTGCAGGATGGTCGCCGCGCGGCCGTCGGCCAGCCCCTCGACCAAGGTGGCGCTCCACAATGGACGGCTGATGTCCATCGGCGACTGCAGCGCGACCTCGGCCAGGTCGAATACCTCTCGCAGCGTTCCCGGCTCCGGGACGCGCACCCGCCGCACGTGATAGTCGAGGTTGAAGTCGGGATCGACGACCCAGCGCGGCGCCGCCGTGGGCAGCGTTGGCATGACGACCTTCTGACGCAGCCGCAGGACCTTGCGCGACGCGCTGTCGAGCCGGGCGCGGAATCGTTCCCAATCCGGTGTGGTGTCGAGGATCTCAACGCCCAGGATTCCCGACCGCGTGCGCGGATTCGCCTCTCCCCGATGCAACAGCTGATCGACTGCGCTCAGTTCTTCGGGCAGTCCGGCCACGTCCGACTCCGGCACGTCGCTCATAGCGTGGTCCCTCTCCCCTCCCCTGGCCGCCAGTGCAGCGTCCACGCTAGTCCGCTACCGGCCCCGCGGGAGGGCTTTGCCGGGCGTCCGTGGCGCGTCACCGTCCTTCACGCCGAGGTACGGGTTTCCTCGATTGGCGGGAGGTGGAGGTGTTGCGGTTCGCGCAGCCCACGTGGTGCATATCCGTTTCGGTAACGACACCCCACGCGGTGTAAATTGTGGTGGTCCGACTTGCCCCCGTGGCGCAACGGATAGCGCATCCGGTTTCTACCCGGTCGGTTGCAGGTTCGAATCCTGTCGGGGGTGCCATATCTCGTTCGTTTGACGTGTGCTTCTCGTTCTTGAGCGCACGGTATCCCGCACGTCCGACAGCTCCATGTCGGTCGAGTGCTGTGACACGGCGCGAAGCCCAATCTCCACCGGCGGAAGATTGACGTGCATTAAGGTCTGTTTGTCCTGGTAGCCGACAGTTCGGAGCTGACATGAGCACGTATCGGACGATCCTTGTCGGTACAGATGGATCCGACTCGTCGCTACGCGCGGTCCACCGCGCCGGCGAGATCGCCGCGCAGGAGAACGCGAAGCTGATCATCGCGAGCGCTCATCAACCCGTGGCCGAAAAGGGCGGCTGGTCGCGAGCGCCGTCGCCTGATCACGTGGTCGATACGCGCGCGGAGGACAGCCTCAAGCGCGAGGGCTACCGGATGCACGGCGCCGCCCCGGTCTACGAGATCCTCCAGGTGGCGCGCGACCGGGCCAGGGCCGCCGGCGCCTCGGATGTCGTCGAGCGGGCCGTTGAAGGTGCGCCGGTCGATGCACTCGTGAGACTGGCCACCGACATCAAGGCGGATCTGATCGTGGTCGGCGACATCGGGCTGGACTCGGTTGCCGGGCGCCTGTTGGGCTCGGTGCCCGCCACCATCGCCCGGCGGGTGAAGATCGACATCCTCATCGTCCACACCGCCGACTGAAACACCGCGGCTACAGCGGCACCCACATCAGCCGGTCGTCGTCGGCGACGACGGTGCCTGCGGTCGGGGCCGCGAAGTGAGTTCCGAACAGCAGGGCCTGCTCGTCGGCGACGTCCTGCAGCAGCCGGGCGCGGGTCACCGCGGCCGCGGCCGGGTCGTCGTCGGGCAGTGCCTGCACCTCGGGATGCGTGATCTGCACGGGATGGTGGATGACGTCCCCGCTGATGATCGCCACTTCCCCGCCGGATTCGAGCCGAACGGCGGTGTGGCCCGAGGTGTGGCCCGGTGTGGGGAGCAGCCGAATCTCGTCGGTGATCGCGTGGTCCATCTCCGTCAGCCGCAGAACGTCGTGTGCGACAAGCGGTTCGACGGTCTCGGCGGCGGCCCGGTTCGGCGCCGAGGACTCCCGCCACGACGTGTACTCGTCGGCGGTGATCAGGTAGGTGGCGTTGGGATAGGTGGGGACCCAGGCACCGTCGCGCTGGGTGGTGTTGCGCCCGGCGTGGTCGAGGTGAAGGTGGGTACACACGACGGTGGTCACCTCGTCGGGGCCGAATCCGGCCGCGGCCAAGGACTGTCGGTACCGGTTGGGATCCATGGGGATCTGGTACGGCAGGTCGTGGCCTTCCCCGAAGCAGCAGTCCACCACCACGAGCTCGTCACCGGATTCGACGAGGAACGACTGGATGGCGATCAGTAGATTGCCCGCGTCGTCGACGTAGTGCGGGTGGAGCCAGCTGCCGAGCTCGGACGGGAGCCCGCGAAACAGCCGGTCGGGCCGGGTCGGCACGACCGTTTCCAGGACCGAGTGAATCGTCAACGCGCCGATGGTCCACTTCTGCATGGCTCACCGTATGAGACAAATCATTTGGATACAAGGCTCCACGCGGGCCCCTCGACGACCGGCTGTCTGGCACACTCGATGCGTGGCGCAGCCAAACGTCCGGTTTCAGCGACTTGCCGAGCAGGTCGCCGACCAGTTGCGGCGACAGATCCTGACCGGGGAACTGCCCGACGGCACGATCCTGCCCAAAGAAGACGAACTTCTGGTTGAGTACCCGATCAGCAAACCGTCCCTCCGCGAGGCGATGCGCATCCTGGAGGCCGAGGGGCTGTTGACGGTCCGGCGCGGCAAGCTCGGCGGCGCGGTGGTGCATCGACCCGACTCGGCAAATCTGGCCTACACCATGGGATTGGTTCTCGGTGCCGGGCAGGTCGGCCTCGCCGACGTGGGTACGGCACTGCTTCAGGTCGAGCCGGCCTGCGCCGCACTCTGCGCCCAGCGTCCGGATCGCAAGCGCACTGTGGTGCCCATTCTCCGGGAATTGCACGAGGAATCGGTCAGAGCAGTATCGGACCTGCAGCAGGCCACCTCGGCCAGTCGCCGGTATCACGAAGCGCTTGTGCGCCAGTGCGGAAACGAGACGATGATCATCCTGGCCGGCGCGCTGGAGGCCCTGTGGTCGGCCCACGAGCAAAACTGGTCGGCTCAGGTGACAGACCACTCGACGGTGCCCGTCGAGGAGCGCCGAGCGGTGCTGGAAGACCACCGCCAGGTGATCGACGCGATCGACATGGGCGACGCGCAACGGGCCCGCGATCTGGCCGCGGCACATCTGGTCAACGCCCAGCAGTACCCGGGGGTCAACGGGGTCGTCGATCCGACGATGGTGCGCACCTGGGCGCAGTCCGTCCCACGGCGACCGTGAGCCGGCCGGCTGCCGCGCAGCCGTTGACACCGATCCTTATTTTCATATGATTTGGTGATGAAGGCTGGCGACGCCGCCCACGCTGAAGATGCGGCCCATTACCGCGCGGCCGGATGGTGGTCGGACCGGACGCTCTCGCAGACCGTGCGCGAACATGCCATCGCCCATCCCGACAAGCCGGCCTATGTCGACTTCCCCGGCACCACGTTCACCTGGCGCGAATTCGATTGTGCCGCATCGCTACTCGCCGCCCAGCTGGCAGGTCTAGGTATCAGGCTCGGCGATCGCGTCGCGGTCTGGCACGGCGACACCGCCGCCATCCACGTACTCTTCGTGGCGATCGAGCGGTGCGGCGCGGTCGTGGTGGGGATCGGCGCCCGCGCCGGAATCCGCGAGGCCACCCAGATCCTGCGGACCACCGAGCCGCGCCTGCTGATCAGTGACCCGGCGCGGCAGTCGTCGGCACAGGCCACCGTGTCGGGGCTGTCGCCTGCGATCAGCGCGTTGGTGCTGGACGGGTTGTCCCTCGACACCGACACCCCGTCGCGACCACCGGCCGCCGGCGTGGGAGCCGACGACGTGTTCCTGATCAACTCGACCTCCGGAACCACAGGCCTACCCAAATGTGTTGTGCACACCCAGAACCGGTGGCACTACTTTCACCAGCAGGCGGTCGCCAACGGAGCGCTGAGCCCCGAGGACGTCTTCCTGCCCGTCATCCCGGCGCCGTTCGGGTTCGGCATCTGGACCGCCCACACCACCCCGATCTACCTCGGCGCCACCGCCGTCCTGCTGGAGAAGTTCGATGCGGCTACCGCCTGCGAGGCGATCGCCCGCCACCGGGTCAGCGTGTTGTGCTGTGTGAGTACCCAATTGATGATGATCATGGCCGACCGGGCCTCGCGCGAGCACGACCTGAGTTCGCTGCGGGTGGTGTTCACCGGCGGTGAGGCGCTGCCCTATCAGCGGGCCGCCGCCTTCGAGGAGCTCACCGGCGCCACGATCCTGCAGTTCTACGGCTCCAACGAAACGGGCCTGTTGAGCGGGACGACGCTGCGGGATACCCGGGAGCGCAGGCTGCGCACCGCCGGACGGCTGGTGCCGGAGATGAGGGTGCGCCTGTTCGACGGCGATGACGACGTGACCGCAACGGGCCGTGGGCAACCGGCCTGCCGTGGACCCGCTACCAGTCTGGGCTATCTCGGCGGCGTGGACCACGACAAGCTCTACACCCCCGACGGCTGGATGCGGATGGGTGATGTCTGCGAGGTCGACGCCGACGGCTATCTGTCCGTCACCGGCCGCACCTCGGACTTTATTCTCCGCGGCGGCAAGAACATCAGCGCGGGTGAGGTTGAGGACGCGGTGACGACGCATCCCGCCGTGGCCGTGGCGGCGGCGGTGGCGATGCCCGACCCGGTCTTCGGCGAGAAGGTCTGTATCTACGTCGAGCGTGCGAACGGGCAGGACATCGACCTTCCCGGGCTCGTCGAGCACCTCCTGGGCCAGGGCATGTCGAAGGAACTGCTGCCCGAGCGGCTTATCGTGCTCGACGAACTACCCCGGTCCTCGGGCGGGAAGATCGCCAAAGGGCAACTCCGCGAAGATATCCGGACGCGGTTGGGAGACAGCTATGAGCGTCGGTGAGGTACGTGAGGGTGGGTTGAAGGTGTGGTCGCCATCGGTGACCCCGCCGATCGGCGTCGACCTGTCGGAAGCACAGGCACTGGCGGTGGCGTTCCGGCATCTGGCAGCCATCGGGTTCGCCGAGAACATGGCCGGCCACATCACCTGGCAGCCAGAAGGCCGCACCGAGATGCTGGTCAATCCATGGGGCCTGTGGTGGCAGGAGCTCACCGCCTCCGACATTTGCGTGGTCGACGAGAACGCCACGGTCGTGCGCGGCCGCTGGGATGTCACCCCGGCCATCCACATCCACACCGAACTGCACCGTCTGCGCGACGATGCCCGCGTCGTCATCCACAACCATCCCTACTACGTGAGTCTCATCGCGGCGCTGGGAAAACTGCCGGAACTGGTGCACCAAACCGGATCGCTGTTCCTCGACGACATGTGCTTCGTCGAAACCTATGACGGCGAAGTGGATTCGGCGCCCCGGGCGCGGGAACTCGCCGAGCGGATCGGCCCGGCCAATCTCACCATCCTGGCCAATCACGGCGTCATCACCACCGGAGGCACAGTGGCCGAGGCCGTGTACCGCGCCGCGTCGATCGACCGGGTGTGCAAGCTGGCCTACCAGGTGATGTTGACCGGCCGCGAGCCGACGGCGATGAACCGCTCCGACATGTACGGCATGAAGGCCTCGCTCATCGAGCGGGCCGCCGACGTGTACTGGGCCGGTGCGGCCCGCATGACCATCAAGGCCGATCCCGACGTGCTCACCTAATTCCCGAACCCTGGCAGGAGACCACGCCCCATGAAGTCCATCGATGAACTCGCAGGCAATCTCGATTTCACCACCGCGCAGAAGGGTGCCGAACGTACAGTCACGTTTCTGCCGGAACCCGAACGGGCCGAACGTCTCTACACCGTGATCTCCGTCGACGACCACATCGTCGAGCCGCCGGATACCTTCACCGGCCGGGTGCCGCGCAAGTTCGCCGACCGCGCCCCGAAGGTCGTCGACACCGAGGGCGGCGGGCAGACCTGGATGTACGACGGGCAGTCGCTGCCCAATGTCGGTTTCAATGCGGTGGTCGGCCGGCCGGTCTCCGAATACGGTTTCGAGCCGGCGCGGTTCGACGAGATGCGCCGCGGCGCCTGGGACATTCACGAACGCGTCAAGGACATGGATCTCAACGGCGTGTACGCCTCGCTCAACTTCCCGTCGTTCCTGCCCGGGTTCGCCGGCCAGCGACTGCAGCAGGTGACCACGGACCGCGAGCTCGCGATGGCTGCGGTGCGGGCCTGGAACGACTGGCACCTCGAAGCCTGGGCCGGCGCCTACCCCGACCGGATCATCCCCTGCCAGCTGCCGTGGCTGCTCGACCCCGAGGTCGGCGCCCAGATGATCTACGAGAACGCCGAACGCGGTTTTCACGCTGTCACTTTCAGTGAGAACCCGGCCATGCTGGGGCTGCCGACCATCCACTCCGGCTACTGGGAACCGATGATGCGCGCATGTGCCGAGACTGGCACCGTCGTCAACCTGCACATCGGCTCCTCGGGTTCGGCGCCGTCCACCACCGACGACGCCCCGCCCGACGTTCAGGGTGTGCTGTTCTTCGCCTACGCCATCACCGCCGCGGTGGACTGGCTGTATTCGGGCCTGCCCAGCCGGTATCCGGAGCTGAAGATCTGCTTGTCCGAAGGTGGAATCGGTTGGGTGGCCGGCCTCCTCGATCGCCTCGACCACATGCTCAGCTACCACCAGATGTACGGAACGTGGAAGGCCCTGGGCGAAACCCTCTCCCCCGCCGAGGTGTTCACCCGCAACTTCTGGTTCTGCGCGGTCGAGGACCAGTCGTCATTCGTCCAGCACGAGCGGATCGGCACCGGCAACATCCTGCTCGAAGCCGACTACCCGCACTGCGATTCGACCTGGCCGCACACCCAGCGCACGATTCACGAACAGATTCACGGCCTACCGGCCGAGGTGATCCGAAAGATCACCTGGGAGAACGCCTCCCGGCTCTACCAGCATCCGGTGCCCGTCGCAGTGCAGAACGACCCGAACGCCTACTGAGCGATGACCGAACCGCTTCGCGTCGCCGTCCTCGACGACTACCAGGGCATCGCCGACACGGTCGACTGGTCGCCGATTCCCCGGCCCACCCAGATCACGTCGCTGCGTGAGCACATCGCGCCCGGTCCGGCGCTGGTCGAGAAGCTGGCCGGCCACGAGGTCGTGGTCGCGATGCGGGAACGCACCCCGATCGACGCAGCCCTGCTGGCCCAGCTGCCCGAGCTGAAGCTCCTCGTCACGACCGGCCCGTTCAACGCCGCCATCGATGTCGCCGCCGCACACCGTCTGGGTATCACCGTGTCCGGCACCGGCGGCGCCGTCACCCCGACCGTGGAACACACCTGGGCGTTGATCCTGGGCCTGCAGCGGCACCTGATCACCGAGGATCTTCGTATCCGGAATGGGCTGTGGCAGAGCACGATCGGCAGCGACCTGCACGGGGCGACGCTGGGGTTGGTCG
>MSTD01000047.1:13257-45997 GCA_001942045.1 Mycolicibacterium porcinum
TTGCCGATGCCGACGTGGTGTCGCTGCACATGGTGCTCGCGGAGACCACGCGTGGCCTGATCGGTGCCGCCGAGTTGGGCGCCATGAAGCCGTCGGCGATCCTGGTGAACACCTCACGCGGCGGCCTCATCGACGAGGACGCACTGGTGGAAGCCCTGCGCGGCAAACAGATTCGCGGCGCCGCCCTCGACGTCTTCCAGCAGGAGCCCCTGCCCCCGGGGCACCCGTTGGCCACCCTGCCCAATACGCTGCTGACCCCGCACCTCGGCTACGTCACCGAGGGTGTGATGACGATCTTCTACCGTGACATCGTCGAGGACATCGCCGCCTATTGCGCGGGCTCTCCGCTGCGTCTGCTCGGCGCGTAGGTCACGAAAAAATTCCCTTTCGCAAACAACTGTGAGGTATCTCAACATTCCTTAATGGAACGTTGATGATCCACTAAGGGCCTGTTACGTTCAGCCGATCAAACGCAGGTCGGATGGGGTTTCCGTCGGCGTGCGCCGATCCGGAAAGGGGGGAATGACCGTGGCTGCGGTGTTTCGGCTGGCGAGTCGCTTCTGGATTCCATTGGTGCTCGTGGCCGCCCTGGCGGTCAGCGGATTCGCGATGAGCCGCATGCATGGGATCTTCGGCACCCACATCAACACCGAACCGGGACAGTCCGCCGGCGACGACATCGTCGAGTTCAACCCGAAGCGCGTCGTCTACGAGATCGAGGGCCCCAGCGACACCAGCGGCCACGTCAGCTACCTGGACGCCGACGCCCAACCCCACACCGAGAGCTTCACCTCGCTGCCGTGGCGGCACGAGGTCGTCACCACCCTGCCGACGGTGTTCGCCAACGTGGTTGCCCAAGGAGATAGCGAAGTGATCAGCTGCCGGATCGTCGTCAACGGCGAAGTCCGCGATGAGCAGACCGTGAATCAGCACGACGCCCAGGCCTTCTGCTTGGACAAGGCCGCCTGATGGGCAACCACGAACACAACGGCTCCGTCGTGAAGAGCTCTGGTCACAAGGGAGTCGCCCGCGTCATCCGCGTCGCGGCGGTCCCGATCATCCTGGCCTGGGTCGTCCTCGTCGTCGTCCTGAACGCCTTGATCCCTCAGCTCGAGATCGTCGGACACGAGCACGCCGTCTCGCTGTCACCGCAAGACGCTCCGGCGCTGGTGGCGATGAAGAAGATCGGCGAGCGATTCGATCAATTCGACTCCGACACGATCGCGATGGTGGTGTTGGAGGGCGATCAGCCGCTCGGCACCGAGGCCCATCACTATTACGACGAGCTGGTTCGCACGCTGCAGGCCGACACCGAACACGTTCAGCACGTACAGAATTACTGGGGCGACCTGATCACCGCGGCGGGGTCGCAGAGCACCGATGGCAAGGCCGCCTACGTCCAGGTCAACCTCGCGGGCAACCAGGGCGAGACACTGGCCAACGAATCCGTCGCCGCCGTCCGCAAGATCATCGACGAGTCCCACCCGCCCGTGGGCGTGAAAGCCTATGTCACCGGCCAGGGTCCGCTCACCACGGACATGAACGAGGCCGGCGACAAGAGCATGGTCAAGATCACCTTTGTCACGATCGCGGTGATCGCGGTGATGCTGATCGTCGTCTACCGGTCGATCGCCACGATGCTGCTGATGCTGATCGTGGTGCTGCTGGAGATGTCGGCCGCACGCGGCGTGGTGGCGGCCATTGGCCACGCCGGCCTGCTCGGCCTGTCGACGTTCTCGGTGAGCCTGCTGACCTCATTGGCCATCGCCGCCGGAACCGACTACGCGATCTTCCTCGTCGGCCGATATCAGGAAGCCCGCCAGAAAGGCCAGGAACGAGAAGAGGCCTACTACACCGCATTCCATGGTGTCGGGCACGTCATCCTCGGCTCGGGCCTCACCGTCGCGGGTGCCATGTTGTGCCTGCACTTCACCCGGTTGAATTACTTCAGCTCCATGGGCATCCCGAGTGCCATCGGCATGTCGGTCGTGGTGCTGGCGTCACTCACCTTGGCTCCGGCGATGCTGGTGGTCGGCAGCCGGTTCGGCCTGCTGGACGCCAAACGCGAGATCCGCTCCCGGGGTTGGCGTCGGCTCGGCACCTCGGTGGTGCGGTGGCCAGTTCCGATCCTCGCGGCGGCCATCGCCGTGGCGCTGGTCGGTCTGCTGGCCCTGCCCGGGTACAAGACCTCGTACAACGAGCGGCTCTACATTCCGAAGGATCTTCCGTCGAACGTCGGATATGCCGCTGCTGAACGGCATTTCACCGCAGCCCGGATGAACCCGGATCTGCTGCTCGTCGATGCGGGACGGGATCTGCGCAACCCGGCCGACATGATCGTGCTGGACAAGATCGCCAGGGAATTGATCCGCGTGCCCGGCGTGGCGCGCGTGCAGAGCATCACCCGTCCGCTGGGGCGCCCCATCGCGCACAGCTCGGTGCCGTTCCAGGTGAGCATGCAGTCGGTCTCCATGACCGAGAACCTGCAGTTCCTGCGGGAGCGCATGGGCGACATGAACACGCTCACCGACGATCTCGGCCGCATGATCGCGATCATGGAGAACATGCTCGGCCTGATGAACCGGATGACCGACATCACCCACGAGCTCACCGCGAGCATGAACGAGATGCAGGCCAGCACCAACGAAATGCGGGATCACATGGCTGATTTCGACGATTTCATGCGGCCGCTGCGCAACTACCTGTACTGGGAACCGCACTGCTACGACATCCCGATGTGCCATTCGATGCGCTCGATGTTCGACGGACTCGACGGCATCGACACCATGACCGAGACCCTGTCGGAATCGGTGAAGAACATGAACGACATGGATCAGCTGATGCCGCAGTTGGTGGCGCAGTTGCCGCCGATGATCGCCATCTCGAAGTCCATGCAGGGCACGATGAAGACGATGTTCAGCACGTTCAACGGGCTGGTCGATCAGATCGGCAAGATGACCGACACCGCATCGGTGATGGGCCAGGCGTTCGACGACGCCCGCAACGACGACTCGTTCTATCTGCCACCGGAGGCGTTCGACAACCCGGACTTCAAACGGGGCCTGGATCTGATGGTCTCACCGGACGGTCAGGCCGCGCAGTTCATCATCACCCACGATGTGGATCCGGCTACCTCCGAAGGCATTTCGCATGTCGACCCGATCCTGAAGACCGCCCGCGAGGCGATCAAGACGACGCCGCTGGCCGACGCCAAGATCTACCTCGGCGGCACCGCGGCGACCTACAAGGACATCCAGGTGGGCGCGCAGTGGGATCTGCTGATCTCGGCCTGCGGCGCGATCACGCTGATCTTCATCGTGATGCTGTTGATCACCCGCGCGCTGATCGCATCATTCGTGATCGTCGGCACGGTGATCCTGTCGCTGGCGGCGTCGTTCGGCCTGTCGGTCCTGGTGTGGCAGTACCTGCTCGGAATCGATCTGCACTGGATGACGCTGGCGTTCTCGGTCATCATCCTGCTGGCGGTGGGATCCGACTACAACCTGCTGGTGGTCTCGCGAATGAAGGAGGAGATCGGCGCGGGCATCAACACCGGCATCATCCGGGCCATGGGCGCCACCGGCGGCGTGGTCACCGCGGCCGGCCTGGTGTTCGCGTTCACGATGGCGTCGATGGCGACGAGCGATCTGATCGCCATCGGCCAGGGCGGCACCACCATCGGTCTGGGCCTGTTGTTCGACACCCTGGTCGTTCGCTCGTTGATGACTCCGACGATTGCCGCGATCCTCGGTCGCTGGTTCTGGTGGCCACTGCCGGTGCGTCAGCGTCCGGCACGTTTCCTCTCCGATCGGACCGCACCGATACCGGTGGCGAGAATGTCGTGACCCGCGTCGATACCATCGACGCATGACCACAGGCGAGCTCTCGGCCACCCAGGCGCGCACCCGTGGTGCCATCATCGAGGCCGCCGCCGCAGTCCTAGCTGACGACCGAACCGCCACGTTGCCTGATATCGCCAAGGCGGCCGGGGTGGGCCGCACCACGGTGCACCGCTACTTTCCCGACCGGGAAAGCCTGATCAACGCGACGATTCTCGACTCGGTGCAGGTCGTGACCAACGCCGTGGCCGCTGCCGCACCGGAGGACGGCTGCGCGATCGAGGCGATGCGGCGCGTCATCAACGCGATGATCTCGGTCGGCAACCGACTGCTGTTTCTCTTCGACGACCCCAACGTCCTTCGCGGCCTGCCGCCCGAGGCGGTGCCCGACAACAGCTATCTCACCAGCCTCATCGAACGCGGCCAGGCCGAGGGCGTGTTCGATCCGGAATCGAGCACGAAGTGGCTCGAACACGCGCTCTACGGTTTGGTCATGTGGGCGTGCCAAGACTCCAAGGACGGCCTCATGCCGCAGCACGCGGCCGCCCCCGCCGTCATCCGCACGTTCGAGCGCGGGGTGCGCTGCCGCGATTGACACCCGCGCCCGTGAGGCTCACCGTCGCCAGAACAGGTGATGGGTCACCGCGCCGCCCGGGCTGGGCACCACATCGTGGTGATAGCGGTCGTTCAGCTCATCGGGCGATTCCCAGAGCCGAGACCCACTGCCCAGCTCGGTCGGGGACACCGCCACGTGGAGAGTGTCGATCAGATCGGCATCGAGGAACGCCCGGACGGTGCTCGCTCCCCCGCCCAGGCGCACGTCCTTGCCCTGCGCAGCCGCCCGGGCCTGCTCCAGCACGGTCGCCGGATCGGCGTTGACGAAGTGAAACGTGGTGTCAGACAGGCTGAATGACGGCCGTGGGTAGTGGGTCATCACGAACACCGGGGTGTGGAACGGCGGCACGTCACCCCACCAGCCCTGCCAGTCGGCGTGGTCCTCCCAGGCACCGCGGTACGGGCTGAACTTGTTGCGGCCCATGATCTCGGCACCGATGTTGTGATGAAAGTCGCGCGTCAGATAGTCGTCGAGTCCGCGACTGCCGCCGGGCTCGGTCCGGTTGGGCCAGCTCGCCGTGGCGCCGGCCCAGGCGAACATCGTCCCCGGATCGGCGTGGCCGAACGGACGCTCAAAGCTCTGGTTCTCGCCGGCGCCGAATCCGTCGCTGGACACGTTGAAATTCTGGACTTTGAGCAGCTGGGCCACGTGTTCTCTCCCGTTCGGTCAGCAATGGATGCTGTTTGGACTCGGAACGAGGGTAAAACTCATCGCGGGTCCCGCTCGGCTACCGCGCGGACTCCAGTTGGCGACGGACCTCCAGCCGCCGGAGTTTCCCCGACGACGTGCGTGGCAACGATCCCGGGGACATCAGCACGACGTCGGCCGGTGTTACGCCGCACACCGACACGATTCGCCGGATCACGGCACTGCGGGTGGTGTCCTGCTCGGTGCCGACGAACTCCGCCGCGACCAGCAGTCGCGATTGCGCTGCGCCGGATTCCGTTCCGACCGCGACGACCGCTCCTTCGCGGACGCCGTCCACCTCCCCCGCGACCTGCTCGATCTCGGTCGGGAAGATGTTGCGCCCGGCGATCGTGATCATCTCCTTGGAGCGGCCACAGATCACCAGCGCTCCGTCGACGAGATAGCCGATGTCGCCGGTCGGGAACCACTGACCATTGCTGCCTGCGTCGAGGGGTGCATCGCCCAGGTAGGACGTCATCATCGACGAGCCTCTGATCTCGACCTCGCCGGATGCGCCGGTCTCGTCGTGCGCGGAGGGGACGATGCGAATCTCCATACCCGGCACCGGCCTGCCAAGCAACGCGAGGCGCCGGTCGGTATCGGCCACGTCCGGGATGTCAATGCGCAGTCCCTCACCGGGTGCGGGAATGGTGACCGCACAGGTCGATTCGGCCATCCCGTAGCTGGGCGCCATCGCGGCCGGGTCGAAGCCGAACCTGCTCATGCCGGTGGCGAATCGATCGACGCCGGCGCAGTCGACGGGCTCACCACCGTTGATCGCGATGCGCACCGCACCGAGGTCCACATCGGACACCCGGTTGGCGAAGCGGCCGAGCACCGAGTATCCGAAATTCGGACCGGCGGTGAAGGTCGCCGACGATTCGGACAGCCATTCCGCCCACCGCAGCGGCGCCGCCGAGAACGCGCCCGTCGGCGCCAGCCACAGCGGCATCCCGGACATTGTCGACGCCAGCAGCATCGCCAGGCCCATGTCGTGATAGATCGGCAACCAGGAACAGCAGACGTCGTTGCGGCTCAAGGACAATCGCTGCGTGACGGCCAGCATGTTGTTGAGCACGGCTTCCGGTGCCAGCATCGCGGTGCGGGGAGAGCCGGTGGATCCGGCCGTGCCCTGCAGGATCGCGACATCGGCATGGTCGGGATACCGCAGCTGTGCCGATGTGGGGGTGCGGGCGGCCTCGGCGATGTCGCACACCGTCAGCGACGAGTCCACGGTCCGCAACAGTTCCAGCGTACTGCCGTAGCTGAACACCGTCGTCACACCGATCTCGGCGAACCTGGACAATGTGGCGTGCGCCCATGCCGACGGCTCGGCGCGCCGCTGCGGTCGCGGAAGGATCGACACTCCCATCCCGGCGAGCCACGAACCTTGGATGGCGGCAACGATTTCCAAGGTCGGTTCCCCGACCAGCCCGACCGCGCCGGCCCGGTCCCGGCCCAGCAGATATGCCGCGATGTGTTCGGCGATGCCGTGCACCTCGGGCCACGGGCGACGCTGCCACGTGTCGGTGTCGCGGTCCAGGACCACCAGGTCGTGCGGTGAACCGACCATCGCCTCGCGGAGGGCCCCTGCGAGCGGGTTCACGCTGCGCTCCTGCCGTCGATCACGGCCTGCAGATCACCCACGGTGCGGCAGCTGATGAGGTCTTCCTCGCTGAGCTGCACACCGAACTTCTCCTCGATCGCCACCAGTCCGACCGCGAACGAGACACTGTCCATGCCTAGATCGTCGACCAGACGTGTACTGGCACTGAGCGTTTGGCAAGGAAGTTCGAGTTCTTCGCGCAGAATCGAAGCCAGCCCGTCGGCCACGGCGGGCGACGAGGATGAATCAGTCGTGGTCATATGTGAATACCCGGCCGGTCGACGGGACCGGCCTCACCTTTCGTTTGCGGTACGCGTTCAGTTGCAGCTGGTTTGGGGTAAGCAGGACTCAGGACATCCACTTCCGAGCGGTGTCCCGGTCGAGTTGGTAGAGCGCCATCGTGCGGTTGGACATCTCGTGCTCGCCTAGGAATCGGCAACCGGCGAACTCGCACAACCCACGCACGGTGGTGTTGCGATGGTCAGGGTCGAACATGATCCGCTGACAATCGGGATCGGCGGCCAGGACACTCGCCACGATCTTGGGCAGCAGCATCGGGCCGAGGCCGCGGTTGACCAACTCCTCATCGGCGATGGCACCGTGCAGACCGAGGTCGTGCGCTTCGCTGTCGTACCGATCGGCGATGGAATCTTTGGCAGCCCGGTAGATTTCGAGGTATCCCCGATCTACTCCGCCGATGCTCAAGACCAGCGGCAGCGAGTAGTCGCCATCGACCTGGGCTTTCAGATGCTTGCGCCAGCGCTCGACCGGCCAGTCATACTCCCAGGCCCGGGCCAGGTGGGGCCGATTCATCCACTCGGCGATCATCGGGGCGTCGTCGTCGGAGGCCACTCGGATGTCGCTCGGCCGCAGCAGTTGTGGGACCGGCGGTCCCGGGGTGCGGCGCACCGCCTCGGAAATGTTCTTCAGTTCTCGTGGAAGTACCGGATAGTCCGCGGTTGACGTGTTCGTCACGTCGCCCGCCGCGTCCTGGAGTCCACAACGCCAGTTGCGCTGTACTGCAACACTTCACCCCACGTCAAAGCCACATCCCCCTGTCTCCGGCGCAGATGGGGGCGCCACCTGACGTGGGCGCCACGCTCAGATCCGCAGCCTCCTTGGACCAGCGACGTGAGACTAACCAAAAGTTTTCTGTTGGTGGGGCGTCACTTTCGGCTCAAAATCCGCGCTCATTCGCGCCGTCAATAATTGGAGGGAGGTCAAACGCGCACTACAACAGCACTTTTCGTGCTCCCCGGAGATGCCGAAGGCTTCAGTCCAAACTTGGCACAGTTCAACGTGCGGGTGACGACCGAGGCGATGCCATCGTTCCACTCCCGCGAACGCTGCCGGGACATACGTGGGGCGGTTGTGGTCGCCTTTCTCCGCCCAGCGGCCAGTCTCAGCCAATTCCGCACCGGTGCAGCCGCGTCAGGCGTGGGCCATCCCACACTCGCGGCTGATTTTGGTGCGGGAAGCACTGGTACGTGCCGATACCGCGCCGGTCACCACAGCGCACGCTGTGGGTGCCCGCGGTACTCGCTGAGCGGGCGAATCAGCGCGTTCGACGCGGCCTGCTCCATGATGTGTGCAGTCCAGCCGGTGATCCGGCTCATCACGAAGATCGGTGTGAAGCAGGGAATGTCGAAGCCCATCAGGTAGTAGGCCGGGCCGGTCGGAAAATCCAGATTCGGTTTGATCTCGGTGGCGGCGAACATCGCGCGCTCCAACACGTGGTAGATGTCCAGCCAGCGCTGCCCGTCCCGAACCTCGGACACACGGGTCAGCGCCGCCTTCATGGTGGGCACCCGGGAGTCGCCGTTCTTGTACACCCGGTGGCCGAATCCCATCACCTTGTCCTTGCGTGACAGCTTGCCGTGCAGCCAGTCCTCGGCGCGGTCTGCCGACCCGATCTCGAGCATGTCGTGCATGACGACTTCGTTGGCTCCGCCGTGCAAAGACCCCTTCAGCGCACCGATCGCGGCCGTGACCGCACTGTAGATGTCGGATTGCGTGGAGGTGACGACGCGCGCCGCGAACGTGGAGGCGTTGAAGCTGTGCTCCGCGTAGAGGACCATCGACTGCTCGAAAGCCTTGACGATCACCGGCTCCGGCACCTCACCGAAGCACATGTGCAGGAAGTTCTCCGAATAACTCATGTGGCTGTGCGGGGCGACGGGTTCCAGCCCCCGCCGCCGGCGCATATCCGCGGCGACGATGGTCGGCAGCACCGCGAACATCCGCAACGACTTGGCGAAGTTGGCCGCAGGGGTGCTGTCCTCCTCCTCCGGGTCTTCCGCGCCCAGATAGCTGATCGCGGTGCGAACGACGTCCATCGGATGGCAGTTGTCCGGAATCTTGGCCAGCAGTGATTGCATCGAGCGGTCGATGCGCCGGGACGCCCGCTCGCGCTGAGCGAACAGCGCCAGTTCCTGATCGGTGGGGAGTTCGCCGTGCCACAGCAGGTAGGCGACCTGCTCGAAACTGCAGTGCGCGGCCAGGTCCTGGACCGGATAGCCGCGATAGGTCAGGGTGTTGGTCTCGGGCACCACCTTGGAGATGGCAGTGGTGTCGACCACCACGCCCGCCAGACCCTTGTGGATGCTCGGCTTGACTGCGTCGTTCTCGGTAACGGTCATGGCGTCGCCCCTTGCAGCGAGAAATTGAAGATGTCCGAGTCGAACTGGTTGTAGTCGTGGTAGCGCAGGAGCTCATAGAGCCGGCCCCGGTGTTGCATCTGACCGATGAGCCCGGATTGCGTTCCTGCCGATTCGATTTCACGCAGGCCCACCTCGACGGCGTGCATGGCCAAGCGCAGAGTCGTCACCGGGTAGATCACCGCGTTGTAGCCGATCTCGGACAACTGTTGTGCCGTCAGCAGTTCCGACTTTCCGAACTCGGTCATGTTGGCCAGCAGCGGCACGTCGACCGCCTCGCGGAACTGCTCGAAGTCGGCCAGGGTGCACAGCGCCTCGGTGAAGATCAGGTCAGCGCCGGCGTCGGCGTAGGACTTGGCCCGGTCGATCGCCGCCGCAATCCCCTCGATCCCCGCGGCATCGGTACGGGCACAGATGATGAAGTTCGGGTCTCTGCGGGCGGCAACGGCCGCCCGCAGCCGCTTGACCATGTCCGCGGTCTCGACCACGGCCTTTCCGTCGAGGTGCCCGCACCGCTTGGGATTCACCTGGTCCTCGAGGTGCAGGCCGGCCAACCCCGCGTCTTCGAGCAGCGTCACGGTACGCGCCGCACTCATCGGTTCGCCGAAACCGGTGTCGGCATCGATCAACGTCGGAAGATCGGTCGCCGAGGCGATCTGGGCGCCCCGGCCCGTCACTTCGGTCAGGGTCGTCAGCCCGATGTCCGGCAGACCCAGATCGGCCGACAGGGCCGCGCCGGATACGTAGACGCCGTCGAAGCCGATCTCCGCGACCAGCTTGGCCACCAGTGGCGAGAATGCCCCCGGGAAGCGTTGCAGCTGACCGGATTCCAGCCCGCGACGGAGCTTTCGCCGTTTGTCAGCTGCTGAGGCGGCAGAGCCGAGGAGCCCGCTCACCGGAGAATCCCCGAGGGAACCGTCGGCGCCTTGTCCAACACCCGCGGGTCGACCCGTACGTTCAGTGCCCCGAGGTCGCCGGACTCGGTCGCCGCGATGTTCTCGACCGCGCGCAGGAACCGTTGCTGTTCTTCGTCTTCCACGACACCGTCAGCCAGCTGGGCGAACTTGGCGAGGTACTGCGCGCGCTCGAATGGCCGTGCCCCCAGCGGGTGGGCGTCGGCGACCGCGAGTTCGTCGACGATTGTCTCCCCGCTCTTGAGGGTGACGACGGCCTTCGCGCCGAACGCCTTCTCGGCCGGGTCGTCCGAGTGGTAGCGCCGGGTCCACTCCGGAGCCTCGACCGTGGAGATCTTGCGCCACAGTGCGATGGTGTCGGGCCGGTGCGCCCGTTCCGGTGCATAGGATCGTTCGTGGTGCCAGGTGCCGTCCTGCAGGGCGACGGCGAAGATGTACATCACCGAGTGGTCCAGCGTTTCGCGGGACGCGTCCGGATCGAACTTCTGTGGATCGTTGGACCCGGTGCCGATCACGACGTGGGTGTGGTGGCTGGTGTGCAGCACGATCGTGGCGATCTGGTCCAGGTCCCCGATCCGATCGCGCAGCCGACGGGCCAGGTCGATGGGCGCCTGGCTCTGGTACTCCGCCGAATGTTGCTTGGTGTAGGTCTCCAGGATGGCGCGCTTGGGTTCGCCCGGCCCGGGCAGCGGAACCTGATAGGTGTGCTCGGGACCGGCGAGCATCCAGGCGATCACGCCGTCCTCGCCCTCCCAGATCGGGGCCGGCGAGCTCTCGCCACGCATTGCCCGGTCCACGGCCTCGATGGCCACTTTCCCTGCCCAGGCCGGTGCGTAGGCCTTCCAACTGGAGATCAGCCCCTTGCGCGACTGCCGGGTGGCGGTGGTCAGGTGTAGGGCCTGACCGATTGCGGCGTAGATGGTTTCGGCATCGAGCCGCAGCATGGTGCCCAAACCCGCGGCAACCGAGGGCCCGAGGTGGGCGACGTGGTCGATCTTGTGCTGGTGCAGGCAGATTCCCTTGACCAGGTCGACCTGTACCTCATAGGCGGTGGCGATACCCCGGATCAGGTCGGCACCACCGACGCCGAGTTGCTGGGCCACGGCGACGAGTGCCGGAATGTTGTCGCCCGGGTGGGAATACTCGGCGGCCAGGAAGGTGTCGTGGAAGTCCAGTTCGCGCACCGCGACGCCGTTGGCCCAGGCCGCCCATTCGGCTGAGACCGTGCCGTCGACACCGAATACGGCGGCCCCGCGCGGTCGCTTGTGCGCGAGCGCCTGGGCGCGGGCCACGGTCACCGGGCGGCGGATCACCGACGCGGCCGACACGGCGGCGTTGTCGATGATGCGGTTGATCACCATCGCCTCAGTTTCGGGCGGGACGGCTACCGGGTCGGCGGCAACCTCGGCGATCTTCCACGCCAAGTGCTCGGTGCGCGGAAAGTCCTCGGCGCTGCGCCGCGTTCTGACGTCATGTTGAAGCATGATCCGCACGGTACGCAGCTATGGCCGCTCGGAAAATCACCTGTAAATGCGTATTTTTGTGTCCTTTGGCGCCAAGTTTTGCGAATCTTGTGAAAGCCGATCGGGGTAGCCTCGGCAGTGGTGAGCAAGACATTCGCGGGGGCCCGTCTACGCCGGCTGCGTGACGAGAGAGGCCTGACACAGGTCGCCCTGGCGCGCGCGCTGGGACTGTCGACGAGCTACGTCAACCAGCTCGAGAACGATCAGCGGCCGATCACCGTCGCGGTGTTGTTGGCGCTATCCGACCGCTTCGATCTGCCGACCCAGTACTTCGCCCCGGATGCCGATGCCCGCCTGGTGTCTGACCTGCGCGAGATCCTGGCTGACGCCGCCACCACCGCCCAGATCGAAGAGCTCGTGGCACGCATGCCGGAAGTCGGCCAAACCATGGTGAGCATGCACCGCCGCCTGCACGATGCCACCGCGGAGTTGGAGGCCGTGCACGCTCGCGCCAACCTGGATGCGCAGGCGGGGGTGCAGCAGCCCATGCCATTCGAAGAGGTGCGTGACTTCTTCTACGACCGCCGCAATTACGTCGATGCGCTCGACCGCGCGGCCGAGGAGCTCTTCGCCCGTCACCGCCTGCAGATCGGCGGCCTCGACCGGCAGCTGACCGAGTTGCTGTCCTCGGAGTACGGCATCACGGTGATCGTGGACGACGGAGATGTGTTGGGCCCCAGCGTGAAACGTCGATACCTGCCTGAGGCCGCCACCCTGTACGTAGCGCGGTGGCTGCTGCCCGGCCAGCGCGCATTTCAGCTCGCCACCCAGATCGCCTTGGTGACGCAGTCTGACCTGATCGGCGCCATCGTCGCGGCCGATGACCAATTGAGTTCAGAGGCAAGGGAGGTGGCGCGGATCGGGCTGGCCAATTACTTCGCCGGAGCCCTGCTGCTTCCCTATCGGATGTTCCTGTCCGCCGCCGAGGAGTTGCGTTATGACATCGACCAGCTCGCCCGTCGCTTCGAGGTGGGGTTCGAGACGATCTGCCACCGTTTGTCCACGCTCCAGCGCCGGGATGCGCGCGGAATCCCGTTCATCTTCGTCCGCACCGACAGCGCGGGAAACATCTCGAAACGCCAGTCCGCCACGGCTTTCCACTTCTCCCGGGTCGGCGGAAACTGCCCGCTCTGGGTGGTGCACCACGCGTTCTCGCGTCCCGGCGACTTCCTGACCCAGGTGGCGCAGATGCCTGACGGCCGCAGCTACTTCTGGATCGCGAAGACGTCGGCCGCCACCCCGAGCCGATACTTGGGAACGCCCAAGAGTTTCGCCATCGGCCTCGGTTGCGACCTGAGCCACGCCGGCAAGCTGGTGTACTCGGTCGGCATCGACCTGACCGACCCCGAAGCCACCGTGCCCATCGGCGCGGGGTGCCGGATCTGCGACCGCCCCGCGTGCCCGCAGCGCGCGTTCCCTTATGTGGGTCGGCCGGTCCACGTCGACCCGCAGACCAGCAGCAACCTGCCCTACTCGCCGACAGCCTGAGCAGGTGTGCGATCCGGCAGGTCAATGCGGGACAATGGCCCGGTGGACTGCGTGGTGGCACGAGAGGCGCTTTCGGCGCGCCTCGACGGGGAGCGTGAACCGGTCCCCTCTGCCCGCGTCGACGAGCATGTGCGCGGTTGCCGCGACTGTGCCGCCTGGTACGACAAGGCGGGAGCCCAAGCCCTGCTGCTACGCGATCTCGCCAACACAGGATTGATCGGCACCGTGAGTGGCCGCCCCGCCCACGGCGATACGGCGCTGGGCAGACTCGGGCGTTGGCTCGGCCGGCACTGGCTGACCATCGCGATCGTCGTCTTCGGCGTGGCCCAGGTGGTCCTGGCGGTTGCCCAGGCCGTCGGCATGAGTTTCGGAATGGTCGCCGCGCATCATGGATCGGCCAGCGGAGCCCACCTGCTCAACGAGTCCACGGCATGGTCGGCCGCGCTCGGAATCGCCACCGTGGCAATGGCTTTCCGCCGCCGTATCGCTCCGGGGCTGGCCTGCGTGCTGGTGATCTACTGCGGCATCCTCGGCTATTACGTGGTGTCGGACACGATCGCCGGTCAGGTGACACCGGTCCGCATCCTGAGCCACCTTCCGGTGGCGGTCGCGGCAGTCCTCTCTGTCCTGGCGTCGCGTCGAACCCGCCCCGACGATCCGTCGCCCAGGGCACGTGGGGACGACGACGAATCGGCTGCGCCCACCCGTCGCCATCTGCGCGCGGCCGACGATCCCGCCGCCTGAACCGCTACACCATGACGCCGAACATGATCGCCATGCCGGCCGCCATCATCGCCCGGCACAACGTGCCGAACTGCGAGAACGGCGACGTCCCCGAGTTCTGCTGGCGTGCCGCGAAGTAGCGGTACAGCCAGACCAAAGCGGCCATCGCGAAACCGATCGTCAACAGCCAGTTGAGCGCTGGGATCCACAGCGGCTGCACCGACATGGGTTCCATGGCCATCGTCGTCCCGCCGCCGTGGTGGTGGCCGGCCGAGTGCATCGCGGCCATGTCGTGGCCACCCTGGGCCATCGTTTCGGTACTGCCTGGCAGCAGATCGTCGGTCATCGCGGCATACATCCACGCCATCGCCAGCATCATCGCGGCGTGATAGCCGTCGACCAGGCGGCTTCGGGTCGCGGCCGCCCGCAGCACACCGACCGCGAACCAGATGGCGGCGGCCAGGAAGAAGAACATCGGGGCCACGGTCGGCAGCTGTGCCCCGCGCGGCCAGGCCATCACCACCATTGCGACGGCCATCGTCAGATGAAGCACCTGGCTGACCGCGACGGTCGGCCCACCACGAGTGGTCACCAAGGCGTAGGTGCACTCGGCGGCGCTCAGGGCGAACAACACCGTCACCACCCAGCGGAGCGCGAGATCGGCGATCATTCCAAGTCCTGTCTGCAAGGGTCGGCCATCGTCAATTGGTCGCGGGCGCGGGCGCCGAAGTTCCCGCACCCGTCAGCACTACGACACATTGTCGTAGACTCGGCTGGCCGCGACGTTTCGTTCGTTTCCGCGGCGGAAGGCCGGTTCGACTATGGCGCGTGTGCAAATGCCCGGTGCGACCAGCGCGTGGTGGGGACGCTCGATGCTGTTCGGCACCGTCGCAGGTTGCGCTGTGGTGCTGTTCCTGTGCGCTCTGCGGCTGGGCGAACAACGGTTGGCCGCCGCGGGGATCGCGGACCCGGGAACGGCCACCAACGCAGCCCGGCTGCTCGGGCACTGGATCGCCTCCCTCGCCGGCGCCGTGTGCGCCGGCGCCCTCGTCTGGATCGTCACGACCGCAACACCGCGGGACGACGGGCGGATCGACGCGGAATCCTTTCCAGCGCATCTGCTCGTCGAGCGCATCGCGGTCGTATGGGCTGCTTGCGCCACCGCCATGGTCGTCGTCTCCGCGTCCGCCGACGCGGGCATCCCCGTCGGCAGGCTCGTCGCCGGACCCGGCCTCGGGAGCGCCGTCGCGGCCTCAGAGGCCGCGCGCGGCTGGTGCGTAGCGGCGATCTGCGCGCTGGTGTTGGCTGTCGGCATTCGATTCACACTCCGGTGGATCGGGCACTGCGTGGCACTGCTGCTGGTTCTGATCGGCGTGGTCGCGGTACCGGTCACCGGCAACGCCGGGCAGGGGCCGGACCATGACATCGCCACCAGCGCGGTGATCGTCTTCTCGGTGGTGGTCGCGGTGTGGGCCGGCACGAAGATCACCTCGGCCGGTATGCGCGACGTCGTGGTTCGGCGACGGATCCAGATGCTGCAAGTAGCGTGCGGAGCGGTCGCCGTCGTCTACGGCGCCCTGCTGGCCACGCTGATGCTGGGCGGGTTGCCGATCCTGGGCTCGACCTACGGGCTGGCCGTCCTCGTCGCCGGCGTACTGCTGGTGCTGGTGTGGATTGGCGACGGCACGTTGCTGCTGACCCGCCGTACCCCGTCGCGCTTGGCGAACACCGTGTCCGCGGCCGCCGCGATCGTCGTCACCGCCGCGGTGGCCCTCGCCGCGACGAGTGTGCCGCCCCGGTTCACCGTTCACGAGTTCTCTACGTGGGACGTCTTTTTGGGCTACCAGCTCGACGCGCCTCCGAGTCCGGTCACCTTGATCACCGAGTGGCGGTTCGACCCGTTGATCGGGACCGCGGCCATCGTGCTCGCACTGGGCTATCTGGTCGCCGCAGTGCGGCTGCGACGGCGGGGCGACCATTGGCCGGTGGGACGCACGATCTCGTGGTCTCTGGGTTGCGCGGCCTTGCTGCTCACCACCAGTTCCGGGGTCCGCGCCTACGGATCGGCGATGTTCAGCGTGCACATGGGTGAGCACATGGCGCTGAACATGTTCGTGCCGGTGCTTCTGGTCCTCGGCGCACCGGTGACCCTGGCCCTGCGGGTACTGCCAGCCGCGCCGAAGGGCGGAGCGCCGGGACCTCGCGAATGGTTGACCTGGTTCGTGCACGCTCCGGTGACGCGATTCCTGTCGCACCCGGTGACGGCGTTCGTCTTGTTTGTCGGGTCGCTGTACCTCGTCTACTTCACGCCCCTGTTCGACACCCTGATCCGGTATCACTGGGGCCACGAGTTCATGACCGTGCACTTCCTGCTGACCGGCTACCTGTACTACTGGGGAATCATCGGCATCGACCCGGGGCCGCGCCGGCTCCCATTCCTGGGGCGGCTCGGGCTGCTGTTCGCCGTGATGCCGTTCCACGCCTTCTTCGGGATCGCCACGATGACGATGACCTCGTCCCTCGGCGAGAGTTTCTACCGGTCCGTCAATCTGCCGTGGCTGCAGAGCATCTCAGATGACCAGCACCTGGGCGGCGCCATCGCGTGGGGCTCGAGCGAGGTGCCGGTGATCATCGTCGTGGTCGCCCTGGTGGCCCAGTGGGCACGTCAGGACCGCCGGGCCGGCGCCCGGGAGGACCGCCACAGCGACCGCGGGTATGACGACGAACTGGACGCCTACAACGCGATGCTGCAGGAACTTTCCCGCACCCGACGCTGAACTGCAGCCGGTCGGATGGGCGAGGAGTTCAGATCATTCAGCCGCGTCGGCACCGCACGTGCAGTTGGCCCCGCAGTTGCAGTTTTCGCACGTACAGTTCGGGTTGTCGCACTTCGTCGATCCGGCGGTTTCATTGCTGGTCATGCATGTGAGGTTACGCCCGATACCTGCTGATCAGGCCACAACGGAACTAATCCCGTCGTGCCGCCGACCAATCAGTGAGGCCATCGAGATCGACACCACCCGGACTATCCGAAAGGTATTTCAGTGACTTCTCAGGAGATGGCGGCGACGGTAGAGACCGAACTGCGGGCCATCGAGCGCCGGGTGTTCGAGGACGTGTGGATCAGCGCGAGGCGCGCCGGTGTGCTGGCGGCACTTGCCACCGGCCTGACCGCGGCGGCCGTGGCATTGCTTGTCACCGGCGAAGCCCCCGCCGGCGCGACTCGCAACGGGCACTGGATATCCCTTGTGGCCTTCATCCTGTTCGCCCTGGCGGCTATGGCCTCGACCGTCGCCCTGCTACGTCGCCGGTTCCGGTGGTGCTGCACGGCCACCTGTATGTCAGCAGTCACCACCGTGGGCGGCGCCGGGACGTTCTGGTGGCATCACACCGCACATTCCGCCTCCTGGGTACCTGCGGCGCTGGGCACGCTCACCGTTGCGGCGTTGACCGCGGGATGGCTGGGCGTATGCCTGGCCCCGCTGGACGCGTCTCAGCCCGATATGCGGGCCGCCGCCCGCTCCTTCGACTGAGCATCGCGGAACGTATTCGGCTGGACCGTGCCGTAATTGCGCAGCCGCAGGCTGTTCGACACCACCAGGAACGACGACACGGCCATCGCCGCACCCGCGATCAACGGGTTCAGCAGGCCGGCCGCGGCGATCGGAATCGCCGCGACGTTGTAGCCGAAGGCCCAGATCATATTGACCCGGATGGTCCGCATCGTCGCGCGAGCCAGACCAAGGGCCTGCGGGACCGAATCGAGGTTGTCCCGGACCAGGATGATGTCAGCCGCACCGATGGCGACGTCGGTCCCCCGGCCGATGGCGAGGCCGAGGTCAGCGCAGGCCAAAGCAGGACCGTCGTTGATCCCGTCACCGACCATGGCCACCACCCGGCCTTGCTCGCGCAGTTTCTCGATCGCGCCGACCTTGTCCTCGGGCAGCACCTCGGCGACCACGTCGTCGATGCCCACGGCCGCCCCGATCGCGGCGGCCGTCGCGGCGTTGTCACCCGTCAACAGCATGGTTTTCATGCCTTCGGCATGCAGGTGCGCGATGGCCCCGGCCGCCGACTCCTTCACGGCGTCGGCGATACAGATGGCCCCGCAGACGGTCTCACCGTGCGCGACGAACACCACCGTCTGGCCCTGTGCCTCACCCGTTTTGCGGGCCGCGGCGAGATTGGCCGGGACCACGCGGTCCCGGGTCACCCAGGCGGGACGCCCGACGACCACCGTCACACCGTCCACCGAGCCGGTCACCCCGTGGCCCGCGAAGGCCTGGAAGTTCTCCACCGCGGCGATGTCACGATCCGCGCGGGCGGCGACGATGGCATGAGCCACCGGGTGTTCCGACGCCAACTCGACGGCCGCCGCGTGGCCGAGAACCTCGTCCTCGGTCCATCCCTCGGCCACGGCGACGGTGATGACCTGAGGCTGTCCGGTGGTCAGGGTGCCGGTCTTGTCGAACACCACGGTGTCGACCGCACGGATCGCCTCAAGAGCTCGGTGGCCCTTGAGGAAGATGCCCAGCTGAGCGCCGCGTCCGGAGGCCACCATCATCGCCGTCGGGGTGGCCAGCCCCAGCGCGCACGGGCAGGCGATCACCAGAACGGCCAAGGCAGCCGACACCGCTCGGTTGACGTCGCCGTCCGCCAACAGCCAACCGATCGCGGTGGCCGCGGCGATGACGAGCACACACGGCACGAACACCGAGGCGATACGGTCCGCGAGCCGCTGCGCGTCGGCCTTTTGTGCCTGCGCCTGCTCGACCAGACGCACCATTCCGGCGAACCGGGTGTCGGGTCCGACCGCGGCGGCCTCGACGATCAGCCGGCCGTCGAGGACGACGGTGCCACCCACGACGCTCGAACCTTCTTGTGTCTGTACCGGTTTCGATTCCCCGGTCATGGCGCTGACGTCGACCGCGGCCGCTCCGGACACCACGAGACCGTCGGCCGCGATGGCCTCACCGGGACGGACGACGAACTTCTGGCCTTCTTTGAGTTCGTCGGCGGGCATCACGAGTTCACCACCGTCGGACAGCAGCACGGTCACCGATTTGGCGCCGAGTGCCGCCAGCGCCCGCAGCGCTCCCCCGGCACGCGACCGGGCCCGGGCTTCGAAGTAACGGCCGGCGAGCACGAAAACCGTTACCCCGGCGGCCACCTCGAGGTAGATGGCGTCGCTGCCCAGCAGCGCCTGCCAGACCCCCGTCGCGTGGTAGGTCTGGTGGTCGAAGAAGATCGTGTACATCGACCACACGGTGGCGGCCGTGACGCCGATGGAGATCAAGGTCTCCATGGTCGAGGTTCCGTGCCGGGCGTTGCGCAGCGCGGTGCGGTGGAACGGCCATGCGGCCCACGTGACGATCGGTGCCGCCAACGCGGTGAGCACCCACTGCCATCCGGTGAACCGCGTATCGGGCACCACGGCAAACATGACCGATAGATCGGCCAGCGGGATGAACAACACCGCGGCGATCGCGAGGCGCCGGAGCAGGCTGCGGGCATGGTCGGCGTCGGGGTCGACGTCCGTCGTGGCGCGCTCGGTTCGGGGAGCCGCCTGGTACCCGGCGCGCTCGATGACCGCGCACAACTGCTCGACGCCGACGTCCGGGGTGGCCTCCACGGTGGCGACACGTGTGGCGAAGTTCACTGACGCGCGCACCCCGTCGAGCTTGTTGAGCTTGTTCTCCACGCGGGCAGCGCAGGCCCCGCACGACATTCCTGTGACGTCGAGCGCAATACGCTGGGTCGCCTCATTGTCGGGGACAGTTGCTGTGGTCACCACTACTCCAATTGCTCACTCACCACGCCGGTGGCACACGTCACCGAGATACGGCACCGAATAGATAGTCGTTCCGGATAGATAGTCGTTCCGGCCCGATGCCGAGTTCCCGGGCGGCATCGAATAATGTCGAGGACCGTGACTACCGAACGCGGCGAGGACCACGTTACGCGGCTGGCTTTCGCCGCCGGCCGCGGTGATTCGGCGGCGCTCGAGCAATTCATCCGGGCCACCCAGACCGATGTCTGGCGAACCGTCGCCTACCTCGGTGATGCCGGTTCAGCCGACGACCTGACGCAAGAGACGTTCATGCGCGCCATCACCGCGCTGCCCCGGTTCAGCGGCCGGTCGTCGGCCCGTACCTGGCTGCTGTCGATCGCTCGGCGCGTGGTGGTCGACCAGATTCGGCACAAGCAGAGCCGGCCGCGGACCCAGCACGGGGTGGATGTCGAGCAGGTCCTGGAGAGCTACCGTCCGGTCGGTGGCTTCGAGAAGATGGTGGAGATCCGCCTATTGCTGGACGGTCTGGACCCCGACCGGCGGCACGCGCTGTTGCTGACGCAGGTCCTCGGATTGTCCTACGCCGAAGCGGCCGAGGTGTGCGGCTGCCCGGTCGGCACGATTCGGTCCCGGGTGGCCCGCGCCCGCGAAGATCTGATCGCCGCGGCCGAGCGGGACGATCTGACCGGTTAGCGCTGCCGGCGCTCCGCCGGTCAGCCGCCCATGTGGCCGACGGTCACCCAGCGGATGATCCTGGTCACCACAGAATCCTTCGGCTCCGGCTCTGGGGCCTCATCATCATCGTCGACGGCCCGTTCCTCGGCGCGGTAACCGGCCTGCTCAACCGCCTGGCACAGGTCGGTGACGCTGATGTCGTGGCGGGCGTCGATGGTCGCGATCTTGGTGGAGATGGCTACCGAGGCGTGCACTCCGTCGATCTTGTTGAGTGCGTTCTCGACGCGGCGCGAGCACGATCCGCAGGACATTCCTGCCACGTCGAGTCGGATCCGTCGGCTACCTGGTTGTGCGGCTACGTCGGTCACTGCCATCCTCACTGTCTTGCGGCGTCTCGTTGATAGGTCGTTGGGCAACCGCGTCCGGTTCCCGCGCCGTGGGCGAGCAGTTCCCGTAGCGACGGCGGCGGTGCCACCAGTTCGCCGACGGATCGGATCCCCAGCGGGAGGGCCGGGTACGCGGCCAGGTACTCCGCATACGAGCGGCCATCGAGTCTCAGACCCAATCCGATCCAGGCGTCGATCACCGACCAGCGCCGCGGATTGGCCTTCGCCCAATCACTTTCATCCAGCCGGCGTTTCCATTCGTGACTGTCGAGCTCTCGCGAGGCGATCCCGCCGAGCAGTTCGCGGTATGCCACGGCCTGCCCGCGTAGCACCTCGATCCCGCGGCCCAGCTCGTCGGATTCGCCGAGCTCGAGCAATCTGCGCAGAATGCTCGTCGCCGCTGCGTGTCCGGTCGTCACTTCCTCGGTCAAATCCACTGCCGGACAGGCCCGTAGCGCGTGGCAGGCATCGGCGATCGAGACCAGGATGTCAGTGGATTCTCGTAGCTGTTCGGGTGTGCCCAGGACCCGGGGCAGGCGCACGATCGTGAAGTCCAGCTCGCTGCCTCTGCCCACTGCCAGCTCCGCCAGCGCTTTGGTGGCGGCGTACGGGTAGGGGGCCTGACGCGGATCGACCACGTGCGCTGCGGTGACATCCGCATTGACGACGTACGTCGACAAGTGCACCAGGCGGCTACCCGAATCCGCGCAGGTTTGCGCCATCGCGGCCACCAATTCCACGTTAGCCGAACGGAGTTCGTGGTACGGGACCACCACGTTCGTGTTGCCGATGCAGTTGACGACGGTTCGAGTTCCGGTCCGGCGGATCAGCGTCTCCAGCTCTACCGGACCGAACCCGGCGCTCAGGTGCTCGATCCGTACACCCGGCGTGCGACGCAGTTCTGCCCAGGCCGGGTTGTCGGGTGGGACCGACCGCATGGCCAGGACCACGTCGGGGCGCTGTTCACGAGTCAGGCCCAGAATCGCCTCGGCGAATCCGGTACCCAGAATGCCCGACGCCCCCAGCACAAGGATGGGCCCGGTGCGACGGGCCGGTAGTCGCGGTCGGTTCGACACCGTGCGGGAGTCCGGCGTCGCGAACGCGGCGAAGTCACGTTCGATCTCGGCAGCGGTGCCGGCGTCCATCCAGTTGTCCCCGACCGACATGTCGTCCACCAGATTCGCCGCGGTGTCGGCACTGATGAGATCGATAATCGAAACCTGCCTGCCGAGATGTCTGCGCGTATCCGGAAGGATCCGAACGAGATCCAGGGACCCGATGCCCTCCGACAGCAGCGAGGTGTGCGGGGTGATCAGCCGCTCGAGATGAGCACTCCACAGTCCGGCGAGTCCGGCCGCTCGCTCGTCCGATCGCTCATCGGTAGGCCGGTGCGGCCCGGCGGCCAGGACGGTGTGCAGCCGTGCGGTGTCGGTCTTCCCGTTGGGTTTGCGGGGAATACCGGTGACACCCGTGACGACGAACGAGGCCACCCGCCAATCCATCAGGACGCGCCTGATACGTGCTGCCGCAGCGGAGTCTTCGTCACCGCTACGGGTGCGTTGGGTCTCGAACCACACCCCCAGACCGCCGTTGTGAAGCTCCACGGCGATGTCGAGGACGGCCGGGTCCAACATGATCGTTCTGGTGATCGCGGCAGTGTCGACCCGCTTGCCCGAGATCTTGACGAGCGCATCTCTGCGCCCCGCGAACACCGGATACCCGGCGCCGTCGACCGTCACCCGGTCTCCCGTGGCGTAGGCCCCGTACCGTCGGCCGCCGGCCGTGGTCACCAACCCGAAACCGGCTCCGTTAACGCCGAGATAGCCGTCGGCCACCATCTCGCCCACCACCACGACTTCGCCGAAGGCGATCGACACCGTGTGCGGAACCAGCGGTCGCCCCAACCGAAGCCGCGCACCATGCTCGACGACCCGGCCGCCGTCAATGATCGGCAGATAGGTCACCACCACCGTGGTCTCCGTCGGCCCGTAGCTCGACACCAGCGAGATACCCTCGGTGCCGGGGGTATTGACCCATTTGTCGACGGCACCGGGCCGGATGGCCTCACCGCCGATGACAACCTGCCGCAGTTGAGACGAACCGACCGCGGCTATCGCGTCGGAATCCTCACACCACAGGTGCCACAGCGCGGTGGGCAGGTCCACGACGGTCGCGTCGCGCGCCACCAGCTCGCCGGCGAGTGCCTGCAGATCACCGGCTTTCACCGCCGCCGAGCGGACCAGGGTGGCCCCGGTCGACGCGGCTCCGAAGACTTCTTCAACGCTGATATCGGAGGTCAACGGTGCACATTGGAGGATGGTGTCGTCCGCGCTCCAGCCGTAGGCCCGTGTCATCCCGACACAGAACGCCGCCAGTGAACCATGGCTGACCCGAACGAGTTTGGGTTCGCCGGTTGACCCGGACGTGGGCATGACGTAGGCGGTCATGGTGGCCAGGCGCGGGTCGTTAACCGTCTGTTCGACGCGGGCCTCGATCAGCGCACGACGTTCGGCGGCGCGGGCTCGCGAGTCCGCCGAATCGATATCGACGATGTGCACGGCGATACCGTCGGCGTGCGCGCGGATCGCCTCGGCCCGCCGTCCCACCTGATCGCTGCGGTCACAGACGCTGTAGCCACAGCCGGCCAGGTGACAGGCGATCATGAGGTCGATCGCCTGGTCGGTGCCGTCGTCGGCGAACACCAGCACATCGCCTGGGACCGCCTCGATTTCGAGTAGCCGGGCGATCCACGGGTCGACATGGTCACGCCGCCGGCGACATTCATCGATCGACTCGCGGCGAGCGAGAAACCACGCGGGGGCGGCCGGTTCCTTGGGCACCGGCTCGCCCGTTTCCGAACACAGCCGCCCGTCCTCGTCGATGCTGTGCCACGCATCGACGGTCGCGGCAATCGGCAGATCCCACATCGCGGTCATCGATGTCAGTGCCGAGGCGACCCGGCCGGCAAACCCGATGGCCGTGCGTCGTGGTTGTTCGTGTCGGTCCCAGATGTTGAGGGTCAGCGTGCGCCGCTGCTCGTCGAGGACGGCCGCGACGGTCGGGCCCTCGACCGGGCCGATGTGCGTCGTCACCGGCGGATCGGCCAGGTACGGCATCAGTGCGGGCGCACCGGGCTCCCGCAGGAAATTGAGCGTCAGCGTCTCGACGGAGGTGGTTCGATTGATCGCGAGATACATTCGGCGGTAATGCTCTTCGCGTAACCAGCGGCGCCGGCCGGCCTTGACGTAACCCCGGTCCACGGCGCGCACCACCTCGGCCACCGATGCGTGCGGCGGGAATCGAACCGGCTGCGCGATCGAGTTGACCAGGCACGTGGCAACATCGAGCTCAGGGTCACCGAAGCGGTTGTCCAGCGCGTGCACCAGGAGGGTCTCGGTGCACCCGCGACTGGCCGCATCCACCGCCGTCGCCGCCGCCGCAACCAACACGTTGAGCGGGACGTTCTCCCGGTCGGCCAAGGCGAGAACGTCGTCGTAGTCCTTCTCCCGGATCACGACGGACTCGACGAGGTTTCCTCTGGCCGCGGACCCCGGTCCATCGGCGGCCTGTCCGTGGCCGCCCGGTTCGCCGGCCGCGGCGAGTTCACGCTGTACAGCCGCGGTGAGCCGCTGCTGCGACTCGTCGATCCGGGCTGCCTCGCGGCGGTGAGCGGTGGCCAACCGGGTCAGTCCGTCACGGACGCAGGCGTCATCGGGCAGTCCCCCGCCGGCGAGAAAGCGACCCAGATGAGCTTCGACGACGCCGATCGCACCCCCGTCCAGCAGAAGGTGATGGGCTTGGGCGTCGAGACCGTGCACCAGGCCGCGGCCGTCGACGCGGACGATGTAGCGCACCAACGGCTTCCGAAGAATTCCTGCGCGCCAGTCGTGCGCCAACTCGGCGCTCTCGTCGTCGCCGCACACCCGCACGATGTCGTCGACCGCCAGCCCGGGCACCAGATCCGGATAGCCGCCGGCATCGGACGGCGCCACCAGGACACACAACTGCACGGGATTGGCGAGGATCGTCGCGCGCAGCGCGCTCAGGAACACCGCTTGCGGGATCGGCCGGAACCGGTATCGCCTGCCGATCAGGTACAGGCCGTGGTCATCGTCGTGGATCGCTCCGCGGTAGATGTTCTGTTGTGAGCGGCTCAGCGGAACACGGTGCGGATGAGAGCTTTCAGACGGACTCACCCAGCTGCTCCAACTCCCGGACCCAGTCGGCGATCGACAGGTTGTCCGCCAAGCGCCGCGGCACGTCCGAATCCCGATCGATGCCGAGGCGCTTCATCAACAGCACGAACCGAACCGAGTCGAGACCGAGATCCCTGAGGTCGGTTTCATCTCCGTCGACGAGATCCGTCTCGTCGACATACAGCACCTCCGAGAGCGCACTGAGGATGCGGCTTCTCAGCGCCTCAGCCACCGGCCACCGCACCCAGTGCCGCCCGCATGATCTTGCCGGAGGCGGTTCGTGGAATGTCGGACACGAACCGGATCGTCGAAGGCCTGGCCATGGGCTCCGATTCCCGCCGGAAACGCGCGGCAATGGCGTGTTTGAGCTTCCTGGCGTCTGATTCATCCAGAATGACCGCAGTCACCACGGCGAGCCCGACCAGCGCCCCGAACTCCTCGTCGGGGATTTCGTAACAGGCCGCCTCGCGCACGCCGGCCACTCCCTCGGCGATACGGTCCACCTCGTCCGGCACGATGTTGACGCCGCCGGAGTTGATCATCTCCGACGATCTGCCCCTGATGTAGAAGTAGCCGTCTTCGTGCCGGTCCAACACGTCGCCGGTGTTCACCCATCCGTCGACCAGGGTTTCGGCTGTCCGTTCGGGGCGCTCCCAGTAGCCCAGCATGTTCGCCGGCGACTTGATCCACAGCGTCCCCGACGCGGCAGAATCTGCGCCGGAACGCGGGGGCGGTCCGGCGCCGTCGGCATCCAGGTGGACTTCGACGCCCGGATAGGGCCGCCCGACGGCACCCGCTTCGATTCGGGCGATCGACCCTTCGCCGGTGGGTAGACACAGTGCGGTACAGCCTGTTTCGCTGAGGCCGTATACCTGCGCGGTCCGGACCCCGGCGGCTTCCACGAAGCTCACATCAGAGGCGATGGCGCGCGACCCGCCGTATCCGACCATCCGTAGCGACGGCGGGACCGGCGCGCCGGTGGACCGCAATTCGGACACGAGCCGGCTCAACAGGGTGGGAACCAGGCACGTCGTCGCGACGGCGTTCTCGGCGAGGATCTTCCCGATCGACAGGCCGTTCTCGCCGCCGGTGATACACAGTCCACCCTGCATCAGACAGTTGAGGATCCACCACAGTCCACCGATGTGGGTGGCGGGCAACGGTGAGTACGTGGTTTCGCCGACGACCCAGTCGATCCAGGTCAATCGCTCACGCTGCAGAATGTCGGCGACGGAGTAGAACGTCCGATTCGGCAGCAGCACGGCTTTCGGTGCACCCGTCGTTCCACTCGTGAAGATCATCGCCAGCGGATCATCCGCTGCCCCGACTGGTGTGCCGGGCAATACATCTGGGGCCCGATCAGCTGCGTGGTCAGTCGGTCCGCCGCTGATGTCGACCGTCAGAACCGGGATCGACCGGAGCGAACCCGACAGTTCGGCAGTGCGCAGCCGGCAGCCCGGTGCGATCAGAATCGCCCCGGGCGTGGCGATCTCACCGAACCGATCCACGGTCGCCGCGGGGAGGCCGCCGTCCACCATGACCGCGACCGCACCGACTCGCGCGCAGGCCAAGACCGCCAGGTAGGTCTCCGGTCCGTTGTCCGAGAGGACGAACACCCGGGTTCCGGGTGCGACGTCCCGGGAGGCCAGATCAGTGGCCAGCCTGTCCGCTTCGGCGATGAGGTCTCGGTAGCGGAGCACGCTGGTTCCGTCACAGCGCCGTAGGGCGATCGCCTCGGGTTGCTGCCGGGCCCGCTCGGTGATGCGTTCCAGCACCGTGGCTGGTGGGTCTGTCAAGGTCATGCTGCTCTCGTACCGGTGTCAGGGGATGTTGAGGGCGGCTAGTTCGACGTCGCCGGAGGCGGATCCGCCGTCCTCGTCCCAGAATTCGACCGTGCACGGAATCTTGAGATAGCGAATCGTGCGGTCGACCACCTCGAAGTCCTTGCACAGCAGGCGTGCCGAGAATTTCTTGGATTTGATCGGACGTCTGAAGCGCGATGCGGTGGTCTTGATCAGCATGCTGGGGAGCTGATAGTTGAAGTAGTCCTCGATCGACCAGCCCCGGAATTCGGGGATCTGCTCGTTGAGGATTGCCGGTGCGAACGCACTGTATGCGAGCTGATTGAAGCACAGCACCCATTCGGCAGCGTTGAAGTGACCGGTGTCGCGAATGTACGCGGGCTCTTTGATGCTGAAGTTCCCGACGGCGAACACAGAGGTCTCGGTGGCTTCGTACTCTGCGTCGAGCAGATAGCGACACCCCTTGTAGGAGTACGGTTCCAGGACCTTGACCAGCAGGTCCTCGGGGATCGGCGCCAGATGGGAAGTGCCGAACCCATCCGTCGTCATCGGCAGTGTCTCGGCGGTGCTCATACTCATACCCCATATCCCGGTGTCGTGAGGCCGTCCAGCATGGTCAGCCGATGAGTCGTCAAAGTTCCTGACGCCGTCCCGTGTTTCGCACGGTGCATCAGAACCCGGTTGTCCCACAACACGACATCGCCGACCTCATAGTGCTGGGTGTGGATGAACGGCGAGGTGAAGTCCGGGTCGAGTTGACCGGTGGCCGTCATGAGCTCGTGCAGCACACCAGCCGGGAGGACGTTTCCGTCCGCGTCCTCGATCTTCGTGGTGCCGGACGCACAGATGTAGAGGATTTCCTGCCCGGTCTGCGGATGCCTAATGACCGTCGGCCAGGTGATCGGCGGGGTGGTGACCGAGATCTCGTCCCAGACCTCGCCGATCGGCTTGTAGACATCGTGCGGGCGAATCTTGATGTGGCGCCGAGGATCATGGGTGGCGAACGTGCCCCGGACCGGGTCCCGTAGCGAATCCGGCAGAGACTCCCACACCTTGTTCAGATCAATGAAATAGGTCCCGCGGTCACTGCCCGGCACGGCCAGCGGAACCACCATTGAGAATGCGAACGGCTCGGGCATGAACATGTAGTCGATGTGCCAGAACGCACCGGTCTTCGGGACGCCGTGCCCTTCCTCGGTCGAGGACACGAAGATCTCGGGGTGGTCCTTGTGGTGATAGATCGGTTCGTAGTAGGTGACGACGTCGCCGACGATGCGCCCCAGCTCGAGGAACTCTTCCGGAGTCGGATGAAGATCTTTCAGGATGACCAGCTTGTGCTGGTAGACGATCTCACGGATCTCGTCCCGCGTGATGTCGTCGAGATTCTTGGGATCGATGCCCGTGACTTGCGCCCCGAGCCCCTCCCCTTTCACGTTCAGCGTCAACTCAACTCCTCGTTCGGCACCGCGCAGCGCCGGTGGTGCGGCTGTTTGATTGGTCGAATCAAATCGATTGAAAGTTCCCGCTATTCGCGGATCTGGTCTGGATCGCTCCGCCACGTGGCGGGAAGCATCGGGATCGACTCCGCGGCGCCGCCGGATGACCGCTGGACCAGTCCGGCGGCTGCATTGGTGGCCACGGGTGTCACACCGGTGAAACCGAGGGCGGTCGTACCCATGTCACTGGCGGACGGCGCGTCCCGGCCGGCGACCGGGACGCCGTTCTCGGCATCCGCGGGCTCGGACAGAAACTCGTGGCGATAGCTGCGAGCCCGATCTCGTTTCCGGCCGATCTGTTTCCGACGCGTGCCGGTGGCGGCAGCCGCTCGGGCCGCGGCGACGGTGGCGAGGACATCTGCCATTCCGTCAGGGGATTTCGCACCGGACTTCGGCCCCGATGGCACGGCGGGCGGGTCCGGGCCGGCTACGGCATAGCCGGCGAACGCCGATGCTGCCGGTCCGGCGCCGCCGGCGGTGGCGGCCGCCCCAGCAGCGCTGCCGCCGCTCGTGTGCGGAACCGCTGTGGACGCCCCGGACGGACTCAATGCCGGGCTGGCCTCGATCGTCGTCGCCGGACGATGGGCGCCGCCGTTGGGCTCAGCGGCAACCGGTGCCCCAACCGGCGCCGGCACGTCGTCCTGCAGGAGTGCCAACGCGCCCAGGGCGCTCAGCGCGCTGAGTGCGGGGGCCAGAAATGGCAGCAGCAGAAGCGAATACGACGCGTAGTAGGGATACCAGAGCATGTCGTACAGGATGAGAGCGATGACCGCGAGCACCGCGGCCTCCGCGGGGTTGAAACCCAGCTGCCCGAAGAACTGCTGAAACGTCTCAAGGAGTTGTTGGGGGTTGCCCGCACCCGAGATGAGCTCGGAGATCAGCCGCCAGATGTCGCCGGGCGGTTGGGTGTCCGACGATGAGCCGGACGTGTTCTGCTGATCGCTTCGCGCCTCAGCTCCTGGCGCGAGGATCGGCGGGGCAGGCCGGGGCGACGGCACTGCCGCCGATGCGCTCTCCGCTACCCCCTGGTACGTCGTCATCACCTCGGCTGCCTGCAGCCACATCCGCACGTAATCGGCCTCGTTGACGGCAATCGGGATGGTGTTGACGCCGAAGAAGTTGGTGGCCAGCAGCACGCCGTGAGTGACGTGGTTGGCGGCGAGCTCGGCCAGACTGGGCATGGTCGCGAGGGCGCCGGCGTAGGCGGCCGCGACTGTCTCGTGCTGCACCGCGGTGACGGCGCTGTCGGCCGAGGCCTGTTCCAGCCAGGCCAGGTAGGGGCCATGGGCAGCCACATACTGTGCGGCGCTGGGGCCTTCCCAGCTGCCAGCTTGCACCTCGGCCAGCAGTTGTGTGAGTTCGACTGCTGCCGCACTGTATTGAGTACTCAGTGCATGCCACTGCCCGGCTGCGGCCACCAAGGACGCGGGACCGGGACCCGTACTCAACAATGCCGAATGCACCTCTGGGGGCACCGCCAGCCACATCGGGGCAGCCACGTATCACCTCCTCGAGCGGGCGTCGACCGGTCCTGTCTTTCAGCTAGTCGGCCACTGCCGCCGGAAAGTTCCCGCGATGCGGCGATTGATGTGCCCACCGGGGCAACGACTCTCGGGAGTGACCCGCCCGGGTACGGTCGTGCCATGCCAGTGATCGACGCGCGTCATCTGACCGCGGTATCGGAGACCGCGCTCCTGACTCTGCACCAGCGGGCGAGCGAGGCCGCCCGGCCCGACGGCATCATCGTGGACCCACTGGCGATCGCGCTGCGCGACAGGCTCGGCTACGACTATCACCATTTCGGCCGGACCCACCAGGCGACCGCGCTGCGGGCCCTGGCGTTCGACGAGGCCTCTCGTCGGTACCTTCGGGCCCACCCCCGCGCCAGCGTGGTCGCCCTGGCCGAGGGGCTTCAGACGAGCTTCTGGCGGCTCGACAATGGCGAGATAGTTTGGCTTTCAGTAGATCTGGAGCCCATCGTGCGGCTGCGCCGGCAGTTGCTCCCAGCTTCGGACCGGCTGCGCCACCTGGCTCAGTCGGCACTCGACCACTCGTGGATGGATCAGGTCGACGCCACCGACGGTGTGCTCATCACCGCCGAAGGACTGTTCCAGTATCTGGAGCACGACGCGGTGTTCGATCTCATCGCGGCCTGCGCCGCCAGATTCCCCGGCGGGCAGCTGATCTTCGACAGCGTCCCGCGATTCCTCAGCTGGTACTCCCAGCGGCGCGGCATCAAGCTCAGCAAGCAGTACACCGCACCGCCGATGCCGTTCTGGTTCACCGCGGACCGATACCACGAGATACGTGCCATACCAGGAGTTCTCGCGGTGCGTGAGCTTGAGATGCCGGCCGGTCGCGGCAAGGTCTTGGCGCGGGCCGCAGCGCTGGTGTACCGGTCCCGGTCGCTCGAGCGCTTCCGGGCACCGACGAACGTCATCGAGTTCGGATGACCGGAGGGCCCGGCACCGTCAGCGCGGCATCGCCGCCTTGATCTTGTCCACCACATCAGCGGCCTGGGTCACCGATGACCCGGCCGGCTTACACGCCTGGATATCCATGACGAGATCGGCCGCCACAGCCAGGGCACGCTGGCAGGCGCGGGTCTGATCTCCGTTCACACGGGTGAACGGCAGGGTGAGCTCTGAGTCCGTCCTGGTCAGATCGCCACTCCTCCACTTGGGCAGCGGTTCCCCGTTCAGGGTGATGTTCACGTTGTGGTTGGTGCACTTGGCCCAGCGTTCCGCCGATTGGTTCAGAAAATCGGCGGCCTCCTGCGTCGACGGGAAGATCACCACCGACTGCACCAGCAGGTTGTCCCAGTTGTCGTTGTCCGGCGCGCGCAACAGCACCTGACGCATGGCGGTCCATCGATCCCCGTAGATGGCGGACTCGTTCACCTGCCAGGCGCCGAGGCAGTTCAGGTTGGGCAACAGGTTGCGGTGATCGTTCATCTCGGTGACCGGCTTGTGCGCCACCATCCCCTCGGTCCCCATCACGGTATCGACCTGGTCGGTGGTGAGCAGCAGCCCCTCGAGGGCCGACTTGGGCACCTCCTTCGGTGGGCCCTGGGCCTTGTCGCCGTTGCCGGCGCAGCCGGCTGCCAGCAGAACGAGCATGAGCAACGAAATCGCAAGCCGGATCACGGCGTTCCTTTACTGACGGCGCGGTTCACCGCGCACATGGTGGTTGAGCTCGCCGTCAGGCGTGGGTTCCCGCAGCGGCACAGGCCATCTGTGCATTGGTGGCGTCGTTGTTGAGCTGGGTGGCCGTGTCGTTGAGAGACTGGCCGCCGGTCCGCAACCCCATCTTCAGGAGCAGCTTGGTGGCCCCGAAAGACCAAGAGCGCATCGGATTGGCGATATCGGGCGAGAGTCCGGGCGTGCCGGCGGCGCTCATCGCCGACGCGGCGGCTTCTCGCAGCGCCGTGCGGCCGCTGGTGTTCGTCGTGCTGATGGTCGGATCGCCGTAATCCGGGCGCTCCACCCCTTCGATGGAATCCGCGAAGTCACCGTAGAACGTCGACGCAGAGTCGAGCGCGTTGGCGAACGTCGAGCAGGCCGTAACCGCAGGCACGCCAGGGTCATCCGTGCTGGCAACCGGAACCGGTGCCGGCCCCACAGCCGGCGCACCGGCCGTCACCGGCGGCAACTCGGGCACTGCGGGCGCCACCGGCCCCGGGGCACCGGCCTCATCGCCCGGTTCGGCGACGGCGATGGGCATGGCAGCGAAACCGATGCCGAAGGCAATGAGTAGCGACACGAACCCTCGCTCGTATACCTGAGTCGACTTCAACGATTCCTCCGTCAGTCGGTAGCAGTTAGGCGCCAGGCGCCACGTTCGACGGCCGCGCCTGCTCGACGCATCCGCCTTACCCCCCGGATCACCACACGGTCGAGGGTTCACATGTCCAAAAGGTGAACAACCGACCAACCCGTACCCTCCACGCGTCGTCCATTGTGTGCCGGTCACCGGCTCCGATACCTCATATATGTATTGCGCTGCGGCGCATGCGGTTTCCCAGCAACCTCACAGGTTCGGGGACGCCAGCTGGACGGGAAGGCGGCGGCAACTGTTGGGTCGTTGTTCACCGAATCGAAACGCAACCGGTTAATGATTCGTCGCGACAGATTCCTTGGACCCGTTGGGTTCTGGCGACCACGGCGCGTCGCGGAACGACAGGGCCAGAACCACGAGAGGCGCTAGTTCACGCATGTTGAGTCGTTTTGCCCCCCTGGCTGCAGTCTGCATGTTGGCACCTGTAGCGATTGCGCCCCTTGCCCTCGCGGATCCCCCGCCGCCGCCGGAGACCTTTCCGGTGAACGTGCCGCCGACGAGGTA
>MSTD01000048.1:0-34792 GCA_001942045.1 Mycolicibacterium porcinum
CCGCCGCTTCACCCTGCCCCTTGACAAAACGATCTCCATATCAGAAAACGGCGCGCAAGGCAGAGCGAAAGCGGCGCGCGAGGCAAACCCGCGCAAGACAAGCGCCAAGCCTTTTAAGCGCTTGCCTCGTCCTCGACCTCGGCGGTCGCGTACGCGATGAACGACGTGATCTCCTCGACCGCGTGGCGCGCATCGGGGTTGATGTCGAAGCTCAGCTGGAACATGTGCATCGCCCTGTCCCACACCTGAACCCACGTCGGAACACCGGCAGCCTGCAGCTTGTCGGCAAGGGCGAAGGTGTCGTTCAGCAGCATCTCGTGCGTGCCGACCTGGAGCAGGAACGGCCCGAGCCCGTGCAGGTCTGCCTCGGGCGGCATCACGGGTGTGGGTCGGGTTCCGTTGACCGTGGCGAACACGTCGTAGATGAACTTCACCGTCATGAACGGGAAGAGCACATCTTTATGCTCTTGCAGCGCACGGTATTTCAGATCCATGTCAGATGAGGTCAACGGGGAGAGCAGCACCTGCGCGGCGGGAACCGGCAGTCCGGCGTCCCGCGCGGCCAGGGCGGTGTCGGCGGCCATCAGCCCGCCGGCCGAATCACCCGCCAGCACAATTCGATTGGGCTCGAACCCGAGCGACAACGCCAAGCGGTAGCCGTCGAGTCCGTCGGCGACGGCATCGTCGATGTCGGCTTGGGGGGCCAGCCGGTAGCCGACGTTGAGCACGCGCGCCCCGGTACTGGCCGACAGCTTCGACACGAAACGCCGATGCGAGTTCAGGCCGAGGGTTACCAGCGCCGAGCCGTGCAGGTAGACGATCACCAGATCGGAGTCGCGGGCCTCGGGAGCGACCACCCATTCGGCCGGGCAGTTGGGCAGCGCCACGGGCGTCAACTCGGTGCCGGGCAGCGGCTTGATGGCCCGCAGCGGCCGGTCGATGACGTCGAGGTGCGCGCGCTGCAGCAGAGCGGGCGCGACGCGGTTGATGCCCATCCCGATCAGGGTCAGCAGACCCAGCAATGGGCGGACGAAGATCGCGCTGGTCCAGCCGAGTGCCCTGGACTGCAAAGATGCTGGGCCGAAGTGCACGGTGGCCGGCCGGCCACGCCAATCGAGCGAATTCACGATACTCAGGGTACCGGGTACCTGAACGCGGCTGATTCAGGGCAGGGTGATGGTGGCCTGCGCCTCGATCGCCTTGTTGATGTCGGTCAGCGCTTGTTTGTCGCGCTCGGTGGCGTCGGCGTTGATCTGCAGCACGTACACGTTGCCGGGTGCCTGGATCGCGATGGTCGTTTGGGCGATCGCCCGACGCTGGGCGCCCTTGGCGTAGGTGCCGGCCAGGTGGACCGTGGGGAACCCGCTGATGTTCCCGCGGGTCACCTCGCCGGTCGGCTTGTAGTCGGTCAGGTTCTGCAGCTCGTTGGGGGCGAACTCGAGCAGCTTGTTGGGGTCGACGTCGCCGGCGAGCTTGGAGATCAGCGAGACCACCGACGGCGGCTCGGCCGGATTGACCGGGTCGTTGACGATCGCCGAGTAGGCCCAGGCCGGCGTGCGAGGACCGGCATCGACCCATCCAGGAGGCGTCGGCATGGTGAACACCGGAGCGCCCGGATCGCCGCGGTGGACCGGGGTTTCGACAATGCCGTTCTGCTTGATGTAGTCGGCGATCGTGAAGGCGTGCCCCGCGGGTTTGGGTGAGGTGGTGGTTTCCGCGTCGGACGTATCCGTGGCAACCGCCGAGGTCGTCGCACCCCCGCCGCCGTTGTTGTTATCGGACTTCATGGCCATCGTGATACCGCCGACCAGCAGGACGACCGCGCCGATCGCGCCGGCAGCCAAGAGCAAGTTGCGCCGATTGCTGGACTTCTTGGGGATCGGGTTGTGCGGCAGCGGAGGCGGCCCGAAGTTGGTCTGCGGCGGTCCGAGCGGAGGGCCGACCGGCCCGGGGGCGACCGGCCCGCCTGGGCCTTGTATCCCGACGGGCGTGCCTCCCGCAACAGGTTTGCTGGAGGAGGATTCGTTGCCCGCCCACGACGAGGTGAACACGGGCGGTTCCGACGGCTGCAGCGGTCGCGGGTTCGACGGCGACGGCGGGGCAGGAGGCGGGCTCAGCGGCTTCGGGATCACCAGCGGTGCGGTGGGCAGTGCCGGATCGACGATGGGCTTGGTGGTGTTCAGGTCAGCCGTGGTGCCGGCGGCCGCCTCGGCGAGTGCGACGGCGAAGTCGTGACAGGTGTCGTACCGATCCTTGGCGTCCTTGGACAGTGCCTTGGCCATCACCGAATCGAACACGGCCAGTTCGGGTTTGCTGTCGGCCAGTTTGGGTGGCGGCGAGTTCAGGTGGTGGCTGATCACCACGGCCGGGTTGCTGTGTGCAAACGGCGGAGTGCCGGTGAACAGCCGGTAGGCGGTGGCGGCCAGCGAGTACTGGTCGGCCCGACCGTCGAGAGGCTGGCCCATCAACTGCTCGGGGGCGGTGTAGGACATCGAACCCACGGTGATGTTGGTCGAGGTGAGTCCGTTGACCTCATCGGCCCGGCGCGCGATGCCGAAGTCGGTCAGCATGATGCGGCGCTTGGTGCCTTGTTTGCTGGTGAGCAGGATGTTGGCCGGCTTGACGTCACGGTGCAGCAACTTGCGCTGATGTGCGTAGTCCAACGCGTCGCCGACGGCGGTGACGACCTCGATGACGTCCTCGGCCGGCATGCCCTTGGGGTACTGGTCATGCAGCAGCTTGGCGGCATCGTGCCCGTCGACGTAGTCCATCGAGATCCACAGCCGGCCCTCGAACTCGCCGCGGTCGTGCACGCCGACGATGTGCGGATGCCACAGGGTGGCGGCCATGTCGGCCTCGCGGATGAACCGCTGCCGGAATTCGTTGTCCGAGCTGACGCTGATGGGCAGCACTTTGAGAGCGTCCTCGCGGGGCAACCGCGGGTGGGACGCCAGATAGACCTCGCCCATGCCACCAGTGCCCACCAACTTCACGATGGTGAACCCTGCGAATTCCTGACCGCTAGCCAACGGCATGGAGCGCAGACTACCGGTCGCGACGCTCGGACAACGACTATGTCGGGCTGTGTGGTCACCTGCGGCGGCTCGGATTCTGGCGGGTGGCGATGTGTGCTCGCGCGTTCAGTCGTAGCGTGGAGTGGTGAGCCAACCCAAGGATCTGCCCCGGACCGTCGGTGAGCTGCGTGCCTCCGGCCATCGTGAGCGGGGCGTGAAAGCTGAGATTCGGGAGAACCTGCTGGCCGCGCTCGCGGATAGGCGCGACCCTTGGTCTGGGATTCTCGGTTTCCAAGACACTGTGATCCCGCAGCTGGAGCGGGCCTTGATCGCCGGTCATGACGTCGTACTGCTGGGCGAACGAGGTCAGGGCAAGACGCGGCTGCTGCGTGCGTTGACGGGCCTGCTGGACGAGTGGACGCCGGTGATCGCCGGGTCTGAGTTGGGCGAGCATCCGTACAGCCCGATCACTCCGGAGTCGATCCGCCGGGCGGCCGATTCGGGTGACGATCTGCCGATCGAATGGCGTCACCGCAGCGAGCGGTACACCGAGAAGCTGGCCACCCCCGACACCAGCGTGGCTGACCTTGTCGGCGACATCGACCCGATCAAGGTGGCCGAGGGCCGCAGCCTCGGCGACCCGGAGACGATCGCCTACGGGCTGATCCCGCGGGCGCACCGCGGCATCGTCGCGGTCAACGAGCTGCCCGACCTGGCCGAGCGGATTCAGGTGTCGATGCTCAACGTGATGGAGGAACGCGACATTCAGGTCCGCGGCTACACGTTGCGACTGCCGCTGGATGTGCTCGTCGTGGCCAGCGCCAACCCGGAGGACTACACAAACCGCGGCCGGATCATCACGCCGCTCAAGGACCGGTTCGGCGCCGAGATCCGTACGCACTACCCGCTGGAGATCGATGACGAGATCGGGGTGATCCGCCAGGAGGCCCAATTGGCCGCCGAGGTCCCCGATTACCTGCTCGGCGTGCTGGCCCGGTTCGCCCGCAATCTGCGGGAATCGAGCTCGATCGACCAGCGTTCCGGTGTATCGGCCCGGTTCGCGATCGCCGCGGCCGAGACCGTGGCGGCCTCGGCGCGGCACCGCTCGGCGATCCTCGGCGAGGACGATCCGGTGGCCCGCGTGGTCGACCTGGCCACGGTGATCGACGTGCTGCGAGGCAAATTGGAGTTCGAGACGGGCGAGGAGGGGCGCGAGCAGGCGGTGCTGGAGCACCTGCTGCGGCGCGCCACCGCCGACACCGCGCAGCGGCTGCTGGGCGGTATCGACGTCGCGCCGTTGGTGGCCGCGGTCGAGGAGGGCTCGCCGGTGACCACCGGTGAACGAGTGTCGGCCAAGGACGTCCTGGCCGCGCTGCCCGATCTGGCGGTCGTCGACACACTCGCGTCCCGGTTGGGTGCGGTGTCCATCGGTGAGCGGGCCGCGGCCGTCGAATTGGCCTTGGAGGCCTTGTATCTGGCCAAGCGGGTGGACAAGGTGACGGGGGAGGGCGAGACGGTCTATGGCTGATCCCGGTCGGGGACACGGGCACACCTCGCGGTATTCGCGATACACCGGTGGCCCCGACCCCCTGGCACCGCCGATCGATCTGCGCGACGCCCTCGAGCAGATCGGTCAGAGCGTCATGGAGGGCAGCTCGCCGCGTCGCGCGCTGTCCGAGCTGATGCGTCGCGGCACCGAGGGGATGCGCGGTACTGACCGGCTGGCCGCCGAGGCCAACCGGAAGCGCCGGGAGTTGTTGCAGCGGCACAACCTTGACGGCACGCTGCAGGAGATCAAGAAGCTGCTCGACGAGGCCGTGCTGGCCGAACGCAAGGAGCTGGCCCGCGCCCTCGACGACGACGCGCGGTTCGGCGAACTGCAGATGGAGGCGCTCTCGCCGTCACCGGCGAAGGCAGTTCAGGAACTCGCCGACTACGACTGGCGCAGCCCCGAGGCACGGCAGAAGTACGAGCAGATCAAGGATCTGCTCGGCCGGGAGATGCTGGATCAACGGTTCGCCGGCATGAAGGAGGCGTTGGAGAACGCCACCGACGAGGACCGGCAGCGGGTCAACGACATGCTCGACGACCTCAACGATCTGCTGGACAAGCACGCGCGCGGTGAGGACACCCCGCAGGACTTTCAAGACTTCATGGACAAGCACGGCGAGTTCTTCCCGGAGGGCCCGCAGAACATCGACGAGCTGCTGGACTCGCTGGCCAAGCGGGCCGCCGCCGCGCAACGGTTCCGCAACAGCCTGTCGGCCGAGCAGCGAGCCGAGCTGGATGCCTTGGCGCAGCAGGCTTTCGGTTCGCCGTCGCTGATGAACGCGCTGGACCGGCTCGACGCGCACCTGCAGGCCGCCCGGCCGGGCGAGGATTGGACCGGTTCCGAGCGGTTCTCCGGCGGCGACCCGCTGGGTATGGGGGAGGGTGCCCAGGCACTGTCTGACATCGCCGAGTTGGAGCAGCTGGCCGATGCGTTGTCGCAGAGCTACTCCGGGGCGTCGATGGACGATGTGGACCTCGAGGCGCTGGCCCGGCAACTCGGTGACGACGCCGCGATCGACGCCCGCACCTTGTCCGAGCTCGAAAAAGCTCTGGTAAACCAGGGTTTCATCGACCGCGGCTCGGACGGTCAATGGAGGTTGTCGCCCAAGGCCATGCGCCAGCTCGGTCAGACCGCGCTGCGTGATGTGGCGCAACGGCTTTCGGGCCGGCACGGCGAACGCGATACGCGTCGGGCAGGCGCGGCCGGGGAGCTGACCGGGGCCACCCGGCCCTGGCAGTTCGGCGACACCGAGCCGTGGAACGTCACCCGCACGGTGACCAACGCTGTGCTGCGCCAGGCCGGCACCGGGATCGCCGAGCGGCCCATCCGGTTCGCGGTCGAGGATGTGGAGATCTCCGAGACGGAGACCCGCACCCAGGCGTGTGTGGCGCTGTTGGTGGACACCAGCTTCTCGATGGTGATGGAGAACCGCTGGCTGCCGATGAAGCGCACCGCACTGGCGCTCAACCATCTGGTGAGCACGCGCTTCCGCTCAGATGAGTTGCAGATCATCGCCTTTGGCCGGTACGCCCGCACCGTGACCGCAGCCGAGCTGACGGGCCTGGAGGGGGTCTACGAGCAGGGCACCAACCTGCACCATGCGCTGGCCTTGGCGACCCGGCACCTGCGTCGTCATCCCAATGCCCAGCCGGTCGTGCTGGTGGTGACCGACGGCGAACCCACCGCGCACCTGGAGGACTTCGGTGACGGCCATGGGTCTGAGGTGTTCTTCGACTACCCGCCGCACCCCCGCACCATCGGCTACACCGTGCGCGGATTCGACGAGGTGGCCCGGCTCGGCGCGCAGGTGACGATCTTCCGGCTGGGCTCTGATCCGGGCCTGGCCGATTTCATCGATCAGGTGGCCCGCCGAGTGCAGGGCCGTGTGGTGGTGCCTGATCTCGACGGCCTGGGTGCCGCGGTGGTCGGCGACTACCTGCACTCGCGGCGTCGCTGACTCGTATTCGCGCCCACGGCGACGGGCCGCGCCGAAACCCGCGAAATGGTCGTTCCGCCGGGCACAGGTCGACCATCTCGCCGATCTCGATGTAGTTGGAGCCGAACCGGTGCCGCGTGCGTCCAAGAAAGTGTGCGAATTCCGTTCGTCGGCAGTGCTGCCATCGCCGCCGGCCACCTGACCAGATCTCAGCTGAGACATCGCTATCGGCCGATCTATCACGGCGTCTACGTCCCGTTGCGTCACGCGGTGTCCCTCCGTGACCGGATCCTCGGCGCGACCCTCGCTTCGCCAGGCGCCGTCGTCGCCGGCGTTGCTGCCTCGGCGCTTCACGGGGCGAAATGGGTGGACGACGATGCCCCGGTCGAACTCATCGGGACCGCCAGACCTCAGCGCGGATTGATCGTCCGCGCCGAAACCCTGCATGAGGACGAGGTCACCACCGTGGCGGGTGTCCCGGTCACCACCCTGGAGCGCACGGCATTCGACCTCGCCCGTCACCTCCCACGCGGCAAAGCGGTCGAGCGGCTCGATGCACTCATGAACGCCCACCCCTTCTCTGCCGAAGGCGTCATGCTGATCGCCAAACAGCACCCCGGTGTACGTGGGCGACGACGGCTGCGCGTGGCGCTCCCACTCGTCGACGGCGGTGCCGAGTCGCTGCCGGAAACCCGACTGCGGCTGCTGTTCGTCGACGCCGGGCTGCCGTGTCCCACCACCCAATTCACGATCTATGACCACGACGGCTCATATGTCCGCCGCATCGACATGTGTTGGGAGGATTTCAAGGTCGGCGCCGAGTGTGACGGCGAACAGCACCTGACCAGCCGGCACCAGTATGTCCTCGATGTGCGCGTCAATCGGGTGTTGCAGCGGCTGGGCTGGCACGTCATTCACGTCGTCAAGGAGGACTGCGCCGCAGCGATCGTGGCGGAAGCCCGCACGGCGTTGCTCTCCAGGGGTTGGCAACCCACTCCGCGAAACCGACGAAATGGTCGTATGGCCGGGCCGTGAACGACCATTTCGCAGGTCTCGCCGGATATTCACGCCGAGTCGGGCTCGCGTAGTCTCTGTCAGCGATGGGGGACAAGAGGCGGGTCGCGGGTCTGGTCGTGTCGGCGGCCGCGCTGATACTCAGCGGGTGCTCGACGACGGTCGACGGTACCGCGACGGCCGGGTTCGAACCGGCCTCTCACTCGTCGGGTTCGGCTGACCCGAACGCGCCCGGATCCGGATACAAAGCCCAGACCTGCGAGCAGCTGCATTCGGATCGCTGGATCGAGCTGCCCGGGACCGCCGCCGGCGAGCCCAGGGTGCGTATCGCGCAGCCGCCGGGCTGGGAACCGGTGCCCGAATTGGCAAAGGACGCAGTCAAATTGGTTCTGCGCAACACGTCGCTCGGTGACGGCGTGACCAATCCGGCCGTGTCGGTGGCGACCGGGGACGCGACCGACGGCGACCGGCCGCCCAAGGATCTGCTGAATGACACCATCGAGGGATTCCAAGCCGGTGGAGCCCAGAACATCACCAAGGTTCCGGCCGAGATCTGCGGGTTCCCGGCGTTGATGGCCAACTACACCTTGCCGCCCAGCCGGGACGTCAGCAAGACGATCTACGTGACCGGGGTGTCGGTGATGGTGCCGCTCGGGTCGAAGGTGTGGAACGTGGTGGCGCTCGCGCAGAGTACGGCGCCCAACAACAAGACCTACATGGCCGACGCTCAGGTGATGCTGGCCGGGATACGCATCGCCGTGCCCCGCTAGGCGCCATTTGCTGACGGTGTCGTCTGCCGTCGGGTAGCTTCTGCTCATTCACTGGGCTGAGAGGTGGCGGCATGACACGACGCTGGGGCGGGCGCGCTTTGCCGACGTCACTTCTGGGCGGTATGGCGTTGGCGACGGCGGCCGCACTCGGGGCGATGCCGCCGATGACAGCGGTGCAACTGTCCGCGCTCATCATCGGTGCGAGCTCGACGAATCCCGGCGGCGACGGCGTCGCGGATTTCTACGGCGGGTTGTACCGCCAGGGACAGGACGAGCCCGTCGTCGCCAACTTCTTCACCGGCCCGTTCGGGATTCATCGGGCCATTCGGGACAACCGCGATGACGACGACAATGTGGTGCTGTCCTCGGGCTGGGGTGCGGCCAATGCGAGCTTGTTGCTGACGTACGGCAAGCTGACCCACGATCCGGTGGCTACCCAGCCCACGCTGTATATCCTCGACAACAACGTGGCCAGCCCCAACGGGGGATTCGGAACGAGGCTGCCGTTCTTCGCCCTGATCGGCGTCGATCCGATTCCGACACCGACGGATCCGGGCGTCCCGGTGGTCAACGTGGTCTACGAGTACGACATCAACTCCAACATCCCGGCCTACCTGTGGAATGCACCCGCGATGGCCAACTCGTTGATGGCCTACCTCGACCGCCGGCTCAACCAGGACAGCCTGGATTTCCCGATCGACGCCCAGGGCAACGTGCGTGATTGCGACGCCTCGTGCCAGGAAACTCTGGATACGGGCGGCACCGTCGTGCGGCACACGGCCGACGGAACGGTACGGATCAGCAAGGTCGACGACACCACCTATGTCGGCTATGAGTCCGAGAATCTGCCGCTGGTGTCACCGCTGCGGGCGTTCGGAGAGCCGGGCAACCTGTTGGCCGACGCGGCCACCCCCGCGCTGCGAGCGGTGGTCGATTACGGCTACCCCGACAACGACCCGCTGGCCAACCCGCAGAAGTACACCCCGGCCCGCCTCATCCCGACACGCGCGGAAACCGAGCGCTTCGTTCACGACTTCACCGCCGGGGTGGAGGAGGGGGCAAACATCTTGCGCGACAGTGGCTCTGCGGCCGCATCGGCGCCTCAGCCTGAGCCTGCGCGCGCCCAGACGTCCCGTCCGCTGGTGCGCAAGAGTTTGGACTTCACTCCGAAAGCGTTTGGACGCGAACGTACTTCGGGTGAGCATCGGGCGGGCTTGGTTCCGGGCGGAATGCTCGACGGAGTGCGAGCCTGGGCCAAGAACATTCGCGGTGAGCGCCCGGCTTCACAAGGAACAGCACCCGCGGAGCGCGACGACCCCTCGAACAACGGCTGAGGCAATATTTTCGGGAGCATTGCCCAACGTGTGCAATTGCCTCAGTGCGCATTTTCGTCGCTACATTTTCATTGCATCGGCAATAAATGGCGGGCGGGCCCGAAGCATACGTCCCGAACTTCTGCCGAGCAACTATTGCGTAATGCAATGATAGTGGCGAAACGATGGCCGGATTCGATTCATTGCATTTGCAATCAAATGACTTGTGTCGGATTGGGTGAGCGGCGATCTGGAGAACCGGCCAGCGAGACTAAGCTCTATGACCTGCGGAGTTGCTGTTCGGAGGGGCGGGTTCGGCTGGCGCCGATCTATGCGTGAGTTTCTTCGGGTGGACGGCGCGATATCTGTCGATCGATCGGCAATATGGCGATCTGTTCGTGACGCGAGAACACCCGGATCAGTTAGTGATTCCCAGTGTTTATCGGTTGCAGGAGGGTGGACCGGCCCTTAGCATTCTCAGCAGTTTCTAAGTTGCCGCTGGTGCTGGTGCGGATTCTGGGAAACGGCCGTCCTCGTCCTCCTAGATAAGGGGCTTACTACATGGCTGTACGTCCGCTCGTCACCACGGGTGTCGCACTTCTCAGCGCCGGCGCGATCGTCGCCGGGACTCCCGCATTGTTCGTCCCGCACGACCAGGTGACGGTCGCCGCCCCGACCGCGGCCGAAGCACCTAGCAAGTTGACTGTCGAGCAGATCAATCTGCTGGCGGCAGCAGCGACGCTGGCGGACGCGTTCTTTATTGGTCATGGTGCGCTTGTCACTGGCGACGGCACTGGTAGTTGCGACGCGGATGGTGCGGTCTGCCTCGATGGATTCGTCGGTGCTGCCTACTGGATCGTTGACCAGATCATCCCGGATATTGATGTGCGTACCGCCGGCCGCCCGATCGACCAAGTCTTCTTCGAAGAAGGCTTCACCGGTGTGGCGCACGACTTTACGGGCAGGATCGCTGACGAGATCGACTCAATCGACCCCACTGGCGGCCGTCTTGACCTGGCGACGCGCGTCGATGACTTCTTCGATGGCGGCGTCACGCTTCTGGTCCAGAATTTGATCGACGACAACCTGCCGGACGGGCCAGTGGGCACCTGGTTCAAGGGTCTGAACGACGCCTTCTTCGACGGTGGTATTACGGGCGCTGTCACCTACGTGCTCCAGTCGATTGGAGTGGTTTCGTCGACCGCCGAAGTCGAGGATGCGGTCACAAGCGGAACCGAATCCGCCACCCTGCTGGCGAGCAAAGGGTCCGAGTTGACTTCAACGAGTCTGCCGGAGGTGGGTTCGTTGCTTAAGCTGCCCGAGTTCGGGTCGCCGTTGAAGAAGTTCCAGGCTCCGACCGCGCCGAAGCTGCTCGAAGAGGTAGACGCCGAGGACGAGGGCGCGGTGGAAGGGGATGTCGAATCCACTCCCAAGGTGGAGGGGACGAACCTCCAACCCCTGAAGTTCGAGCTACCCACGATCGAAGCTCCGAAGTTTGAGGTGCCGAAACTGGATCTGGACCTCAAGCCGAAGGTGAAAGAGGTTGCGGCCCAGGAAGACGGCGAAGTCAAGGACGCTGGCGGTACAGACACCAAGACTGGCAACAAGGTGACGCCACACGTTCTGATCGGGAACAGCAAGCCGAAGGACGACTACAACGGCAAGAAGTTCCTCAACAAGCTGAAGGACGCCGTGGACAAGGCCACCGGTGGCGAGAAGGACAGCAGCGACAAGTAGTCCGCGGCGCTAGAAACATGGCCTCTGCCCGAATCGGCAGGGGCCATGCTTTTCTCGCCCGATCGGCTCTCAGATTTTTCTCAGGTTATTGAGTGTCCGGAAAGTTCGCTACAGGCCTGTGACCAGGGGTTATTGACCTCGGCGTAAGGCGGCGACATGTCAGACGTTTCCCGATGTCTTTTTCCGTTGGAGGTGTTTTGAATGAATGGCGGCCACGGTCGAATTTGACCGGCAGGAGCGTCGCCGCCATCTAGGGATGATCGGCGGATCACGGGTGCCGTCCCGGTGCGTCGTCGCGGCGCGAATGTTGGGGCGGGGATCGTGCGTGAGTGGCGGTCGGGATCGATGACGACGGACGTGACTGTCATACGGGATGACCTAGGGAAATGCGGGCGCTGGACGCCGGGTCGCGTCGACCTAGATCAACCACACGGAAGTGTGCCGGAGCGGCGCAGCCGGTGCGCTTACAACGGATTCCGCAGTCGGTCACCCGCACCTTTGTCCGCGGCGGGGTCTGGGCGCGACGGTATTCGAAATTAGCTAGCGACCGAGCGGCCGGGAATGTCCCGTTCTGCATCGAAATCCTTGGTGCGAGTTACGCCGCTAATGGAGGCGCTGCAGCGGTCTGCCAGCCGCTCCTGCCCGCGTAGAAGAAGGTTGCGGGAGGGGGTGACGGGAATTACCCTTCTCAAGGACTTTTAAGGTTCTATGCAGGTACCTGCGCGGATTCTCAGGAATCCAGTTCACGCTCGAGATAAAGGGGCCCCACCCACATGGCAGTCCGTCCGCTTGTCACCACTGGTGTCGCCCTCCTCAGCGCTGGCGCGCTTGTCGCCGGGACCCCTGCGTTGTTCGTTCCCCGCGACGAGATCACGGTGGCCGCTTCGACTGCGGAAGCTCCCGCGCAGCGGACACTGACCGCGGAACAACTCAACCTGCTGTCGGTCACGCTTGACGGCGCCCTCGAGTCCTTCCTAAACGGATATGGCGGGATCGCCAATCCAGGTGTTGTGGTCGCGCCCACGGCTGGCTACGTCCTCAATGAGAAGGGCGAGCTCGCATATCCGGGTGTGGATACGCCAGACGACGCGCTCCTCTACGACTTGGACAAGCTGCCTCTCTACAAAAAGGTGGACGGCGAACTTGTCCGCGCCACCGTTGGCGATATGGGCGCCGACGTCCAGTTCTACGATAAGGCCGGCAATGAGGCCAACGAATGGGTTGAAGCCCCAGGCAATTGCGCCGCTGATGGTGCGGTGTGCCACGACGGATTCACCGGCCTCGCCTACTATGTCACGGACAACTTGCTGCCCTTCGGTGATTTGGACAATGTCTTCTGGGAGTCCGGCCTGGTGCCGTTCTTCCAGGTCGCCGCGGAGATCGGTCCGGCGCTCATTGACTCTGTTCCTGGGTTGGAGCGGCTCCAGCTGACGAAGCGCGTCGACGAATTCTTCGCGGGCGGGGCGGCCTATGTGGCCTACAGCATCATCAACGACAACCTGCCGGACGACGCCGTGGGTGCGTTGGCCAAGGGGCTAAATGCGGCCTTCTACAGCGAGGGCGTTGTTGGCGCTGTCAAGTACGTCGTTGAGGTCGTGAAGCAGCTGACCGCGCCGGCTGAGCCCGATGCGGACACCGCCAGCGTCAGCCTCCTGTCGGCAGCGGAAAAGACCGAAGCGGAGTCGGAAACCGAATCCAACGTCAACTCAACGACTCTGCCGAACGTCAGCAAGCTCCTGAGCCTGCCGACGCCGAAGCTCGACATTGAGTCGCCGATCAAAAAGCTGGCGGAACAGCTCGAGGCGCCAGCTGAGTCGAAGCTTGCCAAGACTCTTGACGTCAAGGATGTGGAAGGCGCTACCGAAGAGACCGGCGAGGAGGGCGCGACCACTCCGGTCACGCCGGCCGTCGAGGTCTCCAAGCCCGAGGCGCCGAAGTTCGAGCTGCCCAAGCTGCCGAAGCTCGACCTCAACCTGACCCCCAAGGTCGAGACCAAAGAGATCAAGGAAATCAAAGAGCCTGCAGCCGAGGAGAAGTCGGATACGACACCGACCGCTGACTCGGATACCACCAGCGGTGCTACCGCGGGAACCTCGAACAAGTTCGCGCCGAAGGCACGTGCCACCGAGCGGAAGAAGTCGGCCGGCGAGAAGTTCGTCGAGAAGGCCACAAAGAACCTCGAGAAAGCCTTCAAGCCCACCACCAAGGCCGGTGCGAGCAAGCAGGAGACCGCCAAGGCTGGCACCGCCGGCAGCGACACCGCCAGCGCCTCAGCGGCCAAGGCCGGCAACGCCCATTCCGGTACCAGTGACAACACGAGCACCAAGGACAACAAGGACAAGTAACGTCTGATCCGGCGCAACGGCCCCCTCCAAAACGGAGGGGGCCGTTGCGTTTTCACGTACTCGGCGCATCCCTGTGTACGAGCTGTGAATTCTCATGATCGTGTGCCGAACAGCAAATGAACAACACCGCCACTACCTATCGCAGGCGCCCGTGGTGCCTTAGGTTCGCTGGCGGGCCAGCGGCAATGTCAGCCGGATAGGCCCAATTTAGCTGCGGCGCAACGCCACTCACGAGAGGTTACAGGCATGGCAAAACATCGGAAGTTGTCCGATCGGTCGGTGCGGACGCGGACGTTGGTTGGGGGTGTCATCGCGGGCGGCGCGTTGGCGGTGGCCTTGCCGACAGGGCTGGCGTCCGCGGACTCCAGCGCGTCGGGCAACGCGGTGGGTAGGCCTGCGTTCGACAACCCGGCGCCGGGAGTCCGGGCCGCGCAGGCCGTCGGCGACAAGGTGTTCAACCAGACGCCCGGTGTCAACAAGACGCTCGATGACAGCCCGCTGGGCGAGGTGTACCACACCAACTTTGGTACGGCGAACTACGCCGATCCCAGCAAGGGCACCAACGGGGTGATCCAGGGCGAGCTGAACGTCAACGCCGGCAAGTACTACTACAACCAGACGCAGAAGTACTCGAATCAGTACCTGGGCAACAAGATCCTCCCGGACGAGAAGGACCTGCCGGGCGCCCTCCCCAAGGCCATCGCCGGGGACGGACCCACCGCCAAGGTGTCGAGCGCCAAGCCGTCCAACACGAACAAGTCGCTGACTTGCGTCGCCGCCACAAGCTGCAATCACTGATCGTTAGACATGAGAACGGGCGGGCCTTCGGGCCCGCCCGTTTGGCGTTCAGTCGTCGATCTCCTGGCCATCAACGTGCTGAGGAAGTCGGCACCTGCGCCAGAAAGTAAGCGATCATGCTGATGTTTTGCTATTCAGCGCAACCTCATGATGGCTAGCATGAGCGGGACTGACCCACGTGCGGATACGCCGCCAGTCAACTGGAGCGACCTGGGCGTGACTGATTTGCCGACCGGAACCGTGACGCTGCTGCTGGCAGACGTCGAGGGTTCCACGCGGCTATGGGAAGCCCAGCCCGAAGATATGACCGCCGCGTTCGAGTGCTTGGATCGCACGTTGGGCATTCTCGTCACGGAACACCACGGCGTTCGGCCGATGGAGCAAGGCGAGGGTGACAGCTTCGTCGTCGCGTTCTCACGCGCCAGCGACGCCGTCGCGTGTGCACTGGACTTGCAGCGTGCGTCGCTGGCTCCGATCCGCATGCGAATCGGCCTCCACACCGGCGAGATCCAGTTCAGAAACGAGGCGAACTACATCGGGCCCACAATCAACCGCACCGCGCGCTTGCGTGACCTCGCCCACGGTGGTCAAACCGTACTGTCTGGTGCCACCGCGGCCTTGGTGGCAGACGTGCTGCCTCCGGATGCCTGGCTGACGGACCTCGGCAGTCACCCCCTGCGCTCGCTACACCGTCCTGAGCAGGTGATGCAGCTGTGCCATCCCGAGCTATCCAACGAATTTCCTCCGCTCCGTCTGTCCAGTGCCATTGGCCCGCAGAGGTTTCCGCAACAACTCACGACATTCGTCGGACGGCAGAGTCAGATCGATGAGGTCGAGAACCTTCTCGCGGATAATCGGCTCGTCACATTGACTGGGGCTGGCGGCGTTGGCAAGACACGGTTGGCCCTGCAGATCGCGAGCCAACGAACCGAGGACTTCGAGAACGATGCGTGCTGGGTTGATCTTGCCCCGATCGCAGAACCGGGTGATGTTCCCGCCGTCGTTGCACGCGCTTTGCGACTAGCCGACCATCCCGGTCGGTCAACTTTCGAGTCCATTGTTCGATTCGTCGGTGACCGTCGGATGCTGATCGTGCTCGACAACTGTGAACATCTGCTCGACGCGACCGCCGCGATGATCACTGCGCTGCAGCAGGACTGCGCCCACCTTGCTCTGTTGACTACCAGCCGTGAGCCGATCGGGGTGGCCGGCGAGGTGACGTGGCGGGTGCCGTCACTGAGTTTGGCTGACGAGGCCGTAGAATTATTTTCCGACCGTGCACGCCATGCGCGCCCCGCGTTTCAGCTGACCGAGGACAACATGCCCGCGGTCGAAGAGATCTGTCGCCGTCTGGACGGTATACCGTTGGCCATCGAACTGGCTGCCGCACGAGTGCGGTCACTGTCAGCCGGTGAGATACTCGACGGTCTCCAAGACAGATTCAGGCTGTTGACCGGAGGAACCCGCACTGCGATGCGTCGCCAACAGACGCTACGCGCCTCCGTCGACTGGTCCTATGCATTGTTGACTGAATCCGAGCGATCCCTGCTTCGCAGACTCGCCGTGTTCACGTCGGGTTTCGATCTCGACGGCGCACGGGCAGTCGGAGCTGGAGAAGGAGTGCATCAGGCGGAAGTCGTAGAGTTGCTTAGCCTGCTGGTCGACAAGTCGATGGTATTTACCGAAAATGCCTCTCCCGCAACGAGGTATCGGCTTCTGGAGTACGTGCGCCAGTATGCGATCGAGAAGCTGGCGGAGTCCGACAATGCAGATCTCGTGCGCCGGCGGCACCGTGACTTTTTCATCGAAAGGGCCGCCCGGCTCTCTGACAAGTTGTCGAGAGAAGAGTTTGAACGACTTCTCTGGTCAACTGAAGCCGACATGCCGAACTACCGCTCGGCGCTCACCTGGAGCATGGAGAGCGGTGACCTGCAGAAGGCATTCGAGATCGTAGATGGTCTCAGTTCGCTCTGGTTTGTACACGCCCACATCGCCGAAGGCCTTGCGTGGTCGCGGGAACTGCTGGCGCATGATGCCGACATCGGTACCGATATGACGCCGTTACTTGGGATCCGAGTGTTGGCCATTTATGGAGTGATGAGGTCATGGGTCGGTGCCCGGGACGGCATAGCCCGGATCGAAGAGACGGTGGCACTGGCGCGCGACACTGCCGACCCGCCGGCCCTGTTGGCGGCCTTAAGTGCGCGCGCGGAGATTGCTGCTCATTTCGAGAAGCCTTCGAACAGTTTCTTCACTGAAGCGATTGAACTCGCTCGAAGCCTCGGCGATCAGCGTGCACTGTGCCAGGTTCTGGTGTCACAGGCATATGCGGCGACCCTGGCGAGCGATCCGGTCTTGGCGCGGGCGATCGCACAGGAGGCCCGCAGTGTCGCGGAGACGGTGGGGGACTGGTACGGCGCCTGGCGGGCAGGAGTATGGGTAGCCTGGTCCAACACCTTGATCGGTGAACTGTCCGCTGCACTAAGCGATCTTGAAGAACTGTGCGCCGGTACTGATCCTGTGCGCGATGTTGCTAGATGGGCGAGTTCCGGCGGTGCACGAGCAGTGGCGCTGGCGTTCGCCGGAGATCTGGACGGAGCTCAATCGCTGGCAGACACGGTCGTAGATGTCGGTCGTGAACTCGGGCCCTTGGTAGGTGGCTACTTCGGGTATCACGCGTCCGTGGTTGCATTGGCCGCCGGGGACGTCACAAAGGCGAAGAGTCTGGTCGAGACTGCACGGGACCTGTTGGCAGTGACCCCAGCGTTTCTGTCCAGCACAGCTACGGTTCTTGGCGGCATCGCCTTGGTTGAGGGAGACGTTGACGCGGCGAGACGATGGACTGACGAGTCCGTCGCGACCAACCAGGGTTGGCAACTTGTGTTTGCACTGGTCCTGCGCTCACGAGTGGCGAAGCAGCAGGGTGACAAAGCCCAGGCGGTCCAAGATGCGCATCTGGCGCTGGCCGTATCCGTGAAGATTGGTGTGCGCCTGTTGATCCCGGATATTCTCGAATGCCTAGGTGCGGGGGCCGCCGATGCCGGCAACGATCCTGAATCCGCACGTCTATTCGGCGCGGCCGACGCGGCCCGAAAGTCAATCGGTGCAGTGCGTTTCGTGATATACGACGCTGCGTATGAAAACGCAGTGGCGAGCGTGCGAAACCGGATGTGCCGCGTTGACTTTGACGCAGCATGGTGCGAGGGTTCTGCGTTGTCTGTTGAGGACGCGATCGCCTACGCGCAGCGCGGTCGCGGTGAGCGCAAGCGGCCCTTGACGGGGTGGGCATCGTTGACCCCGATGGAACGTGATGTTGTAAAACTGGTCAGTGAAGGTCTCGGTAACAAGGAGATCGCCGCGCGGCTGTTTGTGTCGCCTCGGACAGTGCAGACTCACCTGACCCACGTCTACGCCAAGCTGCAGATTGGTTCCCGCGTCCAACTTGCCCAAGAGGCGGTGCGGATGGTTTCGACGAGTCCGTGACGGGGTCAGTCGTCGATCTGATTGCGGCGTTTCTTGCGTTTGACGCTGACGCTGCCCCACAGTGAGAAGCCGCGGATGTGGACTCGCGGTGCTCCGTCGGTGCCTGCGCCCTCGACGCCCTGATCGAAGTTCCCCATCACGCCGACGCCGTCGACGTCCACATTCACTTCCGGCGGCACCAGGATGGTCTGCCCTCCGAAGATCGAATACGTACGAACGTCGACATCGGGTGCGGTGAAGTCGGCATAGCGGAGATCGACCACTCCACCCCCGAAGAGCGCGAACGTCGTCAGCTTCTTCGGCACGTTCCATCGACCACGGCGCTCGAACCCGCTCATGATCGCCAGCAGTAGCGTGGAGGGGGCGGGGCGACAATGTCCGGCCGAACAATTGACCGCGCCGGGAAGGTCGCGGCTCAGCCGCGCAAGATCGTCATAGGTCTGAGCCGCGTAGGCCTTTGCTAGCCGGTCCTCGTACTCGGTCATCGGCAGCCGACCCGCGGCGGCAGCATCAGTGAGCAGCTGCGCCACCTGAATGCGGTCGGTGTCGGCAGCCCGCATCGACCTGCCCTGCGGCGCTGAAGTGCTCATCGCTGTCGAGCCTACGACGATCGCTGGCACATGCAAGACCGATGGCCAAACTGTGTCGCCGCGGTTGCGACAGTGAACCCTGCCCGACGCGGATGTCCTATCCGTGGGCGTCGAGATAGTCCTGGAACGATGCGCCGTCGACGGCATTTTCCGGGGTCAGATTGGCTCCCGACCTGTAACCGGCGACGATGCGCCCGGGGATGGTGAATCTGGCCACCCGACGCACGCTGTTGTGTGCTGAGAGATACATCTGTCCCAGTTCTGGGTGAGTGTGGACGCTGGGGCCGCCGATGTCGGATACCCGTTCGGACGGCTCTGAATCGATCAAAGAGACCAACCGAGTCGCCACATCGCGGGTGTCGATGGGCTGGAATCGGACGTCGCGCAGCGCCCACAAAACGGGTGAGAATCGCTGCACCGAGAACATCTTTTCGATTAGCTCGTGGAACTGGGTGGCGCGCAGAATCGTGTGTCCGACACCGGAGGTTTCGAGGGCCTGCTCGACCCGCAACTTGGTCTTGTAATAGGGAAGCGGGATGTCATCGATCCCGACGATCGAGATATAGATGAGGTGCCCGACGCCCTTGCGTCGCGCAGCCTCGATCAGGTTCCGGGCCGCCTTGATGTCCTTGCTGCCGGTGGCCTGGGTGGCACAGTGGATGACGACGTCCACGCCGTCGAGTGCGCCGTTCAAACCATCGGGGTCGAGCAAGTCAGCCTGGTGCCAGTGCACCCCCGTATACCCAACCCGGTCCCGACGGCTCAATGCGCGGACCTGGTGACCGGCGGCTGTCGCCTCAGGGACCACGTGGTGGCCGAGAGTGCCGGTCGCCCCGGTGACGAGCACTGTGCGTGGCATATTCGCCACGCTACCGACGCATCACCGGGGCTGTCAGGGATTACGCGGCCGACTTCTCCTTCTTGTCGGCTTTGTCAGTCTTGGCCTTCTTGGTCGTGGGCTTCTTTGTCTTCTCCGTGTCCTTCTTGCCGCTGGTGGCGTCCTTCACGTCTTTGGCGGCATTGTCGACGGCGCTCTTGATGTCCTTTGTCGCGTCATCGACCGCGCCGCGCACCTTGGCGACAGTCTCTTTCACCGACTTCTTGACCGGATCCTTTGCGTCGACGGCATGACGTGCCTTGGCCTTGGTCTTCATCGAGTCCTTGTCCACCCCAAGTGCTTTCAGGATGTCCTTGGCCGGCGTGGGTTTGGCGTCAGTGTTGTCGGTGTCATCGGTGTCGGGGGCATCGAGGCTGAGGGTCTTCAGCGCGCTGTCGCCGGTTGGGCCGGAGGTGATGGCCTGCTTCGCGGCCTGCTTGTTGGCCGTGGAGCCGTTGACCTTCAACATGCCGTCGATCGCGGCTTCCATCTGAGCGTTGATGTCATCGAGAGCGTGGGTGACGGGAGCCAGCCCCTTCTCGACTGCGTCGAACATCGGGTTGGTGGCGTTCTTCTGCATCGCGTCTACGGCGTCGTTCACCGCCTTGGCTACCGCAACAGCAACCGCGTTCTGCACGATCGGCTTGAAGTTCGCGCCCGGCAGCGTGGGAGTCCACGCTTCCGGGTTGAGCGCGTTGCCCTGAATGCCGTCGACAAGCGCGTTGAAGACTGTCTGAACCGCGGCCAACTGTTGCGTCGGAGTGAGCGGGGAGTGCCACAGGTACGCCTGCTCGCCGGCTTCGTTGAACGTGCGCTCGAGATCCGCCGGATCGACGTCCTGGTACCCCATGTTCACCAGCTTGCGCAGGGCCGGCTCGATACTGTCGGTCAGCGGAGTGGGGATGTCAACGCCCGGAACGAGATTGAGCAGATGCGGCGCCATCCGGAACGGCTCGAGCAGAGGGAGATTGCCTGAGTCATACGTGATGTAGGTGGCCTTGCCGGGGTAATTGAGGAAGTCCACATCGATAAGTCGCAGAAGAGGGCCAATGATGGGAATCATCTGCGCGCCTTGGCCGCCGGTTGGGTCTAGCATCACCTTGAGACCATCGAAGATGCCCGCGCCTAACTTCGGCAGGACGTGCTCACCGATGTTGTTGTCCTCGTCGGGGAGCAAGTACGTCAGGAACACTCCCGCCGCCGCCGAGTTGGCCCAGGCTAGCGGGTTCAACGTGGTCGGCGCATCCGACAGCGGGTTGTAGGCCCAGGTGATGTCGAGGATCGAGGTATTGAGGACCTTGGTTTTGTCGGGGTTGGTGTAGCTACCTGCGTCCGGAGTCGTGAGGTTCAGCCCGAACATGTCGGTGAAAGGCGTTGCCAATGCGAACAAACCGCCGCCAGGACGGCTCGGGTTGTTGACGAAAATCAGCCACTGCCCGGTGATCCCGTCGCCCCAGTCCGGATTGTCCGACTGCACCGCGTTGATCATGTCGCGGTAGGCCAACGATGTGGTGAGCCCACCCAGGCTCTCGGACAGAATGATGGAACGACGCTGATTCAGAATGGGTGCCGCTTTGACAAGCCACTCAAGAACCTTGCCGCCCAGTCCGAGCATCTCGGCAAGGCCGGTCGCGGTGTAGTCCAGATCCTTCACCGCGTTGTACACGTCGCTGGGCATCGGGCCCTTGACGCCGGCATCGATCGGCGAGATCTTGCCCAGCACGTCTAGCAGCGTGATGGCTACCGACGCCAGCTCGGTGTTGCCGGTCAGACCCCCGGCGAGCTTGATGACGTTCTCGGGTGTGATCCCGAGCGCTTGCGCGGTCCAGAAGACCGGCCCCACCCCGTAAATCCCGACGATGTCTGGGATTTGGCCCGCATCAACAACCAACTCGACATTCGTTTGCACACTGCGGTTGTGGGCCGCGAGCGCCTCTGGAGCGGATGATGCGGCGCCTGCTGTCAACGCTGCCGTAGTAGCAATGACCGCTGCCGTGGTGGCAGCGGTCTTAGCCATGGACAGACGGGGAGGAGTGGGCTGTGACATCAAGCGCGCCGCCTTTGGTGTGTGATGTGGCCTACAAATGCTTGCACAATGTAACAACAGTTATTTCCTCGGGGGCAAATTTGCCGACATGGCGATCTTGGGTGTAGTCGGCCCAGCCTCCTGCCGCGGACTTTGTGGTCGACCAAGGGGCATGTTCTATGCGGCAGGGTGATTCACCGTGGTCGCGTGTGGGGCGCGGCCGCTGGGCGATCCGTCATCGGCCGGCCGGTCTGGTTGCGGTTGTCGCGTCTGCCCGGCGAACTGCAATGTCGGAACTTTGGCGACGGTCGGGTGCGGCCGCGTCGCACGCCCCTGATTCGATGCCGAGCCCAAGCAGTTTGTCCGTGGGAAGGCGCATTGGACGCTGTCGGATGTTGCTGACCTCCGCCCGCGGTCACACTGCGGGTGCTAGCGGTGGCGACGTACGGGGCCGGCCCACAAGGGCGGCACTGTGCTGTGGGCATCAGTGGTCGGGCGGCGGTGTGTGACTGGGATCGAGACGGTGCCGGCGGTGGGATGGTCAGCGGAGACGGGTTGTGGCGGCATGCCGTTGGCGCGGTCGTATTCGGCGCGGCGGGCGGGATCGCGTAGTTGGGCGTAGGCGGCCAGGAGCTGCTGGAGGTATTGATCGGCGGCGCGCGCAGACGGTGTGTGACGGGTGTCGGGGTGGTGGGCGCGTAGCTGGATGCGGTAAGCGTGGGTGATCTCGTCTTGGGTGGCCGCTGGTGACACGCCCAACACCCGGTAGGGGTCAAGCTGGGCGGGCACCATCGCTGCTACCTCGATGTTGGGCAGTGGCTCCCGGGCGTTCGGTCAAATCCCGGGAGCCACCGCGCGGTGGATAGATTCTTCGGTCACCCCTGGCCGGCGTCGGAGCGGGGTTGGCCCATCACCGGGCGGAGGGTGGTTGACGTGGGGCCACGACGCCGTGTGTACGGCCCACGCTCGGTGCGCCACTGGTGGTGGCGGTGCGTGCGCGGGCCGACTCCGGGCGTCGGTGTCGGTCGCGGTGACGCCACTTCTGACAGGTGTGGGCCGCCACCGGCGTCGGTGGCCTGGATGATTTATCGGGTGAAGCTCACCTCCCTTGCCCGACAATGTGTTTCACGGCCAGGCGGTGCGGAGGTGAACGCTGGGTAGCCGACACCGGTGTGGGCAGCCATCGCCGCCGCAGCCACCACCGCACTGCTGGTATCGGTGCGCCCGGGCGCCGGCGCCGAGCGCTCAGCGTGCCGAGGCAGCTAAGGCGGAGCCGGGGCGCCGACCCCTCGGCGAGCAGGTCGGCGAGTTCACGCTCCCATAGGGCCTCATCCTGTCGCAGGCGTATCCATTCGGCCTCCACGATCGCCGTCGCCTCATCGAGCAGGCTGCGGTCCCATCGGATATCGGGTTGGATATCGGGCGCCATGTCACTCACCCCCTTTCCCGGATGCGGCGTCCCGGGCCCCGCGGGTGCGGTGGGCCTCGTCAGGCGTTGATAGCGGTCTTGTCGGTCTCGCTGGTGATCTCGATGCGGCGCGGCTTCGCTTTCTCGGCCACTGGGATGGTCAACCGCAACACCCCGCCGGCGTAGTTCGCCTCGATCGCGTTGGTGTCCAGTGTCTCGCCCAAGAACAGCTGCCGGCTGAACACCCCGCGAGCGCGTTCGGCCGAGACGAGTTCCCGGTCGGGATCCAGTTCGGGGCGCTGAGCATGCACGGTGAGCACATTGCGCTCCACATCGAGGTTCAGCGAATTCACGTCCACCCCAGGCAGATCGAACTCGACGATGAACCTGTCACCCTCGCGCCAGGCGTCCATCGGCATGACCGCCGGTCGGGCCGTGGTACCCAGCGCCTGCTGGGCCAGTCGATCGAAGTCACGGAACGGATCGGTACGCATCAACATGATCTCTGCCTCCTAACCCACTCTGTTGGCTACAGATAATCTGTGCCAGGCGACATAAATTTCTTATAGCACCGCTTTCCGACTCGTGCAAGGATGAATGTGGACCCAATCGGGAGAAGGGAACGTTTGGACGTGCAGAGCGATGTGTCGACGCGATCGGCGCGTGGGGTGTACGGCATTTCGGTAGCCGCCGAGCTGAGCGGGATCGATCCGCAGACCTTGCGCCTGTATGAGCGGCGCGGACTGCTCACCCCCGCACGTACTGAGGGCGGTACCCGCCGCTACAGCGACGACGACCTCGATCGGCTGCAGCGGATAGCCGACCTGGTCGCCGACGGTGTCAACATCGCCGGCATCGCCCAGATTCTGCCGCTGCAGGACCGCAACGCCGAGCTGGCGTTGACCAACGGCGAGCTCACTTCGGAGAACGCGCGACTGCGATCGCAGAAGCCGCGAAGCGCACACCGTACCGGGCGCCGATGACGCTGTGGGTCCAGGTGCCGGCGCTGCTCGCTAACGAGTGATGGCTCGATGAGGAGCGCGGGTCCAGGGCCGCGGCCGGCCCTGGACCCTTTTCTGCAACCAGCTCAGGCGGGCGCCGTTTGTTGCGCGCCTGCGGGGACCAGGCCGAGCTGCTGCAGCATGCCGAGGGTGTCCCAGGTGACCCAGTTCTCGGCGATCTTGCCGTCTTCGATCCGTGTGGTGTCCGTCAGGTTGATCCGGGCGTGCTTGCCGGTGGCCGGCTGACCCATGAGCTCACCGGTGTTGTCGCCCTGGGCCTCAAGAAGTGTGCATACATAGTCGCCTTCGGCGATTTGCATCTTGATGTCGAACTTGATGTTGGAGAACGACTTCCGGTACATGTCGATCAGGCTCTTCATGTGCTGAGGGCCGCGCAGATCGCCGAACGGATCCTGGGTGTCGTGATAGGCCGCGCCTTCGGCGACGAGATCATCCAGCTCGCTCAGGTCCCCGGAGGCGAAAACCTCCCACACGCGTCGCGCAATCGCCTTGTTCTGATCATCGGCCATGATTCCGCCCTTTCATGGGGATACGGCACGGCAGAGTACGTCCGCACAGAAAACGGTAGAACCGCGTTCGGCGATGCGACAGGTGTGCCGCAACGTGTACTGCCACAGGGAATTACCTGCCGCCACGCGGGTGGTGGCTGACCTGTGTGATTCGCGACGCCGCCACTGTCGGATGGCGTCGCTTCGGCCGGGGACGATCGCGCTCAACCGGTCAATTCTCGGGCTCGACGTTGAGCACGATCTTGCCGCTGGTGCGGCCCTCACCGATCACCTTCAGCGCCTGCGCGGCTTCCGAGAACGGGTACTGGGCGGCGAGGTGCACCCGCAATTGCCCGCTCGCCACCAGCTCTGCGATCGACTGCAGGCCCGCCGCGTCGGGCTCGACAAGGTAGTCGTATGCGCGGACGTTCAGTGCTTTCGCCCGGTCGAACAGGCCGGGCGTCCAGGCGGCCTGGGCACTGACGAGGACTCCGCCCGGGCGGAGGCACTCCAGGGCTTCGACCCCGGCGTCCCCGCCGAACATCTGGATCACCGCATCCACGTCGCTGACGAGGTCGTGGACCGCAGTCGTGGTGTAGTCCACCACTTCGTCGGCGCCCATGTCGCGGACGAAGCCGTGCTTCGCAGCGCGGGAAGTGCCGATGACGTAGGCGCCGCGCGCCTTGGCGATCTGAACGGCGAGATGGCCGACGCCACCCGCCGCAGCCGACACCAGCACGAGCTGGCCGGAACCCACCCTGGCCACGTCGACCAGCATCTGCCACGCGGTCAGCCCGGCCAGCGGCAGCGCCGCTGCTTCGGCGAAGCTCAGGCCCGTCGGCATTGGGGCGAAGTGGCGTGATGGCGCGGTGACGAACTCGGCGAAGCTGCCCGCCTGGCGGGGAAACCACGGCATGCCGAAGACACGGTCTCCTGCCTGAAATCGGCTGACGCCGTAGCCGACCTCCTCGACCACCCCGGCCACGTCCCAACCGTGGATGAAGGGCAGATCGAGTACCCGGTTGTAGGCGAGGCCCCGGCTTGTGTAGTAGTCCACCGGGTTGACGCCCGCGGCGTGAACCCGGACCTTCACCTCGGTGGGGGCCGGACGTGGTTCGGGTGCTTCGGCGAGCCGCACAGAGTCCGGTCCGTCCCATTCGTCCTGGATTATGGCGCGCATGAAAGTCTCCTCGGGTCAACGATTGGCCGCTGGAACAGCGGGCACCACGGTCCGGGTATCGAACACGACAGTGGTTTCGGCACTTCGGTTTCCGTGCAGGCGGAACCGGTCGACCCCGGGCCATCGGCGGAGCGCTCCGCCGATCGTGCCGCGACCCTCCCATGCGAGCATGAGAAGCCCGTCGCGATAGGCGAAGTCGACCACCGACAACGTCAGGTCCGGGACGAGCTGTACCGCGGCGGCCAGTCGGCCGGCGTACTCATCACGTCCGCGCAGCGGCTCGTCTGCTCCGGGCCAGTTCAGGACCACATCATCGGTGACGAGGTCGTGAACCCCGCTGGCGTCTCTCGGCGACGCCCAGAACTTCGCCCAGCCCGCCACGAAGGCTTCGACGTCGGAGCCTGCCGCGTCCACACCGGCTTGTCGGCGGAACAGACCGGTGTCGAAATAGCCGATGTCACTGACCAGTTGGCCATCGCGGAATGTGCAGACGAAGGTGACGGGCACGTCGATGCGGCTGCCCGCCGTGGTGGGTAACCCGAGAAGATCGTCACCCACGGTGCCCGTCATCCGGCCCCACACCACCGCGGTGTCGTCCCCGAGAGCCGCGCCGTCGAACTCGCCCCGGTAGTCGGGGATCGACCGGAATACCGCTTCGTAGAACGTCCTCAATTGGGCATGGCCCGAAATCGGCTGAGTGATACCGGAATCCCGGTAGCTTCCGTCGGGGGCGTACGCGGCGACGATGGCGTCCACATCATGCCGGTTCTTGGCCTCGGCGTAGTTGTGTAGGCCGTCGCGCAGAACGTCAAGCTGGTCAGTGCCCATCGACTTCTCCCTTCATTGGTGCGGTCCGGATCTGTACCGGGATGCCGTTGAGCACCGCGGTGCCCGACAGTGGGTCGAGCTCCGTGCCGTCGGCGAGAACGTTGCTGTTGACGCCCGGTTGCCGGGCGGCAAGGTGTACGGATGCCTCGGGTTCGTCGTGTCCCCAACCATGGGGAAGGGACACCACACCGGGGCTGACGGTGTCGCTCACCTCGACGGGTACGTCGACCGTGCCGCTCCGTGACGTCACCGTTGCGTACGGGCCCAGTGCCAGGCGGGCGACGTCGGTGGGGTGGACGTGCAGGGTGCAGCGGTCGGGGCCCTTCGCGAGCGTGGGCAGGTTGTGCATCCACGAGTTGTTGGACCGCACATGGCGTCGGCCGATCAGGACCATGCTGTTCGAGCGGGGTGCGCGAAGGTCGTCCCGTAACCGGGCGACGTCTTGCACCAACAGGTCCGGGGCCAGCTCGATGAGCCCCGACGGAGTGTTGAGCACTGCGGGCAGCTGTGGGGTGAGAGGCCCGAAGTCCAGCCCGTCGGGATGCTCCCGCAGGCGCGCAACGGTCAGCGGCTCGCCGCCATAGCGATAGGGACCGGCCCGGAGAAACAGGTCGAGGAGACGTTCGGGCCCGCGTGGCGCCATCGCATGTGGATCTGGACTGACCCCGAGGGTGGTCGCGAGCGATCCGGCCACCATGTCGTCGATCAGGGCGAGATCAGCTGAGTCGCCTTGCCGCGCAACGATTCCGATCAGCCGCAGCAGGGACTGCCAATCCGGCCTATCGTCGGGCCTGGGTGGCAGTACCGGCGGCGAGAATGTCGCGGTATTGCGGATCGCGAAGTGCCCGAAGAACAGGTCGTAGTGGGACTTCGTGAGTGGTGAGGGTGCCGGCAGCACGACGTCGGCGTGCGTCGCCGTCTCGTTGCGGTACAGATCCAGGCTGACCATCAGCTCCAGTTCGTCGAGCGCGGCGGTCAAGCGGGTGCTGTTCGGGGCTGACCGCGCGGGATTGCCGGCCACGGTGATGAGTGCCTTCACCTGTCCCGCTCCGGGAGTGTCGATCTCTTCGGCCAGGCAGGCCAACGGGAGTTCACCGAGTGTCTCCGGAGCGCCGCGAACCCGGCTGTGCCAGCGTCCGATTGCGGTGTCGGACCGGCCACTCAACCGGCGCAGGTCGGCGGCCGGACTGGCGAACATCGCGCCTCCGGGGCGGTCGAGGTTGCCGGTCAGGACGTTGAGCACATCGATCAGCCAGCTCGTCACGGTTCCGAATCGCTGAGTGCACGTACCGGTGCGGCCATACACGGCGGCGGCGGGCGCTGCCGCCAGTTCGCGTGCCAGCCGGCGGATCTCGTCGGCGGCGATTCCGCATTGCGGCGCAACGGCTTCGGGGGAGAAGTCCTGTGCCAGTACGGTGACGGTATCGACCCCTCGGACGTGGGCCTGCAGGTCTCGGAGGTTGATCAGGCCTTCACCGGCCAGCACGTGGATCAGCGCGAGCAGCAGCAGGGCGTCGGTGCCGGGGCGGATGGGGAAGTGCTCGTCGGCTTCCTGCGCGGTGTGTGTGCGCTTCGGATCGATCACGACGAGATGTCCTCCGCGCCGCCGCAGCGCCCGGAGTCGGGCCCGCATACCCGGTGCGGTGAGCAGACTCCCGTTCGACACCAGGGGATTGGCGCCCAGGATCAGCAGATACGAGCAGCGGTCGATGTCGGGGAGGGGGACGGTGTACATGCCGCCGAACATGAGCTGGCAGGAGACGAACTTCGGCATCGCGTCGACGGTGTTCGCGGTGTAGACATTGCGCGAACCGAGAGTCCGCATCAGGGCGCTGGCGTAGAGCGTCGTCGCGAAGTCGTGCGCAACGGGATTGCCCAGGTACAGCGCTACGGCGTCAACGCCGTAGCGGTCGATGATCGTGGTGAGACGCTGATCGATCACCGAGAATGCGTCGTCCCAGGACGCCGGCGTGAGCTTGCCATCGGGGTTGCGTAGCAAGGGTTTTCGCAACCGGTCGGGATCCGAGTGGAGTTCCTTGAGGCCGATTGCTTTCGGGCACAGATGGCCATGGCTCAAAACGTGGTCGCGGTTGCCCCGGATGGCGATGACCTCGCCCGCCTCCACGCTGCTCTCCAGCCCGCATCCGGCCTCGCAGAGCGGGCAGGCGTGCCGTTGAACTTGCATACCTCGAGTATTAACATACGCCAAGTATGTACTTCAAGTATGAATCGTGTAGATTGGCGGCATGCCCGGACCGCGCACCCAGGCCGAACGCACGCGCGCAACCATCGACCAGATCCTGGTGGTGGCACGTGAGCGGTTCGCCGCTGATGGATACGACAACACGTTCGTCGACAACGTCGCGGAACGCGCCGGCATGACCAAAGGTGCGCTGTACCACCACTTCGAGGGCAAGCGCGGGCTCTTCGCCGCCGTCTTCGAGAACGAACAGCGCGCGATCGGCGAAGCGGTGAACCGTGCCGCGCGCGGCGCCAAAGACAGTTGGCAGCGGTTCCTACGGGGCTGTCGCGGATTTTTCGACGCCGTGCTCGATCCGGGAGTTCAGCGCATCACCTTGATCGACGCGCCTGCGGTGCTGGGCTGGGAGGCCATGCGTGACCTTGAAGACGAGCACGTGACGTCGCTGCTCCGGCTGGGTCTGAGCCAGGTGATCGCCGACGGGTACTTGCCCAAGCAGCGCGTGGAACCGCTCGCGCACCTCCTCCACGGCGCGATGTGCGAGGCCGCGATGACGGTCGCCCGGTCCCCGGATCCCGAACGGGAGAGCCGGGATTCGATGGCCGCCCTGGAGCGGCTGCTCAACGGCATCGCCGCCCGCGGCAGGTGACCGTCCCACGATGAGCGAAAGTTCTGCTCCGCCGGCCTATCTGCGGCTGCTGGTCCGGGCTGTCACCCCACTGGTCAAGACCGTGTTGCGGTCCCCGGTGCACGGCTGGCTGAGCGGCTCGATGATGCTGCTGACGGTGACTGGCCGGCGGACCGGCCGCCGCTACGAGATCCCGATCAGCTACGTGGCGGACGGCGCGGTCGTCATGTGCATCACCGGGATCGAGAACACCTGGTGGACGAACTTACGTGGTGGCGCCGAGGTGACGGTGTTGTTGGGGCGGAACCGCTTTGGCGGATATGCCGAAGCCTCGACCGGCGTGGCCAACTCGCCGGTCATCGAGAGTTTCCTGGCGGCCAGGCCCCGCGATGCGCGGTTTCACCACGTGCGGCGGGACGCCCAGGGGCGGTTCGACGCGGATGACCTCACACGAGCGGCGCAAACGCGCGTGGTCATCCGCGTCCAACTCTGGCCGGAAGGCTGAATCTCAGCCCGTCACCCAACTCGGCGGACGCTTCTGCAGGAACGCCATCATGCCCTCGCGGGCTTCGTCGGAGACGAACAGTTGCGCGGACTGCCGGGTCAGATCCTCGGCATCCCGGTCGAACCCACGCAGGATTGATGCCGTCGTCAGCGCCTTCGACGTCGCCAGCCCCTGCGGTGAACCCTTCGCGATCTCACCCGCCAGCGCGGCCACCGCGCCCTCGACATCGTCAGCGGACTGCGTGATCAACCCGATCTCGGCTGCCTCCGCGGCATCGAACTTCTCACCGGTGACGAAGTAGCGTCCCGCTGCGCGGGGCGCCAACTTCGGCAGCAGGGTCAGCGAGATGATCGACGGCGCAACGCCGATCCGCGCCTCGGTCAACGCGAACGTGCTCTTCGGTCCGGCGACGACGAGATCGCACGCGCCGACGAGTCCCATCCCGCCGGCCCGCACATGCCCGTCGATCGCGCCGATCACCGGAACCGGCAGCTCCAGGATGGCCCGCAGCAGCTTGGTCATCTCGCGGGCGCGGCCCACGGCGATGTCCCCGGGGTCCTGGCCGGCAGCTTCGCTGAGATCGGCTCCGGCGCAGAAGGTTCCACCGGTATGCCCGAGCACCACCACCCGGACCCCGGGCTCGGCAGCGGCGTCGGAGAAGCCCTGGAGCAATTGCTCGACCAGCGCGGTGGACAGCGCGTTGCGGTTGTGCGGGGAGTCCAGGGTCAGCCGGGCGACGTTCCCTGCGACCGAGTAATGAACCAGTGCGGTCATCGCGCGCCTCAGTACGACCGGGGGAGACCGAGCGAGGTCTGCGCGACGAAGTTGAGGATCATCTCGCGGCTCACCGGCGCGATACGGGCCAGCTTCGACGCGTTGACCGCGGCGGCGATGCCGTACTCCTTGGTCAGACCGTTGCCGCCGAGTGACTGCACGGCCTGATCGACGGCGCGCACCGACGCCTCACCCGCGGCGTACTTGGCCATATTGGCCGCCTCCGCAGCGCCGAAGTCGTCGCCCGAGTCGTACAGGGTCGCTGCCTTCTGCATCATCAGCTTGGCCAGCTCGATCTCGATGTGGTTCTGCGCCAACGGGTGTGACAGGCCCTGGTGCGAGCCGATCGGAACCTTCCAGACCTGGCGGGTCTTGACGTACTCCACGGCCTTGTTGATCGCGAACCGGCCCATGCCGACCGCCGACGCTGCGCCCATGATCCGTTCAGGGTTCAGGCCTGCGAAGAGCTGGGCGATCGCGGCGTCCTCCGAGCCCACCAGCGCATCGGCCGGCAGCCGCACGTCGTCGAGGAACACCTGGAACTGGCTTTCCGGGCTGATGATCTCCATCTCGATCTTGGTCCAGTTCAGCCCCGGGGTGTCGGTTGGGATGACGAACAGCGCGGGCTTGAGGTTGCCGGTCTTGTGATCCTCGGTGCGGCCGACGACGAGCACGGCCTGGGCCTGATCGATACCCGAGATGAACGTCTTCTGGCCCTTGAGAATCCAGTCGCTGCCGTCACGGCGGGCGGTGGTGGTGATCCGGTGGCTGTTGGAACCCGCGTCGGGCTCGGTGATCGCAAACGCCATCGTGATCGATCCGTCGGCGATACCGGGGATCCAGCGCTTCTTCTGCTCCTCGGTGCCGAACTTGGAGATGATCGTGCCGTTGATCGCCGGGGAGACGACCATCATCAGCAGCGCCGAACCGCCGGCCGCCATCTCCTCCATCACCAGCGACAGTTCGTACATGCCGGCCCCGCCGCCGCCGTACTCCTCGGGGAGGTTCACCCCGATGAAGCCGAGTTTGCCTGCCTCGTTCCACAATTCGGTGGTGTGCTGACCGGCGCGGGCCTTGTCCAGGTAATAGTCCTGCCCGTAGTTGGCGACCATGGCGGCCACCGCCTGGCGCAGGGCCTTCTGCTCTTCGGTCTCGATGAAGCTCATCAGTGTTCTCCTTCAGGGGTCTCTACGCGGGCAAGTACGGCGCCGACCTCGACCTGCTGGCCGGCGGTGACATTGAGTTCGGCCAGCACCCCGTCCTCGGGTGCGGCGATGGTGTGTTCCATCTTCATGGCTTCCAACCAGATGAGGGGCTGCCCGGCGGTGACGGTGTCGCCGACGTCGGCGCCGACGCGGACCACCGAACCGGGCATCGGGGCCAGCAGCGAGCCGTGCGCGACCGCGTCGTCCGGGTCGGGGAAGCGGGGCAGCGCAGTGAGTTGGACTGGCCCGAGCGGGGAGTCGACGAACACCTGATCGCCATACCGGGCCACGTCGAACGCCCGCTCGACTCCGTTGATCGACAGCACCACCCGCTCCGGGCCGGCCGACACCAGGGAAACCCCGTCGTCGTCCGGCAAATCGACACCGGCGCGGGTGAAGCGGTAGCGCACCGGAACGTCGTCACCCGCGGCGTCGCGATACGTCCGGGACTGGTAACCCGACGCGAGATTGCGCCAGCCGCTGGGCGCCGCGTCGAAAACGCGTGCGGTGCTGCGATTGTGCGCGGCGTCGGCCAACGCGGCCGCGATGGCCGAGAACGTCACCGCTTTCGCGTCGGCTAGCGGGGCGGCGAGGGCGTCGAGGCCGTGCGTGTCGAAGAACGCCGTGTCGGTGGCGCCGTCGAGGAACGCCGGATGCCGCAGCACGTTGACCAGCAGATCGCGGTTGGTGCGCAATCCGTGAATCCGGGTGCGGGCCAACGCATCGGCCAGTACGGCGGCGGCCTGGCGGCGGATCGGGGCGTACGAGATGACCTTGGCCAGCATCGGGTCGTAGAAGATCGACACCACCGAGCCGTCCTCGATGCCGGTGTCGACGCGCACCTGCCCGGGAACGTCGAACCGGTGCACCGTGCCCGCCTGCGGCTGCCAGCCCTTGGCCGGATCCTCGGCATACAGCCGGACCTCGATGGAAGAGCCGTGGGAAGCCGGGGGCTCGGCGTCGAGGCGACCGCCGTCGGCGGCCAGGATCTGCAGCTCGACGAGATCGAGCCCAGTGGTGGCCTCGGTGACCGGATGTTCCACCTGCAGGCGGGTATTCATCTCCAGGAAGAAGAAGTCGCCCTGCTCATCCGCCATGAACTCGACCGTGCCGGCACCGGTGTAGCCGATTGCCTCGGCAGCCAGCCGGGCCGCGTCGAACAGCTTCTCGCGCATCCCCGGGATGCGCTCCACCAGAGGCGACGGGGCTTCCTCGATCACCTTCTGATGACGGCGTTGGATCGAGCACTCGCGCTCGCCGACCGCCCACACGGTGCCGTGCTGATCGGCCAGCACCTGTACCTCCACGTGATGGCCGGCTGCCAGATAGCGCTCGCAGAACACCGTCGGATCGCCGAATGCCGACTGAGCCTCACGCTCGGCCGCGGCCACCTCGCTTGGCAGATCCGACAGTTCACGCACCACCCGCATGCCGCGGCCACCGCCGCCGGCCGACGCCTTCACCAGCACCGGCAGCTGATCGGCCGTCACGGTGGACGGGTCGAGCTCGGTCAGCACCGGAACACCGGCCGCGGCCATCATCTTCTTGGCCTCGATCTTGGAGCCCATCGCTTGCACGGCCTTTACCGGCGGGCCGATCCAGGTCAGTCCGGCGTCGATCACGGCCGCCGCGAAATCCGGGTTCTCGGAAAGGAATCCGTAGCCCGGGTGGATGGCGTCGGCGCCGGATGCCTGGGCGGCGGCGATGATCTGCGCGGAGTCGAGGTAGCCGTTGTTGCCCTCCAGACGCACGCGGGCGTCTGCCTCGGCGACATGTGGGGATGCGGCGTCGGGGTCGGTGTACACCGCGACCGTGCCGATGCCGAGACGACGGCAGGTCTCGAACACCCGGCGGGCGATCTCCCCGCGGTTGGCGACGAGGACTGTCTTCATTTCTCTCCTCCGCCGGCGCTACGGTTTGTGATGGATTTCGGCCGGAATTCGTCAGAATGCGTAGTCTCGGCGCTGAAGATGGTCATAGGGCTCACATCCTGAAGACGCCGAAGTTCGACGTCCCCTCGATCGGGCCATTCGCGATGGCGGACAAGCACATTCCCAGCACGGTGCGGGTGTCGCGGGGGTCGATCACCCCGTCGTCGTACAAGCGGCCGGACAGGAACATCGGCAACGACTCGGCCTCGATCTGGGCCTCGACCGCAGCGCGGAGTGCGGCGTCGGCGGCCTCGTCGACCTGCTGACCGCGGGCCTCGGCGGCGGCGCGGCTGACGATCGAGAGCACGCCCGCCAGCTGCGTGCCGCCCATCACTGCGGACTTCGACGACGGCCAGGCGAACAGGAAGCGCGGGTCGTACGCCCGCCCACACATGCCGTAGTGGCCCGCGCCGTAGGAGGCGCCGAGCAGCAGCGAGATGTGCGGGACAGTCGAGTTCGACACCGCGTTGATCATCATCGAGCCGTGCTTGATCATCCCGCCCTCTTCGTACTGCTTACCCACCATGTAGCCGGTGGTGTTGTGCAGGAACAGAAGTGGGGTGTCGGACCGATTGGCCAGCTGGATGAATTGGGTGGCCTTCTGGGACTCCTCGCTGAACAGCACACCGCGGGCATTGGCCAGGATGCCGACCGGGTAGCCCCACAACGTGGCCCACCCGGTCACGAGCGACGACCCGTACAGCGGTTTGAACTCGTCGAAATCCGAGCCGTCCACGATGCGGGCGATCACGTCGCGCGGGTCGAACGGGATGCGCAGATCGGCGGGCACGATCCCGATCAGCTCCTCCGGGTCGAACTTCGGCTCCACCACCGGTGCGGGCGTCGGCCCCTGCTTGCGCCAGTTCAGCCGGGCCACGATGCGCCGGCCGATCCGGATGGCATCGAGTTCGTCGTTGGCCAGGTAGTCACCGAGACCCGAAGTGCGGGCATGCATCTCGGCCCCGCCCAGCGACTCGTCGTCGGAATCTTCGCCGGTGGCCATCTTGACCAGCGGCGGCCCGGCCAGGAACACCTTGGAGCGTTCCTTGATCAGCACCACATGATCGGACATGCCCGGGATGTAGGCGCCACCTGCGGTCGAGTTGCCGAACACCAGCGAGATCGTCGGGATGCCGGCCGCCGACAGCCGGGTCAGGTCGCGGAACAT
>MSTD01000048.1:34802-39857 GCA_001942045.1 Mycolicibacterium porcinum
GAACATCTGCCCGCCCGGGATGAAGATCTCCTTCTGCGTCGGCAGGTCGGCGCCACCGGACTCGACCAGGGAGATCACCGGCAGCCGGTTCTCCATCGCGATCTGGTTGGCGCGCAGGATCTTCTTGAGGGTCCACGGGTTGCTGGTGCCGCCTTTGACCGTCGGGTCGTTCGCCACGATCAGGCACTCGACACCCTCGACGGCACCGATACCGCAGACGACGCTGGCGCCGACGGCGAAATCACTGCCCCAGGCCGCCAGCGGGCTCAGCTCCAGGAACGGCGCATCGGGATCGAGCAGCAGCTCAACTCGCTCGCGGGCGGTGAGCTTGCCGCGGCCGTGATGGCGGTCCACATACTTGGGTCCGCCACCGGCCAGGGCCTTGGCGTGCTCGGTCTCGAGTTCGGCCAGCTTGGCGGCCATCACCTCGGCGGCCTCCGCGAACGCGGGGGAGCCGGGATCGACCGCGGATTTGAGAGTGGTCACGACTGGAACCCCAATGTCTTTGCGGCCAAGGAAGTCAGGATCTCGGTGGTGCCGCCGCCGATTCCCAGGATGCGCATGTCACGGTACTGACGCTCGACCTCGGATTCGGCCATATAGCCCATCCCGCCGAACAACTGGACGGCCTGGTTGGCCACCCACTCGCCGGTCTCCACCGCCGTGTTCTTGGCGAAGCACACCTCGGTGATCAGATTCTGTTCCCCGGCGAGCTGGCGTTCGACCACGTGGCGCGTGTACACCCGGGCCACGTCGATCCGGCGGGCCATCTCGGCTAGCGTGTTCTGCACCGACTGCCGGGTGATCAGTGGCTTGCCGAAGGTCTCGCGGTTGCGGCACCACTCGACGGTCAGGTCCAGGCAGCGCTGCGCGCTGGCATAGGCCTGCACGGCCAGGCCCACGCGCTCGGACACGAAGGCCGCGGCGATCTGGAAGAAGCCGGAGTTCTCCGCGCCGATCAGGTTGGCCACCGGGACCCGCACATCGGTGTAGGACAGTTCGGCGGTATCGCTTGAGCGCCAACCCATCTTGTCGAGCTTGCGGCTGACCTCGAAGCCGGGCGTGCCCTTGTCCACCACGATCAGTGAGACACCGGCCGCCCCCGGTCCGCCGGTGCGCGACGCGGTGACGACGTAATCGGCGCGCACACCCGAGGTGATGTAGGTCTTGGCACCGTTGAGGATGTAGTCCTCGCCGTCGCGGGTGGCCTTGGTGGTGAGGTGGCCGACGTCGGAGCCACCGCCCGGTTCGGTGATGGCCAGGGAGCCGATCTTCTCGCCGCGCAGCGTGGGCTTCACATACGTCTCGATCAGCCGCTCGTCGCCCGAGGCGATCATGTGCGGCACCGCGATGCCGCAGGTGAACAGCGAGGCGAACACACCGCCCGGCGCACCTGCGTAATGCATTTCCTCACAGATGATCACGGCGTCGGCGCCGTCGCCGCCGCCACCGCCCGCGGACTCGGGGAAGTTGGCCCCGAGCAGCCCGGCCTCGCCGGCCTTGCGGTGCAGTTCGCGCGGCAACTCGCCGGTCCGCTCCCACTCGGCGGCGTGGGGCAGCACCTCACGCTCGGCGAAACTGCGCACGGTTTTGCGCAATGCCTCACGCTCGGGCGAAGTCCAGATGCTCACTTGATGAGTTCCTCCGGGATATCGAGATGACGGCTGCGCAACCATTCGCCCAGCCCTTTGGCCTGCGGATCGAACCGGGCTTGATAGGCCACGCCCTGGCCGAGAATGCCTTCGATCACAAAGTTCACGGCCCGCAGATTCGGCAGTACGTGCCGGGTGACCGGCAGATCCGCTGTCTCAGGCAGCAATTCACGAAGCTTGTCGACCGTCAGCGTGTGGGCCAGCCAGCGCCACTGCTCATCGGTGCGAACCCAGACGCCGACATTCGCCGACCCGCCCTTGTCTCCGCTGCGGGCGCCGGCGATGGTGCCCAGGGCGGTGCGCCGGGTCGGGCCGGCCGGAAGCGGCTCGGGCAGATCCGGATCGGAAACCGGTTCCAGATCAAGGGTTTCGGTTGCCGGTGCGATACCGACCCGGGTGCCGTCTGCATGCACGGCGATGTGCGGCACCTCGGCAGCGTCGACGTAGCCGGGGACGAACACGCCGTACACCTGGCCGTCGCCCGGCGGTGCGGTGGTAGTGAAGCCCGGATAGCTCGCCAACGCGAGTTCCACGCCCGCCGAGGAGAACTGGCGCCCGACGACGTTGGGATCGGGGTCGCGGACCACGCAGTGGAGCAGCGCGCTGGCGGCCTCTTCGGTATCGGCGTCGGGATGGTCCGTGCGGGCCAGCGTCCACTCCAGTTCGGCCGGGCGGACTTTGATGCCGGCCTCCAACTGGCTGCGGATGAGCGCCGCCTTGGCCTCGATGTCCAGACCGGTCAGCACGAATGTGGCGGCATTGCGGAACCCGCCGATGCTGTTGCACGACACCTTCAGCGTCGGTGGCGGAGCCTCGCCCGTCACCCCGGAGATCCGGACGCGATCGGGACCGTCCTGGCTCAACTGCAGCGAGTCCACCCGCAGCGTCACATCGGGATTGGCGTAACGGGCACCGGTGATCTCGTAGAGCAGCTGCGCGGTCACGGTGCCGACGCTGACCTGCCCACCGGTACCGGCGTGTTTGGTGATCACCGACGAACCGTCGGCGGAGATCTCGGCGATCGGGAAGCCGGGGCGGGCCAGATCTGCGATTTCAGAGAAGAAGGAGTAGTTGCCGCCGGTGGCCTGGGTGCCGCACTCGATCACGTGACCGGCGACCACCGCCCCGGCGAGTGCGTCGTAGTCGGTGGTCTTCCAGCCGAAGTGCGCGGCCGCCGGACCCACGATCACCGACGCGTCCGTCACCCGCCCGGTGACGACGACGTCGGCGCCCGAATTGAGACAGTCGACGATGCCCCACGCGCCCAGGTAGGCATTCGCGGCCAGGGGCGTACCCAAGCCCAACTCGGATGCGCGGCCGACGAGATCGTCGCCTTCGACGTGGGCGACGTTGACGTCGAGGCCCAGGCGCTCGGCCAGGGCGCGGACCGCGGCGGCCAGCCCGGCCGGGTTCAGCCCGCCGGCGTTGGCCACGATCTTGACGCCCTTGTCCAACGCCAGCCCGAGCGATTGCTCCAGCTGGGTGAGGAACGTCTTGGCGTAGCCGCGGTCAGGGTTCTTGGCCCGGTCGCGCGCCAAGATCAGCATGGTGAGTTCGGCGAGATAGTCGCCGGTCAGATAGTCCAGCTCACCACCGGTGAGCATGTCGTGCATCGCGGAGAGCCGGTCGCCGTAAAACCCCGAACAGTTGCCGATCCGTACTACTGGTGGCACGCGTACTCCCGTCAACGCTGAAAGGGACCCAACCAACCGGTAGGTTAGCGGGTACCGCCGGTCTCACGTCAAGGGGTGCTCCCGGGCGAGCCGGCGCGGGTGGGCTGATGTCATCGAAGCAGGAATCCCGACGTTTTGGAGCCGACGCAGGTCAACCGTTACTCTGTAGGGCAGTCGTCTGCCGCTGCGATGCGCGCGGCAACCCCCAAAGCAAGGAGATGCACGTCATGGCTGTGCCCAAGCGCAGAATGTCGCGCGCGAACACCCGTAGCCGGCGCGCGCAGTGGAAGGCCGAGGCCACCGGTCTCGTCGGCGTCAATGTCGCCGGTCAGCAGCACAAGGTGCCGCGCCGTCTGCTCAAGGCCGCCCGTCTCGGCCTGGTCGACCTCGACAAGCGCTAAAACCGCAGAACCTTACAAAAAGCGCTATCACTAGTGATAGCGCTTTTTGTCGTGCTCAGGGCTGTTCAGACTCCACAAAAACGCTCGGCGAATTTGCGGCGCGCCTCTCAGCCCACTCTCAGATAGCGGGTTGAGACTGTGCCTGTGCGCATACTTGTCGTTGACGACGATCGCGCTGTGCGCGAATCCCTGCGCCGGTCGCTTTCCTTCAATGGTTATTCCGTCGAGCTTGCCCAGGATGGGGTCGAAGCCCTCGAAGCGATTGCCAATGACCGGCCTGACGCTGTGGTTCTGGACGTGATGATGCCGCGGCTCGACGGCCTGGAGGTGTGCCGGCAGCTTCGCAGCACGGGTGACGATCTACCGATCCTGGTGCTGACGGCCCGCGACTCGGTCTCCGAGCGGGTCGCCGGACTGGACGCCGGGGCAGACGACTACCTGCCCAAGCCGTTCGCGCTCGAGGAACTGCTGGCACGGATGCGCGCGTTGCTGCGCCGGACCGTCAGCGACGACGGCGCCGACTCGCAGAAGATGTCGTTCTCGGACCTGACCCTGGATCCGGTCACCCGCGAGGTGACGCGAGGTCAGCGTCAGATCAGCCTGACCCGCACCGAGTTCTCGCTGCTGGAAATGCTGATCGCCAACCCGCGGCGGGTGCTGACCCGTAGCCGCATCCTCGAAGAGGTGTGGGGATTCGACTTCCCCACCTCAGGCAATGCCCTCGAGGTGTACATCGGCTACCTGCGCCGCAAGACCGAGGCCGAAGGCGAGCCCCGGCTGATCCACACCGTGCGCGGCGTCGGTTACGTGCTGCGCGAAACACCCCCTTGATTTGATGGCGCTCAACGCGAACACCTGGCGGACGGCCAACTTACGAAACACCAGCTCACTGTCGCTGCGCTGGCGCGTGATGATGCTCGCGATGTCGATGGTGGCCATGGTGGTCGTGCTGATGGCCGTCGCGGTCTACGCCGTGGTCTCCCGTGCCCTGTACGACGACCTGGACAACCAGCTGCACAGCCGGGCCCGGCTGCTCATCGAGAGCGGATCGTTGGCCGCCGATCCCGGCAAGGCGATCGAAGGCACCGCGTACTCGGACGTCAACGCGATGCTGGTGATCCCGGGCCGGTCGATCTACACGGCCAACCAGCAGGGCCAGATGCTGCCGCTGGGTAAGCCCGAGAAGGACGTCATCTCCGGCGAACTGCTGATGTCCCTGCGTACCGCCAACCACCAGCGGGTGCTCGCGGTGCACCTGGCCAACGGCAGTTCCCTGCTGATCTCCAAGAGCCTGGCCCCCACTGTCCAAGTGCTCAGACGGCTGAGCAC
>MSTD01000048.1:39867-43776 GCA_001942045.1 Mycolicibacterium porcinum
GCGTAGCGGTGGCCGCGATGGCCGGCGGTGCGGTGGCCAGAGCCGGGCTCAGACCGGTGGGCAGACTCACCGAAGCCGCCGAGCGGGTGGCCCGCACCGACGATCTGCGGCCCATCCCGGTGGTCGGCAGCGACGAGCTGGCCCGGCTCACCGAGGCGTTCAACATGATGCTGCGGGCGCTGGCCGAATCGAGGGAACGCCAGTCCCGGCTGGTCTCCGATGCCGGGCACGAGCTGAGAACGCCGCTGACCTCACTGCGCACCAACGTCGAACTGCTGATGGCATCGCAGGCGCCCGGTGCGCCGCCGCTGCCCAAGGACGAGATGGACGGGCTGCAGCAGGATGTCATCGCGCAGATCGAGGAGCTGTCCACCCTCGTCGGCGACCTCGTCGACCTCACCCGCGACGACGCCGGCGGCATCACACCCGAGCCGGTCGACATGTCCGAGGTCATCGACCGCAGCCTGGAACGGGTCCGGCGGCGCCGCAACGACATCGAATTCGACGTCGACGTCACCGGCTGGCAGGTGTTCGGTGACGCCCCAGGATTGGGCCGCGCCGTGCTCAACCTGCTCGACAACGCCGCCAAGTGGAGTCCGGCCGGCGGACGTGTCGGGGTGCAGTTGCATCAGATCGACCCGACACACGCCGAACTGGTGGTCTCCGATCACGGACCCGGTATCCCGCCTCAGGAACGTGCGCTGGTGTTCGAGCGCTTCTACCGCTCGGATGCGGCGAGGGCGATGCCGGGGTCCGGCCTCGGATTGGCTATCGTCCAGCAGGTGGTGCTCAAACACGGTGGCGCACTGCGGATCGACGAGACCGTGCCGGGGGGCACTCCGCCGGGGGCTTCGTTCCACATGGTGCTGCCGGGGCAACCGATCCCCAATGGCGATGCGACACAGCTGCCGCAGGGCGGCGGCCGGGACACCGTCGGCGCCGAGAAAAAGTGAGACAGTTAAGTCGGTCGGGGGACTAGTCATGGATGGATCAGAGATCTCTAAGTGGATTCTCAGCCCATCTGGGCAACCTGAATGACAACGAGTTCGTTCTACGAACGACAGAGACACGAGGGTTGGACAACGGGTCGGACCGGGTCGGGGTCACCGGCCGGTGGTGGACCTTTTACAAGAGAAGAGCACGCAGCACAATGACGAACCACCCGAGGTACCCCCAACAGCCGGAACAGCATTCCGGCGGCGTTGCCCCCGGATACGCCGGTGCGCGTCCTGATCCTTACCAGCAACAGCCGTACGACTGGCGCTACGCCCGTCAACAGCAGCCGCAGCACACGCAGCAGCATTCGACGCACCAGACCCAGCAGCACCAGATCCCGCAGCAGGCATACCGCGCGCCCTACGACCCGTACCGCGTTCCGGCCAGCCCGCAGCCCGTGCCGGCCAAGAAGCGTTCCAAGGCCGGACTGGTGGCCGGGGCGCTCGCCGTGGCCGTGGTGTCCGCCGGCGTCGGTGGCGGTGTCGCCACCCTTGTGCACGACGACCACCCGCGCCTGGGCACTCAGGGGCTCGGCGCGGCACCGACCGTGCCCGCGGCGGCGTTGCCCCCCGGTTCGGTGGAACAGGTGGCCGCCAAGGTCGTGCCCAGCGTGGTCAAGCTCGAGACCGATCTGGGCCGCGCTTCCGAAGAGGGCTCGGGCATCATCCTCACCGCCGACGGCCTCATCCTCACCAATAACCACGTCGTGCAGGCCGCGAAGCCGGGTGGGCCTGTCGCGGCGCCCACGCCCGGCGGGGCACCGACCGGCGCTCAGACCAAGGTGACGTTCTCGGACGGGACCACCAAGCCGTTCACCGTCGTCGGCACCGACCCCAGCAGTGACATCGCTGTCGTGCGCGCGCAGGATGTCTCGGGTCTCACCCCCATCACGCTCGGCTCGTCGGCCAACCTGCGGGTGGGTCAGGACGTCGTCGCGATCGGGTCGCCGTTGGGACTGGAAGGCACCGTCACCACGGGCATCATCAGTGCGCTGAACCGGCCGGTTGCGGCCGGCGGTGACACCCGCAACCAGAACACCGTGCTCGACGCCATCCAGACCGACGCTGCGATCAATCCGGGCAACTCCGGTGGCGCACTGGTCAACATGAACGGCGAACTGGTCGGGATCAACTCGGCGATCGCCACCATGGGCGGGGATTCGCCGCAGGCGCAGAGCGGCTCGATCGGTCTGGGCTTCGCGATCCCCGTCGATCAGGCCAAACGCATCGCCGACGAACTGATCCAGAACGGCACGGCCTCGCACGCGTCACTGGGGGTGCAGGTGGCCAACGACAAGACCAGCGACGGGGCGAAGATCGTCGAGGTCACCAATGGCGGAGCGGCCGCTGCGGCCGGTCTGCCCAGCGGCGTGACGGTCACCAAGGTCGATGACCGGGTGATCGGCAGCGCCGACGCGCTCGTGGCCGCGGTGCGGTCCAAGGCACCCGGTGACAAGGTCACGCTGACTTTCCTCGACCAAGGCGGAAAGCCGCAGTCTGTCGAGGTCACTCTGGGAAGGGCGGAGCAGTGAGCACGGTGATCGGATCCGACAGGATGGCCACACTCCGTCTGGCTACACCGTTGTCTGCCGCCGGATATACGGTTGCAGGCATGGAACAACCAGGGGAGTTGGTGGGCCGGGCGCTCGTCGTCGTGGTGGACGATCGCACCGCACATGGCGAGGAAGACCACAGCGGTCCGTTGGTCACGGAATTGTTGGGCGAGGCCGGGTTTGTCGTCGACGGTGTCGTCGTCGTTGCCGCTGACGAGGTGGAGATCCGCAACGCGTTGAACACCGCGGTGATCGGCGGCGTCGATCTGGTGGTGTCGGTCGGCGGGACGGGGGTGACGCCACGCGATGTGACGCCGGAGGCAACCCTCGACATTCTCGACCGAGAGCTGCTGGGTATCGCCGAGGCGCTGCGGGCATCCGGGCTTTCCGCCGGGATCCCCGATGCGGGGCTGTCGCGCGGTCTGTGCGGTGTCTCGGGCAGCACGCTGGTGGTGAACATCGCGGGGTCGCGTGCGGCGGTGCGCGACGGGATGGCCACACTCGGGCCGCTGGCTGCGCAAGTCATAGGCCAGCTATCAAGTTTGGAGATCTGAACGGAAGCGAAACGGCGGCCACCGGCCGCCGTTTCTGTTTCCAGGCGATTGTTGGGCAGAGCGACGGCGCTGGTTAAGAGCAGGTTAACGGTTGTCGCAGCGCAGCCTACGATGAGATGTGATCTTCATCACAAAGGGAAATACTGATGACAGAGGCGAACAAAATGTCCCGCCACGCAGTTAACAAGATCTTCGGTGAGGCTCTCCCGGACATCGCTCCCGACGAACGCGATACTGCTTCGCCGGACGACGAGGCCGACCGTGATCGGTGGTTGAGGAACAACATTCCGCCGCATCACCAATGAATAGGTGAACGGCTTGTAGCGGTGGGAAACCCCCGCTTTGAGCTGTGCTCTGCACCTCAGTTCGTTACCGAGGCGAACGGCGTCACAGCATTGCCGAGTGGCCCAAATCGCAGGGTCGTGGCGTCGTGCGGAAGCTTCCAGCTACTTTTCAGCAAATTTTGATCGATTGACCGTATGCAGCCTCGCCGATATGTGCTTGCGTTGCCGCGCCGGTGGGCTGCCGTTATGTTCCTCGTGTCAACGATGAGCATTACGTAAGAGCAAGGTGTGGGGTTTCTAATCCCTGTCACATGTAGGTCTTGCGGGGCGATACGGTCTGCGGGGGCCGGGAAGCCGACCACAAACGGTGAGCCTCCGGGAACGCCGGCGATATAGCTAGGGAGAACATGAAGGCATTCAGTCGGGTGCTGGTAGCGATGGTGGCAACCGTCGCAGCGTTGTTTACGAGCACGGGCACTTCTCATGCGGGTCTGGACAATGAACTGAGCCTGGTCGATGGTCA
>MSTD01000049.1 GCA_001942045.1 Mycolicibacterium porcinum
GTCAGTTTGTGGCGAGGGCGGCGGGGGTCGGGGTCGCGCTAGCTTTCGGCGTGTCGCCACGCGGAAGCATGTGTCGAGTTGCCCGGCTGTTAGCGACTTTTCAGCGACAATCGCCTCAGCCATACCGACAGCATCACCGGTCACGCAGGTGATCTTTACTCGGGCACCTGTGGCCTCACCGGCCTCGTGCGCAACGGATTTCAGGTTGCCCGCCTCCGAGCGACAGTGTCGCTATTAGGCGGGCGAACGACGGGTGATGCGCGTGGGACCAGTGGTCCCTGAGTGGCGAAAATGCTGAGCGGCAACGGGTTTGATGAGACCGGTGTTGCCACTGTGGCGATTGTCACTCAATTGTCGCTCACAGGCGGGCACATCGACTATCGCCGCGAAAACGTGACGGGCGAGACTAGACCAACCCGCTGACATACTGCCGCTCGTGCACAGACCCCAGCACGGTGCGCATCGCGTCCGCGCTGAGCCGCCAAGAGAATTCGTCGCTACGGGTCTGCGCCTTGCTTCCCAACTGCACGCGCATCACCGGGTCGCTCAACAGCTGGCGGATTCCGGCGACCAGCGATTCGCGATCCTCGACCAACAGCCCGGTGACGCCGTCGACGATCGAGTCGGTCAATCCGCCGGAGGCGCGATAACCGATGGTCGGCACCCCGTGCTGGGCGGCCTCGGTGACGGCCAGCCCCCAACCTTCTTTGCGCGACGGCAGGACATGCACCCAACTCTGCTGCAGCACACGGTGTTTGGTCTCTTCGTCGACGTGACCGTGGAACGTCACCGAATCGGAGATACCGAGCAATTCGGCATGCTCGACCAACCGCTGCTGCCACCAGCCACCGCCGAGAATGTCCAGGTGCAGGCCCGGCACCTCGGTGCGCAGGGCGGCGACGGCCTCCAGGGCGTCTTCGATCTGCTTGTGCGGCACCAATCGCGACAGCACCACGAGCCGCGGGCTGGTCGACCGGGGCAGCTCCAGCGTCGGACCGGGTGCCTCGTCAAGTCCGTTGCGCACCACAGCAATCCGGCCCGAGTCCACGCCGAGCTCGTTGAGATCGCGGGCCGAGGGCAACGACACGGTGACGTACTGGTTGCGGCGGTGCAGGCGCGGCGAAAGCTTGGACTCGACGAACCAGCCGATGCGGCCCTTCATCGGACCGGCCACCGGCCACAGCTCCCGGTGGCAGTGATGCACGAGTACCGCGACCCGACGACCGAAGGCCAGCCGGGCCAGGAACGGCAGCCCGTTCTGGGTGTCGACGACCACGTCGGGCCGGACCTTGCGCAGCGGTCCGAGACCGACGCGGGAAGCCACCATGGCCAGGCCCGCCCAGATGTACACGCTGTAAGGCCCGCCGGCCCGGTTGATCTGCACACCGTCGACCACCTCGCGCCGAGGTGCCCCCGGATAGCGCGCGGTGCGCAGCGTGACGTTGACTCCGTCGTCGGCCAGACAGGCACCGATGCGCTGCAGATAAGCCTCACTGCCGCCGCCCTGCGGATGCCCGGTGTCGCGCCAGCACAAGAGCAGGACGCTCCGCAGGCGTGGGGCAGGACGGGCAGACATCGTGTTGAGAGTACCGGCCAGTAGGTTGAGCGGGTGCAGCCCAGCGACATCTCGGCGCGCTTGGCACGTCGGGCGACCCTCAGCCGGTCGGTGCGCCTACTGGCGCAATTCCGGTTCGAGCAGACCGAACCGGCCCGGTTTTACGGCGCGCTGGCTACCGACACCGTCGACATGACCACGGATTTGTGGACGGCGGCCACCGGGGAATCCGCCGCCGGGCGCACGGTGCTCGACGTGGGCGGCGGGCCCGGCTACTTCGCCTCGGCGTTCGATCAGGCCGGCATGCGCTACATCGGGGTGGAGCCGGATCCTCGGGAGATGCACGCGGGACCGGCGGCGGACGCGACGGAAGGCACGTTCGTGCGGGCCTCCGGCATGGCCCTGCCGTTCGCGGACGACAGCGTCGACATCTGCCTGTCGTCGAACGTCGCCGAGCATGTGCCGCATCCGTGGCGGCTGGGCAACGAGATGCTGCGGGTGACGAAACCCGGCGGGCTGGCGATCTTGTCCTACACCGTCTGGCTCGGCCCGTTCGGCGGCCACGAGATGGGACTGACGCACTATTTGGGCGGCGCCCGAGCCGCCGAGCGGTACACCCGCAAACACGGTCATCGGCCCAAGAACGACTACGGCTCGTCGTTGTTCGCGGTGTCAGCGGCCGACGGCCTGGAGTGGGCGCGATCCACCGGCGCGCTCGTCGCCGCATTTCCCCGCTACCACCCACGATGGGCGTGGTGGATGACCTCGGTGCCTGGGGTGCGGGAGTTCCTGGTGAGCAATCTGGTGCTGGTTCTTCGGCCCTCCTAACCCATTCACTGGAACAGGTTCTCGTTTTTCTGGGAAATCTGGGTAATGTGACGCTCATGACACAGAGCGCAACTGTCGCCAAGACCGAATACGACAAGCTGTTCATCGGTGGCCAGTGGGTCGAGCCCTCGACCTCCGACGTCATCGAGGTCTTCTCCCCCGCGACCGGCGAGAAGGTCGGCCAGGTCCCGCTGGCGGCCGAAGCCGACGTCAACGCCGCATGCGCCGCCGCCCGCAAGGCGTTCGACGAGGGCCCGTGGCCCCACAAGACGCCCGAAGAGCGCCAGGCCGTGCTGGCCAAGGCCGTCGAGCTCATCAACGAGCGGGCCAAGGAGTTCAAGCACCTGCTGAAGCTCGAGACGGGCCAGCCGCCGACCATCGTCGACATGATGCAGTTCGGCGCGGGCGTGTCGAGCCTGCAGTACTACGCCGGCGCGGCCGACAAGTACGACTGGAAAGACATCCGCGACGGCATCTACGGCCAGACCCTGGTCATCAAGGAGCCCATCGGTGTCGTCGGCGCCGTCATCGCCTGGAACGTGCCGTTCTTCCTGGCCTGCAACAAGCTGGGCCCGGCCCTGCTCGCCGGCTGCACCGTCGTGCTCAAGCCGGCCGGCGAGACCCCGCTGACCACCAACCTGTTCGCCGAGGTTCTCGCCGACGCCGGCCTGCCCGAGGGCGTGCTCTCGGTGGTGCCCGGCGGCCCGGAGACCGGTCGCGCCCTGACCGCCAACCCCGAGCTGGACAAGTTCACCTTCACCGGCTCCAGTGGCGTCGGCAAGGAGATCGGCAAGATCGCCGCTGAGAAGCTCAAGCCCTGCACTCTGGAGCTGGGTGGCAAGTCCGCGGCGATCATCCTCGAGGACGCCGACGTGGACTCCACGCTGCCGATGCTGGTGTTCTCCGGACTGATGAACTGCGGCCAGGCCTGTGTCGGCCAGACCCGCATCCTGGCGCCGCGGTCGCGCTACGACGAGGTCGTCGAGAAGCTTTCGGCCGCCGTCGCCGCCATGCCGGTCGGTCTGCCCGACGATCCGGCCTCGATGATCGGCCCGCTGATCTCCGAGAAGCAGCGCGACCGAGTCGAGGGCTACATCAAGAAGGGCGTCGAGGAGGGTGCGCGCATCGTCACCGGCGGTGGCCGGCCCGAGGGCCTGGATTCCGGCTGGTTCGTGCAGCCCACCGTGTTCGCCGACGTCGACAACTCGATGACCATCGCCCAGGAGGAGATCTTCGGGCCGGTGCTCGTGGTGATCCCGTTCGACACCGAGGAAGACGCGGTCCGCATCGCCAACGACTCGCCGTACGGCCTGGCCGGCAGCGTGTACACCCAGGACTTCCCCAAGGCCGTCGAGATCGCCTCGAAGATCCGTACCGGCACCTACGCGGTGAACATGTACGCCTTCGATCCGGGCGCCCCGTTCGGCGGGTTCAAGAACTCGGGCATCGGCCGCGAGAACGGCCCGGAGGGCATCGACGCCTACACGCAGGCCAAGAGCGTGCTGCTGCCGTTCGGCTTCACCCCGGAGTAACACGCCGCGCGAGTAATACTCGCGAACAGACGCAAATGTCCCGGAAGACCACGGTTTTCCGGGACATTTGCGTCTGCTGGGTCAGGGAATGGACAGCCTGCATTCAGGTTGAGCCACTACGGTGGGCGGCCCAACAACAAGGAGGCACCGTGGCAGTTTCCGTTGATCTGGCCAAGTCGCTCGACAAGGCCTACGAGGACAAGTCGCTCAAGGAGATCCTGGATGCCTCGCCGGCAGCGCTGGCCGGCGTCACCGATGCCGATGCCGAGCACCTCGCCGCGGCCTTCAACATCAAGACCGTGCGCCAGCTCGGATCGAACAAGTTCTTCGCGGTCGCGGCTGCCCTCGTCGCGTTGGAGTCCGCGGGCTGATCTCAGCGGCCCTGAAAGTTGGCCGTCCGGCGTTCGACGAAGGACTGCACACCTTCGGCGGCGTCGGCTGTGGCGAACAGTTCGGCGACCACGGGCCGCAGCCGCGCGATCGCCGCGGCGTCCCCTTCCCGGCGCGCAGTGTGCGCCGAGGCCAGGGTGGCCCGGACCCCGAGCGGCGCAGCGCGATCGGCGATGGTGTGCGCGATCTGGCGGGCTCGGGCGACGGCCGTATCCGCGTCCGGTGCGACTTCCTGGACCAGCCCGATGCGGTGCGCCTCGGCGGCGTCGAACTCGTCACCGGTGAGCAACCACCGCATGGCATTTCCCCAGCCCGTCTGGCTCGGTAGCCGCAGGGTCGCACCGCCGAATGGGTAGATGCCGCGCAGCACCTCGATCTGGGCGAACCGGGTGTCTTGTGCTGCGACCCGGATGTCTGCGGCCAGCAGCAGTTCGATGCCGAGGGTCAGGCATCGCCCCTGGGCTGCGGCGACGACGGGCTTGGTCCAGTCGCCGTCGAGGCGCCACGGGTCACGTCCGCCCTCGGGCATAGGCAGATCACCGCTGGCCACATATGGTGCGACGTCGACGAGGTCGAGGCCGGCGGTGAAGTGATCGCCATGGGCGAACAGCACACCGACCCGCAGGTCGTCGTCGGATTCGAGCAGTCCATACGCGAGGGCGAGTTCGGTGAGCATCGCGACGTTGAACGCGTTGCGTTTCTCGGGGCGGTTCAGGCCGATCAGCAGTACATGGCCGTCCCGGTGCAGCGTGAGGGTGTCGAAGGCCGGGTCTGTCGTCATGGAAGCAGTCAACGCCTGCCCACCCAATTATGCAAGGAACCATAATTTCGCTGCGACAAAGTCGGGTCGGGCTAGACCTGTTCAGAAGCCGTTCACCTGCTAGTCTCTTGTCCACAAGCATGTTCGTTGGATACTCGACACCATGCGAGGATTCCATCATTTCTATGGTGGTTGGCATAGAAGGGCGGTGCGCGATGTGGGTCGTTGAGCTCAACCTCGCCGGTCACCGGTTCACCCGTCGGGTTCGCACACCACACACCCCGGCGGTGCGCACCATCACCCCGCGGATGCTGCTTCGCTGTTCCTCGCAATTCCTGCATGACCGGGTCGCCTGACACCGCCGCCAAGCCGCGGAACAAGCGTGGCTCCACCCGCGCCCGCATGCTCGGTAGCGCGGTGGAAGTGTTGCGCGAGCGGGGCGCCGCAGGTGTCACGATCGACGAGGTGCTGGCCCGCAGCGGCGCACCACGCGGTTCGGTATACCACCACTTCCCCGGCGGTCGCCGGCAGATCCTGACCGAAGCCCTCCAGGTCGCCGCCAACACCATCGGCAGCATCATTGGTGCCGAATCTTCCGACAGCGCATGGGATCTGGTTCACCGATTTGTCGAATTCTGGGAACAGGTCCTGACCGGAAGCGATTTCACGGCAGGCTGCCCGGTGGTCGCGGTGGCGATCGCCACGCCGGACGAAGAACCCGAACTCGCCGCAGCCGCCGCGGCCATCTTCGACCGCTGGCGCGCCGCGTTGGCCGCGGCGTTCACCGCCGACGGCTTCGACGAATCCGACGCATCTTCCCTGGCGGTGATGTGCATCGCCGCCCTCGAAGGCGCTGTGGTGCTGTGCCGGTCATCCCGGTCGGCGGACCCGCTGCACGACGTCGCCCGCCAACTCGAATTCCTGATCAAGTCAAGGGAATTCGTCCTGCGTAACGGCATGCCTCGGCTCAGTCGCCCGGCACCCTGACCCAGCGGGCACAGACGAAGTCACCGTTGGGCGCAGACTCGGCCAGCGCCCACTCCGAACGAACCGGCAGGACCGGCCCGCCCGCGCCCAGCGTGCAGGGTGCGTAGCTGACGATCAGCTCGTCGATCAGTCCGGTCGTGACGAACTGCGCGGCGACGTCTCCCCCGCCGACCACCCAGACGTCCCGGCCCGCCGCCGCCGTCACCAGCTTCGGATGCAGTTCGGTGACCGGCCCGGAAAACACCTGCACCGGATACTCGGCGGCGATGATCTCTGGTCTATGAGTCAGCACCCACGTCGGCTGGTCGTACCCCCAATCGTCCGGGTGGTTCTTCACGATCCACTCGTACGTGGTCGATCCCATCACCAGTGCACCAATGGTTTTGATGAACTCGTCATACCCGAACGGACCTTGCTGGTCGATGTTCCGCGTGATCAGCCAGTCCAAGCTGCCCTCGGTATCCACGATGAACCCGTCCAGGCTCGACGCGGTGTAATAGACGGTCTTCACCAGTCAGTCCCTCCTCATCCATTCCAGTGGGTCTCCCCGATCGACTTCCACGCCATGCCGGGCCAGCATGGCCCGGACGAGAGCACGTCGATGCGCCGAATAGGTCAGTACGTGCGCGATGATCCCGTACAGCTGAAAGGATTCCGGCGGATCGCACAGTGCGTCGATCACGGTGTCGCCCAGCCGCCCAGCTGCCGAGTACTCGGATATCAGTGTGGTCCAGCGTTTTCCGATGACACGGTGATGCGCGGCAAGTTGCCCGGCGGTCGCCTTGCCGGTCGTGTCACGCGAGGGAAAATCCCGGCCCTCGATCGTCGCCAGCCAGACTTCCTTGGTCCAGACGATCGCGCCGAGTACCGCCGCGACGCTGGTCTCCGGCCCGTCCCAGTCCAGTACCACCTGTCCCGGCGAAATCTCCTGGGCCCATTGATGTTCGGAGAGCGTGGCGGCGACACCGATCAGGTACTCGGTGTCGGCGACGTCGTGCACGAGCATGAACTGGGCGATGTCAGGTCCGCCGGATTCGCCCGGATCGGCATCGCACCACAACGACTGCGGCGGGTGGAAGTGCACTCCGTTGGGAGCGGTGAGCCGGAACCCGACATCGTCGGCGCGAGACGGCGGCACACCGAACGCGCGGCGAAACGCCCGCGAGAACACCTCGGCAGACGACCATCCTTCGGCTTCGGCGACCTCCGCGACCCCGGCGCCCTGTTGCAATCGCCAGGCCGCGCGCTCGAGCATGACCCGCCGGCGCAGTGCGGCGGGCGGCTCTCCGGTGAGTCTCCTAACTTCCCGGGAGAAGTGGAATTCCGATGCGTAACTGCTGCGCGCCATGTCACCGACGCCCGAGTTCTCGTCGTCGACGACCGCGTCGAGCAGCTCCCGCAGCCGGTCACGTCCGTTCGGTTGGTCCGCCACGGTCACCGAGTATGGTCGGCCGTCCGCCCTCAGAACATGACATTTCCTGCTGTGGTCACCCCGACCGGCTCAGCTGTCCAGCACCTGCGCCACCCGGGCCTCGACATCGACGCCATCGAGATCGGACAGGTTGATGCCGAACCGGTCGGTGAGCGCGTCGAGAACCTGCGCGGCGGTGTCGAAGCGGATGCGTTCGGTCTCACCGTGACTGTGGATCGCCAGGTTCCGGCCGCGCAGGTTGATCCTGGCCTCGTCGGTGACCAGCGCCACGGACAGCCCGACGACGAAGACTCCGCCGGGATGCGTTGACACATACCAGCTTCCGACTTCCAGATCGATGCGCGGTTGCGGCACGGTGGTGAACCGGTACAGCGGCTGCCACACGCCGCGGACCTGTGCGGCCAGTTCGTATACCGATGCGCCCTGGGTGGGCAGTTCCAGCAGGCGGTACGGCTCGTGGCGGGTCTGTTGCACTGCACCGGTCTGCAACCGGATCGGCGACGACAATGTCTGCCCGCCGAAGCCGACATCGACCAGGTAGCGCCCGGCCTCCCCCGGAACCGTCACGGCCAGCACGTTGTGGGTGAGCGCGGGCAACGGGGCGTCGGGCTCTTTCATCCAGACCACGCGACCGGCGAGACGGTCGACGCCGTAGCCCAGCTCATCGAGGGCATACCCGAGCAGTCCGTTGTGCTCGTAGCAGTAACCGCCGCGGCGCCGGGTGACGAGCTTGTCCGACAGCGCCGCAGCGCTCAGATCGGCGACCGGGATGCCCAGCAGCGGGTCAAGGTTCTCGAACGGGATGGAGCGGCCGTGGGCGGCGACGATGTCCCGCAACGTGTCGAGGTCCGGTTGCGCCGAACCGTGATAGCCGATCCGGCCGAAGTAGCCGGGTAGATCGAATCCCGAGTCAGGTGGCAATGAGCCCATGTCGGCCAATGATGGTGCCTCAACCACGGTTCAGGTCAAATTGCCGGGCATATCCGGTGACCGCATAGCCACGACGCGCGACCTGTGGTTTTGAGAGGATTGTCCGCAGCTACTCGGCAGTAGGTTGAGGGGCCCGCACAGCAAATGGGTTTTTCCACCTCGACCTGGGTACACTAGCAAAACTAGAACACGTTCCAATCCACATCAGGGGGACCCTGTGGCTGCGACCGACATCGACCCGTCCGAAATCACCAAATGGGATCCGGGCCTGACCGAGAAGGTCATGGGCTTCCTACGGCCGCTCATCAAGGGCTACCACCGGGCCGAGGTGCGCGGGCTGGACAGCTTCCCCAACGGCGGTGCGCTGGTGGTGTCCAACCATTCCGGCGGCCTGTTCGCCCTCGACGTCCCGGTGTTCGCAACGGGCTTCTACGAGAAGTTCGGTTACGAGCGCCCGGTGTACACCCTCAGCCACGACATGCTGATGACCGGTCCGACCGCGGCCTTCTTCAAGAAGACCGGATTCATCCGGGCCAACCACGAGAACGCCGACGAGGCGCTGCGTTCCGGCGGTGTGGTCGTGGTGTTCCCCGGTGGTGACTACGACGTGTATCGGCCGACCCTGTCGGCGAACAAGATCGACTTCGCCGGCCGCACCGGTTACATCAAGGCCGCGATCAACGCCGGCGTCCCGATCGTGCCCATGGTCGGTATCGGTGGTCAGGAGACCCACCTGTTCCTGTCCCGCGGCACCGAGATCGCCAAGGCACTCGGCCCGATCGCACGGATGGCCCGCACCAAGATCGTGCCGGTGTCATTCGGCTTCCCGTTCGGTCTGTCGGCGGTGCTGCCGCTCAATGTGCCGCTGCCGTCCAAGATCGTGATGGAGACGCTGCCGCCGATCGACATCGAGGCCGAGTTCGGTGAGAACCCCGACATCGACGAGGTCGACGCGCACGTCCGCCGCGTCATGCAGCGCGCCCTGGACGGGCTGGCCGAAGAGCGCCGCTTCCCGGTGATCGGCTGAGCACCGGTGAATCCGCTCGATCTGCTGACGGGACCGCTGGACCGGGTCACCGACACCGCCGGCTTGGTCGCGACCATGCGCCGGGCCGGCATCCTCGCGGTGATGCGCCCCGACAAGTACGTCCGCATCGCCGCCGCCATGGCACGCGAGAACATGAGCGTCACTTCGGGTTTCGCGGCCTCCGCGCAGCGCTGCGGCAACCGGCTCGGTCTGGTCGACGAACTCGGCACGCTGACCTGGCAGCAGGTGGACCAGCAGGCCGACGCCCTGGCCGCCGGTCTTCAGGCGCTGCCCACTGGTGAGCCGAAGGTGCTCGGCATCATGGCCCGCAATCACCGCGGCTTCGTGCTGTCGCTGATCGCCGCCAACCGGATCGGCGCCGACGTGCTGTTGCTCAACACTTCGTTCGCCGCACCCGCGCTGGCCGAGGTGGTCAACCGCGAGTCCGTCGACGCCGTCATCTACGACGAAGAGTTCACCGAAACGGTCGACCGGGCCCTCTCCGACCGGCCCAGCGCCGCACGGATCGTGGCGTGGACCGACACCCACGCCCACGACCTCACCGTCGCGAAACTCGTCGAGCAGCACCGGGGTGAGGAGCCCCGGCGGGCCGACGAAAAAAGTAAGGTGATCCTGCTGACCTCCGGGACCACCGGAACCCCCAAGGGCGCCAAGCATTCCGGCGGCGGCCCCGAGGTGCTCAAGTCGATCCTGGATCGCACCCCGTGGCACACCGAGGAGCGGGTGGTGATCGTGGCGCCGATGTTCCACGCCTGGGGCTTCTCTCAGTTGGCCTTCGCGGCGTCGATGGCCTGCACCATCGTCACCCGGCGCAAGTTCGATCCCGAGGCCACGCTCGAGCTCGTCGACCGGCACCGGGCCAAGGGCCTGTGTGTGGTGCCGGTGATGTTCGACCGGATCATGGAACTGCCGGAGAACGTGCTGAACCGCTATGACGGACGCACACTGCGGTTCGCCGCGGCGTCCGGATCGCGCATGCGTCCCGACGTCGTCATCGCGTTCATGGACCGGTTCGGCGACATCATCTACAACAACTACAACGCCACCGAAGCCGGCATGATCGCCACCGCGACACCGGCCGATCTGCGCGCCGCACCCGACACCGCGGGTAAACCCGCGGAGGGCACCGAGATTCGCATCCTCGACAGTGAGTTCCGGCGGGTTGCCACTGGTGAGGTGGGCACCATCTACGTGCGCAACTCCACCCAGTTCGACGGCTACACCTCAGGCACCACGAAAGACTTCCACGAGGGGTTCATGTCCTCGGGCGATGTCGGCTACCTGGACGACGCGGGCCGGTTGTTCGTGGTGGGCCGCGACGACGAGATGATCGTCTCGGGCGGCGAGAACGTGTACCCGATCGAGGTGGAGAAGGTCCTGGCCGGACATCCCGAGGTCGCCGAGGCCGCGGTGATCGGGGTCGACGACCTTCAGTACGGGCAGCGGCTCGTGGCGTTCGTAAGGGTCGCGGGCGCTGCCACGCCCGATGATCTGAAGGCGTATGTTCGGGAGAACCTCGCCAATTACAAAGTGCCGCGGGAGATCACCGTGCTCGACGAGTTGCCGCGCAACAGCACCGGCAAGATCGACCGCCGTCAACTGCAGGAGATGGTGAATGGCTGACCGCCGACGGCTGCTGGCAGCGGCCGCTGAGCTGCTCAACGCTGCCAACGCAGTGAAACCGATCGGACGCAAGGGCTACAGCACCATCCTTGCCTTCGCCTTCGGCTGGCCGACCTCCGAAAACGCACCACTGGTGATCACCGGGTCGGCCCTCGACGCGCTGCGTCGCGGCATCCGTGGCGACTACCGGTCCACGACCGGCCGAATTTCCTTGCTGCTCAAGGTGATCTCCTGGGCACTGCTGGTGCTGGTGCATCGTCGCAACATGCAGTCCCGGCACTATTTCGAAGACCCGGTCCGCGAGGCGCTGGCCGACGAATACCCCTCCGCACTGAGGCCGCTGCGTCGCGGCGAGGTGTACTCGACGTCGATGAGCCGACGTCGCTACGTCCGCAAGACGGTGCACTACGGCCCGCACCGCGCCAACCTCGCCGACATCTGGATGCGTCCGGACCTGCCGCTGGACGGCAAGGCGCCGGTGCTGCTGCAGGTACCGGGCGGAGCCTGGATGATCGGAATGCGCCGGCCGCAGTCGTATCCGCTGATGAGCCACCTCGCCGAGCAGGGCTGGATCTGCGTGTCGATCGGCTACCGGATCAGCCCACGCCACCCGTGGCCCAACCACATCATCGACGTCAAGCAGGCGTTGGCCTGGGTGAAGGCCAACATCGCTGAATACGGCGGCGACCCCGAGGCCGTGTGCATCACCGGCGGTTCGGCGGGCGGGCACCTGACCGCACTGGCCGCACTGACCCCGAATGATCCCAAGTGGCAACCCGGTTTCGAGGATGCCGACACCTCGGTCGCGGCCGCGGTGCCCGTCTACGGCCGCTACGACTGGTTCAGCACCACCGGCACCGGACGGCAGGAGTTCATCGAGGCGCTGGAACGGCTCATCGTCAAGCAGCCGCTTTCCACCAATGACCAGGTGTACAAGGATGCGTCACCGATCTTGTTGGTACGCCCCGATGCCCCACCGTTTTTCGTGCTGCACGGGACCAACGATTCCCTCATCCCGGTCGGTGAAGGCCGGGAGTTCGTCGCCGCGCTGCGCGAGGTGTCCGAATCGCCGGTGATCTACGCCGAGATACCGCATGCCCAGCACGCATTCGACATCTTCGGCTCTCCGCGCGGGCATTACACGGCCGATGCCGTCGCGGAGTTCTTGAACTGGGCCCGGGCCAGGGCTCAGCTGACGGCGGATACCCCTGCGGACTCACTAAGCTCCTGAACATGTCCACACCGGACACCGAACTCGCCGCGCTGGCGGCCGAACTGCCCGACCACGCAGTGATCACCGACCCTGCCGTGATCGAGGGCTATCGCCGCGACGCGGCGCTCGACCCGGAGGCCGGCCGAGCCCGGGCGGTGGTGCGGGCCGGCAGCACCGAGGACGTGCAGGCCGTGCTGCGCTGGGCCAGCGCACACCGGGTGCCGGTGGTGCCTCGAGGTGCGGGATCCGGTCTCGCCGGCGGCGCCAACGGGGTCGACGGCGGCATCATCCTGAGCACCGAACGGATGCGCGAGATCCGCATCGACACCGCGAGCCGCACCGCGGTGGTGCAGCCCGGCCTGTTGAACTCCGAGGTGAAGAAGGCCGCCGCTGAGCACGGGCTGTGGTACCCGCCCGATCCTGGCTCCGTCGAGATCTCCTCGATCGGCGGGAACGCGGCGACCAACGCCGGCGGGTTGTGCTGCGTGAAGTACGGGGTCACCAGTGACTACGTGCTCGGCATGCAGGTGGTGCTGGCCGACGGTACCGCGGTCCGGCTGGGCGGCCCGCGCTTGAAAGACGTTGCCGGTCTTTCGTTGACGAAGCTGTTCGTCGGATCCGAAGGCATCCTCGGGGTGATCACCGAACTCACGCTGCGGCTGATCCCGGCCCAGCCCCCGGCATCGACCGCGGTCGCGCTGTTCGGCTCGGTGCAGGACGCGGCCGACGCGGTGGTGGCCATCACCGAGAAGGTGCGGCCGGCCATGCTGGAGCTCATGGACCACGCCACCATCAACGCGGTCGAGGACTACCGCCGGATGGGTCTGGACCGCTCGGCAGAGGCGATGCTGCTGGTGCAATCCGATGCACCGGGCGCCGCCGCCGAGGAGATCGCCCACATCGTCGAAGCCTGTGAAAAGTCCGGGGCCACCGAGGTTTACGCCACCGACGACCCTGAGGAGGGCGCGGCGTTCACCGCGGCCCGTCGCCTCGTCGGCTTGGCCCTGATGCAGCTGGGCACGTTCTACCTCGAAGACGTCACAGTGCCCATCCCCGACCTGCCCGAGCTGGTCGCGGGCATCAAGCGCATTGCCGAGGACTGCGACGTGCTGATCTGCGTCGTCGCCCACGCCGGTGACGGGAACACCCACCCGGTGGTGATATTCGACGCCGACGATCCGGACATGAGCGAACGCGCCCGAGTGGCGTTCGCCCGAGTCATGGAGCTGGCGATCGCCATGGGCGGCACGATCACCGGCGAGCACGGCATCGGCCGGCTCAAAAGAGACTGGCTGCCACTACAACTCGGTGACGACGTGATGGCGCTGACCCGCCGGATCAAGGATGCCCTTGACCCGCAGGGCATCCTCAATCCGGGTGCGGTGCTGAGCTAGTTCCCTGGCGCCGAGACTGCGGTTTCTGATGTGATTTACCGGATTTCGGGCCACAAACCGTAGTCTCGGCGAGGGTTAACCCTCAGCTCTCGGCGAGCACCCCGTGCAGGGCCTTCTTCGCCTCGTTGATCGCCGCGAGCAGATTGGTCCGTACCTCGGTGAGCTTGGCCTTCTGCTCGTCCGTGCCGGTGAACGCGATGGTGCGGGCCAGCCCCGCGACCTCGTGCAGGCCGGTGCGGATCTTGATGACGTCGGCGAATTTCCCCGCCTTGCCCAGGAACGCATGCGCGGTCTCGCTGGTGACACCACGCCAGGCCAGCAACTGAGTGCCGAATTCGGTCAACGTGGCGACGCCGTCGGAGACGGTGACCACGCCGCGACCGGCAAGTGCGGCGATGGCGAGTTCGACGATGTCCTGCGGCGGCGTGAACGCGCCGCCCGTCGCCTCGGTGGTGCGCTCGACGATCTGTTCCGCCGTGGCCGGCCCGTCGAGCAACAGTGCCGCGGTCCCGACGGCGGCGCGCTTGAGGGCGAAGCCGGGCCCGAAGCCCTTACCGAACCCCGGGCCACCGAAACCACCTCCGAAGCCGCCGCCGAACGCGCCCGGACCGAAACCGCCGGGCCCCTCGGGACCGCAGTTACCGCCGCCGAATCCGCCCGGACCGAAGCCACCGAAGAATCCTCCAAAACCCATGTCACACATCCTTTTTCCAGGTTTCAACCGGACCGCAGGAGCGCGGCCCGACAGGTGTATCAAGTTCCTTGATACGCTCGAGTCGGGACCAATTCAATGAGATCTGGCTGAGAACTGGTTGAGCTGTGGGCGAAACGATGCGACTCAACGGGATGGTCGACGGCGCTGGCGCATGTGAGGATGCCAGCTATGACTGCCACCGACAGTGAGCCGCTGGGATACCTGCTGCACCGGGTGGCCGCAACGCTGCGCCCCGAGGTGGCGGCGGCGCTCACGCCGCTCGGACTCGGACTGCCCGAGTTCGTCTGCCTACGGATCATCTCGCTGAACCCGGGGCTCACCAGCGCCGAACTGGCCCGCATCACCAACGTCAGTGCCCAGGCCACCAACCAGCTGCTGCACCGGCTGGAAGCCTCCGGCGCCGTGCGCCGCCCCGATACCGCGGCCGCGGGTAAGGCACTGCCTGCCGAACTCACCGCAACGGGCCGAACCCTGCTCACCCGCGCCGAGGACGCCGTCCACGTCGCCGATCAGCGGGTACTGGACCGCCTGACGCCTACCGAACAACGACAGCTCAAAGCACTGTTACGCAAGGCCGGCCGTGACGACACCGCCTGCGGGCCGGGACGCTGCTGACTACCGCGGCTTCGGAGCCGCCAACTCCGCCAACGCGGACAAGAACAACTCATCCATCCTGGGGCTCAGCTCGGACAACGTCGCAGCCCCGGCGTGACTGGCCGAGCCGAAGACCTGGTCGAGCGCGTCAGCATCGCCATCGGCGCCGATCGATAGGCACAGGCAGGCCACGCCGTCGGCGCGTAATTCCTCGAGTGCCTTGGCGGTGTCGGCCCGGGCGTAGCGACCTTCATAGCCGTCGTCGTACGGGTAACCGTCCGAGAGCACGATCAACAACCGATGTGGTGTTCCCGCTTGGTTTTTGAGGATCTCGCCGGCACCGCGTATGCCTGCGCCAAGGCGGGTGTAGCCGAAGGGCTGCAACTGGCTGAGCCGCGCCCGACCGGCAGCGCCGAAGCGCTGCCCGAAGGTTTTGACGGCAAGCAGGTGCACCGCGCGTCGGCCCTGTGACCGAAAGCCGTAGACAGCCACACGATCACCGAGCTCCTCGAGCGTCACAGCGAGCGTCGCTGCCGCGCGGCGTTGGTGATCATGGACGGCGAGCCCTTCGCCGTCGGCGTCGGTCGCCGATCCGGATGCATCGACCAGAATGAGCACACCGAGATTGCGGGAGAGGCGGCGGCGCTCGGTATACACATGCTCGGGCGGAGAATGGCCTGAGCGCAGATCGACGAACAAGTCGATCATGGCCTCTATATCCACGTCGTCGCCGTCGACTCTGGCGCGCAACACTTTGGGCCCGAGGCCAAGTCGTGCCAGCCTGCTTCGCAGCACCGCATCGCGTGCCACCCGAACGGTCGAGGCATCCACTGGGGCGGTGAGCGGATAATCGATCACGCGACACCAGTCCTCCCGGTACCGGCAGCCGAACACGTCCCACTCCGGATACAGGGCACCGCCGAAAGTGAGTGCCGCACCGGGACTGTCGGTACCGCTGAATCGGATCGGGGTCGGCATCGGCCGCGCATTCAGCCCGGCGCGCGACGTCCGTCGTAGCGAGCCGACCCCCACCTCGCCGCCGGCGCCCTCGCTTCCGGAGGAGCGGGAACTGCCGAAGAGGGTGCGTAGGAACTTCGCGGGCGCCTGCACACCGAGGGGAGCCTCGAACAGTTTGAGGATCCAACTCTTCTCTGCCGGTCCGTCGTCATCGTCTTCATTCATCTCAGACGGATCGGTGTACTCGACGCTCATCCGTACGTCCGCATCGGTCGCCGGTGAACCGGATTCCTCGGCGGTCCGGATCAGTTTGGATGGTTTGATCGTCCCGAACCAATCGGGCGGTGCGTCGAGTTTGGTTCTGCCCAGCGCGATCTGCAACGATTCCTCGCAACTGGCTGACTGCGCCACCGAGCCGGGGGCGACGGACGCCACCACGGCAATCCGCGGGGCGAGTTCGGCCAGGACACGATGGCCTTCGAGCTTCAGATAGCGGCGGACAAGCCAGGGCCGGCCCCGTAGCCGCTTGACGTACTGACTATCGAGGCTTCCGGCGCCGAGAAGTGCACTCTGGACCACTACCTCGCGACGTTGCCAGTCTCGATCGGCGTTAGCCGAGACGAAGACGACCCGCCCGTCGGTGTATGCAGGTTCGTCCGCGTGTGCCACGGCGACTTCGACCGGGCGCCCGGCGAGGAAACCGGCCAAGAACCGGAAGTGGTGCGGTTCCGGGACGACGGTGCTCACCGCGGCAAGACTGCGTCGACGAGTTCTTCCAGGCTGCGGATGATGTCGGGATCGTCCGAGAGCACCTCAACTATGGCGGACTGGGCGGCGTCGCGCAGGCTGAGTCCTTCGGCTACGAGACCCCCGGCGAGAATCAGCATGCGGGTCGAGGCCACCTCGCTCAGTGCAGAACCGTCCAACTGCCGGATGGCGTTTCCGAGCGCTACCAGCGATTCAGCGGTAGATGGGTCGATCCCCGCCCCCCGAGCGACGATGTCTTTCTCGATCTCGGCAGTCGGGAAGTCGAGACTGATCGCGACGAAGCGCTGACGGGTCGAGTCTTTGAGGCTCTTCAGGATGCTTTGGTAACCGGGGTTGTAGGAGATCACCAATTGAAAGCCGGGTGCCGCGGGCAAACTGGTACCCAGCCGGTCTATGGGCAGCTCACGCCGGTGGTCGGCGAGCGGGTGGATGACCACGGTGGTGTCCTGACGTGCCTCCACGATCTCGTCGAGGTAGCAGATGGCGCCATCACGGACCGCCCTTGTCAATGGGCCATCCACCCAGGTGGTTTCGCCGCCCTTCAGTAGGAAGCGGCCCACTAGATCCGCCGATGTCATGTCCTCATGACCGGCGACGGTGATGAGCTCACGACCGAGTTCGTGAGCCATCGCCTCCACAAAGCGGGTCTTGCCGCACCCGGTGGGCCCTTTGAGCAGAACCGGGGCACCGCGGCGGGCGGCGGCCCGGAAAATGTCGATCTCTCTGCCGGTGGCACGGTAGAACGGCGACAGTGAAGCCGCTTCGATGGCGGACCGAAACTTACTGGCAGTCATGGATGTTCACCCCGAAGAATCGGCACGACGGGCGGGATGCTGACCCCCTCTGGCAGGACCAGTTCGCCCTCGTGGTTCACATACCCCGAGTGCTTGGTCGGTAGCGGCAGATCAGGATTCGGACACGGCCGGTCGGTCCCGTCGCCGCAGATGCCGGGGTTGAAGTACGAGCGCTTCTGAACATCTTCGGGCCACGCATCGCCGTGCATACCAAGCCAGGTCGCGGGCACGTTGTAGAAGAGGAAGAAGCACGCGCTGACACCGCCGAAGATCGCCAGAAAGCGGATGAACTGCTGCTTGACGAAACCGCCGCGGAGCCGGTCGATTCCGCGTTCGACCACGGTGTGTCCCCGGTCATCGGTGAAGAAGCGCAAGCAGCACAGCGCCGTCTGGACGCCGCCCCACATGAAGCCTTCGTAGATCGGCCACTGGTAGTAAGTGCCGGCGTTGAACGAGAGTGATTGGATGGCACCGGGATAGGAGTAGAACCCGATCGGCAGCATCACCAGGGCTTCCATCACGAAGTCGAAGACGATGGCGATGCCATAGGTGACCAGGATCAAGCGCAGGTTGCTGATGCCTGGCCACCGGTTCTTGATTTTGCGCATGAGCGCGCATCCGACGATGGTGATCAGCAAGACGCCGTACGCGTAACCGGGGATGTTGGTCAGCAGTGGCTCGGGCACGGTGTGCCCCGGCTCCTCGTGCGCCACCCAGCCCGGAATGTGTGGTGCCCACGAACCCTGGTTGAACAGCCATGCGTTGTACGTGCACCAGGTGCTGTAGTAGTTGAGCATCGGGTCCTGGAACATCATCAGACCCATCGAGACCAGCAGCATGCCGTCGAGGGTGATTCGTCTCTCCCGCACCCACGGCCGGATGATGAAGAACCACAACGCAAAAGGCAGACCCACCCAGAGCACCACAGCGTTGGCCATGAGCGGGATCTTCATGTACAGCGGCGGCTCGCTCGGGCCGCCTGACACCGGCTCGAAATACGGTCCGGTGACCCATCGGACGAACAGATACAACGTCAGCGCGAGAACCAAACCGCCGACGGTCGCCCAGATCTTGAACGCGTTCGATGACGACGGGCCGGGCTTTCCGAAGTCGGCGATCCCGCTGATCGATTCGGTGACGGCGGGTTTCTTCGACAGATCACTCATGATCGGTTTCCCCTTGACGATCGTGGATGCGGTCGGCGGCACGTGGCAGGCCGACCGATGCAAATATACTCACTGGTATCTGAGATTCCAATAGGTCTCTCAGATTCTGTGGCAGACTTTGGCCATGGCGGAGCGCTGGACCCGGGAACGCAGGCTTGAGCACACGCGCTCAGTGCTGCTCGATGCCGCTGAGGAGGTGTTTGCCGAAAAAGGTTTTGCGCCAGCCACTCTCGATGACATCGCCCGTACCGCGGGATACACCAAGGGCGCGATCTACAAGCATTTCGCCACCAAGGACGATCTCTTCCTGGCCGTCAGCGACAGATACTGGCGGAGGTATTTCGACAACTTCGCCGAGGTGATGTCCGGTGCGACCCAGGTCGGACCGGCCGAGCTCGACGAGATCGCCAAACGCTGGCGTGAGCTGAGCCGTGACCGGGGCGCCGACCATGCCGCGCTCGGCCACGAATTCACGCTCTACCTGCGCCGCAATCCAGAGGCGCAGGAGCGGGTGGCGGCCAAACGCGCCGAAGTCGTCGAGGCGCTAGGCAAGTTCATCGCCTCCGGGATGGAGCGCTGGGGGGCGACATTGCGGATTCCGGCCTCGACTTTCGCCAAAGTGCTCATCGCCACCAGCGACGCCGTGGTCCTAGGCAGCGAACTCGACGACGTCGACCTCTACCGGCCGATCGTCGACATGTATGTGTCGGCCATCGAACTGCCCTGACGGCGCCTGCTTACGCCAAACCCACGCCCAAACGACGGTTTCTGACAGGAATCGCCGGATTTCCGTCAAGAACCGTCGTCTCGGCGGGCGGGGCGGCTCAGAACACCCGCACCTGACCCTCGAGGACCGGCACGGTGTCGGGCAGTTTGTACGTCTCGATGCCGTTGCGGAACATCACGGCCTCGCGGGCATGCTCGGGGAGATGTTTGACCAGCCAGCGGGGATCGTCGAATGTCCAGTGCGGGTAATCGCTGGAGAACAACAGGATCTTCTCGCATTCCATCCACTCGAAGGCCCGCGACAGCTCGGTCTTGTCCTCCGGATAGTCCAGCGGCTGGGTGGTGAACTTGATGTGGTCCTTGACGTACTCGCTGGGCTTGCGCTTGATGTCCATCCAGCTCTTACGCGCCTCGTAGATGGCGTCCATGCGCCACATCAACGGCAGGATCCAGGTGAAGGCATGCTCGACGAACACCACGCGCAGCGTCGGGAACCGGTCGAACACCCCGTCGAAGATCAGGCTCATCACCTGGTTGGCCGCCAGCAACGAGTAGGTGACCATGAAATCGTGGTTGTAACTGGGCAATCCGACCGGCGGTAGCGGCAGCTCGTCGTATTCGCCGCGGGACAGGTGGCAGCTCACCGTGATGTCGTGTTTGGTGGCCGCGGCCCAGATCGGGTCGTATTTCGGGTCACCCCACGACGGCCGCGGCTCGGCCTTGATCAGGATCTGTGCCATGTAGGGATGGCCGGCCCACCGCTCGATCTCCTGCGCACCGAGTTCGGGGGCTTCGACGGCCAGACAGATGGATCCGCGCCACCGCTCGTGCCAGTTGTTGTGACTGTCCAGCCAGTGGTTGGCCTGCCAGTCGTTCAGCGCGCAGTTCATCGCGTGGTTGGCCTCGGGGATGTGCGCCGAGTACGCCGCGGGTTCCAGGATCGCGATGTCGGCGCCGGCCTCCATGATCAGCTGGCGGAACGCCAGATCGGGATCGCTTCCGGCGAATTCACCGTCGGAGGGGAACGTATCGGTGCGCATGGCGTAGGCGTGCGCATAGTCGGGCGCGTCGTAGTAGATCAACTCACCCACGTCGTGCGTCCCGAAGTACCGGCTGCGCCACGGCTCGGGGATGTACTCCCCCAACACACCGCGGCGAGGGACCGGATGCACATCGGAGTCGACGCAACGCACTGCGATGCGTTCGGCGGCGGGAACCCTCTGGGAAGCGGTTACGGTCATCTTCGTCCCCTCAACGTGCGGTTGCGACGGCGATGGATTTGGTCTCCAGATAGCCTTCGAGCCCTTCACGGCCCAGCTCCCGGCCGTATCCGCTGTCCTTGACGCCGCCGAACGGTGCGAACGGATCCATTGTGTACCCCTGGTTTACCCCGAAAGTGCCCGTTTGTACACGTTCGGCGACGCTGACGCCGCGGTTGGTATCTGCCGTCCAGACCGACCCGGCCAGGCCGTAGTCGGAATCGTTGGCGATCGCGACCGCTTCGTCCTCGTCCCGATACCCGATCACCGTGAGGACAGGCCCGAAGATCTCCTCACGCGCGATGCGCATCGTGTTGTTCGCGCCGGCGAACAGGGTGGGCCGTACGTACCAACCGGTGCCGAGCCCGTCGGGCATGTCGGTCCCGCCGCAGACCAGCCGAGCGCCCTCACGTTGCCCGAGGTCGATGTAGTCACGGACGCGTTGCTGCTGCCGTCGGGATACGAGCGGCCCCAGCTCCGTCGCGGGATCGGCAGGGTCACCCACGACGAGCGCGCTCATCCGGGCGGCCAGGGCATCAACGAACTCGTGCTCACGCGCAGCCGGCACCAGGATGCGGGTCAGCGCGTTGCAGATCTGACCGCTGTTGGACAAGCTGGCCGAACGAACCCCCGCCGCAACGGTTTCGGGGTCGGCATCGTCGAGCACGATGGCCGCTGACTTGCCGCCGAGCTCGAGACTCACCCTGGTCAGGTTGGCGGCCGCGGCGGCCGCGACGGCCCGGCCCGCAGCGCTGGATCCGGTGAACGAGACCTTGTCGACGCCGGGGTGGCCGACCAGGTGGGCACCGACGGCGGCATCCCCCGGCACTACCGTGACGACCCCCTCGGGCAGACCGACGTCCTTGAGGATCTCAACCAAAAGCAGGGCGTCCAAGGGTGATTCGGGCGCCGGTTTGAGCACCACCGCGCAGCCGGCCAACAGCGCGGGCACCAGTTTGGTGATGATGAGGAACTGCGGCATGTTCCACGGCACGACGGCGGCGACGACGCCGACCGGCTCCTTACGAATGCGGACATCGGAGCCGAAGAACCCGGAACGAACCTCCTGCCACGGGTACGCCTCGGCGACGTCGCAGAACGCCGGCATCATCATCGTCGGCAGCCCGACCTGTGCGCGTTGGGCGAAGCTGATCGGCGCACCCATCTCGGCCGAGATCAGCCGGGCCATCTCACCGCGCCGCTCCCCGTAGAGCTCGGCGAGACGGCGTACCGCTGCGATGCGTTCCGCCGGGTCGAGCCGCGGCCACGGTCCGTGGTCGACGGCCGTGCGGGCGGCCGCGACCGCCGCCTCGACATCGGCCGGCCGACTCGCCACGACGCGGGCGATGGGCTGTTCAGTGTGCGGCGAGATCACCTCGATCGCGTCACCGGGATCGCCGTCCAGCGACCAGTCCGCCTCGACTCCGAGGTACTCCCCAAGATGCTGATCCATTCGGATCCTTCCGCCTCAGTCCCCCGAGAGTATCAACTACTTGTTATTGAGGGAACCGCCGTCTACCGTCGAGCCTGAAGCCCTGGCCGACGCGCAGCCCCATGTCGGCATCGTCGGTCGAATCACATCGCAGAGGAGCGGGCATGGCTCGGTTTCCCAAGCCGGCTGAAGGCAGCTGGACGCAGCACTACCCCGACCTGGGCACCGGCCCGGTGTCGTATGAAGACTCGATCAGTCCGGAGATCTACGAACTGGAACGCCAGGCGATCTTCAAACGCGCCTGGCTGAATGTCGGTCGGGTGGAACAGCTTTCCCGTACCGGAAGCTATTTCACCCGGGAGATGAAGGCCGCCAACACCTCGATCATCGTGGTGCGTAACAAGTCCGGGGAGATCAAGGCCTTCCACAACGTCTGCCGGCACCGTGGCAACAAGCTGGTCTGGGACGACATGCCGCTGGAGGAGACCAGCGGGGTGTGCCGGCAGTTCACCTGCAAGTACCACGCCTGGCGTTATGACCTGGACGGTGAGCTGACCTTCGTCCAGCAGGAAGGTGAGTTCTTCGACCTCGACAAGAGCCGGTACGGCCTGGTGCCCGTGCACTGCGAGGTGTGGGAAGGGTTCATCTTCGTCAACTTCGCCAAGAACCCCGAGCAGTCACTGCGCGAGTTCCTGGGCCCCATGATCACCGATCTGGAGGGCTACCCGTTCGACGAGATGACCTCGCGGTTCACCTATCGCTCTGAGGTGAAAGCGAATTGGAAGCTCTACATGGATGCCTTCCAGGAGTTCTACCACGCACCCATCCTGCACGCGAACCAGTCGCCCACCGCCTACTCGAAGGCCGCCGCGGAGGCGGGCTTCGAAGCACCGCACTACCGCATCGAAGGACCGCACCGCCTGGTGAGCACGTCCGGCGTCCGTGCGTGGGAGATGGCCGACGAGATGCGCAAGCCGATCGAAGACATCTGCCAGAGCGGACTTTTCGGTCCATGGGAGAAACCTGACCTCGGCGAGATGCCCGTCGGCCTGAACCCGGCTAAGTGCGATCCGTGGGGCCTGGACTCGTTCCAGCTGTTCCCCAATTTCGTCATGCTGTTCTGGGGACAGGGCTGGTACCTGACCTACCACTACTGGCCGACCTCGTTCAACACCCACACCTTCGAATGCACGCTGTACTTCCCACAGCCCCGCACCCCACGCGAGCGGCTGGCCCAGGAGTTGGCCGCCGTCTCCTTCAAGGAGTACGGCCTGCAGGACGCCAACACCCTGGAGGCGACCCAGAGTTCGATCGAGACCCGGGTGGTCGACGAGTTCCTGCTGTGCGATCAGGAGATCCTGTTGCGCCACCTGCACAAGGAAACGGCGTCATGGATCGAGGACTACCAACGCAAGACCGCGGGAGTGTGAACCGATGAGCACCAAGCTACCGGCCGAATTCGCCGACCTGGAATCGTTTTCGGACTGGTGCCTGCCCAGTGAACCGCAGCGCTACGCCAAGCGGCTGGGTTCCACCATGACCGAGATGCAGGCTTTCTATGACGCGATCACGCCGAGGGCCGAAGAGGCGATCAGCTACTGCGACAAGTTCAGCCTCGACGACCTGCCCGAGGACGTCCTCAACCTGATGCACCTGCTGTACTCGATGGTGACGGTGTCCTTCCCGGTGGAGTGCTGGAAGCAACCGCGCGTGCCCGATTCCGGTGCTACATCGCTTGATTGCGTCGCAGAGCCGGTTCCGTGACGCAGGCAGAAGCCGGGATGACGGCGCTGCGCGCTGCCCGCTGGGTGGACGTGGCCGCCGGCCAGGTTCATTCGCCCGCGGTCGTCGTCGTCGAAGGCGACCGCATCACCGCGATCAATCCGGAAGGGCCACTGCCGGATTCAGCCACCGTCATCGACCTGGGCGACGTCACCCTGCTGCCCGGGCTGATGGACATGGAACTCAACCTGCTGATCGGCGGACCGGGCAATCCCGGTGGTCTGCCGACCCCGATGCACGGTGTGCAGGACGACCCGGCGTACCGGACGCTGCGTGGCGCGGTCAACGCCCGCACCACGTTGGAGGCCGGGTTCACCACCGTGCGCAACCTGGGGCTGATGGTCAAGACCGGCGGTTACCTGCTCGACGTCGCGCTCCAGCGGGCGATCGATCAGGGCTGGCATACCGGGCCACGCATCTACCCGGCCGGTCACGCCGTCACTCCCTACGGCGGACACCTCGATCCCACGGTGTTCCAGCGACTGGCGCCGGGCATCATGCCGCTGTCGGTCGCCGAAGGCATCGCGAACGGGGTACCGGACGTCATCGCGTGCGTGCGCTACCAGATCCGCCACGGCGCCAAGCTGATCAAGGTATCGGCCTCGGGCGGCGTGATGTCCCACAGCACCGCGCCGGGTGCCCAGCAGTACTCCGACGCCGAGTTCGCCGCCATCGCCGACGAAGCGCACCGCGCTGGGGTCAAGGTCGCCGCCCACGCTGTCGGAGACACCGCGATCCAGGCCTGCATCCGGGCCGGCATCGATTGCATCGAACACGGATTCCTGGCCAGTGACGAGACGATTCAGATGATGGTCGACCACGGCACGTTCCTGGTGTCCACCACGTACCTGACCGATGCGATGGCGGTCGACCGGATCGCACCGGAGCTGCGCAAGAAGGCCCTCGAAGTGTTCCCGCGAGCGAAGTCCATGTTGCCCAAGGCCATTGCGGCCGGCGTCCGCATCGCCTGCGGAACCGACGCACCGGCGATCCCGCACGGCGAGAACGCCAAGGAACTGTGCGCACTGGTCGAGCGCGGCATGACCCCGATGCAGGCGTTGCAGGCCGCGACGGTGGTGGCCGCGGAACTGGTCGATGCCGCCGACGAACTGGGGCAGCTGTCCCCGGGATATCTGGCTGACGTCATCGCGGTCGCGGGAGATCCCAGCGTGGACATCGCGACGACGCTCGATGTCCGGTTCGTGATGAAAGATGGCGTGATCTACAAACACGAGGTGCGCTAGCGTCGAAACTGACCGGCACGGCAGGAGACGAGAGCATGGACCTCACCGAGAACACCTTGTGGTGGCTCAAGCAGGCGTTCTACTTCTCGCTGACCGAGGTGAACGAGTCCGTCAAAGAGCACGGCGTCACCACTGCCCAGATCGGCGTCCTGCGCCAGTTGGCCAATCAACCGGGCCTGTCCGGGGCCGAGCTGGCCCGGCGCCTGCTGATCACCCCGCAAGGCGTCCAACTCGCGCTCACCGCGCTGGAGAAGCGCGGCCTGGTCGAGCGCAAACAGGACCCGCAGCACGGGCGCATCCTGCAGGTTTTCCTGACCGATGAAGGCCGCGCCGTGGCCTCGGCGGTGGTCGCCGACGCCGTCGCCGCCCACGAGCGGGTGTTCGGGGTGCTCAGCGACGACGAGCAGGAGCAACTGAAGGGACTCCTGCGCCGGGTGATCGAACAAGGCACCGGACACACCCCGCACTCGGATCACATCGACCCGTAGCGGAGCAACGCCCTCCACGGCAATATCTACCACTTGAGATTAATGACAAGTACTTGATACTGTCGAACGCGATGGAGACGTCGACGAAACCCCTGGATCGTCCGGCCCGCGCTACCGACGCGGACGGCTTCACGCCCGTGCGGGTCAAGCAGGCAATCCAGGAGACCATCGACGCGGTGTCACTGGTTCTCGATGTCCCCGAGCCCAGCCAGGACCGGTTCCGGTATCTGGCAGGTCAATTCGTCACCGTTGAGGTGACAATCGGCGGAGCCGACCACCGCCGGTGCTATTCGATGTCCTCCTCTCCCGCCGTGGACCCCGATCTACGGATCACCGTCAAACGCGACCGCGACGGCCTGGTCTCCAACTGGATCAACGACACGGTCAGCGTCGGCGACGAACTGCACATCGCGCCACCCGAGGGCCGATTCGTGCTCACCCCGACACACCGGGACCTCGTCACTTTCGCCGGCGGCAGCGGCATCACTCCGGTCTTCTCCCTGCTGCATTCGGCCCTGGCGACCACCCGCCGCAAGGCCCGGCTGTTCTATGCCAACCGCGATCTCGAGTCAGTGATCTTCCGGGATGCCTTGGCGCACCTCACCGACACACACGCCGAGCGATTCGAGGTGCACCATCATCTCGACAATCACGACGGGATCGTGTCACCACAACGGATCGTCGACTTCGTCACCGGCACCACCCACACCGGCACCGACTACTACATCTGCGGCCCCGCGCCGTTCATGGACACCGTCGAACAGGTTCTCCTCGACGCCGGAATCCCCAGGCAGCAGTTGCATCTGGAGCGCTTCACGGTCGCGGCGATTCCAACACCCGACCCGGACGAACCCGTCGTCACCGAAGAGGTGACCATCGAGCTCGACCGCCAGACCGTCACCGTGCCCTACCGGGCCGGCAACACGCTGCTGCAGACCGCGCGACTGGCCGGCCTCAAGGCGCCGTCGTCGTGCGAAACCGGTTCATGCGGAACGTGTATGGCGCAGATCGTTGAGGGGTGTGCCCGGATGCACAACAACGACGCCCTCGACGAGGACGAGGTGGCCGACGGCTGGGTGGTGACGTGCCAGGCGCTGCCCACCAGCCGCCGAGTGAGAGTGGTCTATGAGTAAAGCAAGCACGAGCAGGGTAGCCGTGGTGACCGGCGGGGCTTCCGGCATGGGCGAGGCGACGTGCCACGAGTTGGGACGGCGTGGCCACAAGATCGCCGTCCTCGACGTGAATGCCGATGCCGCGCAACGCGTCACCGACGATCTTCAGGCGGCCGGTGTCACGGCCTGCGCGGTCGGTGCCGACATCACCGATCGCGCCGCGGTCGACGAGGCCTTCGGCAAGGTCCGCGGTGAACTCGGAAGCGTCGGCATCCTGGTCACCAGTGCGGGCATGTTCGGGTACGCGTCGTTCGCCGACATCACCGAACAGTCCTGGGCCCAGATGATCGAGGTGAACCTGAGCGGCACCTTCCGGTGTTGTCAGGTGGCCCTGCCGGACATGGTCGAGGCCGGGTGGGGACGCATCGTGATGATCTCCTCGTCGAGCGCCCAGCGCGGCACCCCATTCGCCGCGCACTACGCGGCCTCCAAGGGTGCGCTGCTGACCCTGACGAAATCACTGGCCCGCGAATACGCCGCACACGGCATCACGGTCAACAACATTCCCCCGTCGGGCATCGAAACCCCGATGCAGCACCAGTCGCAAGCCGCGGGGTACCTGCCGTCCAATGAGACGATCGCCGCCAACATCCCCCTCGGCCGCCTCGGCACCGGCGCGGATATCGCTGCCGCCGTTGGATTCCTGTGCTCCGAGGAGGCGGGCTTCATCACCGGACAGACCCTCGGGGTCAACGGCGGCGCGGTGATGTAGCGGCCGATATCCGTCCGAACAGTCCCAGAACGCACTAGTCACACGGAGGTTCACATGGCAACCAAGTGGCCCAAGCCGGCTGAGGGATCCTGGACCGAGCACTACCCGGATCTGGGCACCGGGCCGATCCCGTTCCGGGACTCCATCTCCGCCGAGTTCTACGCCCTGGAGCGGCAGGCGATCTTCAAGCGGGCCTGGCTCAACATCAGCCGCATCGAGGAGACCCCCGAGGTCGGCAGTTGCATCACCCGCCAGGTCGAGGCCGCCGACGCCTCGCTGCTGCTGGTGAAAGACCACGACGGCGGCATCCGCGCCTTCCACAACCTGTGCCGTCGGCGCGGGCACCCCGTGGTAGCAGCAGACTTCCGCGCCACCGTATTACGCAGCACCGAGGGTGAATTCGAATGCCGGCACTGCGGCTGGCGGTACGGTCTCGATGGGCGGCTGGTGTCGCGGCCCGACAGCGACGGCTTCACCGATCTGGATGCCGCCGACTACGGCCTGGTCCCGGTGCACTGCGAGGTCTGGGCCGGATTCGTATTCGTCAACTTCGACCGCGAGCCACGCCAGACCCTCCGCGAGTTCCTCGGCCCGATGGTCACCGCACTCGACGACTACCCGTTCGGAAAACTCACCGAGCGCTACGACTGGGTCGCGCACAACAACAGCAACTGGAAGATCTTCGCCGACGCCTTCCAGGAGTACTACCACGTACCGTCGCTGCACACCCAGCAGGTACCGCCCGAGGTCCGAGATCCCAACGCCGGCTTCACCTGTGGGCACTTCCAACTCGACGGCCCACACCGGCTGGTCTCGACGGCAGGCACCCGGCGCTGGCTGCTGGCACCGGAGTACATGTACCCGATCGAGCGGGCCACCCAGAGCGGCCTGGTGGGCCCTTGGCGTACTCCCGACATCGGCGAACTGCCGATGCACGGACTCAACCCCGGAAACATCGAGCCGTGGGGTATCAGCAACTTCCAGATCTTCCCCAACCTGGAGATCCTGATCTACGGGGGCTGGTACCTGCTGTATCGGTACTGGCCGACCTCACACAACACCCACCGGTTCGAAGCATTCACCTACTTCCATCCGGCCCGCACCGTGCGGGAGCGGATCGAACACGAAGTGGCCGCGGTGGTGCTCAAAGAGTTCGCCCTGCAGGACGCCGGGATGCTGGGCGGTACGCAGGCCGCGCTCGAGTACGACGTCATCGACGACTTCCCGCTCAACGACCAGGAGATCCTGGTGCGCCATCTGCACAAGATGGCGGTCGACTGGGTCGAGGATTACCAGCGTGAACGCACACCGGCAGGGGCATCGTGATGACTTCGCCCCGACTGCCGAGCGCTTTCGCCGAACTCGAACCCTACGCCGAGATCTGGTGTCTGCCAACGGAGACCGAACGCTGGGAGCGTCGCCTGGCCAGCACCATGCCCGAGATGCACGAGTTCTACGACGCCTTCTTCCCTCGGCTCGAAGAGGCCATCGAGTACTGCGACAAGTTCTCGCTGGACGACGTGCCCGACGATGCACTGAACCTGCTGCACCTGATCTATTCGCTGATCATGGTCGCAATGTCGGTGGAGATCATGCACCAACCCGCGCCGACCGACTCCGCCGACGCCGTCATGATCCGCACCGGAGAACCCCGGCCGTAACCCGCACCGAACACGAGAGGACGCACCCGTGAGTGTGTTGACGATCAACAAGCTGACCGCGTCGGTGGGGGCCGAGGTCGGCGGCGTCGACCCCGACCGCCTGGCCACCGACGACAGCCTCGGAGCGGCCGTGCTGGACGCCCTGGAAGACAACGGCGTGCTGGTCTTTCACGGCCTGCACCTGAATCCCGAAGCGCAGGTGACATTCTCCCAGCGGCTCGGCGAGATCGACCGCTCCGCGGACGGTCACCACCCCGTCTCGGGCATCTACCCGATCACGCTGGACCGGACCAAGAACAAGGCCGCAGAGTACCTCAAGGCCACGTTCGACTGGCACATCGACGGTTGCACCCCCATGCACGACGAATGCCCGCAGAAGGCGACCGTGCTGTCGGCCGTCGAGGTCGCCGCGCGCGGTGGGGAAACCGAGTTCGCCAACGCCTACGCCGCCTACGACTCCCTCGACGAGGCCGAGAAGCAACACTACGGCGCACTACGGGTGGTGCATTCCCTCGAAGCCTCGCAACGGCGCGTCTACCCCGACCCGACACCCGAGCAACGGCAGCGGTGGGCTGCGCGCCCGACCCACGAGAACCCACTGGTGTGGACGCATCGAAACGGGCGAAAGTCCCTGGTACTCGGCGCTTCCGCGGATTACATCGTCGGCATGGACCGCGACGAGGGACGGGCACTGCTGGCCGAACTCCTGGCCCACGCCACCACACTGGACAAGGTGTACCGCCACAAATGGTCCGTCGGCGACACCGTCATCTGGGACAACCAGGGCGTCCTGCACCGCGCCGCGCCCTACGAACCCAACTCACCGCGGCACATGCTGCGCACCACGGTGCTCGGCGACGAACCGATCCAATAACCAGGAGCGTCCTCGGCTAGTCACCGGCTAGCTTGGCGTCATGATCCGCCTCGATGTCCGACACCTGTTTCCGGTGGAGCGGCATGCACTGCTCAGCCTGCTCGAGACGCTGCAGCCGGCGGACTGGGCCAGGCCGACGGTGTGTCCGGGCTGGACCGTGCACGACATCGTGGCGCACATCCTCAACGACTACATGCGGCGCCTGTCGGGCAGCCGCGACGGGTATGACGGCGCGTCCTTCGCCGATGACGAGACGCTGCCGACCTACCTGGCCCGCGTGAACGACGCGTTCGTCCGCGCGATGCGGCAATGCAGCCCCACCATGATGATCGACGTACTGGCCCACCTGGGTCCGCAACTGGACGCGGCGTGGGCCGATACCGATTTGGACGGTGCCGCGCATCTGAATGTTTCGTGGGCCGGCACTCAGTCGAGCCCGGCCTGGCTCGACATCGCGCGGGACTACACAGAGTACTGGGTACATCAGCAGCAGATCCGCGACGCGGTGTTGCAGGAGGGCGCTGCCGATCCCCGCCTGCTCAATCCCGTTCTGGTTACCTTCCTGCACGCCGTGCCCTTCGCGTTACGCGATCACCCGCGGCCGCCCGGCACCGCGGTCGGCTTCGAAGTCACCGGGGCGGCCGGCGGACACTGGGCAGTGATTTCCGAAGGTGCACAATGGAATCTGCGCGCTGAGCCAGTGTCCGATCCGGACGCCACGATACGCATGGATCAGGACACACTGTGGCGTCTGGCCAGCCGCGGTATCACCGTGGAGCAAGGACGCGAACGAGCCGACTTGCACGGCGACCGCCAACTGGCCGAAGCGGCAGCGTCACTACTGGCGGTGGTTCACTGACCCGTTCGGACCCGCACCGACGACGGTGACATCGGCAACGTCAGCGTTTGTCATGAGGCTCGGTCCCTACTGCGGCATCGCGGACTCGACGACGGTCAGCTTGTCCGAAAGTCCTGCCACCCTGCGGATTTCGCGGAACTCCTCGACCATGCCATCGGTCACCTCGTGCGGATCGTCGACCGTGGCGTCGTCGGAGAGCACCGAGATGTTGAGCTGGTCCACGTAGCTCCACACCGTGATGTTCAGCCCGCTGCCGGTGGTGATCGGGCCCACCGAATAGATCTCGGTGACCGTGGCGCCGCCGACCTTGCCACGTTCCCGCGGACCCGGAACGTTGGAGATGTTGAGGTTGAGCACCTTGTTCTGACCATCCTGATGGGATAGCCATTTGAACGCCGCCTCGACCGGTGCCGGCGGCATGTACGCGGCCCAGCGCGCGATCAGTTCCGGACCGATCAGTTGATGGCTCTCCTTGGCCAGGGCGGCGGCATCGTGCGCCCGGCGGACCCGCTCGGCGGTATCGGCGACATCCACCGGCAGTGCCACCAGCACACCGCTGAACCGGTTGCCCGAGATTCGGTCCGGCGAGAAGTCGAAACTCATCGGCACCGAGGCCAGCAGCGGATGGTCGGCCTTGCCGTCGTACTTGAGCGACAACGTACGCAGCGCCCCCGACGACATGGCCAGCACCAGATCGTTGATCGTCACCCCGAGCTTCTTGCTCGTCTCCTTGACGTCAGCCAAAGCCAGTGTGGCCGTGGCGAACAGCCGCTTCTCGTCCAGGATGTGGTTCATGAAGCTGGGCGGCGGAGTGAACGGCCGGGTCAACTCGGGCGACAGCTTGCGGCTGCTGCGCCGAACCCGGCCGAACCCCTTGGCCGTGTACCGCACGGTCCCGGGCAGCCGGCCGAGCTGGCGCATGTGGTCGGCGAACGCCGAGCGCACCAGTTCGGTCTTGGTCGGCGCGGGATCGGTGACATACGAGTCGTCGTCACGCTGCGGGCCGTCGCTCAGGTCCATCCCGCGGGCCAAGAGATTCGCCGAGGCGACCCCGTCGGCGAGGGCGTGGTGGATCTTGCCGACCACCGCGATACGACCATTGGCCAAGCCTTCGACGAAGTACATCTCCCACAGCGGTCGACTGCGGTCCAGCGGGGTGCTGCCGATCTCCCCGATGGCCTCGTCGAGTTCGCGGCGCCCACCCGGGGCGCGGACCCGCCACGGCCGGACATGGTACTCCAGGTCGACGTCGCAGTTCTCCCGCCACATCGGGTGATGGAACTTGAACGGGATGTCGACGAGCTGATAGCGGAACGGGTCCAGCTTGTGCAGCCGTCCGCGGATCACCTCCCGGAACTCGTCGATTCCGAATGTCCGATCGCCCATGTCGTCGAGCGCGATGACCGCGATCTTCAACGTGTGCATGTGCACGTTGGGTGTCTCTGTGTACAGCAGGAACGCGTCCCACCCACTCAACCGTTTCACGGTGTCCCTCCCCAGGTGTGGAAACGTCTATATGACCGCTTTTGCCTCGTCCATCGCCCGGTTTCGGTGAATCTGGTTGAGGAACAAGCCGATTGCCGTGGCCATCGTCCCGGTTCTGGCTCCGTCCGTCATGTCGAAGGCGTGCCCGGCGCCCGGCAGCTCGATATAGCTGACCACGGCCCGCGACACCGCCTTGAGCTTGTCGACGAAGCTGCGGGCCTGCGCCACCGGGATGACACTGTCACCGGTGCCGTGAATGACCAGGAACGGCGGCGCGTCGGGATGGACCTGGGCGATCGGGGAGGCCTGCCGGAATATCTCCGGATGGCGATCGATCTTGCGTCCCACCACGATTCGCTCCAGGAAGTCGACGAATCGGATCCGCTCCTCGGTGGAGCGGTCCTCCCAGTCGTAGCGCCCGTAGATCCCCACCACGGCGTCGACCGACGTGTCGGCCCCATCCGGCAGATCCCCCTGCAGCTCCGGATCGTTCGGGGTGAGCCCGGCGAGTGCGGCGAGGTGGCCGCCGGCCGAGCAGCCCGCGATGGCGACGAAATTGCGGTCACCACCGAACTTGTCGACATTGGCCCGCGCCCAGGCGATCGCGGCCTTGACATCGGTGAGGTGCCGGGGCCAACGGTGGTGCGGAGCCACCCGGTAGTCGATCGACAGGCACACCCAGCCCTGCTGGGCCAGGTGCGACAGAAGCGCATATCCCTGCAGGATCCGGCCGCCGTGCACCCAGGCACCGCCCGGCACGAACAGCAGCACCGGCGCGGGTTCCGTCGGCAGATGCTTGGGGCGCCAGACGTCGAGCAGTTGGGCCGGGTCATCGCCGTAGCGCACCGACGTCCGGTAGACGTCGCGGCGGTACTCGCACGTGTGCCACAACGGCGCCAGGTTGTCCGGCGCCGGCCAGTCGATGGCCAGGTCAGCGGGAGAGACCACGCCGCGCAATGCCTCCTGCGCGATGCTGCTGGTCTGCTCCCGCTCGGCCTTGCGCATTTCGGTGTTATCCGGGGTAAACCAGGATTTCGCCGAGGAGGTGACGAATTCGGGCAGGTGGCGGAACCCCCACACGCTCATGGCGGTCAGGGCGCCCAGCGGTTCCAGATGCTTACCCACGACTGGCAGCGAAGCTGATGCCACACTAAGTGCCAGCATATGGTCGGCCGGCTTGGCGTGTAGCAACCATCGAGCTCGATCAGCGAGCGTCGGTGCGGGGTACCGGTTATCCGGTCGTGCCGTCATTGCGCGAGCGTACCGCGCAGCGTATTGACTCAGGCGACAACTTCGCCGACTTGTCCACCTGGCGTCAAATTGTGACCTGCATCACATCGACTTATCCGCGTAACCACCTTAGCTTCGCTAAGCATGACTAAGTCTGCGCTGGCCATCACCGAAGAGCACCAGGACCTCGCCGACGCGGCACTCGGGCAGTTGAGCCGGCTCGACAGCCGCGCGCACGCCCGCGCCACCCTCGAGAACGCCGGCACCTATCCCGGCGAAATCTGGTCTGCCGGCGCCGAACTCGGCTGGAACGGGCTGGCCATCTCCGAGGAGTACGGCGGATCCGGATTCGGTCTGCCCGAACTCGCGGTGGTCGCCGAGGTGGCCGGCCGCGAACTGGCCCCGGGCCCGTTCCTGCCGACCGTGTCCGCCTCGGTCGTCATCGACCGTTACGCCCCGGACGCCGTCAGGGCCGAACTGCTCCCCGGCCTCGCCGACGGTATGACGGTCGCGGCCCTCGGGCTGGCCGGTTCGGTGACCATCGGCGCCGACGGCCTTCTCGGCGGACAGGCCAGCGCTGTGCTGGGCGCACCCGACGCCCAGGTACTCGTGCTGGCCGCCGGCGACGACATCGTCGTCCTGGACGCCACCGCCGACGGAATCACCGTCACCGCACAGGATTCCCTCGACACCACCCGCAGCATCGGCGCCGTCGACCTACGCGCCGTCGCCGTCGACGAGAGCCGGATCCTGCGCGGCGCAGCACGAGCGGCGCGCACGGTGTTCCGCATCCTCGGCTCGGCCGAAGCGGTCGGGGTGGCCTGGGCCGCGCTCGACATGGCCGTCGAGTACGCGAAGGTGCGCGAACAGTTCGGCCGCACCATCGGCACCTTCCAGGCCGTCAAGCACCACGCGGCCAACATGCTCGTCGACGCCGAACAGACCACCGCCGCGGTATGGGATGCAGCCCGCGCCGACACCCTCGACGGCGCCTGGTTCGCCGCCGCGGTGGCCGCCGCCCACGCAATCCGGGCCCAGATCTTCTGTGCGCAGACCAATGTTCAGCTCCACGGCGGCATCGCCTTCACGTGGGAACACGACGCCCACCTGTACCTGCGCCGGGCCCGGACGCTGGCCGCGGTGCTCGGCGACGGTGCCGATCCCCTGATCGACGTCGTCGACGGGCAACGCAGCGGGCAGGCGCACGGGGCGTCCTTCGCGCTGCCCGAAGAGGCCGAGCGGTACCGACAGGACGCACGGGCTGCGGCGTCGGCGGTGAAGGCGCTGCCCGAGGAGAAGCGCCGTGACTACCTGGTGGACTCCGGCTACCTGGTGCCGCACTGGCCCAAGCCGTATGGCAGGGCCGCAGATGTGTTGGAACAGTTGGTGATCGAAGAGGAGTTCGCCGACATCGAGCGGGCAGACATGGGCATCACCGGCTGGGTCACGCTGACCATCGCCCAGGCCGGCACCGACGATCAGCGTGAACGCTGGGTGGAGCCCGTACTCCGCGGCGAGGTGATGTGGTGTCAGCTGTTCTCCGAGCCGGGCGCGGGTTCGGATGCCGCCGCGGTGCGCACCGCGGCCAAGAAAGTCGACGGTGGCTGGCGGGTGACCGGCCAGAAGGTGTGGACCAGCCTGGCCCAGCACTGCCAGTGGGGCCTGGCCACGGTGCGCACCGATCCCGACGCTCCCAAGCACGCCGGCGTCACCATGATGGCAATCGACATGAAAGCCCCTGGGGTGAAGGTGAATCCGCTGCGCGGGCTGACCGGCGACGCCCACTTCAACGAGGTGTTCTTCGACGACGTGTTCGTTCCGGACGCCGATGTCGTGGGCGATGTGAACAAAGGCTGGCTGGTCGCGCGCGCCACCCTGGGCAATGAGCGCATCTCGATCGGCGGCGGTTCTGCGGCACCAACCGGATTCGACGCCGACGAGCTGGTTGCCCTGATCGACGCGGATCCGGACGGGGCCCGCTATGTGCGCCGCGCCGGTGAGGTGATCGCCGTGGGCCACACGCTGCGGCTGCTGAACCTGCGCCGGGTCAGCCGCGCGATCGCCGGCGCGGAACCCGGGCCGGAGGGCAATGTCACCAAGCTGCTGGTGGCCGAACACTCGCAGCATCTGACCGAACTGGGCATGGACCTGGTCGGCTCGGCCGGGGTGACGGGCCAGACCCCGAAGCTGACCCGGGCCTACCTCGGCAACCGAGCCATGACGATCGCCGGTGGCACGTCGGAGATCACCCGCAACACCATCGCCGAGCGCATCCTGGGCCTACCCCGCGACCCACTGCTGAAGTAGCTGCCCTCACGCCGGGGCGCCGATTTCTACCTGCGGGTCGCGGTGCGACGCGAACCGCGACCCAGGCGTGGAAAACGGCGCGCATGGACGACGGAGGGCCTGCTGGAAGTGGCGCCGAGATCACCGGGTAGAACGGTAATTGTGACTTCAAGCACAGAGGCTCGGCCCACGTTCCACCCCGACCTGGAGCGGATCGCCCGGTTCATGCCGCGACAGCTGGTGACCAGGCGTTCTCTGCCGCTATTGCAGCGGCTGACCAGCCTGCAGAACCGGCAGACACCCAAGGACGTCGAGGTGCTCACCCTGAGCTCCGGCACCGGGGTGCGGCTGTTCCGGCCGACCGGGGCCACCGAACCGACGCCGGCCCTGTTGTGGATCCACGGTGGCGGGTACGTGCTGGGCAGCCCGGCGCAGGACGACGCCCTGTGCCGACGTTTTGCGAAGGAACTCGGCGCCACGGTCGCGGCGGTCAAGTACCGGCTCGCGCCGCAGAATCCCTACCCGGCCGGCCTGGAGGATTGCTATGCCGCGCTGAAATGGCTCGCGGCACTGCCCGCGGTCGATTCCACGCGCGTCGCGGTCGCCGGCGCCAGCGCAGGCGGTGGCTTGGCCGCTTCCCTCGCGCTGCTGGCCCGTGATCGCGGCGAGGTGTCGCTGGCCGCGCAGATCCTCGTCTATCCGATGCTCGACGATCGGTCGGTGGGCCCGGAGCTGGAGAACCCCGGCCACCGGCTGTGGACGCAGGGCAGCAACAAGTTCGGCTGGTCGGCCTACCTGGGCAATGCCGACCCGGCAGTCGCCGTGCCGGGCCGTCGGGAGGACCTGGCCGGGCTACCGCCCACCTGGATCGGTGTCGGCACCCTGGACCTGTTCCACGACGAGGACATGGCCTACGCCGAACGCCTGCGGGCCGCTGGCGTCGACTGCCAGGTGGAGCAGGTCTACGGGGCGTTCCACGGCTTCGACCAGATCGCCGCGAAAACCCCGGTGGCCCAGGCCTTCATGGCCAGCCAGTGCGCGCGGCTACGCGCGGCGTTCAGCTGATTCCCGCTGGTGCCGCAGGTACCGGCAGGCACGTTCCAACAGACAGCGGTCGGCGGCCGACAGGGCTCTGACCCGAGGGATGAGGCCGGCGACGATCCGGGCGAACCGGACACACAGCTGCTCGACGGTCATCCCGAACTCCAGCCAAACGTCGTCCTCGCGCGGACCCCCATAGGGAGCCCACGCGAGGACGAACTTCAGTAACACACGGTCGAACGAGTCCATCTAGTCTCGAACGACGTTGTCCTCGAACACGATCCGGCCGATCAGCTCGTAGCGGCGCGGGTCGCGCAGCTTGAAGTAGGTGGCCATGCTCGCGCCCAGGACGAAGATTCCCACCACGATCCACGGGGTCAGCTTGAACAGGAGGGTGCCCGAGGCCGTCCCCGCCGCCGCGTCCTTGTGTTCCCACAGCAGGTAGACGACGTAGAGCATGCCGATCCCGCCGAGTCCGGGGGCGATCAGTGTCTTGAACCAATGCTTGGACACCGGGTGGTTCTTGCGGATGTGGAAGTAGCTGATCACCGAGAAGGCGCACAGCGACTGCACGATCAGGATCGCCATGGTGCCCAGGATCGCCAGCAGCGTGTACATGTGCACGTAGGGATCCATCCCGGCGAACAGGAACGACAGGATGATCACCAGGCTGATCCCGCTCTGCACGAACGACGCGATGTACGGCGAGCCGTGCGTGGGATGTGTTGCGCCGATGGTCTTCTGAAGCCCCTTGGACAGGCCTTCACGGCCGAGCGCGTACAGGTACCGCGAGGCACAGTTGTGGAATGCCATGCCGCAGGCGAAGGATCCGGTGACCAGCAGGATGTTGAACATCGTGATCGCCCATTCGCCGTACGTGGCGCGCACCGGACCGAAGAAGATCTCCGACGACGTGGCGGCATCCTGCGCCAGTTCCACCGACCGCTGCGGGCCGGTACCGGCGATCGCCATCCAGGACACGAACACGTAGAACAGGCCAACTCCGACGACACTGAGCATGGTGGCCCGGGGGATGATCTTCTTCGGGTTACGCGACTCCTCGCCGTACATGGCGGTGGATTCGAAGCCGACCCACGACCAGAAGGCGAAGAACAGGCCCAATCCGGCACTGGCACCGGCGATTCCGGCGGCCGGCGAGAACGCCCCGATGGGGTTGATGGTTTCGGCGACCGCGAAGCCCTGCGGGCCGCCACCCTTGAACAGCACCGCCAGCGCGCCCAGCGCGAGCATGACGATCTCGGTCACCAGGAACACGCCGAGCACCTTGGCGGTCAGGTTGACGTCGAAGTACGTCAGGATGGCGTTGACGGTCAGCATCAGCAGCGCCGGGATGATCCAGTGGATGTGGATCCCAAGCTGCGATTGCATGAAGTTCTGGAAGAAGAACGAGAAGATCCCGATCAACGAGGCCTCGAACACCACGTAGGCCATGGTGATCAGACCACCGCTGGCCATCCCGACGATGCGGCCCAGCCCGTGGGAGATGTAACCGTAGAAAGCCCCGGTGGTGGTGATGTGCTTGGCCATCGTCGCGTAGCCGACGGCGAACAGGCCGAGGACAACCGTTGCGACGATGTAGCCGGCCGGTGCATGCGAACCATTTCCGAAGCCAACGGCAATCGGGACGTTGCCGACCATTGCCGTGATCGGCGCGGCGGTGGCCACCGCCATGAAGATGACGCCGACAGTGCCGACGGCGTTGCGTTTCAGTCTCTGGACGTCGTGAGCTGTGTCTTCACTCCCGGCGACAGCTTGATCGGTCATCTAACGGGATACCTTCCAGGTAACAGTGGGATGCCCGATGTGGCCTGGGCCACAGGCGGACCTACGTATATTGGCACTACCAAAACCGATTGGCAAGCACTTCTTGCAACCATTGACACAAATGGTTGCGACCGTTTACGGTGAGGCCCATCACAGCTATCGGATAGCTGGAGAGGGAGCCGCATGTACGACTACGGCACGTTCACGTTCGAGTCCAAAGCCGAAGTGCTGGACAAGGCGAAGACGTTCTGGAATCCAGACAAGACACAGTTCTGGACTGATACCGGCGTCGATCTGGTGATCGACCGCCGCGAGGGATATTTCCTGTGGGACATGGGCGGCCGCCGCCTGATCGATCTGCACCTCAACGGTGGTACCTACAACCTCGGGCATCGCAATCCCGAAGTGATGCAGGCGATTACCGAGGGCATGGAGCATTTCGACGTCGGCAATCACCACTTCCCGTCGGTGGCCCGCACCGCCCTGGCACAGCGCCTGGTCGAGACCGCGCCGGCGTCGATCACCAAGGTGGCGTATGGGTCCGGCGGCGGTGAGGCGATCGACATCGCGCTCAAGAGCGCCCGGCATGCCACCAAGCGCCGCAAGATCGTCTCGATCGTCAAGGCCTACCACGGCCACACCGGCCTGGCCGTGGCCACCGGCGACGACCGGTTCGCCAAGTTCTTCCTGGCCGACCAGCCCGACGAGTTCTTGCAGGTGCCGTTCAACGACATCGAGGCGATGGAACGGGTACTGGCACCCGGCGATGTCGCCGCGGTGATCATGGAGACCATCCCGGCCACCTACGGATTCCCGCTTCCCGCACCGGGTTACCTGGAAGCCGTCAAGGCCATCACCGAGAAGCACGGGACCCTGTACATCGCCGATGAGGTGCAGACCGGTCTGATGCGCACCGGTGAACTGTGGTGCATCACCAAACACGGCATCGAGCCCGACATCCTGGTGACCGGCAAGGGCCTGTCCGGCGGCATGTACCCGATCACCGCGGCCCTGCTCAGCGATCGCGCCGCGAAGTGGCTCGATGAGGACGGATTCGGCCACATCTCCACGTTCGGCGGTGCCGAGCTGGGCTGCGTCGCCGCGCTCAAGACCCTCGAAATCTCCACCCGGCCGGAAGTGCGCTCGATGGTGCACTACATCGCCGACATCTTCGACCAGGGGCTGCAGCGCATCCAGGCCGACCATCCGGACTGGTTCGTCGGCATCCGACAGAACGGTGTGGTGATCGGCCTGGAGTTCGATCACCCCGAAGGCGCCAAGTTCGTGATGCGGGAACTCTACGAGAACGGCGTGTGGGCGATCTTCTCGACACTCGATCCCCGTGTCCTGCAATTCAAACCGGGTCTGCTGCTCTCGCGCGAGCTCTGCGAGGACGTCCTGGACCGCCTCGCCGTCGCGGTGGCCAGGGCCGAGACCGTCGTGAGAGGACGTAAAGCATCATGACCAGTACCGCACAGGCCGGCCACATGCTGGAGCGGGCCCGGTGGGCCGCGGCGGCTTACGCCGATTACGACGCGGCCGCGGTGACCGACATCGTCAACGCGGTGGCCGACGCCGCCTACGCCGCGGCCGAGCGGTTCGCCGCCGAGGCGGTGGCCGAGACCGGGATGGGCGTGGTGGCCGACAAGGTCACCAAGAACCGGGCCTGCTCGCGTGGCATCGTCGACTACTACCGCGGCGACGATTACGTGTCGCCGCGCGTCGACGAGACCCGCAAGATTGTCGAGCTGCCCCGGCCCGCGGGCGTGGTGCTGGCACTGACGCCGACCACCAATCCCGTTGCCACGGTGTACTTCAAGGTGATCCTGGCGCTGATGACCCGCAACGCCGTCGTGGTCGCCCCGCACCCGCGGGCCAAGCAGTGCTCGGCCGATGCGGCCCGGCTGCTGGCCGAGGCGGCGGTGGCAGCCGGCGCGCCGGACGGCATCGTCCAGGTGGTCGAGGAACCGTCGATCCCGCTCGTGCAGGCGCTCATGGCCGACGAGCGCACCGACGTCATCGTGGCGACCGGGGGCACCGGCGTCGTACGGGCCGCGTACTCGTCCGGCAACCCGGCACTCGGTGTCGGACCGGGCAATGTCCCGGTGTTCGTCGAGGCCAGTGCCGACATCAACGCGGCAGCCAAGCGCATCGTGGACAGCAAGGCCTTCGACAACTCGGTGCTGTGCACCAACGAATCGGTCCTGATCGCCGAGGACGCGATCGCCGGCAAGCTCAACGGCGCGCTGACCCGCGCCGGGGCACACATCGTCGACGAGGACGGTGCACGGCGCCTGCGGGCCTACATGTTCGCCGACGGCCACCTCAACACCGATGTGGTCGGCCGCGACGCCGCCTGGATTGCCGGGCAGGCCGGGCTGCGGGTCACCCCCAAGACCCGGGTGCTGATCGCGCCGTTCGACGACGTGATCGCCGAGGAGATGTTGGCCCACGAGAAGCTGTCCCCGGTGCTCGGCATGACCACCGCCGCCGACGCGGCCCGGGGCATCCGCGCCGCCCGGGCGGTGGTGCGGATCGGCGGCGCCGGCCACTCGGCGGCCATCCACAGCGAAAACCCGTCGGTGATCACCGATTTCGCCGCCCAGGTGCCGGTACTGCGCGTGTCGGTCAACGTCGGCAACAGCACCGGAAGTTCCGGGCTGGACACCAACCTGGCGCCGTCGATGACGATCGGCACCGGGTTCGTCGGGCGCAGCTCGATCGGGGAGAACCTGCAACCGCAGAACCTGATCAACTGGGCGCGCATCGCCTACAACAGCGACTCCGCCGTACCCATGGGCAACTTCGCGGGCATCAACCCGTGGCAGTCGCCGGCCGGACCGGTGCCGGAATATCCGCGCGCCTCCAACGACCGCAACGGCACGCCTGCTCAGACGAGGACAGCACCGCGCCGGTCCACTCCGGCCCGCTCGACCGAACTGGGACTGGACGCACTGCGTGCCGAGTTACGCGCGCTGGTTGCCGAAGAACTCGCACAACTGATCAAGAGGTAGGGCTGTGGCTGAACTTCGTTCCTTTATCTTCATCGACCGGCTGCAACCGCAGACCATGTCGTATCTGGGTACCTGGATCAAGGGCGCGCTTCCCCGCGCCAACCAGGCCGCCCAGATCATCGAGGTGGCACCCGGTCTGGACATCGAGGGCGTCACCGACGTCGCCCTCAAGCATGCTGAGGTCAAGGCCGGAATCCTGGTGGTAGAGCGGCAATTCGGCTACCTGGAGTTCCACGGTGAGACCGGCGCGGTCAAGGCGGCCGCGGACGCCGCACTGGACGAGCTCGGTGGTAACACCGGAAGCGCGGTACAGCCGAACGTGCTGGCCTCCCGCATCATCTCCAGCGTCGACCACCAGCACGCGTTCCTGATCAACCGCAACAAGATCGGCTCGATGGTGCTGCCGGGTGAATCACTGTTCGTGCTCGAGGTGGCCCCGGCGTCCTACGCCATCCTGGCCACCAACGAAGCCGAGAAGGCCGCGGACATCAAGGTTGTCGACTTCCGGATGATCGGCGCCACGGGCCGCGTCTACCTGTCCGGCACCGAAGCCGATGTCCGTACGGCGGCCGAGGCGGCCCAGGACGCGCTGGCGAGGGCCACTGCATGAG
>MSTD01000050.1:0-25864 GCA_001942045.1 Mycolicibacterium porcinum
GGGATAGGGCGGCGGATAGCCGGGCAACGGAGGGGGATAGCTGGACACGCCCGAGTACGGCGGCACCGGCGCGTAGTCGGGCGGGATGTCCGCGGGGTAGTCGATCGCAGGTGGATACGGCGCGCCGACCTCGTAGCCCTGCGGTCCGAACTCGTATGACGGTTGCGCCCCGCCGCTGTGCGGCCGATCCTGGGAATGCTCGATGGAAGGTGCTTCGTAGCCGCCGGACGACGGTTCCGACGGCTGGGGGCCGGGGTCGGATGGCGGCGTTTCGCCCGCGTTGCCGTCCGGATTTGTCATGCTGATCAACCTAGCGCACAGACCGTGACGCCCCGGGGCGCGTGATGTCGGCACCAAATCCGGTGTGAGGGCGTTGCTGTAACGAGAGCAGCCGCCAAGCGGGCGGTGCGGAGGAGAGTGAAGTTCGATGACGAGCCCATTTCAGTCCGGTCAGACTCCGGGAGCCGCGCCCGCCGCGCGCGGCGCGTTGCCGACGCCACCCAAGGGCTGGCCGATCGGTTCCTACCCGACCTACGCCGAGGCCCAGCGGGCCGTCGACTACCTGTCCGATCAACAGTTCCCGGTACAGCAGGTGACCATCGTCGGGGTGGATCTCATGCAGGTCGAGCGGGTCACCGGCCGCTTGAGCTGGCCCAAGGTGCTCGGCGGCGGTGTGCTGTCCGGTGCCTGGCTGGGCCTGTTCATCGGCCTGATCCTGGGATTCTTCAGCCCCAACCCGTGGAGCGCACTGCTCACCGGCCTGATCGCCGGTGTGTTCTTCGGCCTGATCACCTCGGCGATTCCGTATGCGATGGCTCGCGGCACAAGAGATTTCAGTTCGACGATGCAGCTGGTCGCAGGCCGCTACGACGTCCTGTGCGATCCGCAGGGGGCAGAACAGGGCCGGGATCTGCTGGCGCGCTTGACGATCTGACCCGACGTGCGGCCGCAGGCCGGTCGCGGTGGCAAATGTCCGCAGGTCACGATTGTGACGCGGCACGCCCAAACGGTTGCACATGAGCGGGCATAGCTCTACGGTTTGCGCGCGGGAGCCGCTGTGGCGGCGACATCGAATGTGAACGGGAGGCGGGCGGTGCGCGCTCGGCGGCTATGTGCTGCGGCAGTGGCCGCGTTGACGACGGCCTCGGTGCTGTCGGCGTGTGGTGAGGCCGACAGCGGGATCGTCATCAACTACTACACGCCGGCCAACGAGATGGCGACTTTCACCGCCGTGGCCAAGCGCTGCAACGCCGAACTCGGCGACCGTTTCACCATTAAGCAGGTGAGTTTGCCGAAAGGTGCTGACGACCAACGGTTGCAGCTGGCCCGGCGACTGACCGGCAACGACAAGACACTCGACATCATGGCGCTCGACGTGGTGTGGACCGCCGAGTTCGCCGAGGCCGGCTGGGCCGTGCCGCTGTCCGACGATCCGGCAGGAGAGGCGGAGTCCGACGCGATGGACAACACCCTGCCGGGGCCGCTGGAGACGGCCCGCTGGCAGGACAAGCTGTACGCCTCGCCCATCACCACCAACACCCAATTGCTGTGGTATCGCGCCGATTTGATGGATGAGCCGCCGTCCACCTGGGACGGCATGCTGGCGGAGGCCAACCGGCTGCACGCCGCGGGCAAGCCCAGTTGGATTGCGGTGCAGGCCAAGCAGTACGAGGGGCTGGTGGTGTGGTTCAACACCCTGCTCGCGAGTGCGGGTGGTCAGGTGCTCTCCGATGACGGCAAGACGGTGACGCTGACCGACACACCGGAGCATCGCGCAGCCACGGTCAAGTCGCTGCAGATCATCAAATCCGTTGCGACCGCGCCCGGCGCCGACCCGTCGGTGACCCAGACCGACGAGACCACCGCCCGGCTGGCTCTCGAACAGGGCAAGGCCGCGCTCGAGGTCAACTGGCCGTACGTGCTGCCCTCGCTTCTGGAGAACGCCGTCAAGGGTGGTGTCAACTTCCTGCCGCTCGACGAACGTGCCGATCTGGCCGGGGCCATCAACGATCTGGGCACCTTCTCGCCGACCGACGAGCAGTTCGACGCCGCCTATGAGGCGAGCAAGAACGTGTTCGGGTTCGCCAACTACCCGGGCGTGACCGAGGGAAATCCGGCCAAGGTGACCATTGGTGGCCTGAACCTCGCGGTGGCCAAGACCAGCCAACACAAGGCCGAGGCCTTCGAAGCCATCCGATGCCTGCGCAACGTGGAGAACCAGCGCTACACCTCGGTCGAGGGTGGACTGCCCGCGGTACGCGAGTCGTTGTACGACGATCCGGCGTTCCAGGCCAAGTACCCGCAGTACGCGATCATCCGCGAGCAGCTGACGAATGCCGCGGTGCGACCCGCGACACCGGTGTATCAGGCGGTATCGACCCGCATTTCGGCCACCCTGGCCCCGATCACCGACATCGACCCGGAGCACACCGCCGATGAGCTGACCGAACAGGTGCAGAAGGCCATCGACGGTAAAGGGCTGATCCCATGACTCGCACCGACAACAGCGCGTCCGAACGCAAGTTGGCGTTCGGGCTGATCGCACCCGCGGTGATCCTGATGGTCGCGGTCACCGCATACCCGATCGGCTACGCGGTGTGGTTGAGCCTGCAGCGCTACAACCTGGCCGCCCCCGACGACACCGCCTTCGTCGGCTTCGCCAACTACCAGACCATCCTCACCGACCGCTACTGGTGGACGGCGTTCGCGGTGACGCTGGGGATCACCGTCGTCTCGGTCGCGATCGAATTCGTGCTCGGCATGGCGCTGGCGATGGTCATGCACCGCACCATCTTCGGCAAGGGCGTGGTCCGCACCGCGGTGCTGATCCCCTACGGGATCGTCACCGTCGCGGCCTCATACAGCTGGTACTACGCCTGGACGCCGGGCACCGGCTACCTGGCGAACCTACTGCCCGACGGCAGCGCCCCGCTGACCGAACAGTTGCCGTCGCTGGCGATCATCGTCCTCGCCGAAGTGTGGAAGACCACTCCGTTCATGGCACTGTTGTTGCTGGCCGGGCTGGCGCTGGTACCGCAGGATTTGCTGAACGCGGCCCAGGTCGACGGCGCCGGAGCCTGGACGCGGCTGGTGAAAGTGATTCTGCCGCTGATCAAACCGGCCATCCTGGTCGCGCTGCTGTTCCGGACCCTCGATGCGTTCCGGATCTTCGACAACATCTACGTGCTGACCGGAGGCGCCAACAACACCGGATCGGTGTCGATCCTGGGATACGACAACCTGTTCAAGGCGTTCAACCTCGGATTGGGTTCGGCCATCAGCGTATTGATCTTCCTGTCGGTGGCGGTGATCGCGTTCGTCTTCATCAAGTTGTTCGGTGCGTCGGCGCCGGGTGCAGAGGCGGAGGGGCACCGATGAGCGCTTGCGCGAAGAGCGAGGGACACCGATGAGCGCTTGCGCGAAGAGCGAGGGGTACCGATGAGCGAGCGGGTGAGCGCGCAGCGCGCGACCGGGTGGACGGTCGTGAACATCCTGGTGGTGCTCTATGCGTTGATCCCGGTGCTGTGGATCCTGTCGCTGTCGTTGAAGCCGACGTCGAGCGTCAAGGACGGCAAGCTGATTCCGGCCGAGATCACCTTCGACAACTACAAGGGCATCTTCACCGGGAACATCTTCACCTCGGCCCTGGTCAACTCGATCGGTATCGGCCTGATCACCACCGTGATCGCCGTGGCGATCGGCGGAATGGCCGCCTACGCGGTGGCACGCCTGGATTTCCCCGGCAAGAAGCTGTTGGTGGGCGTGGCCCTGTTGATCGCGATGTTCCCGCAGATCTCGCTGGTGACCCCGATCTTCAACCTATGGCGCACGATCGGGCTGTTCGACACCTGGCCCGGGCTGATCATTCCCTACATCACGTTCGCGCTGCCGCTGGCGATCTACACGCTCTCGGCGTTCTTCCGGGAGATCCCATGGGATCTGGAGAAGGCCGCCAAGATGGACGGGGCCACTCCGGCTCAGGCGTTCCGCAAGGTGATCGCGCCGTTGGCGGCCCCGGGCATCGTCACCGCGGCCATCCTGGTGTTCATCTTCGCGTGGAACGACCTGCTGCTGGCGCTGTCGCTGACCGCCACCCAGCGGGCGATCACCGCGCCCGTGGCGATCGCGAACTTCACCGGTAGTTCGCAATTCGAGGAGCCGACCGGGTCGATCGCGGCGGGCGCGATGGTCATCACCATCCCGATCATTATCTTTGTTCTCATCTTCCAGCGGCGCATCGTCGCTGGCCTGACATCCGGTGCGGTAAAGGGGTAAATGGATGGCCGAAATCGTTTTGGACCGGGTCACCAAGAGTTACCCCGACGGCGCGGGCGGCACCAGGGCAGCCGTCAAAGAGTTCTCGATGACCATCGCCGACGGCGAGTTCATCATCCTGGTGGGGCCGTCGGGTTGTGGTAAGTCCACCACGCTGAACATGATTGCCGGGCTTGAGGACATCTCGTCGGGCGAGTTGCGCATCGGCGGTGAGCGGGTCAACGAGAAGGCACCCAAGGATCGCGACATCGCGATGGTGTTCCAGTCCTATGCGCTCTACCCGCACATGACAGTGCGCCAGAACATCGGATTCCCGCTCACCCTGGCCAAACTCAAGAAGGACGAGATCGCGGCCAAGGTCGAAGAGACCGCCAAGATCCTCGACCTGACCGAACTGCTCGACCGCAAGCCGGCCCAGTTGTCCGGCGGACAACGTCAGCGGGTGGCGATGGGCCGGGCAATCGTGCGCCGCCCCAAGGCATTTCTGATGGATGAGCCGCTGTCGAACCTCGACGCCAAGCTGCGCGTGCAGATGCGCGCCGAGATCGCACGGCTGCAGAGCCGGCTGGGCACCACCACTGTCTACGTGACCCACGATCAGACCGAGGCGATGACGCTGGGTGATCGCGTCGTGGTGTTGCTGGCAGGCGAGATCCAGCAGATCGGAACCCCCGACGAGCTGTACAACAACCCGGCGAACCTGTTCGTGGCGGGCTTCATCGGGTCACCGGCGATGAACTTCTTCCCGGCCACCTTCACCGATGTCGGGGTGCGGTTGCCGTTCGGCGAGGTCACGTTGACCCAGCAGGTGCACGACCTGCTGGACCGTCAGCCCAAGCCCGACAACATCATCGTCGGCATCCGGCCCGAGCACCTGGAGGACGCGTCGCTGCTCGACGGATATGCGCGGATCCGGGCCTTGAGCTTCGAGGTGCGGGCCGACATCGTCGAGTCGCTCGGCGCGGACAAGTACGTGCACTTCACCATCGAGGGTGCCGGGGCCGAAGCCGCGCAGCTGGCCGAGTTGGCCGCCGACTCGGGCTCGGGCGCCAACGAGTTCGTGGCCCGGGTGTCCGCGGAATCCAAGGCGGCTTCCGGTGAGCAGATCCAATTGGCCTTCGACACCTCCAAGTTGGTGATCTTCGACGCCGAAACCGGGGCGAACCTGACCCGCACCGAACCTGAACCGGCCGAGGTACCCGAGCCGGCCGGAGAACCGACAGAAGAGTGATCGACGTCCTGGCTGCCGTCCGCGCCCATGTGGGTGAGCACTTCGGCGCTGCCGGCATCACCGGGGATCCCGTGAGCGCCAGCGTCACCTTCCTGGGTACCGAGCGCATCGACGTCCTTCGGTTCGGCCCCGACCTGGGTGCCGGCGGGCAGGATCTGTATCACTATGTGACGCTGGGCTGTTCGCGTCACCCGATGTTCGATCCGACCGAGCTGGTCTCCGATCCGATCCACGGTCCCAGGGCCGAGGTGGTGCTGTCGCTGCGGGGTCCGACTCCGAGCGGGCTGGCCCGGTCGCTGGCTGTCCTGGCTGCCGCGCCCGCGGTCGAGGGGCTGGTCCTGGAGGCCGACGCGCTCATCGATCTGGAGACGCAGTTGTTCGACTCCGCACCGTTCAGCGCATTCCTGTTGGGCCCCAGTGATATCGGCGAGGTGGCGTTGCCCGAACCGCTGTCCGCGGTCACGGTGCTCTCGGCTACGCCGATCACCGCCACCGAGGCGGCCTGGGTGCGGCTGAAGGGTGCCGACGCGATGCGCGAGGCGTGGCAGACCGACGGGGTCGACGTGCTCGACCCGACCCGAAGGGCGGCCAGCCCCAGTTAGAGCCAGTCGTTGTGGCGGAATGTGCGGTACAACGCGAAGCAGATGGCGGCCATTGCCAGTAGGACGGCGGGATAGCCCCAAGTCCACTGCAATTCGGGCATGTGCTCGAAGTTCATCCCGTAGATGCCTGCCATCGCGGTCGGCACCGCGGCGATGGCCACCCACGCCGAGATCTTGCGCATGTCCACGTTCTGCTGCATGGCGACCTTGCCGAGCGCGGCCTGCACCAGCGAGCTGAGCATCTCGTCGTAGCTCGTGACGCGGTCGGAGGCCTGCACGTTGTGGTCGTGCACGTCGCGCATGTACCTGCGCACCTCGACCGAGATCAGGTCGTTGTGGTCGGTCAGCAACCGGGCCAGCGCGAGCGTCAACGGGGCGACGGCACGACGCATTTCGACGACCTCCCGCTTGAGCAGATAGATGCACTCGATGTTGGTGTGCGTGCCGGGGGAGAAGATGTCTTCCTCCATCGCGTCGATGTCGGTTTCCATCAGGTCGGTCACGTCCAGGTAGCTGTCCACCACGTGGTCGGCGATCGCATGCATGACCGCGAACGGTCCGAGTTTGAGGATGGCCGGCGAGGATTCGAGCCGTTTTCGCACGCCGGCGAGTCCGCCGTGTTCACCGTGCCGGACGGTGACCACGAAGTCCGGCCCGACGAAGATCATGATCTCGCCGGTCTCGACGATCTCGCGGGCCAGCGCCACCGACTCGTGCTCGACGTAGTTGATGGTCTTGAGCACCAGGAACAGGGTCTTGTCGTAGCGCTCGAGCTTGGGCCGCTGGTGGGCGTGCACCGCGTCCTCGACTGCCAGCTCGTGCAAGCCGAAAACGTCTGCTACCGACTGCATCTGGAATTCGTCAGGCTCGTGCAGGCCGATCCAGACGAACGCTTTCTCGCCCGCTGCCTGTAGTTCGCGGACCTTGTTCAGCGCCGCGGCATGGGTGTACTTGCCGGGCAAGCGGTCGCCACCGCTGTAGACCCCGCAATCGACCATTGCCCGCGCTACCGGGACGTGGATCGCCTTGGCGTCGGGCTCTGGGGCCCGGGGCTTTGCCGTCGCCCGCAGGGCCGGTGGCAAGGCGCGGAATGAGGGCATGGTTCCGACCTTCCTCGCGCGGTGTGCTCGCAACCTGATCAGCACAACGAATGCTACGCGTAGCTACTGTTAAGTAACGCTCACCAGCGGGGAACCCGACTATGTGAGAATTGGCCTTGAAGTACCCTTGCGCCGTGTCGGAAAGTACAGTCGCCTCCTCGTCCGAGCGCTCGTCAGCGGAGCGCACCCCGCAGGTTGTCATTGAAGATGCCGAGATCTTCGATGCCCATGAAGGTGGAAAGCTCTCGGTCGAGTTGAAGGAGCCGCTGGACACCCAGCGTGCGCTGTCGATCGCTTACACCCCGGGGGTGGCGCAGGTGAGTCGGGCGATCGCCACGGATCACACCCTGGCGGCCAAGTACACCTGGGCCAACCGGCTGGTCGCGGTGGTCTCCGACGGTACCGCGGTGCTGGGCCTGGGCGATATCGGCCCGGCGGCGTCGTTGCCGGTGATGGAGGGCAAGAGCGCGCTGTTCAAGTCGTTCGGTGGGCTGAACTCGATCCCGATCGTGCTGGACACCAAGGATCCCGACGAGATCGTGGAAACCCTGATCCGGCTGCGTCCGACGTTCGGTGCGGTGAACCTGGAGGACATCTCGGCGCCGCGGTGTTTTGAGATCGAGCGTCGGGTCATCGAGGCGCTGGATTGCCCGGTGATGCATGACGATCAGCACGGCACGGCGATCGTGGTGCTGGCCGCGCTGCTGGGTGCCACCAAGGTCCTGAAGCGTGACATTCATGCGTTGCGGGTGGTGATCTCGGGTGCCGGGGCGGCGGGGGTGGCGTGTGCCAACATCCTGCTGAACAAGGGCATCCGTGATGTCGTGGTGCTCGATTCCCAGGGCATCGTGCATTCGGGTCGCGACAACCTCAACACGTTCAAGGCCGAGCTGGCCGGGCGGACCAATCCGCGCAAGCTCACCGGCGGGGTGGCCGAGGCGCTTGCGGGTGCTGATGTGTTTCTCGGGGTGTCGGCCGGGGTGGTGCCCGAGGAGCTCATCGCCACGATGGCCCCGGACTGCATCGTGTTCGCGCTGTCCAACCCCGACCCGGAGATCCACCCCGATGCCGCCCGCAAGTACGCCGCGGTGGTGGCCACCGGCCGTAGCGACTTCCCCAACCAGATCAACAACGTGCTGGCCTTCCCCGGAGTGTTCCGCGGCGCGCTGGATGCCGGGGCCCGCCGCATCACCGAGAAGATGAAGGTCGCCGCCGCCGAGGCGATCTTCTCGGTCGTCGGCGATGATCTGGCCGTCGACCACATCGTGCCCAGCGCGCTGGACCCACGGGTCGGCCCCGCGGTCGCCGCCGCAGTCGCAGCGGCAGTTGACCCCGCAGAATCCTGAGTTCACCGATGCGCCGCACCTTGGCGTTGGCGCTGCTGATGCTGGTCGCGCTGGCGTCAGCCGGTTGCGGTGGTAGTTCGGCCCCGCGCGCTCTTGCGGTCGGGGCGGGGCCTGCGCCCGAGTCGGTGCTGCTCGGTCATCTCTATGCGGCGGCGCTGCGCTACTACGGCACCCCGGCCGAGGTCACCGAAACCGACGGCACCCTCGGGGTGCTGGATTCGGGATCGGTGACCGTGCAGCCAGGGTTCACCGGCCGGTTCCTGACGCGGCTGGATCCGGCCGCCACGGCCCGCGCCGATGAACAGGTCTACCGGGACCTGGTCTCGGCGCTGCCAGAGGGAGTCGCGGCCGGTGACTACACGATGTCGGCACAGGACAAGCCCGCTCTGGCGGTCACCGAAGCCACGGCCACGGCCTGGGGTGGGACCGATCTGAGCGCGCTGCGCCGCAACTGTGCCAAGGTCCGCCCGGGTGCGGTGACGGGCGCCAGGGTGCCCGCCGCTGTCGGGTCCTGCGCCCTGCCCAAGGCGGCGTTGTTCCCGGATGACAAGAGCCTGTTCGCGGCGCTGCAGGCCGGCAAGATCAACGCTGCCTGGTCCACGACCGCCGATCCGGCCATCCCGTCGGACCTGACCGTGCTGGCCGACAAGACGTCATTGATCCGGGGCGAGAACGTGGTGCCGCTGTACCGCCGCAACACGCTCGACGAACGCCAGATCCTGGCGCTCAACGAGATCGCCGGTGTCCTGGACACCGGATCGCTGGCCGACATGCGCAGGCAGGTCGCCGAGGGCAAGGATCCCCGTGGGGTGGCCGACGCGTTTCTCCAGGCAAATCCCCTGGGGCACTAGGCCCTCGGCGCGCCGGCGTCAGCGCGGGATCATGCGTCCCATCGCGGAGGCGAACAGCTTCTGGTATCCGGAGCCGGTGATCCGCACGATGACGTCGAGGATCTTGGCGTCGGGCCCGACCAGCACGCGGGCCCGGTCCTTGCGTACCGCCTCGAGGATGATCTTGGCGGCGCGCTGCGGGGTGGTGTTGGCCAGCTTCTTGTCGAAGGTCTCGGCGAGCGCCTTCTGGTCCAGCCCCTCGGCTGCGGTGGAGTTGCGCGCGATGGCAGTCTTGATGCCGCCTGGGTGCACACACGTCACCTTGACCGGGTGCTTGGCCAGGGCCATCTCCTGACGCAGGGCCTCGGTGAAGCCGCGGACCGCGAATTTGGCGGAGTTGTAGGCGGACTGGCCGGGCACCGAGAAGATGCCGAACAGGCTGGAGACGTTGACGACGTGTCCGTCGCCGGATTCGATCAGGTGCGGCAGGAATGCCTTGGTGCCGTTGACGACGCCCCAGAAATCGACGTCCATCACCCGCTCGATGTCCTTGAACTGGCTGATCTCGACGTCGCCGGTGAATGCGATGCCCGCGTTGTTGTAGATCTGGTTGACCTTGCCGAAGTGCTCTTTGACCGCGTCGGCGTAGAGCAGGAAGGCCTCACGCTCGGTGACGTCGAGCCGGTCGGTCTTGACCTCCGCGCCGATCGCCTTGAGTCGTTCTTCAGTGACCGCCAGGCCCTCGGTATCGACGTCGCTGATCGCCAGCTTGGCCCCGGAACGTCCGAGTTCGATGGCCAGCGCCTGTCCGATGCCTGATCCGGCGCCGGTCACGACGGCGACCTTTCCGGCGAAGCCCTCCATAGAACACTCCCTCGCGTAGTACGACACGTGTCGAGTTACGAGATTACGCGGTACCGGCGGTCTCGCGTATGGCGGCCTCGGTTGCGGCGGCGTCGCGCCACACGTCGGCCAAGGCCTGCAGATCGATACCTAGTGCGGTGCTCAGACCGACGACCGTGCCGAACGCCGGGGAGGGCAGCCGGCCCGTCTCGATCTTGCGCAGGGTCTCCGGGGAGATGCCTGCGTGCGCGGCCACCTCGTCGAGCGAGCGGTCGCCCCGGGCGGTACGCAAGGTCTCGCCGAGCCGGCGGCCGGCTGCGATCTGTGCGGGCGTGAGCGGGGTACGGACCACGACACCACGGTAGCGGCGGTATTTATATACCGCTAGGGTTGGTATTTAAATACCAGGGAGAGTGGACATGATCGAGCTGAAGACCGCCGCCGAGATCGAGAAGATGCGAGTCACCGGGCGGTTCGTGGCCGAGGTGCTCAGCACGCTGAGCGGACTCGCCGAGATCGGTGTCAACCTGCTCGACCTCGAACACCACGCCCGCGACATGGTCGAACGACGCGGGGCACAGTCCTGCTACTGGGACTACGCCCCGTCGTTCGGCAAGGGAACGTTCCGCAATGTCATCTGCCTGTCGGTCAATGACGCTGTGCTGCACGGCCTTCCGCACGACTACCGGCTGCGCGACGGCGACGTACTCAGCATGGACTTCGCGGTGTCCATCGACGGCTGGGTCGCCGATGCGGCGCGCACCGTGATCGTCGGGACCCCCGCGGCTGACGACATGCGCCTGGTTCGGGCCACCGAGGAGGCGCTGGACGCCGGCACCGCCGCCGCGCGACCCGGTAACCGGCTCGGCGACATCTCGGCCGCCATCGGCGCCGTGATCGCCGACTACGGCTACCCCGTCAACCTCGAGTTCGGCGGGCACGGGCTGGGTCGCACGATGCACGAGGACCCGCACGTCCCCAATCGAGGAAAGCCGGGCCGCGGCATGAAACTACGGGCGGGCATGACGCTGGCGCTGGAGCCGTGGCTCGCCGCCGGCACCGACCGCATCATCTACGACCGCGACGGCTGGACCATCCGCTCGGCCGACGGCTCGCGCACCGCCCACACCGAGAACACCGTCGCGATCACGGAGTCGGGCCCGCTGGTGCTCACCTGCTGATCAGTGCTCCGGTCGCAGCAGCAGCGTGGCGATCACACTGACCACCGCGGTGGCCACCAGGTATCCGCACGCCAACCAGGGTGTGCCGCCGCCCGCGGCGATCAACGCCGTGAGGATCAGCGGGGTCAGGCCCGAGGCGTAGACGCCGGAGAGTTGGTACACCGTCGAGAGTCCCGTGTAGCGGGTGCGCGTCGGGAACAGCGACGCGTACAGCGTGCCCTGCGCCCCGTAGAACCAGGCGTGAATGACGCCGAACGCCAACAACATTCCCACCGCGTATGCCGCGATGCTGCCGGTACCGAACAAGGCGAACGCGGGGAACACCACGACGGCATAGGCGGCGATGCCCGACGCATAGACGGTCTTCGGGCTGAACCGATCGGCCAGCAGACCCGACACCGGCAGCAGCACCGCCATGAGCAGCGCGGCGGCCGTCACCACCACCAGCACCGGTACCTTGCCCAGATGCAGCGTGGCGGTGGCGTACGAGATCGTGAACACGCCCCAGGTGTTGAACGCGGCGCCCTCGCCCCAGCGTGACAGCAGGCCGAGCACCGTGGAGCGCAGTGCCGGGGGACGGAAGATCTCCTTCACGGGGACAGCCGAGCGTTCGTCGTCGTCGCGCAGCTTCTCGAACTCCGGAGTCTCAGCCACCCGGAACCGCACCACGACGCCGAAGATCACCAGCACCACACTGAACAGGAACGCGATGCGCCACCCGTAGGTCTGGAACGCCTCGGGCGACAGCCACAGCTGCAGCAGCACGAACACCCCGGTGCCCAACGCCAGGCCCAGGGCCAGCCCGACCTGAGGGATGCTGCCGAACAACCCACGGCGATGACGGGGGCTGTGCTCGACGGCCAGCAGCACCGCGCCGGCCCATTCGCCGCCGAGCGCGAATCCCTGAACCACGCGCAGCACGAGAAGCAGGATCGGCGCCAGCACCCCGATCTGCGCGGCGGTGGGCAGCACACCCATCAACGCGGTGGCGGCGCCCATCAACAGCATGGTCAGGGCGAGCGTGCGCTTGCGCCCGATCCGGTCACCGATGTGCCCGAAGACGAATCCGCCGATGGGCCGGACCACGAACCCGACCGCGAAGGTGGCGAACGCCAGCATGGTGCCGACGAACGAGCTCTGGTCGGGGAAGAAGGTGTGGTTGAACACCAGGCTCGCGGCGGTGGCGTACAGGAAGAAGTCGTACCACTCGATCGTCGTCCCGAGCACGCTGGCCAGCACCGCGGTGCGCACCGGGTTCGGCGCGGTGGGGCTGGCCGCGGGCACGGCAGACGGGGCGGCTGCAATAGTCACCCTAGATGAGTAGCCGCCGGGCCCGGTGCGGCCCAGGGTTGTGCGCGCGGTGATTCGAATACCGGCGCCCAGACCTCCAGAACGACGAAATGGTCGCTACCGCGGTGCGGCAGCGACCATTTCGTTGATCTGGTGAGGTGGGTTACCCGAATGCCAGGTCGATGATCTCCTGCTGCTCGACGGCATGCACCTTCGACGACCCGGAGGACGGAGCCGACATCGCACGCCGCGAGATCCGCTTGATCGGGGTGAAGTAGTCCGGCAGGACCTCCGGCAGGGTCAGGCCCAGCGACGGCCATGCTCCCTGGTTGGCCGGCTCCTCCTGAACCCAGAACTTCTCCGTGACGTTCGGGTAGCGGTCCAGCGTCTCGGCCAGCCGGCGCCGCGGCAGCGGGGCGAGCTGTTCGAGACGCACGATCGCGATGTCCTCACGGTTGTCCTTGGCCTTGCGCGCCGCCAGGTCGTAGTAGATCTTGCCGCTGCACAGCAGAATCCGGGTGACCTTGCTGCGGTCGCCCTCACCGTCGGTGTAGGCGGGCTCCTCGAGCACCGAGCGGAACTTCTGCTCGGTGAAGTCGCGGATGTCGCTGACGGCGGCCTTGTTGCGCAGCATCGATTTCGGGGTGAAGACGATCAGCGGACGCTGGATGCCGTCCAGGCCGTGGCGGCGCAACAGGTGGAAGTAGTTCGCCGGGGTCGACGGCACCGCGATGGTCATCGAACCCTCGGCCCACAGCTGCAGGAAGCGCTCGATGCGGCCCGAGGTGTGATCGGGCCCCTGGCCCTCGTGGCCGTGCGGCAGCAGCAGCACGACGTCGGAGAGCTGGCCCCACTTGGCCTCGCCGGAGGAGATGAACTCGTCGATGATCGACTGTGCGCCGTTGACGAAGTCACCGAACTGGGCCTCCCACAACACCATTGCATCCGGGTTGCCCACCGAGTAGCCGTATTCGAAGCCCACCGCGGCGTACTCGGACAGCGCCGAGTTGTACACCAGGAACTTGCCACCGGTGGGAGTGCCGTCGGTGTTGGTCGCCAACAACTGCAGCGGGGTGAACTCCTCGCCGGTCTTGCGGTCGACGATGACGGCGTGGCGCTGGGTGAAGGTGCCGCGCTGGGTGTCCTGACCGGACAGTCGGACCAGCTTGCCCTCGGAGATCAGCGTTCCCAGGGCCAGCAGCTCGGCGAAGGCCCAGTCGATCTTGCCTTCGTAGGCCATCTCCCGGCGTTTCTCCAGCACCGGCTTGACGCGCGGGTGCACCGTGAAGCCTTCCGGCAGGGCCAGGTGCGCATCGCCGATCCGGGCCAGCAGGGACTTGTCCACCGCGGTGGCCAGGCGCTGCGGGATCTGCTGGTCGGCCTCGACCGATTCGCTCGGTTCGGCCGCGTGCTTCTCCAGCTCACGGACCTCGTTGAACACCCGCTCCAGCTGGCCCTGGTAGTCGCGCAGGGCGTCCTCGGCCTCTTTCATCGAGATGTCACCGCGGCCGATCAGGGCTTCGGTGTAAGCCTTGCGGGAGCCGCGCTTGGTGTCGATCACGTCGTACATGTAGGGCTGGGTCATCGACGGGTCGTCGCCCTCGTTGTGTCCGCGGCGGCGGTAGCACAGCATGTCGATGACGACGTCCTTCTTGAACGCCTGACGGAAGTCCACGGCCAGCCGCGCCACCCAGGCGCAGGCCTCCGGGTCGTCGCCGTTGACGTGGAAGATCGGCGCGCCGATCATCTTGGCGACGTCGGTGCAGTACTCGCTGGAGCGCGAATCCGTTGGCGCCGTGGTGAACCCGATCTGGTTGTTGACCACGATGTGGATGGTGCCGCCGGTCGTGTAGCCGTCGAGCAGGGCGAGGTTGAGTGTCTCGGCGACCACGCCCTGGCCGGCGAATGCCGCGTCGCCGTGCAACATCAGCGGGACGACGGGGTACTCACCGGAGGCGTCGGCATCCCTGCCGGCGTCCAGTAGATCCTGCTTGGCCCGGACCAGACCCTCGAGCACGGGGTCGACAGCTTCGAGATGCGACGGGTTGGCGGTCAGCGACACCTGAATGTCGTTGTCGCCGAACATCTGGATGTAGTTGCCCGACGCGCCCAGGTGGTACTTCACGTCGCCGGAGCCGTGCGCCTGCGACGGGTTCAGGTTGCCCTCGAACTCGGTGAAGATCTGGCTGTAGGGCTTGCCGACGATGTTCGCCAGCACGTTGAGCCGGCCGCGGTGCGGCATGCCGATGACGACCTCGGCGAGCGCGTGCTCGGCGCACTGGTCGATCGCGGCATCCATCATCGGGATGACGGTCTCGGCGCCCTCCAGCGAGAAGCGCTTCTGCCCAACATATTTGGTCTGCAGGAACGTCTCGAACGCCTCGGCCGCATTGAGCTTGCTCAGGATGTACTTCTGCTCGGCGACCGTCGGCTTGTCGTGCTTGATCTCGACGCGCTCCTGGATCCAGCGCTGCTGCTCGGGTTCGAGGATGTGGGTGTACTCCACGCCGATGTGCCGGCAGTACGCATCGCGCAGCACCGAGAGCACGTCGCGCAACTTCATGTACTGCTTGCCGGCGAACCCGTCGACCTTGAATTCGCGGTCCAGATCCCACAGCGTCAGGCCGTGGCTGTTCACGTCGAGGTCGGGGTGGCTGCGGAAGCGGGTGTTGTCCAGCCGCAGCGGGTCGATGTCGGCCATCAGATGACCGCGGTTGCGGTAGGCCGCGATCAGTTCGATGACCCGGGCGTTCTTGTCGGCGATGGAATCCGGGTTGTCCGTGCGCCAGCGCACCGGCTCGTACGGGATGCCGAGTTCGCGGAAGATCTCGTCGAAGAACTCGTCGTCGAGCAGCAGCTGGTGGATGGTGCGCAGGAAGTCGCCGGACTCCGCACCCTGGATGATCCGGTGGTCGTAGGTCGACGTCAGGGTGATCAGCTTGCCGATACCCAGGTCGGCGATGCGCTCCTCGCTGGCGCCCTGGAACTCGGCCGGGTACTCCATGGCGCCGGCCCCGATGATCGCGCCCTGGCCCTGCATGAGCCGCGGCACCGAGTGCACGGTGCCGATGGTGCCGGGGTTGGTCAGCGAGATGGTGACACCGGAGAAGTCCTCGGCGGTCAGCTTGCCGTCACGTGCCCGGCGGACGATGTCCTCGTAGGCCGCGATGAACTGGCCGAAATGCATGGTCTCGCAACGCTTGATCGCGGCCACGACCAGTGAGCGGTTGCCGTCCTTACCGGGCAGGTCGATGGCCAGGCCCAGGTTCGTGTGGGCCGGGGTGATCGCGGCGGGCTTGCCGTTGGCCTCGGCGAAGTACCGGTTCATGTTCGGGAACTTCTTGACCGCCTGCACGATGGCGTAGCCGAGCAGGTGGGTGAAGCTGACCTTGCCGCCGCGGGTCCGCTTGAGGTGGTTGTTGATGACGACGCGGTTGTCGATCATCAGCTTGGCCGGGATGGCCCGCACGCTCGTCGCGGTGGGTACCTCCAGCGAGGCGTTCATGTTCTTGACGACTGCGGCGGCGGCGCCGCGCAGCACCTGCGCCTCGTCGCCCTCGGCCGCGGTGGGACCGGTCTTTGCCGGCTTGGCCGGAGCCGCCTTGGCCGCAGGCTTCGCGGGCGCGGCCGGAGCGGCGGTTGCCGGAGCGGCCGCCGCAGGCGGGGCCGGAGTCGCGGCAGGCGCAGCGGTCGCCGCCGGCTGACCGTTGGCGACGGTGTTGTCGGTGGTGGGTTCAGGGGAGTAGTCGACCAGAAATTCGTGCCAACTCGGATCCACCGAAGAGGGATCCTCGCGGAACTTGCGATACATCTCCTCGACCAACCACTCGTTCTGCCCGAATGGTGAAGGTGAACTGCTCACGGCAGACACTCGCCTCGATTCTTGTGTCCGGCCAGCCGTCACATGCAGGCTCGCCGCTTGTGTTCTTCTGTGGGCGATTGACCCCGCTCGACCGCCGCATAAAGGCTATCGCCTTTCGGTGCCACCCGAGGCAGGCATGGGGCTCGCAGACTTAGCGGACGGCAGCACGTGCAGCGTTGCAGGCCACCGCGGCGGGGGCGCACCGAACGCCTGGCGGGCGTTGGCGACGATCTTCTTACCCATCAAGCGGTTGCCGACGCCGCCGATGACAGCACCGATGCCGACCGGCAGCATCTTGCCGAACGCCATCGCGCCGCGCTTGAGCGTATACCGCTTGACGAAGTACTTGACCAGCCGGGAGTTGAGCTGCGAGACCGCGGGCAAGGGCAGCGTCGCGGCACCGTCGGACAGCCATGCGCCGCTGGTGCGCCCGGTGCCCAGCAGGTCGGCGATGGCGTGCTTGCTGTCGTCGCCGACCAGGACGGAGAGCACCAGCGCGCGGCGCCGTTCGCGATGATCGGCCGGGATGCCGTGCACCTCGGCGACCGCCAGCACGAACACCGAGGTGGCTTCCAGGAAGACGACCGTCTCACCGGCCACGGCCGACAACGCGGCCAGGGTTCCGATGCCGGGGAACGCCGCGGCCGAGCCGACGGCGGCACCGCTGGCCATCACCGCGGCCAGGTAGTGCTTCTCGAGCCGCGTCACGATCTCGGCCGGGGTGGCATCGGGCTGATGGCTGCGCAACCGGTCGACGTACGCCTTGACCGCGGGAGCCTGGACGCGCGAGCTGCGTTCGATGATGGCCGAGAGCACCTTGGCCGCGGCGCTGGGATCTTCGGTCTCCTCGACCTTCGCCGGCAGTTGCTTGGACCGCGCAAACACTTCGGGGCCTCCCAGGTGTGAACCCATCGTTGACTGTCAGGCTAACGAACGACGACCCGCCGCGGGTGCCCGAGGGTGACCGCGGTCACTGCCCGCAGCAAATGGGAAGAAAAAACTCGAATGCGGGGCTGTTCAACTTCATGGCATCATCGCCCGACGTGGACCAGACGGCATCGCAAGCCCCGCCGGGCCGGATTCGGATGATCCTGGTCCTGGGCGCGCTGGTGGCGCTCGGCCCGCTGACCATCGACATGTATCTGCCGGCGCTGCCGCGAATCGCCGAGGAGCTCTCGGTCTCCTCGTCGGTGTCGCAGCTGACGCTCACCGGAACCTTGGCCGGGCTGGCTCTGGGGCAGCTGATCGTCGGCCCGCTGTCGGACTCGCTCGGGCGTAGGCGTCCCTTGATGGCGGGCATCGTCCTGCACATGGTGGCCTCGGTGCTGTGTGTGCTGGCACCCAACATCGCGATCCTCGGCGTGGCGCGGGGCCTGCAGGGCATGGGTGCCGCGGCCGCTTCGGTGGTGGCCATCGCCGTGGTGGGTGACCTGTTCACCGGCACGATGGCGGCCACGGTGATGTCGCGGTTGATGCTGGTGCTCGGAGTGGCGCCGGTGCTGGCCCCGTCGCTGGGCGCGGCCGTGCTGTTGCACGGCTCCTGGCACTGGGTTTTCGTCGCGCTCGTGGTGGTGGCCGGTGGCCTGCTGGCGATGGCCGCGCTCGCCTTGCCCGAGACGCTGCCGGTGGCGCACCGGCGGCCGCTGGCGGTGCGCGGCATCGTCGGCACCTACATCGAGTTGCTGCGTGACTCGCGTTTCGTGATCCTGGTTCTGGTGGCCGCGCTGGGCATGTCCGGCCTGTTCGCCTACATCTCGGCCGCGCCGTTCGTCCTGCAGGGCCACTACGGCCTGGACCAGCAGGCGTTCGCGCTGGTGTTCGCCGCGGGCGCGATCGCGCTGATCGGTTCCACCCAGTTCAACGTGGTGCTGCTGCGCCGGTTCTCGCCGCAGGCCATCACGGTGGCGGCGTTGAGCTGGTCGGCGCTGGCCGGGGTGGTGTTCGTGGCGCTGACCGTCGCCCACGTGGGTGGGCTGTCCGCGTTCGTGGTGCCGGTTCTGGCGATCCTGGCGGGCATGGGCCTGGTCCTTCCCAACGCCCCGGCGGTCGCACTGTCGCGTCATCCCGACGCCGCGGGCACCGCGGCCGCGCTGCTCGGTGCCGCGCAGTTCGGACTCGGGGCCGCGGTGGCGCCCGCGATCGGAGCGCTGGGCAACGGCGCACTGGCGTTGTCGTGGGCGATGACGGCGGGCATGGCGATCGCCTTGGTGGCGCTGCTGCTGGTCGGTCGGCGTAACGGCGATGACGACGCGAGCGAATATTCGGGCGACACGCTCGACATCGTTTCCGAGGCGGTTGTCGAGCCGGCCTGACCGGGTCCCGGGTAGCGTCGATCGGGCTCGCCAACATCCCAACGAGGTCGGACCCGAGGCCCAACACACCACATCGACATGTCCCCTGCGCTGAACGCCCGCACCCCCAGCCGTGTGCCCGCGCGTCCGGAGAATCCGTGGAACGCGCTGTGGGCCATGATGGTCGGCTTCTTCATGATCCTGGTCGACGCGACGATCGTCGCGGTCGCCAACCCGACCATCATGGAACAGCTCGGCGCCGACTACGACGGCGTGATCTGGGTGACCAGCGCATACCTGCTCGCCTATGCGGTGCCGCTGCTGGTCGCGGGCCGGCTGGGCGATGTGTATGGGCCCAAGAATCTCTACCTGGCCGGTCTGGCCGTGTTCACCGCGGCCTCGCTGTGGTGCGGCCTGGCCGGCAGCATCGAGATGCTGATCGCCGCCCGGGTGGTGCAGGGCATCGGCGCGGCGTTGTTGACACCCCAGACCTTGTCGACGATCACCCGCATCTTCCCGCCCGAGCGGCGCGGCGTGGCGATGAGTGTGTGGGGTGCGACGGCCGGGGTGGCCACATTGGTCGGGCCGCTGGCCGGTGGCGTGCTCGTCGGGGGACTGGGCTGGCAGTGGATCTTCTTCGTCAATGTGCCGATCGGAATCCTGGGGCTGGCACTGGCGGTGTGGCTGGTCCCGGTGTTGCCGACCCAGCCACACCGTTTCGACGTGCTGGGCGTGGTGCTGTCAGGCGTCGGCATGTTCCTGATCGTGTTCGCGCTGCAGGAGGGGCAGTCGCGGGACTGGGCGCCGTGGGTGTGGGCCACCGGCGCGGTCGGCATCGCGGTGATGGTGGCGTTCGTGTGCTGGCAGGCGGTCAACACCGCCGAGCCGTTGATCCCGCTGCGGATCTTCCAGGACCGCGACTTCAGTCTGGCCAACCTGGGTGTTGCGACGATCGGCTTCGCGGTCACCGCGATGATCCTGCCGTTGATGTTCTACGCCCAGACCGTGTGCGGACTGTCACCGATCCGTTCGGCCCTGTTGACGGCGCCGACCGCGATCGCCAGCGGCGTGCTGGCTCCGGTGGTGGGGCGCATCGTGGACCGGGCCCATCCGACGCCGGTGATCGGCTTCGGCTTCTCGGCCATGGCGATCGGCTTGACCTGGCTGGCCTTCGAGATGACCCCGACGACGCCGATCTGGCGATTGCTGCTGCCTCAGGTGGTGATGGGCATCGGGATGGCATTCATCTGGTCCCCGCTGGCGGCCACCGCGACGCGCAACCTGCCGCCGGATGTGGCCGGGGCCGGGTCCGGCGTGTACAACGCCACCCGCCAGGTCGGGTCGGTGCTGGGCAGTGCGGGGATCGCGGCGTACATGACATCGCGGATCGGGGCCGAGATGCCGGGGGCGGCAAGCGCGGCGCCGCGTGGTGAGGGTGCGGCGGCCCAACTGCCGCAGTTCCTGCACGCGCCCTTCGCCGCGGCGATGTCGCAGGCGATGCTGCTGCCCGCGTTCGTCGCGCTGTTCGGGGTGGTGGCCGCGTTGTTCCTGCTCGGTTTCGATGCTGAACCCACTTTCGCGCCCAATCCGGAGCCCTATCTGGATCCCCGTGACGACGATGACGACGACTACGTCGAGTTCATGGTGAGCCACGACCGTGACGACGACGGCGACGTGGTGGACGCCGAGGCGGTGACGGAATCATTGCGGGCACTGCCGCCGGCCGAGGATCCGGAGACGTGGGAGAACCTGTACGCCGAGTTCATGGCCGAGCGGGACGATTGAACAGCACGGCCCGGTTGAGGTAGCCGTCCGGATCGAACGCGGCCTTGACCGTGCGCATGGCCGCGATGTCGGCCTCGGTGCGTGACATCGCCACGTAGTCGCGCTTGCGGGAGCCGACGCCGTGTTCGGAGCTGACGTTGCCGCCGCAGTCGGCGATCAGCGTCATCATCGCGGCGTACAGCCCTGCTTCGGCGTCGGTGGAGCAGCGCAGCACGTTCAGGTGCAGATTGCCCTCGCCGATGTGGCCGAACAGCACCGGGATCGCTTCCGGCGCATGGCCTGCGATCAATTCGGCGGACGCGTCGGCGAAACCCCGGATCGCCGACAGTGGCAGCGAGACATCGAATTTCAGTGGCGGACCGAACAATCCGAGCACCTCGGCCACCGACTCGCGCACCTGCCACAACCGCTGCTGGGCATTCGCATCGACGCCGACCGCGGGCTCGCCGCACAGCTCGGCGCCGTCCAGCGCGTCGGCCAGGCGTTCGGTCTGGTCGCTGTCGCCGGCGAGTTCGATCAGCAGTTGCCAGGCTCCGTCGACCGGGGCGGCCACGCCGAGATGCTCGGCGGTCAGCGCACTGGCCCGGGCGTCGATCAACTCCAGGGCGGCGATGCCGTCCAGGTCTCGGAATACCCGGCCTGCGCCGACCAGTGCGTCGAGGTCGGCGAACCCGCAGATGGCCGTGACTCGGTGGGTGGGGGTGGGGTGCAGCCGCAGATCCAGCCCGGTGATCACGCCGAGCGTGCCTTCCGCGCCGACGAACAGGGCGGCCAGGTCGTAGCCGGTGTTGTCGCGGCGTACTCGGCTGTGCCGGTGCACCACCGATCCGTCGGGCAGTGCGATGTCCAGGCCGAGCACCTGTTCGCCCATGTTGCCGTAGCGCACCGTGCGCAGGCCTCCGGCGTTGGTGGAGGCCATGCCGCCGATCGTGGCCGATTCCCGCGCGGCCAGGTCCACTCCGAATACCAGGCCGGCCGCCGTCGCAGCCCGCTGAACCGCGGCCAGGGGAACTCCGGCGCCGACCCTGACCCGGCGCTCGACGGTGTCGACTGCGCCGATCTCGTTCAGCCGCTCGGTGGACAACAGGATGTCGTCGTTCTCGGGGACCGTCCCGGCCACGAGTGAGGTGCGGCCGCCCTGCACTGTGACACACGCTCCGGCGTCGCGGCAGGCCCGCAGCACCGCGGCCACCTCCTCGGCGGTGCCGGGGCGGACCAGGGCCGTCGCCTGCCCGCGGTACCGCCCGGTGTGGTCGACACAGCGGCCGGCCAGCACATCGGGATCGGTGGTGACATGACCGGCACCGACGATCCCGGCAAGCGTTTCGGTAAGCGTTTCAGTCACCGGTCGGGTGTACCACAGGATCGGTCAGGGCCAGGAATGCGCCGAGCGCGATCAGGCTGTTCGGCTGGGCCGGCAGATAGTCGGTGAGCTGGGGTGAGCGCACGATGTACGCGACGTACTTGGCCCGGCTGATCGCCACGTTGAGCCGGTTGCGGTTCAGCAGGAATCCGATCCCGCGGGGTACGTCGGCGGCCGACGACGCCGTCATCGACACGAACACCACGGGCGCCTGCCTGCCCTGGAACTTGTCCACCGTGCCGGCCTGCACCTCGGTCAGCCCCGCTGCGTCGAGGGCTCGGCGCACCGTGGTCACCTGGGCGTTGTAGGGCGTCACCACCAGGAAGTGCTCCTGGCTCAGCGGCGTGCTGCCGTGCTCGTCGGTCCAGGTGGTGCCGAGCAGGCCGGTGATGGCCGCGACGATGGCGTCGGCCTCTTCGGGACTGTCGGTCGAATTGCCAAGGTGCGGGACCTCGAGTACCCGGACCCCGGGTTCGATACTGTCGAGTTTGCGTGCCGCACTGACCTTTTCGTGTGACTGCAGCCGGCCGTCATACGACAGTCGCGAGACCGGGCCGCACACCGCCGGATGCATCCGGAACGAGCAGTCCAGGAAGTAGCCGCGGTCGACCGGTAGCGTGTGCGCACCCTCGACCAGCCAGCCCAGTGCCGAATCGTCGACCGGCGCCGGGTGGGTGCCCTGGCAGACCTGCGGCAATTGCTGCGGATCCCCCAGGAGCAGCAGGTTGCGGGCGGCCGGAGCCACCGCGATGGTGTTGGCCAGGTTGAACTGGCCGGCCTCCTCGATCACCAGCAAGTCCAGGCATTGCCGCGGCACCCGCGATTCGTTCGCGAAATCCCATGCGGTGCCGCCGATCACGCAGCCGGGATGGCCGGCGATGTACGCGGCGTGCTGGTTGTCGCCGATCTCGGTCCATCGTGGGTCGCCGCCTCTGCGTTTCTTGGCCACCCGTTCCGCGTCCACCCCGGCATCGAGCACCTGCTCCAGCAGGTGCTCGATCACCGCGTGTGACTGCGCGACGATGCCGATACGCCAACGGTGTTCGTTGACCAGGCGGGCGATGATCTTCGCCGAGGTATGGGTCTTGCCGGTGCCGGGTGGGCCGTGCACCGCGATGTATGAGCAGTCCAGATCCAGCAGGGCCGCCGTGATGTCGGCGGCGGTGTCACCGTTGCGGGGCAGGGGTCGGCCGCTGACCGTGCGTGGCGGACGTCGCAGCAGGACATCGGTCACCGCGTCGGCGGGCAGCGTCGGCAGACCGGCGGACACGGTGGCCGCGGTGCTGTCGATGGACACCTGCAGCGGCCGGGTGTTGATCGGCGGGCCAGGCGTCAGCGCGAACGGCACCTGGGTGAAGGTGTCACCGTCCTTGGGTTGGCGTTCGGTGATCATCACCTCGGTGGGGGCGTCCGGGTTGTCGCAGCCGATCACCGTGGCGCTGCCGAAGCCACGCCGGTCCGGGTCGTCGGACAGGCCCGCGGGCGCCGGCGGGGTGTAGAGCGCATAGACCTCGGTGCCCAGCTCACCGGCGTCGATGGCGCCGGTCAGCAGGACCTGTCGTTGCGGTTTGCGAGCTCGCGGCGGAGTGTGCCAGTCGGTGACGACCTGGGCCTGCTCGGCGACGAAAACGCCTGTGCTGTTGGCCCATTCGTCGACCGGGTTATTGATCCGGTCGAAGTGACCCCACCAGAACGGCTTGTCTTCGCGCTTGTGGAAGCCGCGGGCCGCGGCGATGAGCGCCACTGCCTGCTGCTCGGGGGTTCGCGGTTCCACGCCGTCTCCGGCGAAGCGCAGCAGCTTGCGGTCGACGGCGTCGGCTTTCTCGATCGGTGCTCCGTCGCGCACGGGTTGCGGGCCGCGCGGCGGCACCTCGGCCTCGAACGCCCGGTTGATCAGCCAGTCCCGCAGCCGGTGGGTGGACCGGCAGTCGTAGCGGTTGTAGTCCTCGATCTCCTTGAGCACGGTGGCGGCCTCGTCGTGGTGACCGGCATCGCGCAGTGCGCAGTAGCGGGCGTATTCGGTGATCGAATCGGTGGCCTTGGTGACCTCGCCGTCGCGCAACTCGTTGCCCATGTACAGCGGTTCAAGCGATTTGATGCTGTAGTTCTCGGTGCCGACGCGAATGCTCTTGCGTACCAACGGAAGCAGGTCGACCAGGATACCGTTGCGCAGCAGGTCGTCGACGTCGTTCTCGCCCACTCCGTAGCGGCCGGCCAGCCGCAGCAGGGTGCTGCGCTCATAGGGCGCGTAGTGGTAGATGTGCATCTTGGGAAAACGCTTGCGCCGCTTGCGAACCAGATCCAGGAAATCGATGAGCACCTGGCGTTCGCTGGCCCGGTCGTGCGCCCACAATGCCTGGAAATTCCCCTCGGCACCCAGGACGCCCCACAGGTATTCCAGTCCCCAGTCCTGGCCGTTGGCGGTCCACAGTGGGTCGCCCTCGTAGTCGAAGAACAGATCGCCCTTGTCCGGATCCGGCAGCAGCATCAGCGGTTGCGGATCGACGACCTCATAAGGCGGCTTGCCATCTGGCCGCGGCGCCACCTGGAGGCGGGCCTGCCCCCTCAGCGCGGTCAGGGCACGCTGGGCCAGCCCGGGCACCGCGTCGGTGCGGTCTGCCAATTGCCGGGTGGTGGTGACCCCGGCCTCGATGAGCCGGGCCCGCTGGCTGGACCGCATGCCGGCCACCAGGAACAGGTCGTCGGTGGCGCGGATCTGTTGCTCGCATTCACCGCAGCCGAAACACGCCCGCACCGTGTCGTCGGACCACTGCACGGCGGTGCCGCCGGCCAGATGACCGTCGAGCAGCGCCTGCAGCGCGGCGCGCCGCGGCCGGTACACCGCCAGCAGTTCGTCGACGCGGTAGCTGGACATCGCGCCGTCCCCGAGAACCAGGTCGACCTCATCGGCGACCGGAACCCCGGCACCCGACAGCACGTCGGCGTAGGCGGCCAGCTGAAGCAGTGCCTCGACCTTCACCGAGCGGGACAGCTTGGTGTCCCGGAGGCGGTAGCGCTCGCCGTCCCAGATCAAGAAGTCGGCGAACCCGGCGAACCGTCCGTCGAACATCGCGGCCTGATAGATCACGGGGTCGCGGCGTTGCACGGCTTCGAGGGTGGCGGTGGCCGCCGCCGACAGCCCGGCCGCGGTGTAGCTGGGCCGGCCGATCACCGTCACCTCAGCGTCTGCGCGAAGATCCTCAAGGTGGCGCTGCTCGTGATCGCCGCCGAGTTGTGCGGTGCGAGCCAGCAATTCGTCGTCCGACGACACCGCGGGGCCACGACCGAGCTGCGCGTCGAACGAGCGCAGCAGGGCGTACTCACAGCGGGCGGCCGCGGCCAGATCCGAGGCGCTGTAGATGACCGTCGGACCCGACGCGCTTTCGTCGGTGACGAACACGCTGTCACTGTAGGTGAGGGCACCGACGAAAACTCAGCCCGTGTTGCCCATCAACTCCACACCGCCGCCGTTCCAGCGGAACTTCACCGTGCTGGCCAGCCCGTGGAAGCCGCCGGAGTACTGCAGCGCCACGGTGTCTCCGGTGCTGGCGGTCTTGTCGATCCCGTTGAAGCCGTAGGTGTCGGGCACCCCGGTGGGGATGAACTTGCCGAGATGGAACAGCACGGCCCGGGTGTTGGGGTGGTCGGAGTTGGTGTTGGCCTTGACGATCACCGCCGAGAGTTGAGCGCACTCGTTGTAGTTGCCTGCCAACGGCTCAGGGCTCCAGGCCTGGTTGCTGCGCGGGTCACGGGGCAACTCGGAGACGGCCTTGCTGATCTCGGGCGCGGCCAAATTCACCGCGCAGGGGTCGGCCTGCGGTGGTGCCGATGTGGGGGCGGCCTTCGCGGCCGGGGTGGGCGCCGA
>MSTD01000050.1:25874-40703 GCA_001942045.1 Mycolicibacterium porcinum
GGTCGGGGCCGGCCCGGGTCCTGCGTCGGGAGTTTTGGAGACCGTGGAGTCACCCGATCCGCACCCGGTGAGCGTGAGCACGGTCGCCAGGACGACCCCGGGGGCGATGGCGAACATTGCGACCCGTTTCACAGTTGGGCAACCTACCGCGCTCGCGTTGCGGGTTTGTGCAGGCGCGCGGCCGGGATCCCGGTCGATTGGCACTAGACTTCTGAACCGATGACCTCGCCAGACCCGGATTCGGGGGAGACCGCCCCAACGTTTGCCGACCTGCAGATTCACCCTGCGGTGCTGAAGGCAGTCACTGAAGTCGGCTACGAATCGCCTTCGGCGATCCAGGCCGCGACCATTCCGGCCATGCTCGCGGGCTCCGATGTGGTCGGGCTGGCCCAGACCGGAACCGGCAAGACCGCGGCCTTCGCCATCCCGATCCTGTCGAAGATCGACACCACCAGCCGCAACACCCAGGCGCTGGTGCTGGCGCCGACTCGTGAGCTGGCCCTGCAGGTCGCCGAGGCTTTCGGCCGCTACGGCGCGCACCTGCCCGCGATCAACGTGCTACCGATCTACGGCGGCGCGTCCTACACCGTGCAGCTGTCCGGGCTGCGGCGCGGCGCGCAGGTGGTGGTGGGCACTCCGGGGCGCGTGATCGACCACCTCGAACGCGGCACGCTGGATCTGTCGAACCTGGACTACCTCGTGCTCGACGAGGCCGACGAGATGCTCACCATGGGCTTCGCCGAAGAGGTCGAGCGGATCCTCGCCGATACCCCGGAGTACAAGCAGGTGGCACTGTTCTCGGCCACCATGCCGCCGGCCATCCGCAAGATCACCTCCAAATATCTGCATGACCCGGTTGAGGTCACGGTCAAGGCCAAGACCGCCACCGCCGAGAACATCACGCAGCGGTTCATCCAGGTGGCCGGTGCGCGCAAGTTGGATGCGCTGACGCGGGTGCTCGAGGTGGAGGAGGGCGACGCGATGATCGTGTTCGTCCGCACCAAGCAGGCCACCGAGGAGGTCGCCGAGCGGCTCAAGTCCCGCGGTTTCGCGGCCGCCGCCATCAACGGCGACATCAACCAGGCTCAGCGCGAACGCACGATCAGCGCGCTCAAGGACGGCACGATCGACATCCTGATCGCCACCGATGTGGCCGCGCGTGGTCTGGACGTCGAGCGCATCTCCCACGTCGTCAACTACGACATCCCGCACGACACCGAGTCGTACGTGCACCGCATCGGCCGCACCGGCCGGGCCGGCCGGTCCGGGCACGCGCTGCTGTTCGTCACCCCGCGCGAACGCCACCTGCTCAAGTCGATCGAGAAGCACACCCGGTCGAAGGTCATCGAGGCCGAGCTGCCGAGCGTCGATGACGTCAACGCGCAGCGCGTCGCCAAGTTCCGTGACTCGATCACCGACTCGCTCAATGCGGACGGTCTGGAGTTGTTCCGCAGGCTGATCGAGGACTACGAGCGTGAGAACGACGTGCCGATGGCCGATATCGCCGCGGCGCTGGCACTGCAGTCGCGCAACGGCGAAGAGTTCCTGATGACCGAGCCGCCGCCGGAGAAGCGGCGGGAGCGGGAGGATCGCGGCGAGCGCGGCCCGCGCAAGGAACGCGCTCCGCGCGAAGGCCTGGCGACGTACCGGATCTCGGTGGGCAAGCGGCACAGGGTGGGGCCGGGCCACATCGTCGGCGCCATCGCGAACGAGGGCGGCCTGCACCGCAACGAGTTCGGCCACATCACCATCCGTGGGGACTACTCGTTGGTGGAGCTGCCCGAGAAGCTGCCCGCCAAGACGCTCAAAGCGCTGGAGAACACCCGGATCTCGGGCATGCTGATCAATCTGGAGCGGGAGCGTGGTGAGCGCGCCGACCGCGGTGACCGTGGGCCGCGCCGCGAGTACAAGGTCCGTTCCGAGTACAAGGGCCGATCCGACAACCGCTCGGGGAAGCCGCACCGGAAGACCAAGTGACGGTTTCCAGAAGTGTGGCGGGGCCGTCGGATCAGGGAGGCCTGGAGTCGGTAGACGCGCCGGCCTCCGGTTCGACGCGCGTTGCCGCTCTGACCGGGATCCGGGCGGTGGCCGCCATTCTGGTGGTGCTCACCCACGCGGCCTACACCACGGGGAAGTATCCGCAGGGCTACCTCGGGCTGGTGTATTCGCGTGCCGAGATCGGTGTGCCGATCTTCTTCGTGCTCAGCGGTTTTCTGTTGTTCCGGCCGTGGGTGAAGTCGGCGGCGACCCAGGGGCAGTCGCCGTCGGTGCGTCGCTATGCCTGGCACCGGGTGCGACGGATCATGCCGGCGTATGTGGTGACGGTGCTGATCGCTTATCTGCTGTACCACTTTCGGACCGGGGGCCCGAATCCCGGCCACACCTGGATCGGGCTGTTCCGCAACCTGACTCTGACCCAGATCTACACCGACAACTATCTGTTCTCGTATCTGCATCAGGGGTTGACCCAGATGTGGAGCCTGGCGGTGGAGGCGGCGTTCTATGTCGTGCTGCCGTTGCTGGCCTATCTGCTGCTGGTGGTTCTGTGCCGCCGGCGCTGGCGGCCGGGTTTGTTGTTCTTCGGCTTGGCTCTGCTGGCTGCGGTGTCGCCGTTGTGGCTGACGATCGTGCACGATTCGGCGAATCTGCCTGACGGGGCCCGGCTTTGGCTGCCCACCTATATGGCGTGGTTCGTGGCGGGTATGGCGCTGACGGTGCTGGGGCAGCTGAAGGTGCGTGGGTATGCCGTGGTGTGTGTGCCGTTGGCCGTGGTGTGTTATTTCATCGCGTCGACGCCGATCGCGGGGGAGCCGACGACGTCGCCGGCCAAGTTGAGCGAGGCGTTGTTCAAGACGTTCTTCTACGCGGTGATCGCGGCGTTGCTGGTGGCCCCGCCCGCGCTCGGCGATCACGGTTGGTACAACCGGTTTCTGGCTTCGCGGCCGATGGTCTTTCTCGGCGAGATCTCCTACGAGATCTTCCTGATCCACCTGATGATCATGGAGCTGGTGATGGTCGAGGTGATGCGCGATCCGGTCTACACGGGGTCGATGTTCAACCTTTTCGTGCTCACCATGGTGTTCACCATTCCGGCGGCTTGGGTGCTGCATCGGTTCACGCGCGTCCGCTCCTGATTTAGTTAGGGTATGCTTACCTAATGACTAAGGCATCGCGCGGGCTGGAAGGGGCCCTGGTCAAACTCTGCCGGGGCGGCGATTACGAGCTGACGGTTTCGGGTCGTACCGAGCTCACACCGAATTACCTGCGGTTGCATTTCCGCGCGGAGAAGCTGCTCGCCGAACAGTCGGTGCACCCCACGATGTGGGTGCGGGGCTGGTTTCCCGACGGCGGCAAGGCCCACCAACGGGGCTACACCCTGGTCAACCCCGATCCGCAGACCGGCACCGTCGACATCGACTTCGCCATGCACGACGGCATCGCTACTCGCTGGGCACGAGCGGCCCAGCCCGGCGACGTCCTGGACGTGACGGTCCTCGGCAGCAGCTTCGCCTTGCCCGAGCCTGCGCCTGCCGGATACCTGATCGTGGGTGACACCGCGTCGCTTCCGGCGATCAACTCGCTGCTGGATGCCATCGGCGACGCCCCGGCCTGGGTCTTTCTGGAGGCCGGCCACGACGATGACCGTGAGCTACCGGTCAATGGGGGCGCGGAGATCGTCTGGGTGGACCGCTTCGACGAGGATCTGCTGAAAACCCTCAGTGCTTCGGCTTTCGACGCCTCCGATCACTTCGGCTGGGTCGCCTGCAACAACCGCACCACCCGGGCCGTGGCGCGGGTGTTCCGTGAGGAGTACGGCATCCCGCGCAAATCGATCAAGGCGCAGGCGTACTGGGTGGCCTGAGCCGACCGGATCAGAGCACCGTCTGGATCGGGGCGGGCGTCGCGGCGATCTCGTCGAGCACCCGGACATTGTGTGCCACATCGCGGCTTTCCCGTGCGGCGATCTCTTTGATCGCCAGATCGAATGTGCCGACCAGGCTGGGCGGGTCGAACACCGCCTGCGCCTGCCGGCTGACTTGAAGGTCCCGCGCCCAGATCGTCGCGGGCCGGGCGAATCCGGGCTCGAGGGCCAGCACTGTGGCGAATCGCCAGGCGCTGTCGCGCAGCGCGCGGATCGCCTGGTTGAGGACGAAGATCTGATGCTGTTGCAGCACGGCGTAGATGTCGGCCAGTGCCGGTGAGAGGTCGTTGATGTCGTTGACCACTCCGCCGATCTGGCTGGCGAGCACCGCGTTGATGGTGTCGAAATCCTTGTGCAGCGAGGGCAGCCGGCCCGCGCCGACGAGACCCTGCACCGCGATGCCGAGATCCAGCACGATGTGGGCGGTGACCCCGGCGAGCATGTGCTGCACCAGGATCGGCTCAGGTTTGTCGGCCCACTCGAAGGTGGTTCGCCACGACCGGGTGGGTTTCGGGTACCGGTCCGGGTGGAAGTACCCGTTGAGCGCATCGAAGTAGCGCTGCGCGAACGCGGCGTCGAGGCGGTCCATCCGCGGTCCGTCCTCGAATGCCCCGTCCTCGACGGCGGTGCCGACCGCGATGGTGATCCGCTTGTACAACGCCGCGAAATAGCCCAGCCGGCTTGAGGTTTCCACGGCCCAGGCGGTGATCGTGTCGATCGCCGAGACAACCTCGGCGATGCTCTTGACCGCAGGAAGCGGCGGCAGCGGCGTCGGGTGGCCGGACATACCCGAAAGTATGGGCTACTCGACGGGCATTTGTGCCGGGATGACGAGCGGGGCCACGAACTCGGCCAGCATGGCTCGCTCGTCGGCCTCGTCGGTGCCGGGGAAGACCAGCATCGACACCATGACCCGCACCAGCCACCGGGCCCGGCGGCCCACCTCGTCGTCGGCTTGATCCGCCTCCCCGGCGAGCGACCGGACGAACCCCTCGACCAGCGCCCGGATCACCTCCGAGTGCTCGGCCATCTCGCCGCCGATCGGCCGCTGCGCCGTGGCGAACCACGATGCCAGTGCCGGACTGTCGCGCACCGCGTTCAGCGCGGTGATCACTCCTTCGATCAGTCGTTGCGCCGGATCGGTGACCGCGGCCACCTGCTCGCTGACCTCTTCGTACAGTCGGCGCGCCTCGCGGTGCACGTAGGCGGTGTAGAGCGCGTCGCGATTCTCGAAGTACCGGTACAGCGTGGCACGGGAACAGCCTGCGGCCGCGGCGATCTCGTGCATCCCGACGGTCGCCGCGTCCTGTTGGGTGAACAGGGCGTCGGCGGCGTCGAGGATGTGGTCGGCGGCCACCTCGGACCGTCGGGCTGACAGCCAGTCGCGGGGCATCAGGTCCCTGCCCGGAACGGCACCGACAGCGGCCGTCGCACGTAGCTGCCGCCGGCCCAGGTCACAGAGTCCAGGTCGACCTCGAAATCCGGGTAACGCGAGAGCAATTCGGTCAGTGCCACCCGGGACTGCATGCGGGCTGCCGCCGCGCCGAGGCAGAAGTGCGCGCCGTGGCTGAAGGTGAGGATGTTGCGCGGGGCGCGTCGCACGTCGAGTTCGGCCGCGTTGTCGCCGAACTCGCGCTCGTCGCGGTTACCCGAGCCGTACAGCAGCAGCGTCTTGCGGCCGGCCGGGATGGTGGTGTCGCCGATGGTGACGTCGCGGGTGGTGGTGCGGGCCAGCCCCTGCACCGGTGAGGTGAGGCGCAGGAACTCGTCGATCGATTCCGGGATCAGCTCGGGATCGTCGACGAGCAGCTTGCGCTGATCGGGTCGCTGCTGCAGGAGTTGTATTGCGCCGCCGAGCATTCCGGTGGTGGTGTCGTTGCCGCCGGTGACCATGGTGAACGTGAAGGCCAGGATCGACAGCACACCGGCGATGTCGTCGTCGGCTCCGACACCGGCCGCGACCAGGTGCGAGATCGTGTCATCGCCCGGCTCCTTACGGCGTCGCTCGATGAGCTCGGAGAAGTAGGCCATCATCGAGGCCACGGCTGCGCCTGCGGTGCCCATCGCCGCGGTGATTCCGCCGGCCGAGCTGTTCGCGGCGACGATGGCCTCGGTCCAGCCGTCGAACTGGTCCCGGTCGGCCTCGGGCACGCCGAGGTAATGCGCGACGACCATCGACGGCAGCGGCTTGAACAGCTCGGTGACGATGTCCCCGCCGCCGTTCGAGCGCAACCCCTCGAGGCGCTCGACGACGAACTCGCGGACCTTGGGCTCGACGGCTTCCACCTGCCGCGGGGTGAATCCGCGCGACACCAGCTTGCGGAACTCGGTGTGCACCGGCGGATCCTGCATGACGAACGGCGGGTTGTCGGCTAGGCCGATCATGTCCAGTTCGCCGTAGGTGACGGTGAGGCCCTGCGCCGACGAGAAGGTCCCGTGGTCGCGGGCCGCCGCCCAGATGTCGGCGTGCCGGGAGAGGACGTAGTAGTCCTGCTCGGGGTGCTCGTCGGGAATGACGTGGTGCACCGGGTCGTGATCGCGCAGCGCGGCGTACATCGGCCACGGATTGGGCCAGGTGTCGGCATCGGCGGGGACGAACCGGGCGGGGCTGTGAGACAAAGTCGCTGCCATGTCTTATTCGTACGACAATGGCCGCAACCGTGTCAATAGGCGCGACCCGCATTAGGCTCGGGCGTGATGAGCACCCCTGACGCGCCGCAGCTACCTGCCCAGACGCCGACGTGTTACCGGCATCCGGACCGTCCCACCTACGTGCGCTGTACGCGGTGCCAGCGCCCGGTCTGCCCGGAGTGCATGCGCTCGGCCGCCGTGGGCCATCAGTGCGTGGACTGCGTCAACCAGGGCGCCAGGACCGTGCCCGCGGCGCGGACCCAGTTCGGCGGGGTGGCGCGCACGGGCGCCCCGATCCTGACCTATGCGCTCATCGCGGTGAACGTGCTGATGTTCGTGGTGCAGATGGCCTCGAAGAACCTGGAGCAGGAATTTACGCTGTGGCCGCCGGGCGTCGCCGCGCACGACGAGTACTACCGCCTGGTGACGTCGATGTTCCTGCACTACGGCGTGATGCACCTGCTGTTCAACATGTGGGCGCTCTACGTGGTGGGGCCGCCGCTCGAACAGTGGTTGGGCCGGCTGCGATTCGGGACGCTGTATGCACTGAGTGGGCTCGGCGGCTCGATGCTGGTGTATCTGCTGTCCCCGCTCAACAGCGCGACCGCCGGGGCCTCCGGGGCGATCTTCGGCCTCTTCGGCGCGATCTTCGTGGTGGCCCGCAAGCTGAACCTCGACGTCCGCTCGATCGCCGCGGTCGTCATCATCAATCTGGTGTTCACCTTCGCCGGACCCGCGTTGGGGACCGGGGCGATCAGCTGGCAGGGTCACATCGGCGGTCTGGTGACGGGTGCGGCGATCGCCGCGGCCTTCGTGTACGCCCCGCGTGAGCGCCGCAATGCGATTCAGGCCGGGGTCTCTGTGGCCGTGCTGGTGCTCTTCGCCGCATTGATCGCCTGGCGCACAAGCAATCTGCTCACGACGTTCGGTATGGGCTGATCCAGGTCTAGATCGCCGCGCCCGGATTGAGGATGTTCTGCGGATCCAGCGCTCGCTTGATCCGGTGATTGAGTTCCACTGCGTCCGGGCCGATCTGGCCGGCCAGCCACGGCTGCTTGAGCCGGCCCACGCCGTGCTCGCCGGTGATGGTGCCGCCGAGTCCCACGGCGAGATCCATGATCTCGCCGAACGCCAGCTGGGCCCGCGCAGCCATGTCAGCATCGGCGGGATCGAACACGATCAGCGGATGGGTATTGCCGTCCCCGGCGTGCGCGATCACCGAGATCAGCAGATCCCGATCCGCCGCGATCGCGGCCACCGCGCTGACCAGTTCGGCCAGTGCCGGCAGTGGCACGCCGACGTCCTCCAATAGCAGTGATCCCTTGGCCTCCACGGCCGGGATGGCGAATCGCCGGGCGGCCACGAAGGCCTCGCCTTCGTCCGGGTCGGAGGTGGAAAACACCTCGGTGGCACCGCATTCGGTGAACACCTGAGCCATGAATTCGGCGTCGTCGGCGCCCGCGGCACCGCGATCGTCGGAGGCCGCCACCATCATCGCCGCGGCGTTGCGGTCCAGCCCCATCTTGAGCTTGTCCTCGACGGCGTTGATCGCGACGGCGTCCATGAACTCCAGCATCGACGGCCGGATCCTGCCGGTGATCTTCACGACGGAATTCGACGCGGCTTCCACCGAGTCGAACGTGGCCACCACGGTGCAGGGGGAGTGCTGCGGGGGTAGCAGCCGCAGCGTCGCCTCGGTGACTACGCCCAAGGTGCCCTCGCTGCCGACGAACAGCTTGGTCAGGCTAAGGCCCGCAACATCTTTCAGCCGCGGTCCGCCCAGGCGCACCGCGGTGCCGTCGGCCAGCACCACCTGCAGGCCGAGGATGTAGTCGGTGGTCACGCCGTACTTGACGCAGCACAGGCCGCCTGCGTTGGTGGCGACGTTGCCTCCGATGCTGCAGATCTCGAACGACGACGGGTCCGGTGGGTACCACAGCCCGTGTGCGGCAACGGCTTTCTTCACCTCGGCGTTGAGCAGTCCGGGTTGTACGACCGCGGTGCGGGTGATGGGGTCGACGGTGATGTCCCGCATCTTCTCGGTGGACAACACGATGCCGCCGTCGAGCGCCGTCGCACCGCCGGACAATCCGGTACCCGCGCCGCGCGGCACGACGGCCACCTGGTGTGCGCTGGCCCAGCGCAGCACCGTCTGCACCTCCTCGGTGCGGGTGGGTCGGACCACGGCGAGCGGTGTGCCCGCCGCCGGGTCGGCGGCCCGGTCCTGGCGGTAGGAGGCCAGAATGTCGGGGTCGGTGACGACGACACCCTCGGGCAGTTCGCTGATCAGCATCGGCAGCGCGGCGGCATTCACGCTTCGATGCTAGGTGGGCCGGTCCAGGTCACGTAGCGCGGTCAGGAACACCGCGCTGACGCCGAGTAGCAGCATCGGCAGGGACAGGGCGAGGAACGTCGCATGCAGGCCGGCGGCGTCGGCCAGTGGCCCGGCCAGGATCAGCCCGAGCGGACCCGCGGCGTAGGCCAGTGAACCCATCACCCCGACCACCCGGCCCCGCAGATGCTGCGGTGCGGTGGTCTGCATGACGTAGTTGTAGATGGGGGCGATCGGGCCGTAGACGAACCCGACGATTGCGCACAGCACCAGGATCAGCGGAAGCGGCGGCAGGAACGCGATCACGGTCATCGCCACTCCGAGCGTGATCACCGCGGTCAGCATGGTGGCCCGTCTGCTCATGTACTTGGACATCACCGCGTAGCCGAGCGCACCCAGCAGACCGCCGATGCTCAACGCCATCAACACCCAGCCGAGTTCGGTGGGCTCGTTGCGGTCGGTGAAATATTTCGGAAAAAGGACCGATTCCATCGGCATGTACAGGCCGGTGGCCACCAGGTCGACGATGGCCAGGGTGCGCAATACCGGTGTGTGCCAGACGAATCGCAGCCCCTCGGCGATGCCGGCGAGCACACTTTCGGTCAGCATCGAGCGGTCCGGGGTGCCCGCACCTTCCAGTCGCAACACCGAGATGGCCAGGATCGAGCAGCAGAACGCCCCGGCGGTCACCCACATGGTGTTGATCCCACCGAGGGTGGCGATCAACAGGCCGCCGATACCCGGGCCGACGATGTAGGCCAGGTTGAACACCGCCTCGTACACGCTGTTCGCGTGGTCCAGCGTCCAACCGGCCCGTGCCGCGGCCTCGGGCAACATGGTTTCGCGGGCGGTCATCCCGGCCGGATCGAAGAAGGCGCCCAGACCGGCCAGGATCGCCAGCGCCGCGACGTTCACCGCCTCCACTCCGAAGATCAGGGCCAGCACGGGGACCGCCGCGACCGACAGCGCGGAGAGCAGATCCGAGATCATCGAGACCCGCCTGCGGCCCAGATAGTCGACGGCCGCTCCGGCGATAAGGGTGGCGACCAGCAGCGGGAGCGTCCCGGCCATCGCGACGATCGATGCGTCGAGCGCGGATCCGTTGCGTTGCAACACCAGCCACGGGAACGCGACGATCGTGATTCCATTGCCTGTGCCGGCCATCAGGGCGGCGAACAGGATCAGCAGCAGTGGGCCGCGCCGTTTATCGGTCATGGGTATCGCGGCCGAATCTAACAGCGCGCCCGCACCCGCCGCGATGGAATTTCCGGCACAGTGAGGTGATGCTGTTGCCTCACCCCAGGACTGGGGTCCTGTTCCCGTCGCCGGTGCCACCCGGCTCGGGTTGGCCGGGCGATCCGGCGGATGCGTCGACGCCGGTACCCGAGACGCCCGCGCAGGTGCGTCGGCTGGCTGCCCGAGCCGCCACCGTGGACGAGTTGGACGCGCAGATCTCGGTGTGCCGGGCCTGCCCCCGGCTGGTGAAGTGGCGTGAAGAGGTTGCCGTGGCCAAGCGGAAATCCTTTGCTGATCAACCATATTGGGGTCGACCCGCCACGGGACTCGGGGTGGACAACCCCGGCATCTTCATCGTCGGCCTGGCGCCGGCCGCGCAGGGCGCCAACCGCACCGGTCGCGTGTTCACCGGCGACCGATCCGGGGACTTCCTGTTCGCCTCCCTGTACCGGACCGGCCTGGCGAATCAGGCCGAGAGCGTCGACGCGGCCGACGGCCTGCAGTTGATCGGCACCCGCATGGCGGCCGCGGTGCGCTGTGCGCCGCCGGCCAACGCGCCCACCCCGGCCGAGCGGTCCACCTGTGCACCGTGGTTGCAGGCCGAATGGCGGTTGGTGGGGCCGTCGGTGCGGGTGGTCGTCGCGTTGGGCGGGTTCGCGTGGCGCGCGGCGCTGGAGCTGATCGGCTCGGACCTCAAACCCGCGCCCAAGTTCGGCCACGGTGCGACGGCCACCCTGGCCTCCGCGTTCGGCCCCGTCACCCTGCTGGGGTGCTTCCACCCCAGCCAGCAGAACACGTTCACGGGCCGGCTGACCGAGGCCATGCTCGACGACATCTTCGTCACCGCCAAGCGCCTCGGGAACGAACCCGCCGGCTGATGACGTTGACGGTGTCATGCGGCTTTCTGTCCTCGACCTCGTCCCGGTGCGTACCGACCAGTCAACTGCCGATGCCCTGACGGCAACGACTCACCTCGCGCAGACCGCTGACCGGCTCGGATACACCCGCTACTGGCTCGCCGAGCACCACAACATGCCCGCGGTGGCTGCCACCAGCCCGCCGGTTCTGATCGCACATCTGGCCGCGCAGACGTCTCAGCTGCGGCTGGGCTCGGGAGGCGTGATGCTGCCCAATCACGCCCCGTTGGCGGTGGCCGAGCAGTTCGCGCTGCTGGAGGCCGCCCACCCGGGCCGCATCGACCTCGGCATCGGCCGGGCGCCGGGCTCCGACCCGGTCACCTCGCTGGCGCTGCGCGGCGCCGCCGGCCGCGACGATCGCGATATCGAGGCGTTCCCGCAGTACCTCGATGATGTCGTGGCGCTGATGAGTGCACGCGGCGTGCGGGTGCCGCTGCCGCGGGATCTGATGCGGGAGAACTACGTGCTCAAGGCGACGCCCGCGGCGGTCACCGAGCCGCGGATGTGGCTGCTCGGTTCGTCGATGTACTCGGCGCATCTGGCCGCGGCCAAGGGGTTGCCGTATGTGTTCGCCCACCACTTCTCCGGGCAGGGCACCGCCGAGGCGCTGGTCGTCTACCGCGACGAGTTCCAGCCCAGCGACCTGGCGTCCGAGCCCGTGACCTTCCTTACCGTGAATGCCTCGGTGGCCGAGACCACCGAGGAGGCCATGGCTTTGCTCCTGCCGCAGCTGCAGATGATGGGCCGGCTGCGGACCGGTCAGCCGCTCGGTGCCCTCGATCTGGTCGAGGATGCCGAGGCGACGACCCTCACCCCGCAGGCGCAGGCGGTTGTGGCCTCCGGGCTTCGGCGCGCCGTGGTCGGTTCGCCCACCGAGGCGGCCGAGCAGGTCCGAGCCCTGGCCGCGGAGTTCGACGTCGACGAGGTGATGGTCAACCCGGTGGGTTCGGCCCGCCGCGGCGCCGATCCGGCCACCGCGACGGCGCGCGATACCACCCTGGAACTGCTCGCCAAGGAGCTGTTCTGAGGCGCCGCTAAGGCGTCAGCACGACCACCGGAATCGGTCGCGTGGTCCGCTTCTGGTAGCCGATGTAGCGGTTCTTGTTGCCCTTCATGTTGTTCACGATCTCCCACAACCGCGGGTAGTCGGGGTCTCCGGGCAATACCGGCTTGGCCGTCACACCGAATCGCTTGGGTCCCACGTTGATCTGGACCTGCGGTTTGGCCTTGAGGTTGTGGTACCAGCCCGGAGATGTGGGCTCGCCGCCTTTCGACGCCACCACGAGGTAGTCGGCGCCGTCCTTCGCGTAGGCCAGCGAATTCGCGCGCTGCTGGCCGGTTTTGGCGCCGACGGTATGCAGGATCAGTGTCGACGGACCACCCGGGATCGTGTGCCCGATCCGGCCGTCGGTGGCCTTGTAGATCTTGTCGTGCAACAACAACATCGGGAGACCGATGTAACGCTCCCACCAGGGCATGCTCATGCGCTCAATCCTGCGCGGATTCGTCCAGCTGCGCCAATGCTGCACGTAGCAGGCGGCCGGACTCCTCGCGGTCGGGGTCGCGGCGCACCATCATGCCCTTGACGAACGACAGTTTGTCGCCGGCCTGGCGCGGCACCACGTGCAGGTGGATGTGGAACACGCTCTGGAACGCGGCCTTGCCGTCGTTGATCACGATGTTGTTGCCGTCGGCGTGCAGCCCGGACTGCCGGGCGGCACGTGCGATGCGCTGGCCGATGCGGGCCATCGCGGCCACGGTGTCCGCCGGGGTGTCGGTCAGATCGACCGTGTGTCGCTTCGGGATCACCAGGGTGTGGCCGCGGGTGAACGGTCTGATGTCGAGAATGCCCAGGTATTCGTCGTCCTCGTAGATGCGGATGGCGGGGGCCTCCCCGGCGACGATGGCGCAGAACACGCAAGACATGCCGCCACGTTAGCCGCCTGCGGTGGCCGCCCATTCGGCGACGCGGCGTTCGCGCTCCTGCGGCGTGAGGTCTTCGACGCGCGTCATCACGGTCCAGCGCTGGCCGAACGGGTCGAGGATGGAGGCGAACCGGTCGCCGGTGACGAAGGTCTGCGCGGGCTCGCGGATCGTCGCCCCCGCCTTCTCGGCTCGGGCAACCACGCCGTCGACGTCCGGGCAGTACAACCCGATGGAATGGGTCGCCGCGGCACCCGGCGCCGGGGCGGCGATCTGATAGGCCTCCTGCGGGTCGCCGAGTTGCAGTCGGCCGGTGCCGAAGTCCAGTTCGGCATGTGCGACGGTGCCGTCGGGTCCGTCCATCCGTTCGACGACTTCGGCGCCGAACACGTTCTGATAGAACGTGATTGCCTTGGCGGCGCCGTCGACGCAGATGAACGGGGTCAGGCTGGTGTAGCCCTGCGGAATCGGTGTGACACTCATACGGACCAGTTTCGTAGGCTTATGGCGATGCCGGCTTGGAAAAATGCGCCAGAGCGGGGTGTGGTCGGCCGTGCCGGCAATGCCTCTGCTTTCGACCTGCACCGCTGGGCGCCGTCGGAGGATGCGGCGAGGTTCGTCGAGCACTTCTGGTCGGTGACCTGGGACCGGCGCGAGGCGGGGCCGTTCGAGAGCACGGTCATCACGTTCCCGGCCATGCACCTGACGCGTGAGTGGGGCGATGATGGTGTGCGCCATGGTCATCGGCTGCCCAGCACGTTGCTGCACGGCGTGGTGCCGAAAGTATTCCGCATCACCATCAGCGGCCGTGGGGCAGTGGTGGGGGCACGGTTCAGGCCCGGTGGCTTCACCGCCCGGTTCGGCGGGGACGCCGCTGAGATGACCGGCCGCGTGGTGCCGGTGGGCGACGAGTTGCTGGGAACGACAGTCGATTTCGGTGAGGATGCGACGGCGGTCCGGCGCGATTTCGACTCTTGCATCGGTGCGATTACCGGCGAGGTGGATCCGACGTATCGTGCGTTGACGCCACTGGTCGATCGGATGCGCGACGACGCGACCTTGCATCGGGTCGATCAGGTCATGGCGCTCTCGCCGTGGAGTACCCGAACCACGCAGCGAGTGTTCCGCCGTTACGTCGGGGTGACGGTCAAGTGGGTGCTGTGCCGGTACCGGCTACAGCAGGCGGCGCTGGAGATCGAGAGTGCGCCCGACGTCGATTTCGCAGATCTCGCAGTACGCCTCGGCTGGTATGACCAGGCCCATTTCATCAACGACTTCAGGTCCATGCTGGGCAGCACGCCGGGGGAGTACGCGGCCGCGCATAGTGGCGGTTAACCGTCGATATGGGTCGGTGGATCGGCGAAGGTGAAATCGAACGGATAGTCATGGCCGGGGCCCATCGGATCGCAGCGCTTGACGGGCACCAGGTGGGAACTGAAGCCGCTGGGCACATAACCCCAAGTCCCGATGCATCGTTGCCAGGTGCCGTCGGGCTGGATGGGGCCGTCGCACTTGCTGATGACGTTGCCGCCGTACACGCAGCCGGCGCTGGCCGGCGGGGCCGAGGTGATCAGCCCGGCCACGGTCAGCACTGTGGCCATGCCTCCGATGATGAAGAGCTTCATGGGTTCTCCCGTCTGCCGCTACCAAGGACGCTACCGCTCAGGCAACTCGGCGGTGGCGCCTTTATGCCTTTCGTCGCGGGTCGGCAGTGTCCAACGCCCTCCGACGCCATCAGAGGGGCACCGCCGCTCGCGCGGCTTCAGAAGGGTGGGGGTGGTCCGTGTTCTTCGGCGAGCCAGGCTTGGTATTGGCGTTCGGTTTCGAGGTCGTGGTTGAGTTCGGCGCGTAGGCGTCGTTCTTCGGCG
>MSTD01000051.1 GCA_001942045.1 Mycolicibacterium porcinum
CCGGCGACGTGTTCGCCGGATTCGGCATCGGCGCCGCCTTCGCGGTCCTCGGCGCCCGCGTCGTCCCCACCATCCCCGCGGCGACCCTGCCGAAATCCGAACCGCTGCGATACCGCACCGAGCCCCGGCCAGCCGGCGCTGGCGTCGCCCTCGTCATCAACCCCGCGTCCGGCGATGGTACCGGCGCGCGGATCATCGACGAGGTCCGAAAGTCCTTGCCACACGCCGAGATCATCGAGCTCGGCGATGACGACGACATCGAGGCGGTGTTGCGGGAAACCGCCGCACGGACCGATGTGCTTGCCGTGGGCGGCGGCGACGGCACCGTGGCGTGTGCGGCCGGGATCGCCGTCGAGGCCGGTGTTCCGCTCGCGGTCTTTCCCGGCGGGACGTTCAACCACTTCGCCAAGGACATCGGCTGCGAGTCGGTGGCCCGGACCGTCAAGGCGATCGCCGACGGTTCCGCGGCCTACGTCGACCTGGTGTGCCTCAACGAGGAACACATGGTGATCAACACCGCCAGCATCGGCGCCTACCCGAAGTACGTGCGGACGCGGGAGAGGCTCGAGCACCGCATGGGCAAGCGGTTGGCCGGGATGTACGCCCTGTACCTCACGCTGCGCCGGGAGGCCCCGGTCCGCATCCGCTACGACGACAAGACCCTTGAGACCGAGTTGTTCTTCCTGGGCAACTCGACCTATTTCCCGTCCGGATTCGCCCCGTCCCTGCGCCCGCGCCTCGACGACGGGCTGATCGACGTGCGGATCCTGGAGACCGGGCGGCGGTTCAGCCGGCTGCGCATCGCGACGGCCGTCGCACTGGGCCGACTCGAACGCAGCCCGCTCTACCACGAGCTTCAGGTTCCGGAGTTCCGGTTCGTCGCGGTCGACGGGCCCACCACCCTGGCCCATGACGGCGAGGTGGGCGAGGCGCTCAGTGAGGCCAGCTTCAGCGTGCGCTACCGGGCGCTGCCGGTGTTCCGTCCACTGCCGTGACCGCCGGATACGGCGGGTACAGCAGGTAGATCGCCGCGAACCAGGCATAGCCCAGCGCCCAGCCGGCCACCACATCGGAGGGGTGATGGACATTGAGCACGACGCGTCCCACCCCGATCGCCACGATGACGAGCACGCCCGCGACCACCCACCACGCTCGGCGCGGGGGACGCAGGGCCGGCCAGGCCAGGGCCAACAGGGCCAGCACCGAGACCATCACGCCCAGCGCGTGCCCCGACGGGAACGACGTCGAAAGAGCGTGCACCAGTGCGGTGTCCGGACGCGGGCGGTTCACCAGGAACTTGGCCAGCTCGGTCGTCACCGCACTGAGCTCAATGGTCAGCACCAGGAACAGCGCGATCCGCCGCTGCCGACGCATCAACGCGACGACGATCATCACCGCCGCCGCGACCCGGAACGCAAACGGCCCGAGCACCGTGCAGAAAACGTCCCACGCCGTCACCCAGGCCGGGTGCGCCGCGCCGTACCGGTACGGGCCCGCCAACCCGGCTGCGTCGATGTCACCCAGCCACGTCCACTGCATCGCGTAGCCGATCCACAGCACCACGTACACCGCGACGGCCGCCACCGCGCTCACGATCAGCCGCCGGTCCCGAGTTTTCACCAGACCATCTCTACCAGCTCCAACCGATTTGCCATGTTTGCGCGCTACCGTCGAAGACATGGCACTGATCCTGCGAAAGCTGATGCACATCGGCGCTCTGCCGGAGGGTCTACGGGCCGAGGCCGAGGCTGAGGGCATTCTCTTTCTCGCCGAATACCTCCCAGTGACCAGGCGTTTCACCGGGGCGATCCCGGGCAAACGGTCGGCGGGCAGTGTCGCGAGCTACGCGGGCGCGCTGGTGCTGACCAACTACCGCGCGCTGGCCACCATGTCCACCCTGCCCAAGCTTGCCGGACGCAGCATCGACCAGCCGTGGTCGGCGCCGCAGATCGGCGCGGTCCATGCCGAACTCGACCCGGCCGGGCTCACACTGACCGCCGATGTGGGCCAGATCGACCGGCGCTGCCGCGGCCAGTTGTCGCTGCACTACAAGACCGAAATTCCGGATGAGGTTCTGACGCAGCTGCCGCGCCGGTCACTGGCCTTCGACGTCGGGCCCGAGTACGTGTTCCGCGCGGTCGGAGTGCCGTACCACCCGTAAATCCGCGAGTCGGTATTTACCGGGACCCAAAGTCTCGGTAAATTGTGGCCATGGCTTCGAGCTCCCCTGACGCCGCATCGCTGGATGCGGACTACCAGGATCTGTTGCAGACGCTGTCCGAAGGTTCCGTGCGCCGTCGCTTCGACCCGTACCTGGACATCGCGTGGGACTCCCCCGAGTTGGCGATCGACCTCGACGATCCCCGCTGGGTGCTGTCACCGAACGTCGATCCGCTGGGCGCCACCGCGTGGTACCAGGCCCAGCCGCTGGCCCGCCAGATCGAGATCGGCCGCTGGCGCACCCTCAACTCGGTCAAGGTCGGCGCGGCCTTCGAGAGCATCCTCATCCGCGGGTTGATGGCGTTCATCATGAAGCTGCCCAACAACTCGCCCGAGTTCCGCTACGCGTTGCACGAGATGACCGAGGAGTGCAACCACATCCAGATGTTCCAGGAGCTGGTCAACCGGTCGGGCGTTGACGTGCCGGGCATGCGGCCACTGTTCCGTCGGTTGTCGCCCTACATCGGCCTGGTCGGCCAGTATTCCCCGACAGCGTTCATGGCGGGCATCCTCGCCGGCGAAGAGCCGATCGATCATTTCCAGAAGGGCCTGATCCGCGAGGGCGCCAACATCCCGCCCGCGGTGCTGCGGACCATGCAGATCCACATCGCCGAAGAGGCCCGGCACATCTCCTGGGCCCATGAATTCCTCAAAACCCATCTGCCGGAACGCTCCTGGCGGATGAAGGCCTTCGCGTGCGTGGCCTTTCCGTTGACGCTGCGCTGGCTGGCCCATGAGATCGTGGCTCCGCCGAAGTCGTTCGGTGAGGAGTTCGGGATTCCGCGCGCGGTGATCAAGGACGCGTTCTGGCGTAGCCCGCACTCCCGCAAGATCCTGTCCGGCTACTTCGGTGAAATGCGGGCGCTCAGCGAGGAACTCGGCTTGATGAACCGCGTCGGGCGCTGGGTCTGGAAGCGCTGCGGCATCGACGGCGAGGCCGCCCGCTACCGCGGCGTGCCGGACCGCGAAGCGGTTGCCCTCGGCTGATGCCCCACGTCATCACGCAGTCCTGCTGCAGCGACGCGTCGTGCGTCTACGCCTGCCCGGTCAACTGCATCCACCCCACACCCGACGAGCCCGACTTCCACACCGCACAGATGCTCTACATCGACCCGGTCGAATGCGTCGACTGCGGGGCGTGTGTGACGGCCTGCCCGGTGGACGCGATCAAACCGCACACCAAGCTGACCGGTTCGGAGGACGTGTTCGCCACCCTGAACGCCGATTTCTACGCCACACCCCGGCCGCGACCGATCCTGGCGCCGGTGGTTCCGCCGCTGCAGGTGCGTTCCGGCGACCTGCGGGTGGCGATCGTCGGGTCCGGCCCGGCCGCGATGTATGCCGCCGAAGAGGTGCTGACGATCCCGGGCGCACGCGTGCGGATGTTTGAACGGCTCAGCCAGCCTTATGGTTTGGCGCGGTTCGGCGTGGCCCCCGATCATCAGCGGACCCGCGGGGTGACGCGCCAGTTCGATCACATCGCCGCCGACCCGCGCCTCGAGATGCGGTTGGGCGTCGAGGTCGGCAGCGACGTCACCCACGACGAGCTGTTGCGTGACCACCACGCCGTCATCTACGCGGTCGGCGCCGCCACGGACCGTCGCCTGGACATCGACGGCATCGACCTGCCGGGCGTCACGTCGGCCACCGAGTTCGTCGCCTGGTACAACGGGCATCCGGACTACGCGGGTCGCACCTTTGACCTGTCGAGCCGGCGCGCGGTCATTGTCGGCAACGGCAACGTGGCGCTCGACGTCGCGCGGATCCTCACCATGGACCCGGATCTGCTGGCCTCCACATCGATCGCCCCGCATGCTTTGGAAGTGTTGCGCGACAGCGCAATCGAAGAGGTCGTCGTGGTCGGTCGGCGCGGGATCGAACAGTCGGCCTTCACCGTTCCCGAGCTGGTCGGACTGTGTTCCACCACGGGGGTCGACGTTGTCGTCCGCGACGAGGACCTGCGGACCCTGCCGGACTCCGACCCGCGCGCGGCGATCCTGCGCGCGGCGCCGAGCGGGGTGGGCAACCGTCGGATCGTGCTCGAATACCTGTTGTCACCGACCGCGATCCTCGGCGAATCCGCCACTGCCGGAGCGGAGTTCGTCCACAACGAGCTGGTCGCCGCACCCGACGGTTCGACGCGGGTGAAAGCGACCGGCCTCCAACGAGTTATCGAGACCGGGCTGGTGCTGACCTCCATCGGGTACCGCGGCCGGCCGGTGCCGGGGCTGCCGTTCGACGACGCCACCGCCACGGTGCCGCATGAAGGCGGCCGGGCGGCAGGTGTCCCGGGTGCGTTCGTCACCGGGTGGATCAAGCGCGGGCCAACTGGTTTCATCGGCACCAACAAGTCCTGCGCCCAGGAGACGGTGCGCAGCCTGGTCGACGATTACAACGCCGGGCTGCTCTAGCCGTCCTCGCGGTTCATCAGCCCGGCGATCACCAACGTCAGCTCGTCATCGCGGTTGATGTCCAGCCCGCTCGCGCGTGCCGCGCCGTCCAGCACATACCAGCCGAAGTCGGCCAGGTGTGTCACGATCTCTTCCCGCGACCGCTCCGGCGCCGCGCCACGGATCCACGCCGACAGGGTGGCCTCCACCATCGTCACGACCGCGAACGGGACGGTCTTGAACGCGCTGTCATCCACCCCGATGGTCTGCGCGATCGTGGCGATGATGCCCTCGGACTGCCTGGTCATGCGCAGCTTGAGCTCGCTGACCGCGTCGAGCGAGCCATCGCCGTCATACGTCGGGCCCCGGCGGACGAACTCGTCGAGCCGCGGATGGTCGAGCATCCAGTCGGCCACCGCCGCGACGGTGCGGGTGAGGATGTCGCGCAAGGACCCGTTGGAGACGTCGAGGTTGGTGTCGAGCACCGCCGCGAAGTCGTCGAATACGAAGGACCGGACGCGGCGCTCGAGCTCGTCTTTGCCGCTGAACTGGCGGTACACCACCGACTTCGCCAGCCCGGCGCGGTCGGCGATCCGCGCCATGGAGATCTCGGCGCCCGGCGGGTTCTCCTCGATCAACGCGACCGCCGCCTGCAGAATCTGGGCCCGCCGTTCGGAGTTGTGCTGCTCCCAGCGGGCCTCATAGCCGCTGACCGCAGCGGGTTCGGTGGCGGTCGGCATGACCCCCACCCTACCGATGACCCCGCAGCGATTAAGTAGCTCTCGGTGAGCCAAACGGTTGCGGACGGCAAGCTCAGACGGTTCGGTCGTAGTGTGGACGGAAAGGATGTGACGTGACCGAGCCGCAACAGCAGAACCTGCTGGTCGTGCACTGGCACGATCTCGGGCGCTACCTCGGCGTATACGGCCACCCCGATGTGGCCAGCCCACACCTCGACCAGCTCGCCGCCGAGGGGATCCTGTTCACCCGCGCACACGCCACCGCGCCGCTGTGCTCACCGTCGCGGGGTTCGCTGTTCACCGGGAGATACCCGCAGAGCAACGGCCTGGTGGGCCTGGCCCACCACGGCTGGGAGTACCGCGCCGGAGTGCGTACCCTGCCGCATATTCTCGCCGAATCAGGCTGGCACACAGCACTGTTCGGCATGCAGCACGAGACGTCGTACCCGGCGAATCTCGGCTATCACGAGTTCGACGTGTCGAATTCTTTCTGCGAGTATGTCGTCGAACGGGCCACCGCGTGGCTGGCCGACGCCCCGCAACAACCGTTCCTGCTGACCACCGGGTTCTTCGAGACGCACCGCCCCTACCCGCGGGACCGCTACGAACCTGCCGCATCGGGATCCGTCGACGTGCCCGACTATCTGCCGGACACCTCCGAGGTCCGGGACGATCTCGCCGAGTTCTACGGGTCGATCGCGGTTGCCGACGCGAAGGTGGGCGAACTGCTCGACGCCCTGGCCACGGCCGGGCTCGACGCGAACACCTGGGTGGTCTTCATGACCGATCACGGTCCGGCACTGCCCCGGGCCAAGTCCACGCTGTACGACGCAGGCACAGGCATCGCATTGATCGTGCGTCCGCCGCGCGGTTCGGGCGCGGTGCCGCGCCGCTACGACGAGTTGTTCAGCGGCGTCGACCTGTTGCCCACCCTGCTGGAGTTACTCGGGGTGGAGATCCCCGGCGAGGTCGAGGGGTTGTCACACGCCAGCAACCTCACGGCCGCTCCGGCAGATGCGGCCGAAGTGCGTTCCGAGGTGTACACCACAAAGACGTATCACGATTCTTTCGACCCCATTCGGGCCATCCGCACAAAGGAATACAGCTATATCGAGAATTACGCGGCACGACCATTGTTGGATCTGCCGTGGGACATTGCCGACAGTCCCCCCGGGCGGGTGCTCGGCGACACCGTCCTGAGCCCCCGGCCCGGCCGCGAACTCTACGACCTCGTCGCCGACCCGACCGAACGCCACAACCTGCTGGGACCCGATGCCACCGACAAGGCCGAGGCGATCGCCGAGAACCTCGCACTCTTGCTGAACGAGTGGCGGCAGAAAACCCTCGACGTCATCCCGTCCGAATTCGCCGGAACCCGCATTTCCGAACGCTATACCCAGACCTATCTGAGCATCCACGGCCGTCCCGCCACCAGCCGTTCCGCTATCGCCGCCGACCGCGGCATCACCGATTCCCGCCAATAGTTTTCATCTCGGTGAATTAAAACTCTTGACGCTTCTTTGAATAGGCGCCGCAAATCAATGATGGTTAGAGTCTCGCCCATGCCAGATCATCCGACTGCCTACCTGGTGCTCGCTTCCCAGCGCAGCGGCAGCACCTTGCTGGTGGAGTCCCTGCGTTCCACCGGGATGGCCGGTGAGCCCCAGGAGTTCTTCCAGTACCTGCCGACCACCAGCATGTCGCCGCAGCCGCGCGAGTGGTTCGCCGGCGTCGAGGACGAGTCGATCCTGCGGCTGCTCGATCCGCTGGTCGAGGGCAAGCCGGATCTGGCGCCGTCCGAGATCTGGCGCGATTACATCCGCACCGTCGGCCGCACCCCCAACGGGGTATGGGGCGGCAAGCTGATGTGGAATCAGACCCCGCTGCTGCTGGAACGCGCCGAGGGCCTGCCCGAGCGGTCCGGGCCGGGCCTGCTCGCCGCCATCCGCGACGTCATCGGCAGCGACCCGGTGCTGATCCACGTCTACCGTCCCGACGTTGTCTCACAGGCGGTTTCGTTCTGGCGGGCGGTGCAGACCAGGGTCTGGCGCGGCCGGGCCGATCCGGTGCGCGACGCCCGCGCCGAGTATCACGCCGGCGCCATCGCCCACGTGGTCAAGCTGCTGCAAGCCCAGGAGGAGGGTTGGCGCGCCTGGTTCGCCGAGGAGAACATCACCCCCATCGACGTCTCGTACCCGTATCTGTGGCGCAACCTCACGACCGTGGTGGCCACGGTGCTGGAAGCGCTCGGCCTGGATCCGCGGCTGGCCCCGCAGCCGGTGCTGGAACGCCAGGCCGATCAGCGGTCTGACGAGTGGGTGGATCGCTACCGCCGTGATGCCGAGAAGGAGGGCCTGCCGGTATGAGTGTCGATCTCTTGCACGTCGACGAGCTGCGGCTGCTGGAAGCCGAAGCGGTACACATCATCCGGGAGGTGGTGGCCGAGCTGCAGCGGCCGGTGTTGCTGTTCTCCGCCGGCAAGGACTCCATCGTCCTGTTGCGGTTGGCCGAGAAGGCCTTCCGGCCTTCGCCCCTGCCGTTTCCGGTCCTGCACGTGGACACCGGGCACAACTTCCCCGAGGTCATCGAATTCCGCGACCGCCGCACCACCGGGCACGGGCACAAGCTGGTGGTGGCCTCGGTGCAGGAGACGATCGACAGCGGCCGGGTCGCCGATCCGGGGCCAGGTGCGTCCCGCAACCGGCAGCAGACCCGGACACTGCTCGATGCTCTGGAGGCCGGCGGATTCGACGCGGCATTCGGCGGCGCCCGCCGCGACGAAGAACGCGCCCGCGCCAAGGAACGCATCCTGAGCTTCCGTGACGAGTTCGGCCAGTGGGATCCGCGGGCCCAGCGCCCCGAGCCGTGGTCGCTGTATAACGGCCGGATCCGCAAGGGTGAGCAGGTGCGGGTGTTCCCGCTGTCCAACTGGACCGAGCTCGACATCTGGCGCTACATCGAGCTGGAAAACCTTGAGCTGCCATCGATCTACTTCGCCCACCAACGCGAGGTGTTCGAGCGCGACGGCATCCTGCTCGCGGTGTCGGAGTACGCCGCACCCGCCGAGTCCGAGACCGCCGCGGTGGAGTGGGTGCGCTATCGAACTGTCGGTGACCTCACCATCACCGGGGCAGTGCGGTCACAAGCCACCACGATCGACCGTGTGATCACCGAGATCTCGGCGGCCACCGTCTCCGAACGAGGAGAGACCCGCGCCGACGACCGCACATCCGTAGCGGCCATGGAAGACCGCAAGCGGGAGGGCTACTTCTGATGAGTACGCGTCAGCTTCTTCGCATCACCACCGCCGGTTCGGTCGATGACGGCAAGAGCACACTGATCGGTCGGCTGCTGCACGACACCGACAGCCTGCCGCTGGATCACCTTGAGGCCGTGACCGATTCGGAGGGCGTGGCGGACCTGGCCGCATTGTCCGACGGGCTGCGCGCCGAGCGCGAGCAGGGCATCACGATCGATGTGGCCTACCGGTTCTTCTCCACCGCCACCCGCAGTTACATCCTGGCCGACACCCCGGGACACGAGCGCTACACCCGCAACATGTTCACCGGCGCCTCCAACGCGCACGTGGCGATCCTGCTGGTCGACGCCCGCGCCGGTGTGCTGCGCCAGACCCGCCGGCACGCCCGCATCGCAAAGCTGTTGGGCATCAAGCACTTCGTGGCCACGGTCAACAAGATCGATCTGGTCGACTTCGACAAGGGCCGCTTCGCCGAGGTGGAGCGCGAGCTGCAGCAGGTCGCCGACCGGCTCGGCGGGCTCGACCTCACCGTCATCCCGATCGCGGCCAAACTGGGCGACAACGTCGTGCACCGCTCGACCAACACACCCTGGTACGACGGGCCGACCCTGCTCGAGTATCTCGAGGGCATCGAGCTGACCGCACCGCACGCCGACCCGGCGAGCCTGCGGCTGGCCGTCCAATGGGTGTCCCGGCCGACTGCGCAGCAGCGCCGTCGCTACACCGGCCGGTTGTCGGCGGGCACGCTGCAGGTCGGCGACCCCGTGGTGAGCCTGCCGGCAGGCACTCGTTCAGTCGTGACGGCCCTGGACACCTTGGACGAGAACCGATCGATAGGTGTTGCGCCGCTGTCGGTTTCGATCGAGCTGGCCGACGATATCGACGTCGGCCGCGGGGACGTCTTCGTCAGCGGTGCTTCCGAGGCCGTGGCGCCCGTGCTGGCCCGCGAGATCGACGCGACGGTGTGCTGGTTCTTCGACGACCCGCTGCGTGCCGGCGACCGGCTGGCCCTCAAGCAGGGCACCCGCACGGTGCGGGCGACGGTCCAGGAGCTGCACACCAAGCTCGACCCGGAGACTCTCGACGAGGTCGAATCCCCGGTTGAGCTGGCGCTCAACGACATCGGATCGGTCACGCTGCGCACCAGCTCGGTGCTCGTGGCCGACAACTATGCCGACAACCGTGACAACGGTGCATTCATCCTGATCGATGAGGTGTCCAATGACACCGTCGGCGCCGGGATCATCCTGCAGGCGCGCGAACTCAAGCCGAGCGGACACAACCGCTCCGACATCAAGTGGCATCCGTCGTCGCTGGACCGCGAATACCGCTGGAACAGCACGGGACAGCGCGGCGCGACGATCTGGTTCACCGGGTTGCCCGCCTCGGGTAAGTCCACTCTGGCGGTGGCCGTCGAGCGGGCCCTGGTCGAATCCGGTCAGGTGGCCTACCTGCTCGACGGGGACAACCTCCGGCACGGCCTGTCCGACGATCTCGGCTTCTCGGCCGGCGATCGCACCGAGAACATCCGCCGGGTCGGGCATCTCACCCGGCTGCTGGCCGATGCGGGTGTGGTGGCGCTGGCCTCGCTGGTGTCACCGCTGAAGTCCGACCGGGAGACCGCCCGGGCCCTCAACGATGCCGCCAAGCTGCCGTTCATCGAGGTGCACGTCGCGACACCTGTCGAAGAATGCGCACGCCGCGATCCCAAGGGGCTCTACGCGCGGGCCCGTGCCGGTGAGCTCACGGGTCTCACCGGCGTCGATGCGCCCTACGAAGCGCCCGAGAATCCCGATCTGGTGCTCGACACCACCGGCGCCGTCATCGACGACCTGGTCCAGCAGGTCATCGATCTGCTCAACACCCGTCGCTAACGTGTGATTTGTGCACCTCTCGTAACGGTGAGCGTTACCGAGGGTGCACAAATCGCGTCGACGACGCGGTCGGCGTGGGTGACGTACAGCCCGTGGGCGGCGCCGGGGATCTCGACGAGCTCCGCGTCGGGCAGCAGCTCGACGGTGCGGCGCCCGGTGAGCTCGATGGGCGTCGACGCATCGGCGTCGCCCTGAATCACCAGAACCGGCAGGTCGAGTTCTGCCAGCTCGGCGCGGTAGTCGGCGTGGGCACCCATCCGCTGGGTCTCGACCACCGTCGCGACGGGCAACGCCACGATCTGGTCGATGGTCCAGTCCATCACCTCAGGTGATACCGGGTGGTCGCCGAAGAAGGGCGGGCCGTTGTCGATACACCATTGCCGCACATCGCGTTCCAGCTCGGCGGCCATCGCGTCGATCATCTCCTCCGGGACGCCGTCCGGATTGTCGGGAGTGGCGACCACCATCGGAAGCTGCGGCGCCACCAGAACCGCACGATCAACCCGCCCGATCCCGTGCCGGCTGAGGTACCGCACGATCTCACCGCAGCCCAGCGAATGCCCCACCAGGGTCACGTCGTCGAGATTCAGGTGATCGAGCAGCGCGGCCAGATCGTCGGCGAGCAGATCGACGGTCCACTCGCCGTCGTAGGCGCCGGAGCGTCCGTGCCCGCGCCGGTCATAGCTCACACACCGAAAGCCCTTGTCCACCAAGCGCTCAATCACCTGCTGCCACTGGCCCGAGTTCAGACCCCAGGAGTGGGTGAAGGCCAGCACCGGCCCGACGCCGGTATCGGTGTAGTGGATGTCGGTGCGGTCTGCGGTCGTGAAGGTCGGCATGCGCCAATACTCGAACGTGCAGGTGCGCATGTCGATTACGTCGTAGGTAATGGCTACCGCACTTGGCCGACCACGAACACGCGACGGAACGGGAAGAACGTGGTGCCGTCAGCACGTCGCGGATAGGCCTCGGCCAGCATCGGGATGATGGCCTGACGGTACTGCTCCCACAGCTCTTCGCTCAGCCGGCCTTTCACCTGAGTCAGCGCCGTCCCGGTGATCCAGTCCAGAACCGGTGTCTCGCCAGTCAATTGGTGTACATAGGTGGTCTCCCAGGCATCCACCACACAGCCCGCATCGGTCAGCAGCCCGGCGTACTCGACTGGCGTGTCCACCTGGCCCACGTCCCGCCAGGGCATGTCGCTCAGCGGCTCGATGAACGGCTCGCGCCGCGCCAGCGTACGCACGGCGTGATGCGACGGCGCATCGAAATTGCCCGGCACCTGGAAGGCGATCCAGGCCCCGGCCGGCAGCTGCCCGGCCCAGCGCACCACGAGTTCGCGATGCGAGGGCACCCACTGCAGCGCCGCGTTGGAGACGACCACCTCGGTATCGGGTTGCGGGGTCCAGTCCTCGATCGCCCCGGCGTGCGCGTCGAGTCCACGCGCCCGCGCGGCCGCGACCATCTCCGGTGAGCTGTCCCAGGCCTCCAGCGCAGCGTCGGGCCAGCGCTGGGCCAGTGTCTCGGTCAGGTTGCCCGGACCGCACCCGAGGTCGACGACGCGGCACGGCGCGGCGGCCGCCACGCGCGAGAGCAGGTCATAGAACGGACGCCCGCGGTGGTCGGCGAAGGCCAGGTAGGTATCGGGATTCCACATGAGATATATCGTCCTAGACGATGGACGAAGCGAGAAAAGTGCGGCAAATCTGGACCGAGCTGGGCCTGCCCGGCATCGTCGACGTGCACACCCACTTCATGCCCAAGAACGTGATGGACAAGGTGTGGCAGTACTTCGACAGCCAAGGCCCGCTGATCGGCCGGGAATGGCCCATCACCTACCGCGCCGACGAGGCGCAGCGTGTCGCCACCCTCCGCGAGTTCGGGATCAGACGGTTCTCCTCGCTGATCTACCCGCACAAGCCGGACATGGCGGCCTGGCTCAACCAGTGGGCGGTCGGCTTCGCCAAGGACACCCCGGACTGCCTGCACACCGCCACGTTCTACCCCGAGGAACAGGCCGCGAGCTACGTCGCTGACGCCATCACCGCAGGCACCCAGGTGTTCAAGGCGCACATCCAAGTGGGCAATTACGAGCCGAACGATCCCCTGCTCGACGAGGTCTGGGGCCAGATCGAGGACGCCGGCGTGCCGGTCGTCATCCATTGCGGTTCCGGGCCTGCGCCCGGCGACTTCACCGGCCCGGACCCGATCGCAAAACTGTTGAGCCGCTACCCGAGACTGCTGCTGATCGTGGCGCACATGGGCATGCCCGAGTACTCCGCGTTCCTCGATCTCGCCGAGCGCTACGACGACGTGCGGCTGGACACCACGATGGCGTTCACCCCGTTCGTCGGAGAGATGATGCCGTTCCCGACCGGGGAAGTCAGCCGGCTGAAGGCCCTAGGTGAGCACATCCTGTTCGGCAGCGACTTCCCGAACATCCCGTACGGGTACGCCGAGGCCATCCATCACCTGATCGACCTGCCCGGTGTCGACGACGCCTGGCGTCGCAATGTTCTGCACGACAACGCCGCGAAGTTGTTCGGCCTCAGCTGAGCAGTTGGTTAGCATCGGCAGCGTGGAGCCGTCCAGCGCAGATCCGGTCGAACCCCCGATCCCTGTCCCTGACGTCCCCGGCGGTGATGCCGGTGCTGGTGGCTTGCCCCGCCGGGCCGATCTGACCCTGCGACAGAAAGCCATCGTCGACGCTTCTGCGATCGCCGACATCGCGTTGCGCACCGGGGTCGCCTCGATCGTGGCGACGTCGATGGTGCCGACCACGCTGGCGTCGATGCTGCACCCGTCGCAATTCCGCACCGAGAACGACCTGATGCGGTTCTATGCCGATCTCGCTGCGGCTCAAGATCCCGCGGTGTCGTTTCCGGCTCCCACCCGGCCGCCCCGGGTGTCCACCCGCCGGGCCAATCCCGTCGCCGAACTGATCGCGCACGGCCGGGTGGAGAACATCCGGTTCGACAGCAGCTTCACCGCGGTCAACCCCGGGATGCGAGACCTGTGCGGCGGGTTCACCCGCAACAACGTTGTGCGGGCCCAACATTGGCGCCATGACGACGGCCCGCACCCGACATTGTGCGTGATCCACGGCTTCATGGGCTCGCCGTACCTGGCGAACGGTCTGTTCCTGTCGTTGCCGTGGTTCTACCGCTCCGGGTACGACGTGTTGTTGTACACCCTGCCGTTTCGCGGTCGCCGCGCCGAACGATTCTCGCCGTTCAGCGGTTACGGATTCTTCTCGCACGGATTTGCCGGCTTCTCCGAGGCGATGGCCCAGGCCGTGCACGACTTCCGTTCGGTGATCGACTATCTAGAGTCCACCGGGGTCGACCGGGTCGCTCTCACCGGCATCTCCCTGGGTGGCTTCACCTCGGCCCTGCTGGCCAGCGTGGACGACCGGATTCAGGCCGTTGTCCCGAATGTCCCTGTGGTGACGCCGGATCGCACGGTGGACGAGTGGTTCCCGGCCAACAAGCTGGTGGCTCTGCAACGGCTGGTGGCCAGGACCGATCCGGCGTTGACGGAGGCGGCGGCACGCTACACCTCACCGCTCAACTACCGCCCCCTGGTACCCAAGGAACGACGACTGATCATCACCGGCCTCGGTGACCGGCTGGCCCCGCCGGAGCAGGCCGAGATGCTGTGGGAACACTGGGATCGCTGCGCGTTCCACTGGTTCCCCGGCAACCATCTGCTGCACGTGAGCCAGCCGGACTACCTACGCCGGATGACCCGCTTCCTGCGGGATTTCATGTTCGACTGACGTCAGCAGCGCCGACGGCACCGCGGCCGGGGTGCCGTCCAGACGCTCCGAGGACAACGGGTTCAGCGCTGCCAATGCCGGACGGTGCCGACCGGCGGCCGATTTCAGCCCGGCCAACGGAGCCCGCCGTGGGGGCCGGTCCGCGGTACGCAACGCCGCGCCCACCGTCAGCTGCGGCTGCGCCGGAGAGCCGGTGAACTCCAGTGCGGTCCAGGTTTCCTGGGCGGGCAGCGCACCCACCCCGGCCAGCACGGCCTCCAGCTTGTCGCCGACCTTGACCCGGTATGCGGCAACGTATCCCGAGTCGTCCTTCACACCGCGCCAGGTTTCCTTGCCCGGCTCGGGCAGCGGGGAATCCACCCCGTCGACGAGGGTCACCGTCCAGCCCTGCTCCTGCAGATGGTCACGGAGCCGGCGGCCGACGATTTCCGTGGTGTCCCGCAACGGGATTCGTGATGACCGGGCCCGCAATGCATCGAGATTGTCCACTGCCGCCACGGTCAGGCTGATCCAGCTGCGCCGGGCACCAGCGGCATCTCGATGCGTCACCCGGACCTTGTCGCAGCGGATGCCGTAGCGGTCCAGGTAGCTGACCACGACCGGAAGCTGGGCGGGGTCCGCGGGGTCGACCCGCAGCACCACGGTCTCCGAATCGGGTGCCGGCTCAGGCTGCTTCTTGGAGAGGTTGCGCCGCAACACCCCGAAATGCCGGGCCACCCGGGTGGTCAGGAACATCCCGCCCCACCAGGCCAGCAGCAGCACCACCGCGGCGGCGGAGACGCCGAGCACCCAGCGTTCGGTGTTGGTCTGCCATGGCCGGGCCAGCACGGCCGCCACGACGAACAGGGACGCCAACGCAAGTCGGGCGGTCATGAATGGTCCTTCCGTCGGTACGCGCTGAAGGCGACGGCCATGGCCGCCAGCGCAAGTGCTCCGGTGCCGGCGAATGCGACGATTCGTCCGGTGTTGTCACGCGGGGCCGGTTCTGCCGGCGCGGCAATGGGTTTGCCTGCGGGAGCCTCCGGGCCGTCGAGCGGCATATCGGCGACGTCCCAGGTGAGCGCGGCGACCGGATCGACACCGCCGGCCCCGATCACGTTCGACGGGGAGCGGGGAGCGCCCTGGGCCGTCGTGGTCAGCCGGTGCACCACCTGGCGCGCGTTCAGATCGGGAAACTTGCTGCGCACCAAGGCCGCAACGCCGGACACGTACGCCGCGGCGTAGCTGGTGCCGCTGAGCGGGACCAGCTTGTCGCGATCGGTGGGCATGGCGTTGGACAATCCGCCGCCGGGCGCGTTGCTCACCGAGGTGATGTTCTCGCCCGGCGCCGCGATTCCAACCCAGGGTCCGGCCATGGTGAATGCCGAAGGCTGTCCGGTCGCGTCGAGGGACCCGACGGACAGCACGTAGGGCTGCCACCACGAGGGGATGGACACCGAGGAGACGCCACCCCAGTTACGCGGATCATCGGGGAGACCCGACAACGGGTTGGATCCGCACGCCGATCCGGTCGTGACGCCGCCCTGCGTGTTTCCCGCGGCCGCGACGATCACCGCGTCCTTCTCCACCGCGGCGTAACGCAGTGCCGCACCGAGCTCGTTCTGGTCGATGTGTTTGTCGGCGGGCATGCAGGTCACCACGGAGATATTGATGACGCGCGCACCCATGTCGGCCGCGCGCACCACGGCACGGGCCAGACTGGCCACGTCGGCCGCCACCCGCGCCTCGGCCATGTCGACGCCGGCCGCACGTGGGGCGAACCGCGGCGAGTTCTGCCGGATCGAGATCAGCCGGGCTTCGGGCGCCACACCGGAGAAACCGTCAGGCCCGGGTTGCCCGGCGATGAGGCCGGCCACCGAGGTGCCGTGGCCGTCGCAGTCGGTCAGGCCGTCGGTCGACTCGATGAAGTCGCCCCCGCCTTCGACGTGCGGCAGTCTCGGCCCCGGCTGCACCCCGGTGTCGATGACGGCGACCGTCTGCCCCTGGCCACGGCTCTGCTTCCAGGCACCGGACAAGTTGAGCGCCAACTGATTCGGGTTGACCGATCCGGGATCGGTGCCCGGCAGCACACCGGTGGTGGCACACACCGAACGCTGTGCCATCGCCCCCACCGGGCCGGCACTGCCGGCCGGTGGGGCGATCTGTGGATCGACCTCGGGCGGGCTGATGGCACCCGCCGACGGGGCGCCGACCAACAACACCAGACCGGTTGTGGCCAGAACACCCAGGCTCTTGTGGATCACCGGTTCATCACCTGTCGAGAACGAGGCTGAACAGCCCGATGAGGAATGCCATCACCGGAATCAGCGAAGCGTCGAGACCGGTGGCCAGGAAGCCGACCAGGCGCCGCATCGGCAGCGAGTAGGTCTCCGGGGACGCGGCCCGCGGATTCAGCGCGGCCACGACCCACACCACGACCAGCCCGGCGAGCGCGGCCAGGGCGAACCAGGCGGCCTGATAGCGGCCGTCGATCGCGAAGGCCACCAACAAGACAACGGTCAACAGGTAGGGATGGCCGAGCAGCCATGCCTTGCACGAGGCGGAGTCCCAGACCCGGGCCCGCAGAGCTGCGCCAAGCGCGAGGGCCACCACGATGTACCAGGCCCACGGCGACGCGGTCGGCGAGCCGACCAGGGCCACCGACCCGGCCACACCGAGCAGCACGCCCGCGGCGATCACCCCGGTCTGGTGCGACTGGCTCACCCGGACCCGGCGCGGCAGGTCCGCCAACACCGAAAGCGGCTGCGCCGACGGGGACGGATCGCCCGGCGCCGGGATGACCGGCAGCGGGAAGCGGGCCCACATCGCGGACAGCTGGGCCGCCTGGACGGTGACCACCAGTGCGATGACGACCAGGGCACACCCGATCACCGTCGAGTTGATCACCCACAGCGAGGCCGCGCCGGCGACCAGCAGCACGCCGACTCCGGCGACCGTGGTCGCGGTGAACACCGCGATACCCCGATCGTCAGGCGAGCTGGCCATGCTGATCAGGGACCAAGCGGCCACTGCGGCTGCGGCCAGAAGGATGCTCGGTGCGCCGAATTCGCCTGGTACACCGAGGGCGAACGCCGCGCCGACCGGGACGAGCGCGGTGACGGCCAGCGCGGTGGCCAGTGCCGCTGACCGGCCTCTGGTCACCAGCGCGGCGAGCACGGTGGCGATGGCGATACCACCGACGACGAAGAGGCCGAGCAGTTCACCGGTCGCCACGCGGTGGGCCACCCCCAGGCCGGTGCCGACCAGGATCAGCCCGATCAGGGCCAGCGATGCGTAGCGCGCGATGTTCGCCGCGCCCCACGGACGCCGGCGGGCAGCCGAGAAGATCACGGCAGCGTCGGCGATGTCCTCGACGATGCGCGGAGCAGCCGGGCCGGCGGAAACAGCCTGCAGGGCAAGCAGATCCCCGTCCACCACACCGACCGTGTCGAGCGTGGCGTCCAGGCTGTAGGGCGCACCGCCCACCGGGGCCAGGCTGAGCCGCACCGGGTCCGGAGCGCCGGCGCCGTCGTCACCCCCGGCGGGGAGCACGATGCGCTGGACCGCGGGCAGGATCTCGCGCAACGGCAGCTCGGACGGCAGGGCCATCTCGGTCAGCCGGCCGCCGTCGTCTCCAGCGGCCAGCACGGCCACCCGAACGATCGGCATCACAGTGTTGTCGGACATTCCTATGCTTTCTGGGTTCTTCTCATGGAGCGTGAATCGGTGACCGCGAACTCGTCGAAGTCGCGGATGAGCGGCTGGTCGGGGAACCAGGAGCCGCTGGGCAGCGAGGCCGTGAGCCGGTCGATCGCCATCGCGATCGCGTCGGCCGTCCCCGCCGTGAAGGTCGAAATCCATTCCCCGTCGAAAGCTTTCGACGGGGAAACCAGAATCCGACCCTCGGGGGTGTCGATGATGCTGACTCCCACCTGAGTGGTGACCCGGTGACCGTCGCGGTGTTCTCCGGCGACGATCTCGACATAGGTTCGCCGTCCGTCGAACACCGATTCCACGATCGGCCGGGCCGAGGCCGGGACACCGAGGAATCCCAGCACTTCGATCAGCGGCGTGCCGTTGCGGATCTGCTCGTCGGCCCGGGCGCCGGCCGCGGCCGGCAGTGCGAACTCCTCGAACCGCGCCGGCCTGCGTTGCGACAGACCGGCGGTGAGCACCGGCACCAGGCCGTGGGGGTGGTTGATGTCCATCTCGGTGAACGTCACCAGCTGCGCGTTACGCAGCACGACCACCGAACGGCTATCGGAGCGGGCCACGATCCCGCGCAGCAGATCCCCAGGCCCGGAGACAAACCGCAGGTCGAGCCACTGGGTCGCCCGGCAGACCAGCCGAACCCATTGCGCTACCTGCGGATTGACCTCACCGTTGCCGTCGATCACACCCATCCGGGTCAGTTCGGCGGTCTGCTCGGCGGCAAAGCCGAAGCGCTGCGCCGGTTCGCTGTAGGGCGGCGTGATGGCCAGGACCCACGGATACGCTCCGGCGCCGAGTACCTCGGCGAGATACCAGGCCTGATCGGTCGTCAGCTCGACAGCGTTAGCTCCCACTGCTGCCCGTCAGCCCCACTTGGCGCCTTCGGCAGCGTCCCGCGCACTCATCGACATGGTGTTCATCTCATGGGTGGACGCCATCGCCCGGTAGGCACGGGTCAGCTCCTCCATGGCCTGGTTCCACTGAGCCTGCCAGGCCTGGTAGGTCATACCGGTGTCACCCTGCCAGGCGCTGCTCAGCGCGGCCTGCTCGGCGGCGATGTCGGCGCCGACAGCGTGCAGTGCACCCGAGTAGGTGGTCATCTCCCCGGCGTGAGCCAGCATGGCCGGGTAGTTGTACATGATCTGAGACATGAAAACTCCTGTATCCGTTGCTTGTTCGACTAGACCGAGGTGTAGGTGCTGGCCGCGGCGGCATCCTGGGCGACGTAGGTGCTCGCGGCGTCGCCGAGGTTGAGCTGCGCGATGTCGAGCAGGGCATTGACCTTGGCCGAGACCTCGACGAACCGGGCGTGGGCGGCCTGGAACGCGGCCGAGGCCTCACCCATGTGGTAGGCCTGCGAGGACATGGCGGCCTGCTCGGCCTGGGCGATGGTGCTGCGCATCAGCGCGGCCTTGGCGCCGAAGGCGGCCTCGGAGGAGATCAGCTGGGGGATGTGAGCGTCCAACAGACTCATGGTTTTTCCTTTCGGATCGTTGGTGGATGGTCATGCACGAGCGGTCTGGTCAGCTGCGGGAACCCCCTTCCGGATCACCCGGGGCCTCGTCGGGGTCCCAGGAACCGGGCAGCATCGGCGAGACAGGGCTCTCGTCGAATCTCTCGCCGGCCAAGGTGGTCAGGCCGGCTGCAGTCGCATCGGACTTCGTCTCGGTGCCGGTGAATCCCATGGTCCCGGTGCCACTTTCAGAGGCACGTACCCGTGGCTCGGGCTTGGGAGCCGGTTCCGGATCGGGTGCCTCGTAGTCCATGTAGGCATCCGCGTAGGCGTGGTCTTCCAGTGCCGCACCCCGCTTGCGCCGACGCTTCCGTCGCGCCGCCAGCGATGCCGCCACACCGGACGCCGCCGCCGGGATTCCGGAGGCCGGCGCCGAGGCGGTGGACTTGCCGCCGACCGTCGGGCTGAAGCCCTCATCCGGGTCGTCACCCATCACCGCGTAGGGAGCGAACGCCGTCGCGGCCACCGGAGCCGGTGCCGCCGGGGCACCCGCCGCGGTACCGGTACCAGCTGCGGGCGCACCGGCACCCACCGCGCCGCCACCGGGTGCGGGTAGGCCCGCCAACGGGTACGACCGTTGTTGTTCGGCGAGTGGCGGGGGTTCGACGGGTGCATCTGCCGGGGCCGGCTCGGCGGGCGGCTGCATGACGTGGTCGATCAGCAGCACCAGTCCGGTGATCCCCAACGCGGCCAAGGCCGGGATCAGGAACGGTGACGACAGGATCATGGCCCAAGTCGGCCAGCCCACCAGGTTGGTGAACACCTGGTAGGCGACCGCGGACAACAGCGGCCCCCAGGTACCCCACGCGCCGATCGGGTCGGTCATGAAGTCGCTGAGCATCTTCTGCAGATTGCCGAGCGGATCTTTGAGGAAGTCGATGATGTCCTGCCCGCCAGGCACGTTCTTCAGGTACTGCTCGAGCAGGTCGGAGATGATGTTCGAATTGTCCAGCGCCGAACCGGATTCGCTCGCCTGGGCCTGCGTCATCATCTGCTGCGCGTTGGCCGAGGCGGTACCGGCCTCCCCCACACCGGGTTTGAGCAACATCGGCGACGGCGCACTGGTCGGGGCCGCCATGACCGCGGCGCCTGAGACAGCCTGATAGGTGGCCATGGTGGTGGCCGCCTGGATCCACATCCGGACGTAGTCGGCCTCGTTGACCGCGATCGGAATCGTGTTGATGCCGAAGAAGTTCGTGGCGATCAGGACGCCGTGCACAACGTGGTTCAGCGCCAGCTCGGGAAGCGTCGGCATGGCGGCCAACGCCGTGGTGTAGGCCGCGGCGGCGGTCTCGTGTTGCACTGCCACCGCCGCGCTGTTGGCACTCTGCTGCGCCAGCCACGTCAGGTACGGCCCGTGGGCCGCCACGTACTGCTCCGAGCTCGGGCCCTCCCAGGACCCGGCTTGCACCCCACCCAGCACACTGGTGAGTTCTGCTGCCGCCGAGGCGTATTCGGTGCTCAGCGACTGCCAGGCCCCCGCTGCGGCCAGCAACGACCCGGCGCCCGGGCCGCTGGAGAGCAGCGTCGAGTGCACCTCGGGTGGTAGGGCCATCCAGATGGGGGCGGTCATGTCAGATGCCGCGCGCAGTCAAGTAGGACGCCGCCGCCATCGCGTCGCCGGTGACGTAGCTGGCACCGGACTCCCCGACACCGACACCCGAGCGGCCGAGTTCCTCGACGCCCTGGGCAGCCAGCGCCGTGTGCTGCGCGCCGTGCGCGCTGAAGCCGGTCGCGGTCTGCAGCGACACCGCGTCGGCGGCAGGCGGGATCACCGCCGAGACGACGGGGGCGGCGGCCGCGTGGGCGGCGGCCAGGCGCGCGGTGAGCGCCTCGACGGCCGCGCTCGCGGCGGTCAATCCTTCCGGAACTACCCGCAATGTCATCAGAATTCCTTTCTCCCGTTGTTCACGGACAGTGCCGTGTCATCGATGAGTGGGTTGACGAGCTGGACGAACTCGGGCGCATCGCCGTCGCCGAGCAACATGCCGCGTCCCGCGGGGAACCGGGCGAACCGGTGCCCGCGGAGCTTGCCGCTGTCGGCGGGATTGCCCGACAGCATCAGGGTGGTCGCTTGCAGATCATTGAGACGACGCAGCAGCGGTGCGGTCATCACGGCGTGCGCCGATCCGGTGGCCCGGGCGGTCACGATGACGCGCAGGCCCAGATCGGTTGCCTCGGCCAGCAGGTTCACGATGTTTGTCCACGGGCGCTGCCCGGCGAACGGCCCGCTGATGGCCGGACCGTCGGGGATCTGGTCCACGTCGTCGATGATCAGGTAGTGGATGTGCCCATCCGTACCCGGCCGCTGATTCCACGCGCTGAGCTCCTGCGCACTCAAACCGGCAGGCGGACGGCGCTTCTCGATGAGGGCCGACAGACCCAGCATCGCCGGCAGCACGCGGTCGATGTTGGCGGTGTACTCGTTGTCCGGGAACAGCGGCTCCTCCACCAGGTGCAGCCGCCGGTCGATGACGGTGAAGGCCACCTCGTCCGGCCGCGAGTTCTCGCGGATGGTCCGGATGATGTGCCGCAGCAGCGTCGTCTTGCCCGACCGGGTATCGCCGAACACAGCGAGCAGCGGGTTGGTCTTGAAGTCGAGCACCACCGGCGCCAGATCCTCTTCGCGCTGGCCGATGACCACCTGCTCGGGCGCCGGGTACAGCGGCGTCAGCGCGGCCGGGGCCAACGTGGTGGGCAGCAGGCGCACCGGCGGCGCGCTCTGCCCGGGGTAGCGGGCGTTGATGACGGCGATGTCGCTCAACTGCGGCTCGGCGAACAGGAAGTGCTCGGCGGCCATGGTCAGGCCGCGGCCCGGTTGATCGGCAGGCACCGATTCGGCCGGACGACGCAGTGCTCCGACCACGCGCACGATGCTGTCGTGGCTGTCGTGCAGCTTGAGCTCCAGGCGCAGGCCCAGGCCGTCGCGCATCGCCAGCGGCACCTCCAGCCAGTTCGGCGTGGTGATCACCACGTGGATGCCGTAGGCCAGGCCGGTGTTGGCCAGCTCGGTCACCTTGGCCAGCAACGGGTTACGGGTGTTGAACGTGTCGGTGTTGTCGCGGCTGAAGGCGTACAGGTTGTCGATCACCAAGAAGACTTCGCCATAGCCGTCGGAATAACTACCGACCCGGCTCACGGCACCTTGGCGCTGACGGGCCTGCAGCAACTGCTCGAGCTCGCCGAAGGTCCGGCGGATGCGCTCGGGCTCCAACGGGGTCGCCACACTGCCGACGTGGGCCAGATCCGCCAGGCCGGCGAGCTGTCCGCCGCCGTAATCGAGGCAGTAGAAGCTCACTTCGCTCGGCGAGTGCAGTGCGGCGGCCGACAACACGAACGTCTGCAGTGCGGTCGACTTGCCCGAGCGCGGCCCGCCGTGGATCAGCACGTTGGCCGCCGACGAGTTCGCGTCGTACACCAGAGCGTCGCGGCGCATCTCGAACGGCTTGTCGATTTCACCCAGCGGCCAACGCAATTGGCCGGGTTCGATGTCGGTGCCGGCCAGCACGTCGTCCAGCGCGATCGCGTCGTCCAGCGGCGGCAGCCACAGCTTGGGTGCCTGCGGACCGTAGGCGGCCAGCTGGTCGCCGATGGTGGCGATCAGCTTGCGCGGCGGCGCCACATCGATCTCGGGCTCGTTGGTGACGATGACGGTGTCGGGCTCGGGCTCGACCCGCGAGGCCGTGAACAGCTGCGGCTGTGGCAGGGCCCGCACCACGATCGACTTCTCGGCCCGCGGCGGGTCGTAGATGCCGTCGACGTAGGTGCTGCGGAACTTGATCGGCACCGCACCCGGGGCCGGCACCAGGAAGCCCTCGCCCTTGTGCTCGCGTCCCGATTCGATGTGATAGGCGTCCTCGACCCCGATGATCTGACGAGAGATGCTGGGGCTGGCCACCTTCAGGCCGATCCGGTACGAGGTGTTCTTGTCGATGTCCTTGATTCGGCCCACGTCCAGCGTCTGCGACGCGAACAGGATGTGGATCCGGAACGAGCGGCCCTTGCGCGCAACGTAATCGAACAGGTCGGCGTACTCGGGGTGCTCGGCGAGCATCAGGGTGAACTCGTCGGCGACCACGAACAGCGTCGGCATCGGGGGCAGGTCGTGTCCCGCAGCGATGGCGGCCTCGTACTCGGTGACCGAGTTGAAGGCGCTGCCCTGGACCCGGCGGCCGGCCTCCTTGAGCATCTGCTCGCGACGGGCCACCTCACCGCGCAGGGTGTCGGCGAACCGGTCGGCCAGTGACCGCTTCTCGGCCATGTTCGAGATGACCGCGACCACCTGGGGGAAGTTGCGGAAGATGTCGGCTCCGGCCTCACCCTTGAAGTCGGCGTAGATCACAATGAGCCGCTCGGCGGAGTGGGTGGTCAACAGCGACAACAGGATCGACATCAGGGTCTGGGACTTGCCCGAACCGGTCATACCGATCATCAGGCCGTGCGGGCCCATGCCGCCCTCGGCCTCGTCCTTGAGGTCGAAGTACAACGGCTCGCCGGTGGCGGTGACGCCGATCGGTACCCGCAGTTCGTCGTCGCGGTTCCGCGGTGCCCACAGATCGGCGACGTCCAGCGCGGAGGCATCCGGGATGTCCAGCAGAGTCGTGAAGGTGGCGCCGCCGGTAGCGGTGGACCGTACGTAGCCGGGATTGGAGTCCCAGCGCGACAACCGGCGCGCGATGTGGGCTGCCGCGGCGGCCGACATGGCGTCGGCCTTGTCGACGTAGGGCTGCCATCCGTTGCTCTGCCACCGCTCGATCCGGCCCTCGATGACCCGCAGGATGGGCCGCTCGGGATCGGGGTACTGCTCGCGGTTGGGCAGCTTGTCGCTGCGGTGGATCACGGTAACCCCGGTGAGGCCGGGCTTGCGCGCGATGTCGTCGGGGTCGGCTTCCGGATCGTCGAGCACCACCAGCAGGTGCTTGAGCGCCTGCTCCGCCTCGGCGGGAAAACCCGGCCGGCCGGCCAGCGCCGAATCGAGTTGTCCGCGAAGCTCCGTCACCCCGGTGGTCAGGTACCGGGCCGGACCGACACCGTCGGCCTGCGACGGAATATCCACGTGGGGTAGCCATTTCAGCCACGACCAGGTGTCCGCGTCGACCTCGGGCGAGGCCAGCGCCACCCCTAACATGGTCGGGTCGTGCCAGGTGACGGCCTGGGCGATCCAGGCCCGCAGCGCGTCACGAACTTCCTCGGCCTCACCGATCACGGTGATCCGGGCCAGCTTGGTGACGTCGATGCCCGTCGGGGCGTCGCGCACGGTGCGCTGCACGTCGAGCAGACCGCGAAGGGTGCTGTGCGACACCGGTTCCAGGTCGATCTCGTCGGCGATGTCCTTGACCTTCAGCGCGGCGTCCAGCGGGACGTCGTGCAGTCCGGCGCGCAGCACCAGGAAGTCACGGTCGCGCGGGTCGCGCTCCCACTGCCGGCGCGTGCCCGGGATGACGGCCAGGGCCTCGGGTTCCGGGTGGGACCACTCCAGCGCGGCACGCTGCTCACCGGCATGGGCGCGAACGTTGTCGCGGACCACCGACAGGTAGCGCAGGTAATCGGCGCGCTCGGCGTCGACCTCCTCGGTGCGCATCTTGTTGTCCGAGCCTCGATAGAGCGCGGTCGCGGCCAGCAACAGCACGAACGGGAAGAACAGTGTCGTCGGCGAGATCATCCGCATACCGGTGGCCACCAACGCCACGATCATGCCCACGATCAGGATGACGATCAGGAACGGCAGCACGCGGCGCAGCAGCGACGGCGGAACCACCCGCGGCAACTGCGGCGGAGGCTCGATGGTGATGGTGCCCTTGCGGGTGGTCGGCGGAGCCAGCCTGCGCTGGTGCTCGAAGATCAACCTACTCATCGCGTTGCCTCCACACGTGCAGCATTGGCGTTCGACGACAACGCATCGTGTGCGGTCAGGGCGTCGCCACGGGAAAGGGTCGGGCCGGCAGCGAACTGCGTCAGGATCGACCACGGGATGGGCAGCGCGGGCGAAGTGAGACCAAGCGCGGCAAGGGTTTTGTCGTTGTCACCGCTGGTCTCGATGCCGTAGCGCACACCGGTGTCGCTGACCCAGAACTGTGAGCCCGCGGTCGGCGATCCGGGCTCGGCGCCCACGGTCTGCACCAGGTACCCGGTGCCGGGCGCCAATGCGACGCGGCTGGCGGCACCGTTGGCACCCGCGCCGACCAGGTCGACGGTGCGCTGACCGGCAGGCACCGGCAGGGCCGCACCGGACAGCAGGCTGAGGCGGCTCTCGGTCGCGCCGGCCGGCTTGCTCCACTGGGCACAGGTCACCGGGGCCGCCGAAGCGGACACCAGCTTGAGTGGCTGGTCCGGGTAGGCACCCGTGTCGATGCCGCGAGCCACCGGGGTGCGGGCGATCTCATCGACTCCGAGCCGCGGCGGCTGTTGCAGCCCAAAGGAATCGGTGTTGCGCATGATCGAGGCGAGGACCGGGGAGATCGGCTGCAGGCCGTCGGAGTGCACGGCGTAGTAGCGGACGGTGTTGTCGGCCTCGGCGGCCGAGACCACCGCACCCACCGGCGCGGGGGTCGACAGCTCGAACTGTGCCGGCGCACCCGCGCCGGGGATCGCCGGTGCGGTCAGTGCGGGCGCCTCGGGGATCGCGTTGAACAGGCCCGCCGCGATCGGCCGCGGGGCCGGGATGTCGGAGCCGAAACCGAGCGCATCGGTGACCGCACGGTTGTTCACGTCGATCGAGCTGCGCTTGCCGTCCCACAGCAGCCAGTCACCCGGGGTGGGGCCGCCACTGTGATGCACGAGCACCGCCTGATCCGCGGTGAGAGGCAAGGCCCGCTCCTCACCGGAGCCGAGTGCACCCGCGATCACGGTCACACCGGCGGAGGTACCCGAATTGCTGTCGCACACAGTCCAATCCGCGTCGGTGCTGGTGCTCTGCACCATCCGCTCCGGCGCCCCGGGGATGCCCAGCAGATTGCCGCGGGGGAACTTGTCGATCTCGCTGGTTTTGACGGTGGTCGGGTTGTCCGCCTTGCCGGCGATCAACCGCGCCGAGGTCAGGTTGAGCACCGGATGCAGCTGCTCACCGACCCGCACGTACAAGGCCGACGTCGACCGATCGGCGAGCACCGTGTCGTTTCCGGCCGCTCCACCCGGGCGGACCAGCGAGAAGATGAAGCACCCAATCAGGCCGGTGACAAGGATCAGCGCACCGGTCATCACCGCACGGCTCTGCGTGCGCAACGGGTCCACCAGCATGCGGGTGTCGTGCAGCGCGACGCCAGACGCGATGCGGCGCATGACAAACCGCCAGCCGGTGACCTGGTGGCGGGTGACGAAGCCGCGGCGGTACTGCACACCGTCGGGGTTCTCGTTGTTCGGCGTACGGGACGCGAAGGAGCGCCGGTCCGGATCGGGCGCGGTCATGCGGGCACCGTCAAGCCCAGGCCACGCAGCAGCGGGGCAGCCGAATTGTTCACGTCACCGGCGGTGATCGTCATCATCTCCTCGTCGGTGAAGTCATCCTGGTCGGAATGATCGAGGCGGTACTCGCGCTCCTCTTCGGAACGCTCCACCAGGTTGCGGACGAAGCGGCCGTTACCGGCGATGTCGAGGCTGCGCCGCTGCACGCCGGCGGCGTCGGGCATGGTGGCCTCCGCCAGATGACCGAACAGCTTCTCCATCTCGTCGTGGGCGGCCTTCTCGAAGGTGCTGTCGCGCTTCTCGGCCATCCGCTCGGCGATCTCGACGAGTTCGGAGGACGAGTACGACGGGAAGTCGATGCTGCGCGTGAAGCGGGAACGCAGACCCTCGTTGGTGTCCAGGAACATGTCGAGGTCCTTGCGGTAGCCCGCGACGATCACCACGAGCCGGTCGCGGTCGTTCTCCATGCGGGCCAGCAGCGTGTCGATGGCGACCAGACCGAAGTCGTTCTTGGCGCCGGTGGACACCAGCGCGTAGGCCTCGTCGAGGAACAGCACGCCGTCCAGCGCGCTGTCGATGATGGCGTTGGTCTTGGCCTCGGTCTCGCCGATGTGCTGGCCGATCAGGTCGGCGCGGTGCACCTCGCGGACCGTCTCCTTCTTGAGAAGGCCAAGGCCGCAATAGATCTTGGCGACGACGCGGGCGATGGTGGTCTTACCGGTGCCGGGAGGGCCGGCGAACACCAGGTGGTTGGTGCGCTGGGCGACGGCCAGCCCGCGCTCCTGACGGCGGATCGACATGGCCACCGAGCTCTTGAGCCGAGCCACCTGGAACTTCACTTCTTCCAGGCCGATGAACTCGGCCAGCTCGGCTTCGGCCTCGACGAGCAGGTGCGCCTTGCGTTCCTTGGCGCCCGGATCCACGAAGTCCGACTCCGACGGTTCAGTCTCCGGGTCCCACGGATCGGTGCGGGCGTCGATGCGTGCGGCGTTGGTGATCAGCAGCCCGAAAGTCGAATCCAGCAGGGCCTCTTCGACCTGCTTGTTCTCCGGGTGCGCGGCGAACAGGTCCTGCAGTACTTCGTTGGCATCCTCGTCCTCGCCCTGCGCGCGCAAGGTGAGCGCCTTGGCCAACGCGCCGTCGAGCGCCGCTACCGCGATGGGGCCCGACGGGTCCTCCAGGTAGGACAGCGCGGGTGCCAGCATGCCGAGGCGCGCCAGCGCGATGCCCAGGGTGGTCCGTGCGGCGTGCGCGGTGACCTCGTCGAGCGACGGGTTGGTAACCACCGGGGTGAGCAGACGCACGACATCGCCCCAGCGTTCGGCGTGGTGGTTGAACGCGACCCGCAGCCAGGTGGCGTTGAGCCAGCCGGGACGACGGGCCAGCAGGTCGCCCACCAACGCATCGGCCTCGGCACGCGCCCCCTCGGCGTAGCGGCGCGCGGCGTAGGCGAGCTGGAAGTCGTCGACATCGGCGGCCCGGAACTGCAGGTACAGGCCGCTGTCGTAGGTGAACCCGAGGTCGCCCGCCGCCAGTTCGATCTCGCGCTGCAGCACACCGGCGCTGCCCCGGGTCCGCCACACCGCGTCGATGACCGGTCCGGACACGTCGCCCGCGGCAGCCAGCCCCGTCCACGCGTCACAGTGGTCATGCGCGAGGCGTGTCAGACCAGCAAAGCCGGTCCGGGCGGCGTCGGCATCGGCCGGCCGTTGCCGGTCGTTCACCGTCAAGCCCAGCGCACGACAACATGTGGCGAAGCGGCTGATCACATCGCGATCGAGCCGGGGCGCTCCCTGTGTTGGAGCCGCAAGCGTGTCACTACCCATATGCGTGCACGGGAGCCACTACGCCCCCGAATCTCTCCCTTATGTATGGCTAAGCTAACTTTTGCTGAAGTTAGCATTGCATAACTTAAGTGTCGAGAGGCACGTACTCGCACTAGGTGGTGAACTGCCTCACCTTTTGGTCGCGGAAACCAGCGTGATAGTTCCCGTCATCGCGCCGGCTTCCGAGGCGGGATCGGGCACAGGCCGGCCCACCTCGACCAGATACCGATGCAGCGGGGTCGCCGTCGCATCCCAGCCCCGCGACCCGAACCACTGTTCGGCCGGCGCGTGTTGCTGGTTGTACACGAGCGTGAAAAAAGCGTTCTCCTCACCGGAAGACACCGCTTCGGCACGCTTGGCCTCGAACGCCTCGTCCGGCATCGGAACCGCCTCTTCGATGCCGACGAAGCTGCCCGGCGCCGCCAACGCGTCAATGCCAGCAAACAGCTGTTCCTGTGCTATGGCGGGCAGATAGATCAACAAACCCTCGGCGATCCAGGCCGACGGACGCGACGGATCGAAGCCGCTGTCCTGCAGGGCCTGCGGCCAGTCGTCGCGCAGATCCACCGCGATCTCGCGCCGTTCAGCCGTCGGCGCCTCATCGAGTCCGTCGATGGTGTCTCGCTTGAATTCGAGCACCCGCGGCTGATCCAACTCGTACACCACGGTGCCGTCGACCCACGGTAGCCGGTAGGCCCGCGAGTCCAGGCCGGCCGCCAGCAGCACCACCTGATCCACCCCGGCCTCGATGGCTCGAGTGAAGTACTCATCGAAGTACTTGGTGCGAGCGCCCTGGAAGTTGACGAAGTGCTCACCGAACTCGGTCTGCAGCGGATGCTCGGGGTCGGTGCCCTCAACCGCGGTCGTCCACTGGCCCCCAACCCTGCGGCAGAACACCTCGGCATACTGGTCGACGGCGAGCGGATCGGGCTTCTGGGCCTCCAATGCCCTTGACGCAGCGACGAATAACGCCGTCTGCCCCACGCTCGTGGTGATGTCCCAATTGTCTGTGTCTGTGCGTCCGGTGCTCACCCGCGCGAGGGTACGCCGCGATTCTGACAGCTACACCAAGGGACGACCGGTGCGGATCCGCCAGTCGAGATCTTTGAGCAGCACGTTGAACGGGAACTGCCGCAGGAACGACGGCAGCAGGTCGTTGATCGTGCGCAGCACCCGGATCAGCTGGTCGAACCGCTTCTGGCTCTTGGCATCCCACGGCAGATGCATCTCGTCGCGGAACCGCTGCGGCAGAAAGCCCGTCGTGATCAGCAGCGCCACCGCGTCCAGCCGACGCTGCACCACGCGGGGCAGCTTCGGATTCTTGGGCCGGCCCGCGGCGATCGGATACAGGTAGCCGCGCACGGTGTCGTCGATGTGCAGCTTCTCCAGCGACTCTTCCCAGTACCGGTCGAATGCCGCGCGGTCGGCCGGCCACATCTCCTCGGGCACCTGCAGCGTGGTGCCCATCGTGACGCTCTCGCGGTAGTGGCGATCGGCGGTCTCGTCGTCCAACTCTCCGATGAACATGCGGAACACATCGACCCCGCCCTTGTAGAGGCACGCGGCCACCCACAGCTGCAAGTTCTTGTCAAACGCGTTGTACTGCACCGGACTGTCCTCGGTGGAGTACACCTGCGCGTGGGCCTTGTTGACCGCGCGCCGGTAGGCGGCCTTCTGGGCGTCGGAACCGCGGGTGGCGACGGCGAGATAGGTGAAGGTGGTCCTGGCCCGCTTGATCGGGTGCAGATCGGTGCGGCCACTGTCGACGCGACTCTCGACGACGCCGTAGCCGACACCCGGGTTGGCCAGCTGCATGATCACGTTCGCCGGGCCGGCCAGCAGCGCCACACCCATCAGCCCGTCGTCGAAGCTGGCGGCGCGACGACGGCGCTTGGGCGCGGCCCCGGGCCGTGACGGGTCGTTCATCGCCCGTTCGACGTGCGGGATCGGTTCGCTGACCGTCATGGCCACCCCTTCTAAAACTGAGAACGTGTGATTCCTGATATTGGCCTGCCGGCCTGACGGGTGTCAAGATGTTGTGGTGAAGCAGGTCCGCCCGTACCGCGGCATCGAGGCAGCCGACCGCCTCGCGCAACGGCGCAGCCAGCTGCTTGAGGCCGGGCTCGACCTGCTCGGCGCCGAGGACGGCGAGGTGACGGTGCGCGCCGTGTGCCGTACCGCGGGCCTGGCGGCGCGATATTTCTACGAGAGCTTCGCCGACAAGGACGACTTCATCGGCGCGGTCTATGACTGGGTGATCGCCGATATCGCGACGTCGACGCAGGCCGCGGTCGACGCCGTTCCGCTGGCCGAGCAGACCATGGCCGGGATGGCGAACATCGTGCACCTGATCGCCAAGGATCGCCGGATCGGGCGGCTGCTGTTCAGCGTCAAGCTGTCCAACGAGGTCTTGACCCGCAAGCGCGTCCAATCCACGGCGCTGTTCGCCACACTGCTCGGTCAGCACGCCGGCGATGCCCTGCAGCTGCCGGCCAACGACTACCTCAAGGCCACGTCATATTTCGCGGTCGGCGGGGTGACCCAGACGATCAGTGCCTGGCTGTCCGGTGAGGTCGCGCTGTCCCCCGAACAGCTCATCAACCAGCTACGCGCCATGCTCGACGCGGTGGCCGGCATGCACCAGCCGGGGAGTTGACGTGCCAGGCCCGGTGTTGCTCCGTCCCTCTGCGCCACTGGCCGCCCACATCCAGTTCTTCGGGTACTGGCAGAACACCCAGGCCATGACCCATCGCAGCCGGGCGCTCCCCCGCGGTGCCGCGACCGCGATCATCGATCTCGGTGCGCGAGACCAGGTCGACTTCTTCGCGGCCGACGCCACCACCCGCCTCGACGTCGGCGCCGCCTTCATCGCCGGGGCCGGCGTCACCTCGTACGTCACCCAGATCGACCCGGCACAGACCGTGCTGACCATTCACTTCCGCCCCGGCGGCGCCTCGGCGTTCCTACCCGCCCCACTGCACGACCTCGAGGACGAATGCGTCGGCCTGGAGTCGATCTGGGGTCGCGCCGCGTCGAACCTGCGCGCCCGCCTGATCGACGCGGGCTCGATGCAGGAACGCGCGGGGATGGTCGAGTCATTTCTGTTGGCGCGCATGAGATCCCGCGACCCTGCAGTGGGCGCGGTTCTGCAAGCGGCCGAACACCGGCCCTCGCTTCGGGTGGCCGAGGCGTGCACCCTGACCGGGTTGTCGGCGAGGCGACTGATCTCGGCGTTCCGGTCCGAGGTGGGCCTGACACCCAAGACCTACCTGCGGGTGCGCCGGTTCCAGGCCGCGATGAGACTGCTCGACGCGGGAGACGTCCGCGGTGCCCGGATCGCTACCGATCTCGGATATTTCGACCAGGCGCACTTCGTCCGCGAGTTTCGGTCGTTCACGGCGATGACGCCGACTCAGTACGTGCGGCGCCGCACGTCGCTACCGAGCCATGTGGGCGTCGGCCCCGACAAAAATATCCAAGACCCGAGTCCGGCCCGGCGCGCATGATGGCGGTATGACTTCCGGACAGACTCCAGGTCAGGCCGTCGCCGACACCGGCGTTCTGGTGGCCGCCATCCGCGCCGAGGAAACCCGCCGGGCCGACCGGCTTTTCGATGACCCGTTCGCACAGAAGCTGGCCGGTGAACGCGGACAGCGGATGCTCGCCGAGGCCGTCGCCGCCAGCGGTGACAAGTCCACGCTGCAGATCGTGGTGCGCACCCGCTTCTGGGACGAGGCACTGCTACACGCCGTGCCATCGGTCAAACAGGTGGTGATCCTCGCCGCGGGCCTCGATGCCCGGGCCTACCGCCTGGCGTGGCCCCAGGGCACGACGGTGTTCGAACTCGATCAACCCGCGGTGATCGCCGGCAAGGCTGAGGTGTTGGCCGGTGAGGAACCGCGCTGCCAACGGGTGGCCCTCGGCGTGGACCTCACCGACGACTGGACCGAAACCCTGCGAGCCAACGGGTTTGACCCCGGCCAGCCGGCCGTGTGGTTACTGGAAGGGCTGCTGCAGTACCTCGACGAGAGCGCCGTGCACACCCTGTTCGAGCGGGTCGACGCGCTCTCGGCGCCCGGTTCGGTCCTGCTCTACGACATCGTCGGCAAGGTTCTGCTGGACAGCGTGATGCTGGTGGCGGTCCGCGAGCAGATGTCCCGCAACGGGGCGCCGTGGCTGTTCGGGACCGACTCACCTGAGCAACTGTGCGAACCGCTGGGCTGGTCGGCGGTGGTCACCGACGTGGCCGAGCCGGGCAACAAGTGGAACCGATGGTTCGCGCCCGCAATGCCGTTGGATGTTCCGGGCGTGCCGCGCGGGTACTTCGTCACGGCCACCAAGTCCTGACGCCCGCGGGCCATACACCACCTGCGACACACTGTGACGAACGTGCAGGGTTTGCGGGTCCAAACACGGACAACGCCGCGACAAACTACACGCTCGCCACAGTGTCCGGTATCGACTACCCCGCCACCACCGGCGGGCGTCGATCCGCCGCGGTCTTGGGTGGTGTCTGCGCGTCGTTGTCGGTGAATTCCTTGGTCCAGCAGGCGAATTCCAGCGTGATCCCGTCCGGATCGAGGAAGTAGAACGACCGGACGTAGACACCGGGGTGCACCGTGGCCGACGCCTGCATCGGGCTGTCGTCGTGGTTGAGCACCGGACCGACCCGAACACCCTTGGCCTTGAGCTTCTGCCGGTACTCGTCGAACTTCTCGGCGGGCACGTGCAGAGCGATGTGGTTCAGCGACCCGGTGGCGCTGACGAATTCGCCGATGCCGGGGATCGCCGCGGGGGCCGATATCCCGGGCACACCGTCGGGGGCGTCGCGGAACCAGAAGAACGCGATGCAGTCCCCATTGCCGGCGTCGAAGAAGAAGTGCTGCCCCATGTCACCGGGCAGGTCGAGCGATTTGATCAGGGGCATGCCGAGCACGTTGGTGTAGAAGTCGACCGTGCGGGCCATGTCCGCACACACCAGTGCCACATGGTTGATCCCGCCGAATTCGAACTCCGAGTTGGGATTGTTGGGCTTGATCACGTCGATGAACCTCCGGGGCGAACGCACCAAGGACTGGCGCTGCTGCGAATCTGAATCTAACATCAGATTCAGAAGTGATCAATGGCCGAGCATGATTTCCCGGCCCGCCGGGAGGCCGGCCCGCCGGGAGTGAGGAAATCCGTGACCGTCAGCCCCCGCACCCCGCTACCGACCGCGCGCGGGCGCCAGACCCAGGCCGCGATCGACAGCGCGGCCCGCGCCGTGGTGGCCCGCAAGGGCATCCTGGCCACCACGATCTCCGACATAGCATCCGAGGCAGGCCGGTCCGCGGCGTCGTTCTACAACTACTACGCCTCGAAAGAGGCCATGGTCCGCGAATGGGCCCTGCGATTCCGCAACGAGGCCCGCGAGCGTGCACTCCCCGCGACCGCACCGAATCTGACCAACTGGGAACGCTGCCACCAGGCAGCCGCCGCGCACTGGATGACCTACCGGCACCGCCTGGCCGAGATCATCAGCGTGTCCCAGATGGCGATGATCGACGACGACTTCGCCGAATATTGGGACGAGATCTGCCAGCTGCCCATCGCCATGATCACCGAGATGATCAAACATGCTCAGCAGCAAGGATTCTGCCCCGACGACGACCCGCACCTGACCGCCGTCGCCCTGGTGTCGATGCTCAACCAGTTCTGCTACGTCCAACTGTCCGGCGGCCGCGACGCCACCGCCGACGACACCGCCTGCATCACCACCCTGGCCAACGTGTTTTACCGGACCATCTACCACGAGGAGACCCCGCGTTCATGAGTACAGAAGTCACTCGCGAGTTCGTCGGCCTGGAATCGCCGACGGCCCAGCGAGCCGGGGCGGGCGGATACCCGTGCCAGGGACTGTATTACCGGAGCGCAGAACGCAAGCCCACGGTCGCGGTGATCGCCACGCACTACCAGATCGACTTCTCCGAGCACTACATCGCCGAGTACCTGGCCGCTCGCGGCATCGGATTCCTCGGCTGGAACACTCGCTTCCGCGGCTTCGAGAGCAACTTCCTGCTGGACCATGCACTGGTAGACATCGGTGTGGGCGTCCGCTGGCTGCGCGAAGTACAGGGCGTCGAAACCATTGTCCTGTTGGGCAACTCCGGTGGCGGCTCGCTGATGGCGGCCTACCAGTCCCAAGCCGTCGATCCGAATGTGGAGCCACTGGCAGGGATGCGGCCGGCTGCGGGCCTGACCGAACTGTTGCCCGCCGACGGATACGTGGCCAGCGCGGCCCATCCGGGCCGGCCCGACGTCCTGACCGCGTGGATGGACGCGTCCGTCGTCGACGAGAACGACGCCATCGCCAGCGACCCCGAACTGGAACTGTTCGACGAACGCAATCCCGCGCCGTACTCCGCCGATTTCGTGGCGCGCTACCGCGCCGCCCAGATCGCCCGGAACGAGAAGATCACCGACTGGGCCGAGCAGGAGCTGAAAAGGATTCAGGCAGCCGGATATTCGGACCGCCCATTCACGGTGATGCGCACCTGGGCCGACCCGCGAATGGTCGACCCGACAGTCGAACCGACCAACCGGCAACCCAATCTGTGCTACGCCGGGACGCCGATCAAGGCCAACCGGTCCGCGCGCGGCATCGCCGCGGCCACCACCGTGCGTAATTGGATCGGCATGTGGAGCCTGCGCCACGCCCAGACCCGAGCCGAGCCGCATCTGGCCCGCATCACCTGTCCGGCACTGGTGATCAACGCCGATCAGGACACCGGGGTGTACCCGTCCGACGCCGCACGCATCTACGACGCACTAGCCGGCACGGACAAGTCGCAGTGCTCGATCGACACCGATCATTACTTCACGACTCCGGGCGCGCGGGCCGAGCAGGCCGATACCATCGCCCGATGGATCGCGAAGCGGTGGCGGTGAACCCCGGCCGGATCAAGGTCCTGGGCCACTTCACCCCCGGTGACAAGGTGATGGATTTTCTTGCACCCCATCGGGACTGGCTCGACGTGACATTCTGCGCCGAGGACGACGACGCCACGTTCTACCGGGAACTGCCGTCGGCCGAGGTGCTCTGGCATGTGCTGCGGCCGGTTTCCGGTGACGACCTGGAGCGTGGCCTGCGGCTGCGGCTGGTGCACAAACTGGGCGCCGGAGTGAACACGATCGACGTCGACACCGCCACCCGCCTGGGCATCCTGGTGGCTAACATGCCCGGGGCCAATGCGCCGTCGGTGGCCGAGGGCACCGTGCTGCTGATGCTCGCCGCGCTGCGCCGCTTACCCGAACTCGACCGGGCCACCCGGGAGGGCACGGGCTGGCCCTCGGACCACAGCCTGGGCGAAACCGTGCGCGACATCGGCAGCTGCACGGTGGGCCTGCTCGGCTACGGCAACGTCGCCAAACGGGTCGAGAGGATCGTGGTCGCGATGGGTGCCGACCCGTCACAGGTGATCCACACCAGCACCCGCGACACCGGGCACCCGCAGTGGCGCAGCCTGCCAGAGCTGTTGGCTGCCAGCGACATCGTCTCGCTGCACCTTCCGCTGACCGAGGCCACCCACGGACTCCTCGACAGCAAGGCCCTGGCGTCGATGAAGCCCGGCGCCGTCGTCGTCAACACCGCGCGCGGTCCGATCATCGACGAGCCCGCCCTCGTCGAGGCACTGCGCACCGGGCACCTGGCCGCGGCCGGCCTGGACGTCTTCGCCGAAGAACCCGTGCTGCCCGGCAATCCCCTGCTCGAGCTGCCCAATGTGGTGCTCACCCCGCACGTCACCTGGTACACCGTCGACACCATGCGCCGCTACCTGACCATGGCGGTCGACAACTGCCAACGCATCCGCGACGGCAAACACCTGGCCCACGTAGTTAACGGGGTTAAATAGGCCGCTGGAGTGGCGCGCATCACGCCGGAGTACCCTCGGCCCAACCGACCGGTTATTCGAAACATGCCCCGGATGGAGGTGCCGCATGCCCATTGCGATCACGTCTGAGCACAGCGACCTGGCCGATTCTGTTCGATCCCTCGTCGCACGGGTAGCGCCGTCGGAGGTGCTGCACGAGGCTCTGGAGGCGCCGATCCCCAACCCGCCGCCGTACTGGAAAGCCGCCGCCGAGCAGGGCCTGCAGGGCGTCCACCTCTCGGAATCCGTTGGCGGACAAGGATTCGGAATCCTCGAGCTGGCCATCACGCTGGCCGAGTTCGGGTACGGCGCCGTGCCGGGCCCCTTCGTCCCGTCAGCGATCGCCGGCGCGCTGATCTCGGCCGACAACTCCGAGTCCAAGGTCCTGGCCGGCCTGGCCTCCGGCGAGACGATCGCCGCCTACGCCATCGACTCCGGCCTGACCGCGACCCGGCACGGCGACGGCCTGGTGATCCGCGGCGAGGCACGGGCGGTACCCGCCGCGGCGCAGGCATCAGTCCTGGTGCTGCCGGTCGCGATCGAGTCCGGAGTCCAGTGGGTGGTGCTGGACGCCGCCCAGCTGGAGATCGAGCCGGTGCGCAGCGTCGACCCGTTGCGTCCACTGGCCCACGTCCGGGCCAACGCCACCGAGGTGGCCGGCGACCGGGTGCTGTCCACCCTCAGCCGCGCCCATGCCCGTGCGCTCATCACGACCCTGCTGTCGGCCGAGGCGATCGGTGTCGCCCGGTGGGCCACCGACACCGCCACCGAGTACGCCAAGATCCGCGAACAGTTCGGCAGGCCGATCGGCCAGTTCCAGGCGATCAAGCACAAGTGCGCCGGGATGATCGCCGAGACCGAGCGGGCCACCGCCGCGGTCTGGGACGCCGCCCGGGCGCTCGACGAGGCGCAGGAAGACGCTTCTGCGCAAACCCATTTCGAGTTCGCTGCCGCAGTGGCCGCCACCCTGGCACCTGCCGCCGCACAGCACGCCACCCAGGACTGCATCCAGGTGCACGGCGGTATCGGCTTCACCTGGGAGCATGACACCAACGTGTACTACCGGCGCGCCCTCGTGCTGGCCGCGTGCTTCGGCCGGGCCTCGGACTACCCGCAGTCCGTCGTCGATACCGCGACAACGACCGGAATGCGCCCGGTCGACATCGACCTCGATCCCGACACCGAGAAGCTACGCGACGAGATCCGCGCGGAAGTCGCTGGGCTGAAGGCGATTCCGAAGGGCACTGAGCGCAACACCGCGATCGCCGAGGGCGGCTGGGTGCAGCCGCACCTGCCCCGGCCGTGGGGTCGCGCGGCGGAGCCGATCGAGCAGATCATCATCGCCCAGGAGTTCAGCACCGGCCGCGTCCGCCGCCCGCAGATGGGCATCGCCTCGTGGATCATCCCGTCGATCGTGGCGTTCGGCACCGACGAGCAGAAGCAGCGCTTCCTGCCGCCGACCTTCCGCGGCGAAATAATCTGGTGCCAGCTGTTTTCCGAGCCGGGTGCCGGTTCGGACCTGGCCAGCCTGACCACCAAGGCCACCAAGGTCGACGGCGGCTGGCGCATCACCGGGCAGAAGATCTGGACGACGGGTGCGCAGTACTCGGAGTGGGGTGCGCTGCTGGCTCGGACCGACTCCGACGCCCCGAAACACAATGGCATCACATACTTCCTGCTGGACATGAAGGCGCCGGGCGTCGAGGTGAAGCCGCTGCGCGAGCTGACCGGCAACGCGATGTTCAACACCGTGTTCATCGATGACGTGTTCGTACCCGACGACATGGTGCTCGGCGAGGTCAACCGCGGCTGGGAGGTCAGCCGCAACACCCTCACCAATGAGCGGGTGTCGATCGGCAGCAGTGAGCCGCCCTTCCTGGCCAATCTCGACCAGTTCGTGGCGTTCCTGCGCGACGGCCAGTTCGACCAGATCGAGCAGAACCACGCCGGCCGGCTGATCGCCGAGGGCCATGCCGCCAAGGTGCTGAACCTGCGGTCGACCCTGCTGACGCTGGCCGGCGGCGACGCCATGCCCGCGGCAGCGATCTCCAAGCTGCTGTCGATGAAGACCGGCCAGGGCTACGCGGAGTTCGCGGTCGCCTCCTTCGGCACCGACGGCGCCGTCGGCGATCCCGAGACGGAGTTCGGCCGCTGGGCCGAGTACCTGTTGGCCAGCCGCGCCACCACGATCTACGGCGGCACGAGCGAGGTGCAGCTCAACATCATCGCCGAACGGCTGCTGGGCCTGCCCCGCGACCCGTAACGTCCTTCCGCGAGCAGACGCAAACCTGCCCCTTTTCGCTGCTCAGACTCAAGCGGTCGCTGCAACACCTGACGAGGTCGGAGGTGTTGTTCGATGGGGTTTCGGGAGCCTGGGTCGTCTGCGGTGGCGGACTCGGTACGGGAGCGGTTTTGGGAGGAGTTGGGTTCGGGGCTATCGGTGACGGCGGCAGCCACGGTGGCCGGAGTGTCACAGCGCACTGGGCAGCGGTGGGCTCAGGCTGCTGGATATCGCGCTGACAAGCGTCATTGCGGTATCCGCTACTCCCCGCAAGCACGCGCGGCGTTCTGGGAACAGCTGCGGGCGGGCGTGTCGGTGGCTGTGGCTGCGATGGCTGCGGGCGTGTCAGAACACGCCGGCAAGCGGTGGGTGAAACAGGCTGGGTTCGTGCCCAGAACTCCTGCCCCTGCCATCGTGGACATCGACGGGTCACCGCGGCCGCGTGCACCATTGACGTTCGGCGAGCGGTGTCGACTCGAAGACCTCCTCGAGCAGGGCTACTCGCGGGTTGAGGCGGCTGAGAAGTTGGGGCGCCACCGCGACACGATTCGCCGCGAGATCGTCAAGGGACTGATCGGGTCGGGGTATCGAGCCAGGGTCGGGCAGGACAAGGCCGACGAGAACCGCCGCCGTCCCAAAACACGCAAGCTCGAGGACAGACCGACGCTGTTGGCCGAAGTAGTGGCACGCTTGGAACAACGGCACAGTCCCGAGCAGATCGCCGAACGACTGCGCCAGGACTTCCCCGACGATCCGGAGATGTGGGTGTCACACGAGACGATCTACCAAGCCCTCTACGTTCAACCGCGCGGGGAATTGGCCCGGCTGGTCAAGACCGCGTTGCGCACCGGCCGAGTGCAGCGGAAACCACAGGGCCGCAACAGTACTAGTGACCGCGGCAAGATCAAAGACATGATCAACATCAGCGATCGCCCCAAGGAGGCCGATGACCGGGCGATCCCCGGCCACTGGGAAGGGGACTTGATCTTGGGCAGCACCGCCTCAGGTTCGGCGATCGGCACCATGGTCGAGCGGACCACCGGATTCGTGGTCTTACTGCACCTGCCCGGCGACCGCACCGCAGCCACCCTCGCCGACGCTATGAGCGTCAAGCTTCCCGACATCCCCGAGGTCCTGCGCCGCTCGCTGACCTGGGACCAGGGCAAGGAAATGGCGCTGCACACCAAGATCACCGAGGCTACCGGGCTGCCGATCTACTTCTGCGATCCCCATAGTCCGTGGCAACGCGGCACCAACGAAAACACCAACGGACTGTTGCGCCAGTACTTTCCGAAAGGCGCCGACCTGTCGTTCTACGGGCCGGGCTGGCTCGACGAGGTCGCCGCCGAGCTCAATGCCCGACCCCGCAAACGACTCAAATGGCGCACTCCCGCCGAAGAACTCGACCGACTGCTGTCAGACCCGTCCACATTCGTTGCAGCCACCGCCTGAATCCAAGCTGGAAATCGGGCAGGTTTGCGTCTCAGTGTCAGTCTGGCAATTGCCGCGTTGCGGTGGTTGGGTCTGGATCATCT
>MSTD01000052.1 GCA_001942045.1 Mycolicibacterium porcinum
ATGTCGGCCTGCCGCTTCGCCTCGGCCGGAGCGATCACGTCGGCTTGAAGCGCGGCCTGCGCCTGCTCGGCGCGACGCTGCTCCACCTCGATCCGGGCCTGCACGCGAGCCGCCTCGGCCTGTTCGATCGCGATGCCGACGTCCTTCTGGGCCCGGGCGTTCGCCAGCGGTCCGGCCTGGTCGGCCTGGGCGTTCTCGGCCTCGGTCTGTGCGCGCAGCCGGGCCAGTTCGACGTCGCGCTTCTGGTTGGCGGTGGCGATCGCGGTGTCGGCCTCGGCTTGGGCGATCGAACCCTCCTGACGGGCCTTGGCCGACTGGATCTGGGCGTCGCGCTCGGCCTCCGCGGTGCCGACCGTGGCGTCCCGCTTGACCTCGGCGATGCGGCGCTGGCCGAGCGACTTCAGGTAGTCGTTGGCGTCGGAGATGCCGGCGATCTTGAGGACGTCGACCTCCATGCCGATGCGGGCCAGGTCGCCGCCGGCCTCCTCGACCACGCTGCGGGCCAGGCTGTCGCGGTTGGAGTTGAGATCCTCGACCGTCATGGTGGCCGTGATGCCGCGCAGCGAACCGGCCAGGATCTCGTTGATCTGCCGCTGCAGCTCGTTGAGGTCAGAGGTCAGGAAGCGCTGCACCGCGGTCTGCACGGCCTCGTCGGCCGAGCCGATGCGGACCAGCCCGACCGCCTCGACGTTGACCGGCACACCATTGTTCGACAGCGCGTTCTGCAGGTTGATGCTGACGTTGAACGGCTCAAGGCTCATGATGTCCACCCGTTCGATGCCGGGCATCCGGAACCGGGCCCCGCCGCGGACCACCTTGGGTGTGCCGCGGCCGGTGAACACCGCAACCTCGTTGGGCGGGACCTTGATGTAGTTCTTCACGTAGACCATCGGGATGACCACGAGGATCAGGATGGCGGCGATGGCGGCCAGGACGACGATCAGCAGCAGGGACACGGTAGTGCCTTTCTGAAGGTTCGGTGCTCGGGAACTGCTCAGGTTTCTGGGACAGCGACGACGTGGACGAAGTCCGGATCGATGTCGGAGATGTAGACGCGGGTGGCCTTCGGCAGCGCATCGGCTTCGTCGCTCTTGGCGCGGGAGAACACGCGGTTGCCGTCGGGGTCGACGAACGAGACCTCACCCCAGCCGCCCGGCGGGACCTCGAGAGTGACCGTGCCGAGCAGACCGACATACGAGGACCGGCCGCGGTGCGAGTTGGCCTGCTGGCGGCGCATGTAGGGCAGCAGCAGGCCGTTGAGGGTGAACACCAGTACCACCGCGCAGGCCGCCGCCAGGGCTACGGTCCACACCGTGCCGAGTCCGAGCCAGGTGCCGATCAGACCTCCGGTTCCGGCGCCGAGCAAGGCCACCGACAAGCCGGTCAGACTCAGGAACGGCATCCCGTCGCCATGCCCGACGTCGGCGAGCAGGAGGGCGGCCAGAACGGCGATGCCGCCGACGACGAACGCGGCCAGGTACACAGCCATCACGTGCTCGTGGCCTCCGTTCTCCGGATCGCGGATCGGTCCGTACCATTCTCGCTTGATCCCGGGCTGCGCCGTGCACCAATCTTCGGCGTAGGGTTCGACCGGCCGGGCCTGTTCAGCCGTGATTTTGGCGCAGGCCGTTGAGCGGGTATTGTGGACCAACGGTGCGGCTATCGCGCCGACTTTTTGTGTGCCCCGTCTTGGAACTGCTGAATTTCTGCAATTTCGTCTGGATCCGGCTCACGTTTTGAAGTTGGTCGCCGGCAGCATCACGACGGGCTGCATTGCGACTAATGAAGCTACGAAACGAAAGCAAGGATCGCCGAACAGCATGGCCAAGAAAGACGGTGCCATCGAGGTCGAGGGTCGCGTGGTCGAACCTCTGCCCAATGCGATGTTTCGCATTGAGCTGGAGAACGGACACAAGGTCCTGGCCCACATCAGCGGCAAGATGCGGCAGCACTACATCCGCATCCTGCCCGAGGACCGGGTAGTGGTGGAGCTCTCTCCCTATGACCTGTCCCGGGGCCGCATCGTGTACCGGTACAAGTGACCCGATAGAAGCCCGACCAGTAACGACGAGAACCGGTGACGTGCGTACGTGCACGACACCAACAGAGCCAGAAGGATCGAAAAAGCCGTGAAGGTGAACCCGAGCGTCAAGCCCATCTGCGATAAGTGCAGGGTGATCCGCCGGCATGGGCGGGTCATGGTGATCTGCAGCGATCCGCGCCACAAGCAGCGGCAGGGCTGATCCGTCATAACGGATCGCAACACAACTGAATGATGAAATCCCAGCACCACTGAGCGGATCCGCCGCTCACCCGCGATGAGCACTCATCCACGTCCGGCACGGAGGCCGGACCCCTTACGAGCCCTTAGGGGCTGAAGGGAACGGGCTGGGACCAGACCTCCGCAGAGAAAAAGGAAACCGCCACATGGCACGGCTCGTGGGCGTTGATCTTCCGCGCGACAAGCGCATGGAGATTGCCCTGACCTACATCTACGGCATCGGCCGTACCCGTTCGAACGAGATTCTCTCGGCGACGGGCATCGACAAGAACATGCGCACGAAGGACCTGACCGACGATCAGGTGACGGTTCTGCGCGATTACATCGAAGGCAACCTCAAGGTTGAGGGTGACCTGCGCCGCGAGGTGCAGGCCGACATTCGCCGCAAGATCGAGATCGGCTGCTACCAGGGCCTGCGGCACCGCCGCGGTCTGCCCGTGCGCGGCCAGCGGACCAAGACCAACGCGCGTACCCGCAAGGGCCCGAAGCGCACCATCGCCGGCAAGAAGAAGGCTAGGTAACCCCGATGGCACCACCGAAGAAGGCTGCCGGCGCCAAGCGCGGTAAGACCACCCGTCGCCGGGAAAAGAAGAACGTCCCGCACGGCGCCGCTCACATCAAGAGCACGTTCAACAACACGATCGTCTCGATCACCGACCCCCAGGGCAACGTCATCGCCTGGGCGTCGTCGGGTCACGTCGGCTTCAAGGGTTCGCGTAAGTCGACCCCGTTCGCCGCACAGCTGGCCGCCGAGAACGCGGCCCGCAAGGCGCAGGAGCACGGCGTCAAGAAGGTCGACGTGTTCGTGAAGGGTCCGGGTTCGGGCCGCGAGACCGCCATCCGCTCGCTGCAGGCCGCAGGCCTCGAGGTGGGCGCGATTTCCGACGTCACTCCGCAGCCGCACAACGGCTGCCGTCCGCCCAAGCGGCGCCGGGTCTAGGGAGGATCTAGAAAATGGCACGTTACACCGGCCCCGCCACCCGCAAGTCGCGTCGTCTCGGTGTCGACCTGGTCGGCGGAGATCAGTCGTTCGAGAAGCGCCCCTACCCGCCCGGCCAGCACGGCCGCGCGCGGATCAAGGAGAGCGAATACCGCACCCAGCTGCAGGAGAAGCAGAAGGCTCGCTTCACCTACGGCGTGCTGGAGAAGCAGTTCCGCAAGTACTACGAAGAGGCCAACCGCCAGTCGGGCAAGACGGGTGAGAACCTGCTCCAGATCCTGGAGAGCCGCCTGGACAACGTCATCTACCGTGCGGGCCTGGCCCGGACCCGGCGGATGGCCCGCCAGCTGGTCAGCCACGGCCACTTCACCGTCAACGGTGTCAAGGTGAACATCCCGAGCTACCGGGTGTCGCAGTACGACATCATCGACATCAAGGAGAAGTCGCTCAACACCCTGCCGTTCGAGGTTGCTCGGCAGACCGCTGGTGAGCGTCCGGTCCCGTCGTGGCTGCAGGTCGTCGGGGAGCGTCAGCGCATCCTGGTGCACCAGCTGCCCGAGCGCGCCCAGATCCAGGTGCCGCTCACCGAACAGCTCATCGTCGAGTTCTACTCGAAGTAACCGCTCACCGGCCAACCGGCCGATGAGCACCCAGACGGCATCAAATAGCGGGTGCCGAGAAGGAGAAGAAACACCATGCTGATCTCTCAGCGACCCACACTGTCGGAGGAAACCCTCGCCGACAACCGCTCCAAGTTCGTCATCGAGCCGCTGGAGCCCGGTTTCGGTTACACGCTGGGTAACTCGCTGCGGCGCACGCTGCTGTCGTCCATCCCGGGCGCAGCGGTCACGAGCATCCGCATCGACGGTGTGCTGCACGAGTTCACCACCGTCCCCGGGGTGAAGGAAGACGTCACCGACATCATCCTGAACCTCAAGGGCCTGGTCGTGTCCTCCGAAGAGGATGAGCCCGTCACCATGTACCTGCGCAAGCAGGGCCCGGGTGCAGTCACCGCCGGCGACATCGTGCCGCCGGCCGGCGTGACCGTGCACAACCCGGACATGCACATCGCGACGCTGAACGACAAGGGCAAGCTCGAGGTCGAGCTCGTCGTCGAGCGTGGCCGCGGCTACGTTCCCGCCGTGCAGAACAAGGCCTCGGGTGCCGAGATCGGCCGTATCCCGGTCGATTCCATCTACAGCCCCGTGCTGAAGGTGACCTACAAGGTTGAGGCCACCCGTGTCGAGCAGCGCACCGACTTCGACAAGCTGATCCTCGATGTCGAGACCAAGAACTCGATCAGCCCGCGCGACGCCCTGGCGTCGGCCGGCAAGACCCTGGTCGAACTGTTCGGTCTGGCACGGGAACTCAACGTCGAGGCCGAGGGCATCGAGATCGGCCCGTCGCCGGCCGAGGCGGATCACATCGCCAGCTTCGCGCTGCCGATCGACGATCTGGACCTGACCGTCCGTTCGTACAACTGCCTCAAGCGCGAGGGTGTGCACACGGTGGGCGAGCTCGTCGCCCGCACGGAGTCCGACCTGCTGGACATCCGTAACTTCGGCCAGAAGTCCATCGACGAGGTGAAGATCAAGCTGCACCAGCTGGGTCTCTCGCTCAAGGACAGCCCGGCCACGTTCGATCCGTCCGAGGTCGCCGGTTACGACGCCGCCACCGGCACGTGGACCGCGGACGCCGGTGGTTACGACCTGGACGACAACCAGGACTACGCCGAGACCGAGCAGCTGTAAAGAATTACCGTCCCGGTCCTACCTGATACGGGGACCGGCCCCATCTAGGAGATAGTCGCAATGCCCAAGCCCACAAAGGGTGCTCGCCTCGGCGGGTCGTCCTCTCACCAGAAGGCGATCCTGGCCAACCTGGCCACGTCGCTGTTCGAGCACGGTCGCATCAAGACGACCGAGCCGAAGGCCCGGGCGTTGCGTCCGTACGCCGAGAAGCTGATCACCCACGCCAAGAAGGGTGAGCTGCACAACCGGCGCGAGGTGATGAAGAAGATCCGCGACAAGGACGTCGTGCACGTCCTGTTCGCCGAGATCGGCCCCTTCTTCGCCGATCGCGAGGGTGGCTACACCCGCATCATCAAGGTCGAGAACCGTAAGGGCGACAACGCTCCCATGGCGGTCATCGAGCTGGTGCGGGAGAAGACGGTGACCTCCGAGGCGGACCGCGCTCGTCGCGCTGCCGCCGCGCAGGCCAAGGCTGCCGCCGCCGAGGCGCCCAAGGCTGAAGAGGCCGAGGAGACCCCGGTCGCCGAGGTCGAGGCTGAGGACGCCGCCATCGCCGACGCCGAGACAGCTGAGGCTGCGGCTGAGGATGACGCTGCCAAGTCGTAGTGACAACATGAGCATGCCCGCCACCGAATCCGGTGGCGGGCATGTCTCTTTTATCCGCCTGCGGCTCGACATCGCCTACGACGGCACCGATTTCGCGGGCTGGGCGGTGCAGGCGGGGCAGCGCACGGTCGCGGGAGTGATCGATGAGGCGCTCTCGACGGTGTTCCGTACGCCGGTGGTGACGCGCACCGCGGGCCGTACCGACACCGGGGTGCATGCCACCGGCCAGGTCGCGCACGTCGACGTTCCCACCGATGCGCTCCCACATGTGTATCCGCGGACCACTCGTCCGGGTGATGCCGAATTCACGCCGCTGGTACGGCGATTGGCGCGGCTGCTGCCGACTGATGTCCGGATCCGCGACATCGTCCGGGCGCCTGCGGGTTTCGATGCCCGCTTCTCGGCACTACGCCGGCACTACACCTACCGGCTGAGTCTGGCCACCTACGGGGTCGAGCCGGCCGAAGCCCGGTTCGTCACACCGTGGTCGAAACCTCTGGACCTCGACGCGATGGCAGCTGCATCGCGGGAACTGTTGGGACTCAACGATTTCGCAGCCTTCTGCCGTCACCGCCCCGGGGCCACGACGATCCGCGACCTGCAGCGGTTGGAGTGGGTGCGCGACGGCTTCTACGTGACGGCGTATGTGACCGCGGATGCCTTCTGCTGGAACATGGTTCGCTCGCTGGTCGGCGCGATGCTGGCGGTGGGGGAGGGCAGGCGGTCAGCCGAGTGGACCGCGGCACTGTTGAGCGAGACGAGCCGGTCCAGTGATTTCGCCGCTGCCCCGGCCCGTGGCCTAACGCTGGTACAGGTGGACTATCCGCCCGATGACCAGCTCGAGGCCCGCAACCTGATCACCCGAGACGTGCGGACGGCCGACTGAGCGCACGGTCTGCACGGCAGCGCTCGGATTCCCGCACGTACATACTCTTCTCGACCCTGTGACGAATGTGTATGTTGTCGATGCGGTTTCGCAGGACCCGGCACAAAAGGCGACACACTCGTCATAGTCTCCTCAATAGGACATCCGAGCGTCCGACAACTTTCGCCGTACCCTCGCGATGATGTTGTTCGGCTCCGAGAGCATCGACTCGGTAACCCAGACCACTGTCCAGCCGTACGATTCGAGTTCAGCCGTGTGCAAGTGCACCCACGTTCGGTAGTCCGCATGATCTCGTTCCTCATCGCACTCGACCGCGACCTTCCATTGACGCCAGCCCATCGCTGCCCGAATCCAGATCAAACCCCACTGGTAGAAGGGGATTTGAGTCTGCAGTCCCGGTACCCCCGTACGTTGAAGCACGAGCCGAGTTCGCGTCTCGAGCGGCGAATCGGCACCGCCATCGGCGCATGCCAGCGCTATGCGTAGGCGGTTGATGCCCCGAATCCCTCGATTAGCCTCGGCCAGCCTCCACACCTCGTCTTGGTCCAGTTTGGTCTTGTTCATCAGCGCGTCCAAGATCGGCACGGAATCAGCGCACGGTAGCAATCGGCCCAAATCAAACGCCGTCCGCGCCACGGTGGTGACCCGCATACCGTGGATATCGCAAATATCGCCTGGTGCAAGGACATACGAATGCACTCGGAGCCCGTCTGGCGCGCGTCTGTTGCTTCTCACGACCTCAGCCGGCGCGTTGACGTCCAGCCACCTGGTGCCATGCACTGCCGCCGCGGACACTCCGCTCAGCACCGCGTCGGGACCGGCGAACAGCCATGCGGCCTGGGCCCGCAACAGTGGAGATAGGCCGACGTCGTTGGCGAGATAGACGTCGCGGTACAGGGCGCGATGATTCATCCGCAGTTCATGCTCGGTGAGTATCCCGGCACGTACCGCATCGCTACCCCGGAAGGGGCTGGGCCGTCGTCCGGGAAAAGATCCCAGATACTGTTTCGTCACGCGGCCAGCATCGGACGGTTCACCGACAGTTCGGTTGGCCCGCCCGGAGGTTATCCACAGCCCTCACAGCCGCGCAGAGACGAATCTGGCCGCCTGGGCCACCATTCCCGACCTGATGTAGCCGGGCGCCAGGTGATCCTGCCATCCGGCCCGCCAGTTGTACGGGCTGCTCGGATTGCAGATCGGATCGTCCGAGTGGCACAGGTCGATGGTGCGATTCTGATACGTCGGGTTCAACAGCGTGATCGGGGCGGCCCAGTTGGCGCCGTTACCGAACAGTGCGACTGCCGCGACGTGCCGATCGGTGCCCTTCGGAAGCGGACTGTTGAAGGTGAACGCGGCGATCGGCATCGCCAGGATGAGGTCGGTGGCGACGGCGCCCAAGGAGTAGCCGCCCAGCACGAGCCGGGTGTTCGGGCAGTTGCGCGTCATCCACTGCACGTGGCGGCTCATGTCGTTGGCGGCCACGTCGGCCTGGGTGTCGGCCGGGTATTTCACCGAATAGAGCGCGATGTTCGGACCCCGTAGCGTGCGGAGCGCGTTGACGAACGCGGCACCGACCTGCCCGGGGCCTGGGGGCTCCATGCGGCCGCGGGCGAACACCACCTCCGCAGGCGGGCACGTGGCTGCCTTCGCGACGCCGATCATGCTGGGCGCCACCGCCATCGGTGCCGCAACGGCTGACAGGACGGTGATCAGTGCGGCCGACATTCGACGGCCAATCACGGATTAGATGGTATTTACGGTCCCGTCGAGAATAGGTGCCGGTACGGCAACGATCCGGCGACGAAGCGTTTCGGCCTCAGATGCGACCAGACACGAAATCTGCGGCCTGGTTGACCATCCCGCCGTCGATGTACGCGCCGGCCAGGTGATCGGGCCAGTTGTTCTTCCAGGTGTCGGGATCAGCCGGGTTGCAGATGGGATCGGCGCCATGGCACAGCTCGATGGTCCGGTCGGCATAGACCGGGCTGAAGCGGGTGATGGGACCGACCCACGCGGCGCCGTTGCCGAACAGGGCGACTGCGGCGATGTGGCCATCGGCGCCCGCGGGAAGCGGAGTCTTGAACCCGAAGCCGGTGAACGGAACGGCCAGCACCACATCGGCCACCGCCGCGCCCAGCGAGTACCCGCCGATCACCAACCGGGTGTCCGGGCAGTTGTTCATCATGTACTGGATGTGGCCGCTCATGTCGTTGGCGCCGATGTCGACTTCGGTGTCCGCCGGGTACTTGACGGCGTAGACACCGATGTTCTTGTTGGTCTTGGCGCGCAGCGCGTTGACGAAGGCGCTGCCGAGGGTCCCGACGCCGGCCGGTTCGGTACGGCCGCGGGCGAACACCACCTCGACCGGAGGACACGGGGCGGCGGTGGCGACAGCCGCCGTACCGGGCAGGACGGCTGAGGCGACCGGCAGGACAGCGGCAATCGCGGCGATGATGGCAGCGACACCGATCCACCGCCGAAGCAGTCGGACTACGCGGCTTGCTACCTGGCTTTCGGTAGGAAGTTCGACCACCTAAGCGATCGTAGCGGATGCGGCCTACAACAGACCGGCGACGAAGTTTGCGGCATCGTTGGCCGGGCCCTCGTAGGCGCGGTGCGCCGGAACGCTGTCGCCGTCGCCGCAGACCGGATCGCCGGGGTTGCACAGATCGATGGCACGGGATCCGTATACCGGGCTTGCGGTCATCGGCAGGCCGAGTTTGGCCGACGGGTTGCCGAACACGGCCACTGCGGCGACGTGCTCGGGGACGTTCGGCGGCAGGGGTGCGGTGAACCCGACGGCCGGGAACGGGACCGCGGCGATCACGTCGATCACCGCGGCACCTTGTGAGTAACCACCCAGCACCAGGCGGGTGTCGGGGCAGTTGTCCACCATCCACTGGATGTGGCCGGACGCGTCGTTGGCGCCGCCGGCCGCGGCCAGGAAGTCGTAGCTGGCCGGGTAGTTCACCGCATAGGCGCCGACCGAGCGGCCGCCGACCTTGTTGCGCAGCGAGCTGACGAACGCATTGCCGATCCGGCCGAGGCCGGGGGTGTCATTGGTGCCGCGGGCGAAGACGACCTCGATGTCGGGGCAGGCGGCCGATGCCGCCGGCAAACCCGAGGACAAGGCGGGCACCGTCGCGGGTGCGACGATGGCGACAACGGCGGTCAGCGCTGCTGCCACGGACAGGGTGCAGCGACGAACAAGATCAATGGCCACACCGAATCCTAACGTCTGGGGACGGCTAAACGATTCCCGCAACGAAGTTGGCGGCCTGATCGGCCATGCCCGAGGTCACGTAATCGCTGTGCGCGAACGGGTTCCGGCCACGTGAACAGATCGGGTCGCCGTCCTTGCAAAGGTCGATCGCCTTGCCGCCGAACACCGACGAGGTGATCGGGATGCCGAACTTGGCCGACGGGTTGCCGAACACCGCCACCGCGGCGACCTGGGGCACCAGCTCGCCCGCGAGCGGCGGAGCCGATCCGATCTCGCCGACCCTGTTGCCGAGCGGAGGGATTCCGGCAAGCATGTCGACGACCGCGGCGCCCTGCGAGTAGCCACCGAGTACGACCCGGGTGGACGGGCAGGACGACGCCAGGGTGGCGATGCGATTGGCTGCATCGGTGGCACCGTCGGCGGCCGCCAGGAAGTCGTAGCTGGCCGGGTAGTTCACTGCATAGGTGCTGACGGTGCGGCCCCCGAGTCGCGAGCTCAGTCCGTCGGCGAAGGCCTGGCCGGGGCGGCCGAGTCCGGGTGCGTCATTGGTGCCACGGGCGAAGATGACCTCGACGTCGGAGCACGGTGCCGCCGCGGCGGGCGCGGCGAGCGCCAGCGGAAAAGCCGCGCTGACCAGGGTTGAGACGATCGCGGCCACCCGGGCCGACTTCCGGAGGAGACTCACGGAGGACATATTCACACAGAATGGTTAGCCGCGGCTAATCGATTGCGCGTTCCGTGTTCTCCTGCAAGGCCATATCGGGCCAGGTCGCCAGTTCGACCTGAGTGGCAGCGCCGGTCTCCGGATCGGCCTGCTCGCTACGATCGCCCTGCCGGGCCACGGCCAGCCCCACCAGCACCACCGCTCCGCCGATCGCCTGGCTCAGCGACATCGCCTCGCCGAGCATGATCCAGGCGATGAGGACCGCGAACAGCACCTCCGAGAGCCCGACGAGTGACGCGAAGCGCGGCTTGAGCCTGGCGATCCCGACGATGCCGAGGGTGTAGGCCAGGGCGGTGGGGATCAGGCCCAGGGCGATCACCGGCACCAGCCACGCGGTCGTGTGTCCGGCGAGGGTGACGGGGTTGGTGGTGAAGGTCAGCGGCATCACACCGGTGACGCCGAGGAGCGCCACGGCGGTGGTGCCGATGATCAGACCACCGGCGGCCAGGCTGATCGGGCTGAGCCCGTCGCCGTCGGTGCTGGCCTGGTTGGACATCATGAAGTAGCAGGCGGCGCACACCGCAGCGGCCAGTCCCCAGGTCACGCCGGTGAGGTTGATGTGTGCGCCGCTGAACACGTCGAGCACCAGGACGATGCCGGCGATGGCGACCGCCACCCCGGCGAAGGTCATGGCGCTGGGCCGGTGTCGGGTGGTGGCCCACACCCAGCCGACGACGAGGATCGGTGCGGTGTACTCCAGCAGCAGGGCCACGCCGACGGACAGATGTGAGACGGCGTTGTAGTAGCAGAGCTGTGCACCGGCGATCGGGGCCAGGCCGTAGCCGACCACCGTCTTGGCGTGGCTGAACACCTCGCGGATCCAGCCGGGCCGGACGACGCTGGCGAACGCGGCCATGATGAGCGCGCCGCCGGCGAGTCGGGCGGTGACGGCCGCGGTGGGGCTCCAGCCGGATTCCATCAGGGCTTTGGCGAAGGGGCCCGACGAGCCGAACGCGAGTGCGGAGCTGACGGCGAACAGTAGGCCGAGCCGGAAGTGGTTGTCGGCGGTCGTGCGGTCGAGCTGGGCTTCGGCAGTCATCGGTACACCTCCCCTGGAGCATGTCATGAGTAAAAGTGTCTATGGTAATGACAGTAGGATTGAACTTACGGTGACAGGGGGTCATGAGTCAAATGCTTTTTACCTATGACACGGAGCTGACGCTCCGGGCCGCGATGGTGTTGGTGAACACCGATCGGGTAGAAGGCGAACAACTTTCTGACCAGGCCGATCTGAGCGCATACCTCGATGACTTCGGCTGGACCGGTCGGCGCGATCGCGACGACGCCGAACTGGAGGCCGTCCGCGCCTTGCGCACGCGCCTCGGCGAGATCTGGGCGGTGGCCGACGACGAGGAGGAGACCGTCCGTCGGGTCAATGCCCTCCTGAGTGACACCAAGGCGTCGCCATGGCTGACCCGGCACAAGGAGATGCCCGAATGGCACCTGCACCTGGCCTCGGTCGACGACCCACTGGCCCAACGCATGGGTGCCGAGATGGCGATGGCACTGGCCGACCTGATCCGCGGCGGCGAATTGCGTCGCCTGAAGATCTGTGCGGCGCCCGACTGTGAGGCGGTGCTGACGGATCTGTCGCGTAACCGCTCGCGCATCTTCTGCGACACGGGCAACTGCGGGAACCGTCAGCACGTCGCGGCCTACCGGCAGCGCCGGCGAGTCGACTAGCGCCGGCCCGAATCGGTGCAATCCCGCTGTCCCCGGGCGGGTTAGGGTTCTGCACGGGGGACATATGGCACGGCGACCGGCCACTCGGCTACAGCTCAGCGGGCATCGATTTCTGTTGCGGCGCATGGCACACGCGCTGGTTCGTGGTGATGCCCGCATGCTCGACGATCCATTGCGCGCACAAGCGGTGGCGTACGGAGCGGGGTGCGTTCTGGCGGCCATCGCGGTCGCGGGGTGCGCGGTGCTCGCGGTGGTGCGTCCGGGTTCGGCGCCTGGTGATGCACCGATTCTGATGGCGCGGGCCACCGGCGCGCTGTATGTACGCATCGACGACACCGTGCATCCGGTGCTCAACCTGGTCTCGGCCCGCCTGGTCGTCGGCACTCCGGCAGATCCGGTTGTGGTCGATGATGCGGTGATCGCGAAGTTCCGGCGCGGGCCGCTGGTCGGCATTCCGGGGGCGCCCGCCCAGATCGGCCGACCGCTGTCCCTCGACGAGTCGGGCTGGGAGATGTGCGATATCGCCGAACCCGCCGAGACAGTACTGCTGGCCGGCCGGGAAGACCACGACACCTCGGCGTTGCAGGCCGGCCAGGGACTGTTGGTGTCGGCACGCGCTGTGGGGGCTCCGACGTACCTGCTCGCCGATGGATGGCGAGCCCAGGTCGACCTCCGCGACGTCGCCGTCGTTCGCGCGTTGCACCTGGAAGGTGTTACGGTTCAATCCGTTTCGCAAGCATTGTTGGATTCCGTGCCTGAGGCCCCGGCGCTGCGCGCACCCCTGATCGCGGGCGTGGGCGCTGCTGGGCCCGCGGTGCTCGGTGGGCTCACGGTGGGCACCGTGGTCCGAGTGGAGCGTGCCGGACCCGCCGAGTTCTATGTCGTGCTCGCCGAGGGACTACAACGCATCGACCGGGTGGCGGCCGACGTCATCCGCTTCAGCGTGACGCAATCCGACGACGAACCTCCGGTCCTGCCCGCCGACGTGGTGGCCGACGTGCCGGTCGCTGACGGCCTTGCGGTAGCCCGGTTCCCGGAGCGGGTATTGCCGCGCGGGCGCGCGGTGGTGTGTGCTCGCTGGGATCCGAAGGCGCCGGGAATGGATACGAATACCTCTGTGACAGTGTCCGATTCATTGTCGGGCGCCACCGTCCAGCTGGCTCAGGCCGACGGTGGCGGCCCGAACATCGACCGGGTGCACTTACCGGTCGGGCGCAGTGTCCTGCTACAGGCGGGTAGCGTCGTCCGCGGGGCGACAGTCGGTGGACCGCTGTATCTGTTGAACGACCTCGGTGTGCTGTTCGGGATCCGTGATTCGGCGACTGCCGAGCACCTCGGTCTGGGGACCGGCGCCGTTTCCGCCCCGTGGCCGATGCTGGCCATGCTGCCGCGTGGTCCCGAACTCGACCGTGACGCGGCCTCAATCGTGCGGGATGTGGTCCCCGGGAACGGAACCGCGCCGGCGTAACCGGTTGGCCGCCAGCGTCACCGCGGTCAGCACCGTCAGGGCCACACACACGGCTGCGCCACCGAAGGCGATGCGCCGGGGCAGGGGATCGGTCGGCGCGGGCACGGCGGGTGCCACCGAGACCGGGGCGGTCGGTGTGGCGGCCGGCGACGAGGTGCTGCCGCTGACCGCGGCCAGGGCGTCGACCACGCCGTGACCGAGGTATGGATTCCAGCCGTCGGCGGGGGTGCGCGCGGTGTCTTCGATGCGGCGCATCACCTGCCGCGCGCTCAACTGCGGGAACCGGGCGCGGATCAGGGCGGCGACCCCGGCGACCACCGGTGCGGCGTAACTGGTTCCCGATATCGGGGCATCCCTTCCGATCGTGTCGATCAACTGCTCCCCGTCGGGATGCAGTGACACCAGGTTCTCTCCGGGTGCGGCCACGTCGACCCACGGGCCGGCCAAGCTGAAAGTCGATGCGGTGCCATCGGATCCGACCGACCCGACAGCCAGTACCAGGTCGTCGTACCAGGCCGGACTGGACACCGAACGCACACTGTTCCAGCCGGGTGCGCCGAGTTGACCGGTCGGGCGGTCCTGCTGGGCGCAGCCCGCGCCGACGTTGCCGGCCGCGGCGACCACGACGACGTTGCGCACGTCGACGGCGTAGCTCAGTGCGGCACCGAGAATGCGGTCGTCGGGTGGGTCCGCGGCCGGCACGCAGGCAACCGACGAGATGTTGATGACCGTCGCACCGAGGTCGGCTGCGGTGCGCACCGCCATGGCGAGGGTGTTGACATCCCCGACCCCGTTCGCGGCTCCGTCCGCGGCGAACTTGTTGCTCGACTGCCGGATGGCCAGAACAGTGGCATCGGGGGCAACTCCGCTGAAGCCGGCACTCGGTGCGGCAGCGGCGATTCCGGCCACGATCGTGCCGTGCCCGTCGCAGTCCGCGGTGCCGTCGCCACGAGACACGTAGTCGCCACCGCCGACCAGGCGCGGCAGGAGTCGGTGCCGAGCCACTCCGGTGTCGATCACCGCGATCGTCTGGCCCGCACCGCGAGTGAGTGGCCATACCGCGTCGAGATCCAGCGGGCTACCCTTCGCGCCGGTGGTTCCGGTCGGTGATCGATAGCAGGGCTGACGTTGCTCGGTGGGCCGGACGGGCGCAGGCGGAGCCGGTTGGGGCAGCAGGGTGGAATCCACCGCCGGTGGTACGACGGCTGCGGCCGGCCCGGTCGCCAGCAGCGGAAGCCCGGCGATCAGCATCGCGGCCAATCGCCGGGACTGGCTCACCGCAGCCCCAAGTGGCCGAAGAAGTCGAAGGCGCCGGCGAGCCAACAGGCCAGCGGCACCACCGCAGCCAGCGCGCCGTATTCGATGATGTCGGCGAGCCGTGCCGCCACGGGATGCCGGATCGTGATCGGCCAGACCAGGGCGATCCCGGCGGCTACCGCGAGTATGCCGGTCCAACTGCCATGTGCCGGCGACCATGCCACGACCAGAATGAAAGTCACTGTGAGAGAGAGGAATCCACAGACCACCGCGACGGTACGGCAGGATCCGGACGCGTAGGTCCGTGAGCGCAGCAGCAGCGCCACCCCGACGGCGGCGGCGAGCGCGATCTCGACGACAGAGACCTGTCGAAGACTGGCAAGAGCCAGGATCACGGTTCCCAGCGCGGCCGCCGCAGCGCACCCGGCAAGCAGGCCGGCCAGGTTCTCATGCCCCAACTGTGCACGTGCCGCGGCATCGGACCTGTCGTCGTCCGCAGCGTCCTCCTCGGTGCCGGGGTATCCCGGCACCGCCGGAGTGAGGCCGGCCAGGGCGATGGACATCCGCGGGGTCAGGGGCAGCAGTCCCAATCCGACCGCGCTCACCACCGCACCCAAAGCTGGTGGGGCCAAGGGCCACAGCGCGGAGAATCCGGTCGCCACGGCGAGCACTCCCGCCGCGGTCACGACCGCGATCAGGACCTGCCTGCCGCAGCCGGTCGCGCGGATCAGCACCACGCCCAACGATCCTGCGGCCGTGGCGGCCAAGAAGAAATTCGCCGGCGCAGGCCCGGCCGGCACCACGAGGAATCCGAGTACCGCGGCGCAGGCCACGGCGGCCACGTTCAGTGTCGCGATCACGGTCGGGCTCAGCCCGAGACGTGGAGCAGACACCGCGACCGCGGTGACGGTGACGGCCACGGCTGCTGCCGCGGCGATCCGGCCCCATCCGACACTGCCGAGCCCGGCCCACGCCAGCGTCACGATGCCCAGAGCGCAGACCCACAGGCAGGCGGTGACACGCAATCCGATCGGAAAGGCCTCATCGGTCGAATCGACGGTCAGCGCCGCCATGAGCGGCCGCTGGACTGTGGGCTCATCACATGACTCGGTCAAGATCAACAGATCGCCGTCTTGAATATCGTTCTGCGCCAGGGTCGCCGACTCCTCCAGGTTTCGACCACCGAGGTAAGCCAGCCGCCACTGCCGCGGTGTGCCGTCGGCGGCGCCGAGCACATCGACGATCCACGGCAGCAGTTCGCCGACGGTCATCGCGGCGGGTAGCGACAGATCGAGCGTGGTGCCGTGCTCGGCGTCAGTCGGCGTTGCGCAGTGAATCGACACGTGGCGTATGGAATCCGGCATCGCATCACCCCCCGTAGACGCCGACACCTGTCACGCTAACCGACCGGACATGGGCCGCGGCGCACCAAAATTTCTGTGCGAAACGGGAACCCGATGGTCTCCGTGTGCGTCCAAATGTCGATGGCAACCATCCGCACACCGCACGCCAACCCCGGGCTCTCGGCGGGGGAGCCACCGACCGGGGAACTGGTGATCGACGCGCCGCCAGCGTTACCTCGTCACACACCGGCCGGTCCGCTGGCCCGGGTGCTGCCGGTGGTGCTCGTGGCCGCGATGATCGGCATGATCGCGGTGTACGTCACCTCGGGTGCGACCGCCAGTCGTGGCGCGGCGTCCACGATGTTCCCCATCATGATGGCCATGTCGGCGATCGGCACGGCCGCATACAGTCTGAAAGGCAACGGCCGGGCCCAGCAGCTGCACCGGGACCGTTGCGAGTACCTGCGCTATCTCGACGGGGTCGACGCCGCGACCGATGAGGCCGGCCGCGCACAGTGGCTGGCACTGCACGCGCGGCATCCCGCGCCCGGCCAGCTGTGGACCCTCGCCGGCAGCGAGCAGATGTGGAAGCGGCACCCCGGCGACCCCGACTTCTGTGAGGTGCGGATCGGAATAGGACAGTGTCCGCTGTCCACCCGACTGGTCGCGGGCAACACCGACCCGGGGCGCGAACCCGATCCGGTGACGGTATCGGCTCTGGCACAACTGATCCGGCGCCGGTCGACGGTCGCCGACGTGCCGCTGACACTGAACCTCAACGAACTCGGGATCGTGACGGTGGGCGGTCCGGCCGGTGCGGCCCGAGCCCTGCTGCGCGCCGTGGTCTGCCAGCTGGCCACCGCGCACAGCCCGCGACACGTGCGCATCGCGGCCGTCGTCGACGGCCCGACTTCGCGGCACTGGGAGTGGCTGAAATGGCTCGCCCACCACGTGACCGCAGACGGCTCCGGTGAGAGGAGTGCTACGACGCGCACCGTGGTCATCGTCGATTCCGCTTCGGCCGCAATACCCGCCCCTGGTGCCGGCGTCGCGCTGCTGGTCGTTGCCCGCGACATCGACACCACCGGTGCCGATCTGCATCTGGACCTGACCTCCGAACCGGTGCGGTGTGGTGGTGCGCCACTGCAACCCGACCAGATGACCCATCGGCAGGCTGTCACCTGTGCCCGCCGGTTGGCGCGGCACCGTTCGGACGACGCATCCGATGACTCGGGCTGGCCGGCGCTGATCGGTATCGACGGTCTCGGAACGGATCCGCTGTGGCGATCAATGGATCCCCAGCAATTTCTCCGGGTTCCGGTGGGCCGATGTGCCGACGGAACTCCGCTACAGCTCGACCTCAAGGAAGCCGCGCACGACGGTATGGGACCGCACGGGCTGTGCGTCGGGGCCACCGGGTCGGGGAAGTCGGAGTTCCTGCGCACGTTGGTGCTTGGGCTGATCACCACACATCCGCCTGAACTGCTCAACCTGGTTCTCATCGACTTCAAAGGCGGGGCAACATTTCTCGGCCTGAACAAGGTGAGCCACATCAGCGCGCTGATCACCAACCTGGCCGAGGAGGCGCATCTGGTGACCCGGATGGCCGATGCCCTGGCCGGGGAGATGACCCGCCGCCAGGAGCTGCTGCGGGCCGCCGGGAATCTGGCCAGCATCGCCGAGTACCGGCGCCGGGCCGATCTGCCGCCACTGCCGAATCTACTGATCGTGGTCGACGAGTTCTCCGAATTGCTCCAGCAACATCCGGATTTCGCCGAACTTTTCGTGGCCATCGGCCGGCTCGGGCGGTCACTGGGCATGCACCTGCTGCTGGCGAGCCAGCGGCTCGACGAGGGCAGGCTCCGCGGCCTGGACAGTCACCTGTCATATCGGGTGTGCCTCAAGACGTTCTCGCCCAGTGAATCCCGGTCGGTGCTCGGTATCGCCGATGCGTATGAACTGCCCAGCACCCCGGGAGCGGCATACCTGAAAACTCCCTCCGGCGAGATCATCCGGTTCCAGACCGCATTCGTCTCTGCCGGTTGCCCAGCGCACGAGCAGCCTGTGCCGTTGTCCGGGGCCGCGCTGCGGCCGCGACGATTCACCAGGCTCAGCTCCCGGACCGATCACCGGGGGACTACGCCCGCCACGACCACCGTGCTGCACCAGACGGTCGAGCGGCTGGCCGGGCACGGCCCACCGGCCCATCAGGTCTGGCTGCCGCCCTTGCCGCCCGCCGTCCCGCTCAGCGACGTGTTGCTTTCCGATTCTGCGCCACTGACGGTGGCCATCGGGCTGGTCGACTGCCCGTTCGAGCAGCGCCGGGATCGACTGGTAGCCGCCTTGGACGCCGCCCACGGCAACGTGGCGATCGTGGGCGGGCCCCAGTCCGGAAAGTCCACGGCTGCCAAGACTTTGACGGTAGCGCTGGCCGCCACGCATGATCCCCGCGATGTGGCGATCTACTGCCTGGACTTCGGTGGGGGAGCGTTGAGTGCCCTACAGGCGCTGCCGCATGTCGGTGCGGTGGCCGGACGTGCGGACGCCGACCTGGTCCGGCGCACGGTGGCCGAGCTGCATGCCCTGGTCAGCGCCCGCGAAGCCCGATTCGCGGCCCTCGGCATCGGCTCGATGGCCGAATACCGGGTGGGTCGTCGAGATGGACGCATCGACGATCCGTTCGGCGATGTATTCCTGGTCATCGACGGCTGGCCGACGTTCCGCGGGGATTTCGAATCTCTGGAGCCGTCGATCACCGCGCTTGCGGTACAGGGGCTTTCGCTTGGTATCCACGTGGTGGTGACGGCGTCGCGGTGGGCGGATTTCCGGCCGGCCCTCAAGGATCAGCTGGGAACCCGTATCGAGCTACGCCTCGGGGATCCGGCCGAATCCGAGATGGACCGGAAACGTGCCAGGCAACTGGTCCAGAACGCACCGGGCCGCGGACTGACCCGTGCCGGCCGCGAGCTACTGATCGCGTTGCCCCGGCTGGATGGCATTCCGAGCGCGGCCGGTATCGGCGCGACGATGGCCCGCATCGGGGACATTCTGCGCCTGCAGTACGGCGATGCCCGAGCACCCGGTGTCCGGCTGTTGCCGGCGTGTGTGCGTGGACACGAGCTGGGCCCGGTGTCGCGAGCGCGGCCCGCGACCGAGGCGCTGTTGGGCCTCGGTGAACGCGAACTGGCGCCGGTGTTGGTCGATTTCGCCGCCCAGCCCGATCTGGTGATACTCGGCGACCCCGGTTGCGGCAAGTCCACTGCGCTTCGCACCCTGTGCGGCGATCTGGTGGACCACAACGATCCGTCCCGCGTGCAGCTGCTCATCGTGGACTTTCGGCGCGCGCTGCTCGGAGTCGTCGAATCGGAGCATCTGGCCGCATACGCCCCCTCGGCCGGCGCGCTGGATGCGGTGCTGCCGAGAGTGCTTGAGACCCTGCGCAGTCGGATGCCCGGTCCCGAGGTCACTCAGCAACAGTTCCGCGACCGTTCGTGGTGGAGCGGCCCGGAAGTCTATGTCGTCGTCGACGACTACGATCTGGTGGCCGGTGGCACAGCCAATCCGCTCTCGCCGCTGTTGCCCTACCTTCCGCATGCCCGCGACCTCGGACTGCACCTGCTGCTCGCCCGGCGGTCCGGAGGTGCGGCGCGGGCGATGTTCGACCCGGTCCTGGCCGCCGTCAAAGACCTCGGCTGTATGGGGTTGATGATGAGTGCGAACTCCGATGACGGCGTGCTGCTGGGATCGGTACGCCCGGTTCGGCTTCCGCCGGGGCGCGGCACTCTGGCCACCCGTGCGGCACCGGATCAGCTGGTTCAGGTCGTGCTGTCCGATGGGCCGGATGCGTCATGACATCGGCCGTTGTGGAGGTGGGTCCGGTGACCGTGCGGGGCCCGGGTCCGGGCTCGGACCTCGCCGTGCTCGCGGTGGCCGGGATCGACGACGAGATGGTCCTGGTCGACGACGACCCGGTCGCGGTTTCGGATCTGTGGGTGCAGGTGCTCGACGCTGCTGCGGCGGGGGCACACAACCTCACTCTGGTCTGCCCGACCTGGTGGACTGTCGATCGTTGCGACCGGGTGCGGGCGGCTGCGGCCACCTCGGACATTGAAGTTGTTGTGCTGCAACGGGTCCAGGCCGTGCGTGCGGCGTTGACCGACGTGTGTGCCGTGGTCGAGGTCGCCGAGGACGTCGTCCTGGTGTCGGGCGCCGATTCCGGCAGCACGACCCTGGCGCGGCACGTCGAGCCGGATCTGGATCCCGAGGCGGTGGTACGGGCGGTGCTTGCGCTCGGCGGGGCAGCGGCCGAGGTCGCCGTCGATGCGCCGGCTGAGGTCGCCGGTGCGGTCGCGCTGGGAAGCGCGGTAATCGCTGGATTGCACGGCCGCGGAGTCAAGGCCACCCGTGTCGACACCGAGGCGTGGCGTGCCGCCCTCGTCGTACCGGATCCTCCGGCCGTGGTCGATCCCGCGGATCGACCACGCCGTCCGGGCCGGCGCGCACTCGGTGCCGCGGTGGTTCTGTCGGCCGCGTTGGGCGGCATAGCCTTCGCCCAGGGTGGACCGGCGGACCAGATGGCGATGACGGTCCTCGCCGAGGGCCGGGTGGTCATGCAGATCCCGGATGGGTGGTCGGTTCGAAGGGTTACCGGTGGGCCGGGATCGGCTCGGGTTGAGGTGGTTTCGCCGGTCGACCCGCAGCTGATGATTCACCTCACCCAGTCCGGCGTCGGGGATGGCGGGGTGGCCGAAACCCTGCGGCAGGCTCTGCAGGAGCAGCCCGCTGGGGCATTCGTCGACTTCGACGCGTCCGCGGTCGTCGCCGCGCGCCCGGTGGTCAGTTACCGGGAGATCCGTGCGGGCCGGGAGATTCGTTGGGCGGTGTTCATCGATGGCGCCGTGCGGATCGCGATCGGGTGCCAGAGTGCGCCGGGACGCGCCGACGCGGTGCGGTCGGCCTGCGAGACCGCCACGCGGTCGGCGCACGCGGCGTCGTAGAAATCGAGTGGAACCGAACCGGCCCGCGCTGCGTCGAATTGTTATATCCCGCAAGACAAGACCGGAGGGTCAGAGGAAATGTCACCAGGACCGACGGGGCCGTTGGGTACCGACTTCGAGGTAATGACGAGCGTGGCCAACCGGATCGACGTCCTCAACGACGACGTTCGGGCCATGCTGCAGACGTTCATCGGAAAGATGAGCAGCGTGCCGCCATCGGTGTGGGGTGGGGTGGCTGCCGCCCGGTTCCGTGATGTGGTCGATCGCTGGAACAGCGAATCGCTCACCCTGCACACCACACTGGGCCGCATCGCCGAGACCATTCGGTCCAACGAGCGGACGCTGCGGGCCGCCGCCGACGCGCACGCGCAGCGGCTCGGCACCGTCGGCGACGGAATCTGATCGGAGCCCACGATGGACCACGTCCTGTCCTACGACTTCGGCGAGATCGAGTACTCGGTCCGCCAGGAGATCCATACCACCTCGAGCCGGTTCAACGCCGCCCTCCACGAATTGCGTTCGCAGATCGCGCCTCTGCAGCAGGTGTGGACCCGCGAGGCGGCGCAGGCCTATGCCGTCGAGCAGGCCCGGTGGAACCAGGCCGCGGCGGCCCTCAACGACATCCTGGTCTCCCTGGGCAATGCGGTGCGGGATGGTGCCGACGAGGTCGCCGCCACCGACCGCAGCGCGGCCAACACCTGGGGCGCCTGACGCGCGGAAGAGCCGGTGCGGTCCCGTCTCGGAGGAGAGGACGGGCGGGACCGCACACTTCCGTTCTAGCGGCTTGAGTTGGAGTCGCCGGCCCGGCGGGGGCGGCGGTGGCCACCGCGCTGCTGTCCGCCGGCTCCGGAACCGGACCGCGCCGACGGGGCGCCGCCGTTGCGGGACGAGCCGTTGGGGCGGTGGCGACGCTGCTGACCCGACTTGCCGGGCTGCCCGGACTTGGCGCCCTGACGACGCGGCGCCGGAGCAGCCTGGGCGGCCGGCTCGGGACGGATGGGATCACCGAAAACCCGTTCTCCGGGGGCGATCTCGCGCAGCACCGGATGATCGGTGCCCTTCACCCGGGTGATCGTCGGCTTGACCCCGGCCTTGCGGGTCAGGCTGCGCACGTCGGAGACCTGCGCGTCGTGCATGAGCGTCACGACGGTGCCTTCGTTCCCGGCGCGGGCGGTGCGGCCGGACCGGTGCAGGTAGGCCTTGTGCTCGACGGGCGGGTCGGCGTGCACGACGAGGTTGACGTCATCGACATGGATGCCGCGGGCGGCGATGTCGGTGGCGACCAGTACGCCCGCCGATCCGTCGGAGAATGCCGTCAGGTTGCGGGTACGTGCGTTCTGGGACAGGTTGCCGTGCAGCTCGACTGCGGCGATCCCGCGTGAGTTGAGTTGACGGGTCAGGTTTTTCGCGCCGTACTTGGTGCGGGCGAAGACGATGGTGCGGCCCGGCGCGGCCGCCAGGTCGGCGACCACGTTGATCCGAGTCGAATTGTCCACGTGCAGAACGTGATGCACCATCGCGGCCACCGGTGATTGGGCGGAATCCACGCTGTGGATCACCGGGTCGTGCAGGTAGCGGTCCACCAGAACGTCCACGCCGGCGTCGAGGGTGGCCGAGAACAGCAGGCGCTGGCAGTTCTTCGGCGTGCGATCCAGCAGACGCTTCACGCCGGGCAGGAAGCCGAGGTCGGCCATGTGGTCGGCCTCGTCGAGGACGGTGATCTCGACCGACGACAGATCGGCGTGGCCGGACTTCATGTGGTCTTCAAGGCGGCCCGGGCAGGCGATCACGATATCCACGCCCTGCTTGAGCGCGGCGATCTGCGGGTTGGGTCCCACCCCGCCGAAGATATTGATCGACCGCAGACCGGTGGCCCTGGCCAGCGGGGCCAGCGAGGCCTCGATCTGGGTGACCAGCTCGCGGGTGGGCGCCAGGATCAGCGCGCGGGGCCGGTTCGGTGCCCGGCGGGTGCCGCTGGTCGCCAGCCGAGCCACCAGCGGAAGCAGAAAGGCGTAGGTCTTACCGGACCCGGTGCGGCCACGGCCGAGCACATCGCGGCCGGTCAGAGAGTCGGGCAGGGTGGCGGCCTGGATGGGGAACGGGCTGTGCACCCCGTTGGCCGCGAGGGCGGCAACGAGCTCTGCGGGCAGTCCGAGGTCAGCAAAAGACGTCTGGGCAGACAAAAACAAACTCCGAAGAAAGTGGGCGGTTGTCCTGCCCGGCGTGGGTGTATCCCACGGCGCTGAGATTGAGGATCGAGATTGCGGCAGAGGCAGAACAGGCAAGCCGCGACGGCACCAACCATACCGGCAGCGGCGGCGATTCCCCGATTTCTGGCGGCTGACCAGCGGGTGGTATCCATCACAGGCCAGCCCGGTCAACTATCCTGGCGGTTACGCGTGAATGCCATACCCATGGCCCGACGCCGGGAGAGATGATCGCCGTGGCCGCATCGAGGAACGCGGGAGGCCGGATATCGACCCGGGCACTGCCCGCGAAGGTGCGCGCTATCCATGATCTGTTCATCGAGGGCCAGGTCGACGCCGAATCCCTGGATTCCACCCCGGTGCGTCGCGTCATCGTGGAGAGCTGGCAGCGCAGCCTGGCCACCGGCGTCGACCCCGATCTGGGCACCCGGGCCGCCGCCGCAGCGGCGGCGCTGACCGAATTGCGCAACACCCATCCGCTCGCGCCCACCTTGCCGCTGATCCGCCGTCTGCTGGTCGACGACGCCGTCGGCGCCGGCGTGGTGGTGGCGATCACCGCGGCCGACGGCACCCTGCTGTGGGTCGAGGGCGATCCCGGCGTACGCCGTAAGGCCGAGGCGATGAACTTCGTGCCCGGGTCGGACTGGAGCGAACGGGCAGCTGGGACCAACGCGCCCGGTACGGCACTCGCACTTGACCGGGAGCTGCAGATCCTCGGGTCTGAGCACTTCTCCCGCACCGTCCACTCCTGGAGTTGCACCGCGGTGCCGGTGCACGACCCGGCGACCGGGGTGCTGCTGGGCGCCATTGACCTGACCGGCGGGTCCGCGGTCGCGACACCGCAGACATTGGCGCTGGTCAGGGCCACTGCCGTCGCAGTCGAGAACCAGTTGGCCCTGCTGCGGCTCACCGGTCCTGCCGCGCCGGCCGCGGCCGAGGGGGCACGGTTGACGGTGCTGGGTGCCGACCGCCCGCGCTGGCACGTGACCGATGCCACGGGCCGCCCGCAGGTCAGCGGGCTGACCGGCCGGCACGCCGACATCCTGGTCCTGCTGATCCGGCACCCCGAGGGGCTGAGCGCCGATCACCTGGCGATGCTGCTCGACGACAAGGACCTCGACGTGGTGACCGTGCGCGCCGAGGTGTCACGGCTGCGTCGGGTCATCGGAAGCACCTACATCGAGTCGCGGCCGTACCGCCTGATGGCTCCGGTGGCCAGCGACATGGGCGACGTCGACGACGCGTTGGAGGCCGGGAACGTGTCGGCCGCGCTGGACGCCTACTCGGGGGCATTGTTGCCCCAATCGGTCTCACCGGCCATCGCGCGGCTGCGCACCGAGCTGAGCGCCAGCCTGCGCGAGGCGGTGCTGGCCGGCGGCAATCTGAGCCTGTTGCGGCGCTGGTTGGCGCTGCCCGACGGTCGTGACGACCGCCAGGGATGGCGGATCCTGCACGACCACGCCGAGGCCGACCCGGTGGCCCGGGCGCAGGCGCGCGGTCACCTGGCCGGGATCGACTCCGAGCTGGGTTGATCTTGTCGGCAACGTTGCTTTGATCAGTGCAACTGTGCTGCAACCTACTGCTGACTACCTTTAGTGACGACCGACACATCTGGGTGTCCGATGCAGGAGATTGCCATGACTGTTTATGCACGTCCGGGTGCCGAGGGCGCCCTGATGTCGTTCGAGACCCGCTACGACAACTACATCGGCGGCGAGTGGGTCGCCCCCGTCGAGGGCCGCTACTTCGAGAACCCGACGCCGGTCACCGGCCAGGTGTTCTGCGAGGTGGCCCGCTCCAGCGAGGCCGACGTCGAGAAGGCCCTGGATGCCGCCCACGCCGCCGCGCCGGCCTGGGGCAAGACCTCGCCCGCCGAACGCGCCGTCATCCTCAACAAGATCGCCGACCGGATCGAGGAGAATCTCGAGTCCATCGCGCTGGCCGAGTCGTGGGACAACGGCAAGCCGATCCGCGAGACGCTGAACGCCGACATCCCGCTGGCGGTCGACCACTTCCGGTACTTCGCCGGTGTGCTGCGCGCCCAGGAAGGCTCGCTCTCGCAGATCGACGAGGACACCGTCGCCTACCACTTCCACGAGCCGCTCGGCGTCGTCGGCCAGATCATCCCCTGGAACTTCCCGATCCTGATGGCGGTCTGGAAGCTGGCCCCGGCACTGGCCGCTGGCAACGCCGTGGTGCTCAAACCCGCTGAGCAGACCCCGGTTTCGGTGCTCTACCTGATGTCGGTGATCGGTGACCTGCTGCCCGCCGGTGTGGTCAACGTGGTCAACGGGTTCGGTGTCGAGTGCGGCAAGCCGCTGGCCTCGAGCAACCGGATCGCCAAGATCGCCTTCACCGGTGAGACCACCACGGGCCGGCTGATCATGCAGTACGCCAGCCAGAACCTGATTCCGGTGACGCTGGAGCTCGGTGGCAAGAGCCCCAACATCTTCTTCTCCGATGTGCTGGCCGCCGCCGACGATTTCCAGGACAAGGCCCTCGAAGGCTTCACCATGTTCGCCCTGAACCAGGGTGAGGTGTGCACCTGCCCGTCTCGGTCGCTGATCCAGGCCGACATCTACGACGAGTTCCTCGAGCTGGCCGCCATCCGCACCAAGGCCGTGCGCCAGGGTGACCCGCTGGACACCGAGACCATGATCGGTGCGCAGGCCTCCAACGATCAGCTGGAGAAGATCCTGTCCTACATCGAGATCGGCAAAACCGAAGGCGCCCAACTGATTACCGGTGGTGAGCGGGCTGATCTGGGTGGCGACCTCAACGGCGGGTTCTACGTGGCGCCGACGATCTTCACCGGGCACAACAAGATGCGGCTGTTCCAGGAGGAGATCTTCGGGCCGGTCGTCGCGGTGACCTCGTTCAAGGATTACGACGACGCCATCTCGATCGCCAACGACACCCTCTACGGCCTGGGTGCCGGCGTGTGGAGCCGCAACGGCAACACCGCCTACCGGGCGGGCCGGGACATCAAGGCCGGCCGGGTGTGGACCAACTGCTACCACGCCTACCCCGCGCATGCGGCGTTCGGCGGTTACAAGCAGTCCGGCATAGGCCGCGAGAACCACAAGATGATGCTCGACCACTACCAGCAGACCAAGAACCTGTTGGTGAGCTACGCGAACAAGGCGCAGGGCTTCTTCTGAACCCGGTAGCCCCCTGATCTGCCGTCGAGTGTGGAGCTGTTGCGACATCTGACCCGCACGCTCGCAACAGCTCCACACTCGCGGTACCAGTTCTGAACCCTTGCGTCCGGGTGCTCGTGGAAGCGTTACGGACACGTAAATCTTTGTGCTGCAATAAATATCGTCGTCATCCTCTGGCCTGGAGTCAGATTCCCGTTGGGGTGGACATCGTGACCGCCGAGGGTGATACTCATTTAGTCAAAGGTTGAGAAACCTACCTTTAATCTGGCGCCGACGGGTGGAGTGACAACCCTCCTCGAACCGGCCCCGCATGCGAATAGCTTTGTCAATGAAGGAGTTTGAAATGGCGGGTGTGGAAGAACACCTGGAGAGCGCTGACTATCTGAAGAAACGTCAGCTCAAATCCGGAAGCGCCGGGTGGCTGCTCCTGGCCGGCCTCGGTGTCAGCTATGTGGTCTCCGGCGATTTCTCGGGCTGGAACTTCGGCCTCGAGCAGGGCGGCTTCGGTGGCCTGTTGATCGCCGTGGTGGTCATCGCCGCCATGTACTTCTGCATGGTCCTGGGCCTGGCCGAACTGTCCTCGGCGCTGCCGGCGGCCGGCGGCGGCTACACCTTCGCCCGTCGCGCGCTCGGTCCGTGGGGCGGCTTCGCCACCGGCACCGCCATCCTGATCGAGTACTCGATCGCACCGGCGGCGATCGCCACGTTCATCGGCGGCTACGTCGAATCCCTCGGCCTGTTCGGCATTCACAAGGGCTGGTGGGTGTACCTGGCGGCCTTCGTCATCTTCATCGGAATCCATCTCGCGGGCGTCGGTGAGGCGCTGCGGCTGATGTTCGTGATCACCGCGATCGCGCTGCTGGGCCTGGTCATCTTCGCCGTGAGCGCGATCGGCCACTTCGACGTCGCCAACCTGACCGACATCGCCCCCGACGCCGCCGCGGTCGGTGCGTCGAGCTTCCTGCCGCACGGTTACCTGGGTATCTGGGCCGCGATCCCGTTCGCCATCTGGTTCTTCCTGGCCGTCGAGGGTGTCCCGCTGGCCGCCGAGGAGACCGCCAACCCCGAGCGCAACGTGCCGCGCGGCATCATCGCCGCGATGACGGTGCTGATCATCACCTGCGTGACGGTGCTGTTCCTGACGGCCGGCGCCGGCGGTGCCGACGCGATGTCGACCGTGGACGATCCGCTGGTGCAGGCCCTCGGCGGCACCGGGTTCGCCGCCAAGGCGGTCAACTACATCGGCCTGTTCGGGCTGATCGCAAGCTTCTTCTCGATCATCTACGCCTACTCGCGGCAGACCTTTGCGCTGTCGCGGGCCGGTTACCTGCCCACCTCGCTGTCGGTGACCAACAAGCGCAAGGCGCCCACGCTGGCGCTGATCGTCCCCGGCATCATCGGCTTCCTGTTGTCGCTGACCGGCCACGGTGATCTGATCCTGAACATGGCGGTCTTCGGTGCGGCGCTGAGCTACGTGCTGATGATGATCAGCCACATCGTGCTGCGGGTCCGCGAGCCGGGGATGAACCGGCCGTACCGCACCCCTGGCGGCATTGTCACGACCGGCTTCGCCCTGATCATCGCGGTCGTGGCGCTCATCGCGACCTTCGTGGTCAGCCCGGTGGCCGCCGGTCTGTGCCTGGCGGTGTTCTGCGCGTTCATGCTCTACTTCGCGCTCTACAGCCGTCACCGCCTGGTGGCCAACTCGCCTGACGAAGAGTTCGCGATGCTCGCGGAAGCGGAGAGTGCCCTGAAATGAAGTACCACCAGCAGGTTTCGGGGGTGACCTACAGCTTCGACGGTCTGGTCGAGGTGATGGCCAAGGCCACCCCGCTGCGCTCCGGCGATCAACTCGCCGGGTGCGCGGCCGAGCACGATGGGGAACGCGCCGCGGCCGCCTGGGTGCTCGCGGACCTGCCGCTGGACACCTTCCTCAACGAGGAACTGGTGCCCTACGAGACCGACGAGGTCACCCGGCTGATCATGGACAGCCATGACCGCCAAGCCTTTTCGGAGATCTCACACCTGACCGTCGGCGGGCTGCGGGACTGGCTGATGGACACCGCGGCGCATGATCACAGCGCCGAGCGGCTGGCCGCCGTCGCACCGGGTCTGACGCCCGAGATGGTCGCCGCCGTCAGCAAGATCATGCGCAACCAGGATCTGATCGCGGTGTCGGCCGCCGCGGAGGTGACCGCGGCGTTCCGCACCACCGTCGGTGCGCGCGGCACCCTAGCCACCCGGCTACAGCCCAACCATCCCACCGACGATCCACGTGGGATCGCCGCGGCGGTGCTCGACGGCCTGCTGCTGGGTTGCGGCGACGCGGTGATCGGAATCAACCCGGCTACCGACTCGCCGCAGGCCACCGCGGATCTGCTGTACCTGCTCGACTCGATCCGCACCCGCTACGACATTCCTGCCCAGTCCTGCGTGCTGTCGCATGTCACCACCACGATCGGGTTGGTCGAGGCCGGGGCACCGGTGGACCTGATGTTCCAGTCGGTGGCGGGCACCGAGGGGGCCAACTCCGCCTTCGGGGTGAACCTGCAGCTGCTGCGCGAGGGTAATGAGGCGGCGCGCAGCCTGAACCGCGGCACCGTCGGCGACAACGTCATGTACCTGGAGACCGGGCAGGGTTCGGTGCTCAGTTCCGGCGCGCACCTTGGTGTTGGCGGCAAGCCGGTGGACCAGCAGACTCTGGAGGCCCGGGCCTACGCGGTAGCCCGCGACCTGGAGCCGCTGCTGGTCAATACCGTCGTCGGTTTCATCGGGCCGGAGTATCTGTACGACGGCAAGCAGATCATCCGGGCCGGCCTGGAAGACCACTTCTGCGGCAAGCTGCTCGGCCTGCCGATGGGGGTCGACGTCTGCTACACCAACCACGCCGAGGCCGACCAGAACGACATGGACAATCTGCTGACGTTGCTGGCCGCGGCGGGAGTGGCGTTCGTCATCACCGTTCCGGGCGCCGACGACGTGATGCTGGGCTACCAGAGCTTGTCGTTCCACGATGTGCTGACCACCAGGCGCACTCTGGGCCTGCGTCCGGCCGCCGAGTTCGAGGCGTGGCTGCGCAGCGTCGGCATGGTCGACGACTCCGGCAAGCTGACCCCGTTCGACCTGGAGCGCTCGGTGCTGCGGTCCCTGACTTCGGCGGAGCCGTCATGAGTCCCAATGAGGTTGCGGTTCAAGAGTTCTGGGATGAACTGCGTAAGACCACCCAAGCCAGGATCGGCTTGGGCCGGGCCGGTAACGCGCTGCCCACCCGTCGGGTGCTCGAGCTGGCCGCCGCGCACGCCGCGGCCCGCGACGCCGTGCACGTGCCGCTGGACGTCGACAAACTCGCTGCGGAGGTTCGTGGGGTCGGCATCGGTGAGCCGACGGTGGTGACGAGTCAGGCCACCTCCCGCGACGAGTATCTGCGCCGGCCCGATCTGGGCCGCGAGCCCGCCGCGGGCATGCAGGTGCCCGGCACCCCGGCCGACATCGGCTTCGTGCTGGCCGACGGGCTGTCGCCGACCGCGCTGGACCGTCACGGCGCGACGCTGCTGGCGGCGTTGGTGGCCGAGCTTCAGGATCGCTACACCCTGGCCCCGCCGGTGATCGCGACGCAGGCCCGGGTGGCCCTGGGCGATCACGTCGCGGCCCAGGCGCACATGCGGACGGTGCTCGTCATCATCGGGGAGCGGCCCGGTCTGAGCGTCGCCGACAGCCTCGGGATCTACCTGACCCACCTGCCGATGCCCGGCCGCACCGACGCCGATCGCAACTGCATCTCCAACATCCACCCGCCCGACGGCCTGGGCTATGCCGAAGCCGCGCGGGTAGCCGCCGGCCTGGTCGACGGTGCGCTGGCGCTGGGCCGCTCCGGCGTCGACCTGAAGGACACCTCACGGACCTCGGCACTCGGGACGCCCGGTGTCGTCGAACTCACCTGAACCCACCAAGACGGGAACCCTTGATGACCTCACGCGCACCGCTGTCCCTGCTTGCTGCTGCGATCACCGCGGTGTCGGTCCTCGCCGGTTGCGGTTCGGGCACCGGCTCGGAGCCGTCCGCGCAGTCGCCGGCGTCCGGCTGTCGCACCCTGGCCGAGAACCCCGGCTGGTACGGCGACAACCGGGACCGGATCGACGCGATGCTGGCGGAGCTGGGCACTTGCGGGGCCAACGGTTCGGTGGCCGACGGCGCGCCGTTGGCCTTGTTCGACTGGGACAACACCGTGGTCAAGAACGACATCGGCGACGCGACGTTCTTCTGGATGGTGCGCAACGGCAAACTGCGGGCACCCGCCGGCGGCGACTGGTCGACCACCAGCCCGTACCTCACGCCGCAGGCCGTGGCCGCGCTGTCCAAGGCATGCGCCGCGGCCAAACCTGGTGAGCCGATGCCCACCAACACCGATCTGGGCTGCGCCGACGAGCTGCTGTCGGTGTACACCGATGGCGAGACGCGGGCCGATGAGCCGGCGTTCGCCGGATTCAATGCCCGCCGGTTCGAGCCGTCGTACGCGTGGGCCGCCCAGATGCTGGCAGGCTGGCGCGAATCCGAACTGACCGGCTTCGCCGAGGCGGCGCGCAAGGAGAACCTCGACGCGCCCGAGGGCACCGAGCAGAAGGTCGGCAGCGGCGACGAGACCGGTTGGGTCCGGTACTACCCGCAGATGAAGGACTTGGTGGAAACGTTGCGCGCCAACGGTTTCGACGTGCGGATCATCTCCGCGTCGGCCGAGCCGGTGGTGCGGGTATGGGCGGCCGAGCTGGGCTTCACCCCGGACAAGGTGATGGGCGTGCGCACCGAGCTCGACGGTGGGGTGCTCACCTCGAAGCTGGTGCCGTGCGGCGGCGAGACGGCCATCCCGTACATCGAGGGCAAGCGATGCCGGGTCAACGAGGACGTCTTCGGGGTCAAGGGTCCGGCCGCGTTCGAACAGCAGGCCGAGCCGAAGCGGGCAGCTTTCGGCGCCGGGGATTCGGACACCGACGTCACGTTCCTCACCGATGCCACCGCGTTGCGTCTGGTGCTCAACCGCAACAAGACCGAGTTGATGTGTTCGGCGTACGACAACGCCGACGGCCGCTGGCTGGTGAATCCGATGTTCATCGACCCGAAGAAGAAGCAGGGCGACCCGTACGAATGCGCGACGGAGGGCTACATCGAGCCCAGCGGCAAGGAAGGTCCGCTGCACCGCGCTGACGGAAGCGTGGTCCCTGACCAGCAGGACGCGGTGTCCTGAGCGTCGAGCCACCGCTCGACCCCAGAAGGCGCGTTTTGACCTGCGAGGACGCCCACCGGTAAGCTGCTCCGTTGGTGTGTGCTGCCCTTTTGGGTGAGCGGGTCCCGGGTCAACGTCGGTCGCCGGGACATCTAACCGCACATGCCTGACCGGCACCCGGATCAACCCGGGACCCAACCCGAGATAGAAGAGGTAAGCGCTGTGCCTACGTACACGCCGAAGGCGGGTGACACCACGCGTCAGTGGTACGTCATCGACGCCCAAGACGTGGTGCTCGGCCGGCTCGCCGCTGCAGCTGCCAACCTGCTGCGCGGCAAGCACAAGCCGACATTCACGCCGAACGTCGACGGTGGCGACTTCGTCATCGTCATCAACGCCGACAAGATTTCCGTCAGCGGTAACAAGCTGACCAACAAGTTTGCTTACAGCCACTCGGGTTACCCGGGCGGTCTGCGCAAGCGCACCATCGGCGAGCTGCTGGAGAAGCACCCGACCCGCGTCGTCGAGAACGCGATCATCGGCATGCTGCCCCACACCAAGCTCGGTCGGCAGATCCAGAAGAAGCTCAAGGTCTACGCCGGCCCGGATCATCCGCACGCCGCGCAGCAGCCGGTTCCGTACGAGATCAAGCAGGTGGCCCAGTGACCGAAGCGACTGAAGTGACTGAGACCGAAGCCGTGACCGAGAGTGTCGAGGTGGAGCAGGAGCACCGCGAACCGGTCATCATCGACCGCCCGATCCAGACCGTCGGCCGCCGCAAGGAGGCCGTGGTGCGGGTTCGCCTGGTGCCCGGCACCGGCCAGTTCAACCTGGACGGCCGCACGCTGGAGAACTACTTCCCGAACAAGGTGCACCAGCAGCTGATCAAGGCCCCGCTGGTGACGGTCGACCGCCTCGAGCAGTTCGACATCTTCGCCCACCTCGACGGTGGCGGCCCCTCGGGTCAGGCCGGCGCTCTGCGCCTGGCGATCGCCCGTGCGCTGATCCTGGTGCAGCCGGAAGACCGGCCCGCCCTCAAGCGCGCCGGCTTCCTGACGCGTGACCCGCGTGCCATCGAGCGCAAGAAGTACGGCCTCAAGAAGGCCCGCAAGGCGCCTCAGTACAGCAAGCGCTGATCTGTCGCCTTACGGCCGAACGAACCCGCCGGGTGTGTCCTGTACACACCCGGCGGGTTTGTTTTTGTGCCCGCTGGATCTTGTCGACTTCTACGTATGGGCTGCTCATGGCGGCTTTTCACGACCCTGAGGTCGAAATCGGCGAAGCCGCCACAAAGTTTTTTCGAGATTCGGGTTTGAGGATCTGCATCGCGTGGAAGCCCTCCGGGTGGAGAGCTGGGGGCCGCTTTGTGTCAGCAGGGTTGTGCCCGCGGGACCTTCCTGCCACCGGTAAACGTCGCTCAGACGTCGGGGGACCGGATGCCGCTCTCCCATCGGAAGGAGCAATTGTGGGGAACTTCGTGAAGACGGCGACTGCGGGTGCGATGCTCGGCGGCTCGCTGCTGTTTACCGTCGGCCTGGGTATGGCTCACGCGGCGCCGGACACGGCAGGCGACGGCAAGGTGAATCTCACCCTTGGCAATATCTCGGTTCTGGAGAACGTGGACGACGCCGCGGCCGCTCAGATCGCGGCAGGGGTGTGCGAGAACACCGACACCGCATCGCTGACCACCGCCGTTCAGGGGGTCGACGCGAACGGTTCCGACCATGTTGTGTGCACCAACAACCTCGGGACCATCTCGTTCAGCCAGAACGGCACCACGGAGCGGCCGGGTAGTGCCCCGCAGGGGACTGCGCCGCACAGCCTGGCTCCGACGACGGCGCCGATGGCGCCGACGACCGTGGCGCCGGGAGGAACCCACTCGTCGTCCGGCACTGACGGCAGCTAGGGACTTCGCCGATCCCCGCCCGCAAGCCAGCTCGCGGGCGGGGATGCGGTGATCACGAACAGGTATCGATCTGGCCCCGGGATGGCCGCTGACCTCGTCGGTTGTGTCTCAAGCAGCCAATTATGAGAAGTTTAAGGGCATGGGTCGACTGTTCGGCACCGATGGGGTGCGCGGAGTCGCCAATCGCGATCTGACTGCTGAACTGGCAGTTGCACTCGGTTCGGCGGCGGCACGGCGTCTCGGCAATTCCACGGGACATGGTCGACGGGTCGCCGTGGTGGGCCGTGATCCGCGGGCCAGCGGCGAGATGCTGGAAGCCGCCGTGATCGCCGGTATCACCAGTGAGGGTGTCGACATCCTGCGCGTCGGCGTCTTGCCGACCCCCGCGGTGGCCTATCTGGCCAGCGCGTATGACGCTCATTTCGGTGTGATGATCTCCGCGTCGCACAACCCGATGCCCGACAACGGCATCAAGATCTTCGGCCCCGGCGGCCACAAGCTCGATGACACCGCCGAGGACCGCATCGAGGAACTCGTCAACGGCGGCCCCGGGCTGCGCCCGACAGGGGCGGGTATCGGCCGGGTGCTCGACGCCGAGGACGCGCTGGACCGCTATCTGCGCCATGCCTCCAAGGCCGTCACCACCCGACTGGAGGGGCTGACGGTCGTCGTCGACTGCGCGCACGGTGCCGCTTCGATAGCCGCTCCGCGGGCCTACCGGGCCGCAGGCGCCAACGTCATCGCGATCAACGCCGAGCCCAACGGCCTCAATATCAATGACGGCTGCGGATCCACCCATATGGAGGTGCTGCAGGCCGCCGTCGTCGAGCACGGCGCCGACCTGGGTCTGGCCCACGACGGTGATGCCGACCGGTGTCTGGCGGTGGACGCGGCGGGCCGGGTCATCGACGGCGACGCGATCATGGTCGTGCTGGCGCTGGCCATGCAGGAGGCCGGTGAGCTGGCTTCCGACACGTTGGTGGCCACGGTGATGAGCAACCTGGGATTGCACTTGGCCATGCGGGCCGCCGGTATCGAAGTCCGCACCACCGGCGTGGGCGACCGCTACGTGCTGGAGGAACTGCGGGCCGGGGCGTTCTCGCTCGGCGGTGAGCAGTCCGGCCACATCGTGTTGCCGAGCTTCGGCACCACCGGTGATGGCATCGTCACCGGGCTGCGGCTGATGTCCCGGATGGCGCAGACCCGCACCACGTTGGCCGCGCTTGCCGAGCCGATGCAGACGCTGCCGCAGGTTCTGATCAACGTCCAGGTCGACGACAAGGCCGCGGTGGCCACCTCGTCGTCCGTGCAGTCCGCGGTCGCTGCGGCCGAGGCCGAACTCGGCGACACCGGACGAATCCTGTTGCGCCCCTCGGGTACTGAGCAGGTGGTTCGGGTGATGGTCGAGGCCGCCGACGAGAACACGGCCCGTCAGCTCGCGGTGCGGGTGGCCGAGTCGGTCAGCGGCCAGTCGGTCTGACGAGCGCTCGCGCGACGAACATTCAAACCTGAGGGAACCCGATAAGGGCCGGCTGCGTCTAATCCGGGCATGGGAGATGTAACTGCCGCGCGGGTCGACGCTGAGGCGCTGCTGCAGGTGGCGCGACAGCATGGTGCCGCCGCCGAGATCATCGAGTCCGCCGCCCAGGTGCGGCTGCGGTTCGACGGCGCGACGGCCGGCCGGGAGCACATCGCGTCGGGTGACTCGCTGCGCACTGCGCTCGATGAACGGATCATGTCCCTTCGCCAGTGGGCCCGGGCGGCGGGCGAGGTCGCGGCTGTCCTGAGGAGCACCACCGACCGCTATCTCGCCGCGGATTCCGGCGCGGCGGCCCGGGTGGGCTGAGCCGTGGCTCAAACCGGTGATGTCGCAGCGCGTTTGGACCAGGGGCAGCCCGTGGTCGAGACTTTTGCCGAGTTCGTTTGGGCCTGTGCGCTACTGGGCTACCAGCATCCCGATCTCACGGTGCACGTCGGCCAGGTGCACGACTGGTACGCCACCGAGGACGGACTGGACCTGCGGATCCTGGACGCCGACTGCGCCGCGTTGGCAGCGACTGCCGGGTCGGCCGAGCAGGCACTGCGGCTGCAGGACGATCAGCTGACCACACTTGACCAGGCCTGGCAGGGGCGCGGTGCGCAGGCCGCGCGCGAGTTTCTGCACCGCCACGGCGCCGCGGCCCAACAGGCCGTCGCCGCCGTACGAAGAGCTGCCGACACCCTCACGGCGCTGCGTGATCAGCTGTGGCGGGCCGTCGACACCAAGGTCGCCGTGACCGAACGCATCGCGGGCACCCAGTCGGCGCCGATGTCGTTGGCGACGAAGGGTTTCACCTGCGTGTCGATCAGTTCACTGGCCAGGGCACGATCGCCGAGCCCGGTCCGCAGGGTGCGCGCTGCGGCCAACCAGTCCTGGCGCTGTGCCGCACACCGCGCGTCGATGC
>MSTD01000053.1 GCA_001942045.1 Mycolicibacterium porcinum
CGGGCCGCGATCGCCATCGACTCGGCCCGCGTGGCAGCGCTGACCTGATCGATCAACTCCACATCGGACAATCCGTCGAACATGTGTTCGATTGTATCGCGGCGGGCTGACAAGTGCGGGCCCCTGCCGGACATGTCGTACCCGGGGAGGAACGTCACGGCCAAGTACCAACGAAAGGGGTGCCTGATGTGCTGGATCTGCGATCACCCCGAGGCAACCAGACAGGACTACCTCGACCTCTTGCAGGAACGGATTTTCCGGCGGGGCTGGGCGGTGCAATACGTCGAGCACGGCCGCAGCCCGTTCGGCTACACCATCGGGCTCAGCGAGGCCGGCCTACCCGAGTTGCTCATCACCGGACTGGAGCCGGTGATGACGTGGAAGCTGCTGAACGCCGTGGCGGAATACATGGTGGATGTGACCGAACCCGCTCCTGGCGACATCATCACGCTGCCCGATGACTGGTTCGCCGAGTTCGTCGAAGTCAGCGAGCCCACCGCCCATCTCGGCTTCGCAGTGGAGTTATGCGGTCACGCTATCCGCGCGCTTCAGGTCGTCTGGCATGACCGGCACGGCCACTCGCCCTGGTGTTCCGAATTCAACCGAGGCGGTCCCCGCCAACCTGTTCTCGGCGTTCGGGGACCGCGCGAACCTGCCTGAACATCCTTCTTTCTGCCATGAGTCGATCAATTACTGCCAACGGAAATTGTTGCCCTGACCTCTCGGTTTACACAGACATAACCGGAAGGAAGAAGCAGAAAATGAAGAAGTTCGGATTCGCCGTCGTCGCCGCAAGCGGTTTGAGCGCAGCGGTCCTCGGCCTGGCCGCACCGGCCCTGGCCGCCGAACCCGCTCACGCCTCAGCCCCCAGCTCTGTCACCATCTCCGCGGGTGTCGATCACCTGGACTGGCTGGACCAGATCCAACCCAAGGCCAACGCCCCCAAGGTGGATACCACCGTGCGCCACAGCGGCGCGCGCTGACACCGAGAAACAAAGAGGGGCAGCCTGGAAAGGGCTGCCCCTCTTTGTTTTTCGCCTACCGCACTCAGAAGGCGTAACGGTGATACTGCGCCATGTACCGCAGCACCGGCACGGGCTTCATGATGGCCAGCATCAACCGGTAGTACCAGGGCAGGGTGTTGAACACCGGGTCGTCAAACGGCGAGTTCCAGGCCAACAGCCGGGTACCCGGTACCGCACGCAGGATGTCCTCGGGCTTGTTGACGGCCCAGTGCAGCTTGGCCCCGGACCGGCGCACCACGGTGTTGCTCCATTGCGCTTTGATACCGAGAGTGTTGAATGCGTCGAATTGCAGTTCCCCGGAAGGGAATCCGTCGACGATGCGACGTAGCAGGGCGACCCCGTCGTCTTCGGTCAGGTACATCGTCAGCCCCTCACCGATCATCAGGGTCGGACGGTCGGCGGGGATGTCACGCAGCCAGGCCGGGTCGGTCACCGAGGCGGCCACCACGTGGTAGTGCTCGGCCGTCGGGTACAGCTGCTCACGCAGGTGCGCCACGTCGGGATAATCGATGTCATACCACTCGACTCCGGGTCCCGGCTCCAGACGGAAGTATCGGCCGTCGAGCCCACACCCGAGGTGCAACACCACGGCTTCGGGGTGCACTGCCAGGAACTGGCGCGCCCACCGGTCGAAGTGGGCGCTGCGGGTGGTCACGGATGGCGCCGTCGCCTCGGTGATGGAGGTGCGGCTCCAGTCGTAGTCGATGCGGTCGGCGATCTCTTTGGCCAGCTTGTCGCCGAGGATCGGGTTGGGCAGCCCGGCGTCGAGCGCCTTGGCGTAGAAGGTGGCCAGCATGGTCTGGGGCGCACCGGACAGGTCGACTTTCAGCTTGTCGGTCATATCCGCCAGGTTAGGCCGGAATATGCTTGCCGCCCAGTGGCTTAACGCCATACGGCGTGGTGTTCAGCTGCCGTTGCGGGCGCGTTTTGCGGCGCGCAGGCCCACCCAGAACTTCGCCGCCTCGGCGATGGATTCCTCGACCGGCCTTGGCTGCCAACCGAGTTCACGCACTGCCTTGGAGTGATCGAGTTCGGCTTCGGCCCGCATGAGCCGCAGTGATTCCAGGGACAAACGCTCATCGGTGCCGCGCAGCTTGCCCTTGATGGTGCCCACCGCGGCCAGCGCGTAGGACACCGGCAAGGGAATCGACCGTTGAACAGGCGGTACGCCGGCGGCTTCGGCCGCCAGCCGGGCCACCTCGGCATTGCTGATCATCTTCTCCGAGATCAGGTAGCGCTCACCCGGCGTGCCCCGGTCGGCGGCCAAGAGCATGGCCTTGGCCGCATCGTCGATGCCGACGGCTTCCAGGTCGATCCCGCTCATCACGAACGGCAATTTGCCGAACGCCGCGCCGGCGATGATCGCACCGTGCGGGGTCCGGCCCCAGTCGCCGCTGCCATAGGTGGTGGACACGCACATCGCGACGGCGGGCAGGCCGCGCTCACGGGCGTATTGCAGCACCAGATTCTCGGCCTGCACCCGTGAGCGCACATAGGGGGTGACCTTCGAGACGTCGACGATGTCGGCTTCGGTGGACCGCTTGCCGCGCTTACGCCCGACGGTGACGTAGCTGCTGGTGTAGACGAACTTTCGCAGCTCGGGGAATTCCATCGCAACGTCCAGCACATTGCGGGTGCCCTCGACGTTGGTACGGAACAGCGGGGCCGGGTCCCGCAACCAGCCGCGCGGGTCGACGACGCAGTGGTAGACGACGTCGCAGCCGGTCATCGCCTCGCGAAGCGCCGCCTTGTCGAAGACGTCGCCGTGAACCCGCGTTACGTCGAGGTCGTCGATCCCGATCGTATTGGCGCTTGCCCGCACCATGGCCCGGATCTCCGAACCGTCGTCAGCCGCGACCAATTGCCGCAGCACATGCGAGCCCAGGAATCCGTTGGCCCCGATGACCAGCTTGGCGCTCACGTCATCAGCCTCCGAACTTCTTCAGCCACGCCTCGGCCTCGTCGGTCAGCGTGCCGAGTTCGGCGGCCTTGCGGCACCATTTCCGGGCCGCGGAGGCGAACCGCAGCGGGTTGTACACGTCTTCCTGGCGGCACCACAGGCCGTCGCCGGCGTAGGTCAGGATCGAGATGTTGGTGGCGCTGATGATGGTGCCGTCACCGGGATCGCGCATCGGGTTGTCCAGTTCGCAGATGATCCGGCCGGTCGGCTCGTCGATCACCGACCACAGCGACGGGAACGACGTCATGTAGCTGCCCGGAAACGTGGTCATGGTCTTCCAGATCCACGGCCGAACCTGCTCGCGGCCCTTCATGGTGCCCACGGCGTGCTCGATGTAATCGACGTCGACGGTGTAGTGGTCCGCCCAGATGTCCCAGTCCTGGGTTTGGGCCGCCCGGTCCACGGTCTGCTCGAACGTCTCGAAGGCAGCGGCGAGTTCCTCGCGGCTGAAAGACCTGCTCGTCACCCCAAAACTAGAACATGTTCTACCAATGTTTGTCGAGGGCTGTCACTGCACTGCCAGCACCTGTCGCGATCCCAGTGGAGCTTGCAGAGCCACCTCGGCGGTGCCGTGCACTGCGAGGGCGATACACATCCGGCCGACGGACTCCGGCGGCGTCCCGCCGCGCAGGTCGATCGTCACCGCATCGGCGGTCTCCTGCGTGACGAGGTACACGCCGAAGCAATCAGGGGTCCCCGCGGTGAAGTTGACCAGCAGGCGCTCGGAGTCGCGGCTGAAGGATTCGATCGAGGTCAGGTGGGGATCGACGATCGCCGGGTTGTCGGTGAACAGGGTTCGTGCCGGATCCGGCGGCACCTCAGGCACCGCGACCGCGTTGGGTTCAGCCGCTGCGGTGGGACATCCGGCCAACAGGAGTAAACCGGAGAGTGCTGCGGTTGCAACTTGACGCATGACCACCACGGTAACCACGGAGCACAATGGGGCACATGGGTAACTATTCGACTGCGATCCTGGCGGGCGGCTGCTTCTGGGGCATGCAGGACCTCATCCGCAAGCAGCCCGGCGTGATCTCGACCCGCGTCGGTTACACCGGCGGCCGCAACGACCACCCGACCTATCGCAATCATCCGGGCCATGCGGAGGCGGTCGAGATCGTCTACGACCCGGCGCAGACCGATTTCCGCTCGCTGCTGGAGTTCTTCTTCCAGATCCACGATCCTTCTACCAAGGACCGGCAGGGCAACGACGTCGGCACGAGCTACCGCTCGGCGATTTTCTACCTCGACGACGAGCAGAAGCGCATCGCGCTGGACACCATTGCCGATGTGGACGCTTCGGGACTGTGGCCCGGCAAGGTGGTCACCGAGGTGACCGCGGCGAGCGATTTCTGGGAGGCCGAGCCCGAGCACCAGGACTACCTGGTGCATTACCCGAACGGGTATACCTGCCACTTCCCGCGCGCGGGCTGGAAGCTGCCAAAGCGGCAGACCACCGGATAACCGGTCAGGCCCCCAGCGGCGCGGCCCGGCGATGCACGACGATGCGCCCGCCCGCCGCGGGGGTGTAGGCCACTCCGCGGGAGTGCACCTTCTCTCCCGGCGCGGTGGTGGTCGCGATGGTGAAGTGGCGCAACACCGTTCGCAGCACCACGTCCATCTCCACGTTGGCGAACACCGCTCCGACGCAGCGCCGGGTGCCGCCCCCGTACGGGAGCCAGCCCAGGCCAGGCCGGCTGCCCACGAATCGCTGCGGGTCGAACCGGTCCGGGTCGGCGAACTCGCTTTCCGCCTCCTGGATCTGCGAGATCGCCACGATCACCGAGTGGCCGCGGGGAATCTCCCACTCCCCCAGCCGGATTGACGGTGCATAGACGTGACGGCCGGCGAAGTCGATGACGGTGCGGTTGCGCTGCACCTCCAGGATGGTGGCCTGACGGTATTCGTTGCCATCGGTGGCGGCCTCGGCCACCAGGTCGGACAGCACCTGCGGGTGACGGCTGATCCGCTCGAACGCCCACCCCAGGGTCGACGCCGTGGTCTCGTGCCCGGCGGCCAGCAGGGTCAGTAGCTCGTCGCCGATGTCCTTGCGGGACATGGCCGATCCGTCCTCGTAGGTGCTGCGCAACAGCAGCGCCAAGATGTCGTCGCGCTGGTCGAACTCGGGGTCCGCCTCGACCTTGTCGATGAGCCGGTTGATGACGGCGTCATATTGCTCGCGGTACCGGGCCAGCCGGCCCCACGGGCTGAACCGGCCGTAGGTCCGGGTCGGGGTGGGTACCACCACCAGCCGGGAGCCGAGGGTGACCCACGGCGGGATGATGCGGCGCAGCTCGTCGAGCTGTTCGCCGTCAGCGCCGAACACCGCGCGCAGGATCGCGTTGAGGGTGATCCGCATCATCGGTTCGAGCGTCTCGAACTCGCGGCCTTCCGGCCAGTTCGCCGTTTCCCGCAGCGTCTCCTCTTCGAAGATCTGCTCGTAGTTCTTGATGCTCTTGCCGTGGAACGGCGGGGTGAGCAGCTTCCGGCGGCGACGATGATCGGTGCCGTCGAGGGCGAACACCGATCCGGATCCGAGGATGCGGCTCAAGTTGGGCTGGATGTTGCCGACGTCGTCGGTGCTGGCGGTGAACAGCTGCTTGGCCAGCTGGGCATCGGCGACCACCACGGTGGGCCCGAAGATCGGGAGCTTGAGGCTGAAGATGTTTCCCTGCCTGCGGGTGATCTGCTTGACCACCCATCTGCGGGCTACGGCGAAGCCGATGGCCTGCAACGGCTTCGGCACCCGCGCGGGCGGCGGGATCCGGCCCGGCGCGGTGGTCGTGGTGGACTTCTCGGTGGTCTTCTCAGCTGCTGCCAGCTCGGTCATACCATCTCCAGCCAGTTCTGGTACCGCTCGGTACCAATCAGTTATGCGGTACGGTACTCCCAGGTACCAGGCAAAGCAAGGGGGTCAGGCACGATGACCTACCGGCTGCGATTGCTCGACGGCCTCGCCGCGGCGATCAACGACAAGGGCTATCGCGAGAGCACGGTGGCCGACATCGTTCGCCACGCGCGCACCTCCAAGCGCACGTTCTACGACCAGTTCGGCACGAAGGAGGACGGGTTCCTCGAGCTGTTGCGCGCCAACAACGCCACGCTCGTGGACGGCATCCGGGCCGCCGTCGACCCCGAGGCGCCTTGGCGGGATCAGATCGGCCAGGCCGTCGGCGCCTACGTGGACCACATCGCATCCGCCCCCGCGATCACGCTGAGCTGGATCCGCGAACTGCCCGCACTCGGCAGCCGGGCCCGCCCGCTGCAGCGGGAAGCCTTGCGCGATCTGACCGATCTGCTGATCGAACTCAGCGGCAGCACCGGGTTTCGCAGTGCCGGCCTGCCACAGCTCACCGAGCCGATGGCCATCATCCTGCTGGGCGGGCTACGCGAATTGACCGCATTGATCGTCGAGGACGGCCGCGACATCCACGAGATCTATGGACCTGCGGTGGCTGCTTCGACGGCGGTCATGACCGCGAATTCAGCTGAACAGCAACCGCGCTGACTTCTCCAACCGGCGTGAGATACCGGCGTAGTTCTCGTAACCCATACCGGCCCACACCAGGGTGCCGGTATACAGCAGTTCCAGCGCCTCGATCACGTCCAGGTCCACATCAGGCCCCAGCGCGGCGACGAGGCGGCCCCGGATGTCCGCGCCAATACGCTGCCGCAGCACGTCGACATCGGGATCCTTACCGAGCAGTGCGTTGGTCACCGCCCCGGCGAACTCTGGTTCGCCGGCCAACAGCGACGCGATGTGCTGCAACACCTCGACCACCCGGGTAGCCGGATCGGACGATTCGTGAGCGGCCGGCGGCGCGGCGGAAAGCCTGCGCCAGAACACCTCGGCCACGAGGTGTTCTTTGGAGGAGAAGTACGTGTAGGCCGTCGCGGCGCCGACACCCGCTTCGGCGGCCACCCGGCGCACGGTCAGCCCGGCGAAACCGTCCCTGCTGATCAGCTGCAATGCTGCGTTGCCCAGGCGTTCGACCGTATCGGCCTGCCGTGCACTCAGACGGCGGCGGGTCGACTCCAGGGCCCCCTCGGACACGTGTCCGGACGCTACTACAACCGCCGGTGGCCAGCAACGGTAGGTTGGGGATTCATGAGCACCGCTGACACCGCCCTGCCGCCCCGCGCCGAGCACCTGTTCACCCTCGCCGAGCAGGTCACCGGCTTCATGCCGGCTGACGAGGGCCGCGCCCTCTATGACGCCGGGGTGCGTTACCTCGGCGGCGGAGTTGGGGTCGAGATCGGCACCTACTGCGGCAAGTCGACGGTGATGCTCGGGGCGGCCGCGCAGGAGACCGGTTCGGTGCTCTACACCATCGACCATCACCACGGCTCGGAGGAGCATCAGGTCGGCTGGGAGTATCACGACACCACCATGGTCGATCCGGTCACCGGACTGTTCGACACGCTGCCCACGATGCGCCACACCCTGGATGCCGCCGGCCTGGACGAGCATGTGGTGGCCGTGGTCGGGCGCTCACCCGTGGTGGCCCGCGGATGGCGAATGCCGTTGCGGCTGTTGTTCATCGACGGTGGCCACACCGAGGAGGCCGCCCAGCGTGATTTCGACGGCTGGGCCCGCTGGGTCGAGGTGGGCGGCGCGCTGATCATCCACGACGTGTTCCCCGACCCCAACGACGGCGGCCAGGCCCCGTTCCACATCTACCAGCGGGCGCTGGCGTCCGGCGCCTTCGACGAGGTCTCCGTGATGGGTTCGATGCGGGTTCTGGAGCGGACCTCCGGCGAGCCGGGGCAACTGGACTAGCGGTCCCCGGCCTTCCGGCCGACGCACTCGCAGTCGTACTCGCCCTCCAGGCCCCGCGGCAGGCCGACGCCCCGGAAGATACCGCTGGCCGCGGTGGTTTGCGACAACGCGTCCGCGGCCAGGACCATCGCCGCGCCGGTCCAGGTGGTGCGTTCCTCGGGCCAGCGCTTGCCATCGGCGAAAACCAGTCCGGTCCAATAGGATCCGTCGTCCTCGCGTAGGTGCTGCATGGCAGCGAACTGCTCGTGGGCGCGCCGGGTGTCACCGATCGCGTCCAGGGCCATCACCAGCTCGCAGGTCTCGGCACCGGTGACCCAGGGCCGGTGATCGACACATCGGATGCCCAGCCCGGGCACCACGAAGTCGTCCCACCGGTCGTCGATCCGGGCCCGGGCCGCCGCCCCGCGCAAGGCGCCGCCGAGCACCGGGTAGTACCACTCCATCGCGTGGGTGTCCTTGGCGGAGAAGGCTTCTGAATGCGCGGCGATGGCGTGGCCGAGCCGCCCGACGGCGACCTCCCATTCGGGCTGGGGATCGTCGAGGTAGTCGGCGAGCGCCAGCCCGCACCGGATGCTGTGGTACACGCTGGCGCAGCCGGTCAGCAACGCCTCCTCCACCGGGCCGGCGGGGCTTGCGGCCCAGTAGATCTCGCCGCCGGCGGCCTGCAGGCCGAGCACGAAGTCGAGTGCCCGGGTCACCACGGGCCACATCGATTCGGCGAAGGCTCGGTCCCCGGTGATCAGCACGTGATGCCAGACACCGGTTGCCACGTAGGCGCAGAAGTTGCTGTCGCTGTTGGCGTCCTCGATGACGCCGTTGCGCAGCTGGATGGGCCAGGAGCCGTCGGCTCGCTGCACGGTGCGGCACCAGTCGAACGCCGCCCGGGCCGGTTCGATCAACCCGGCCACGGTCAGCGCCATGGCGTTCTCCACGTGATCCCACGGGTCGGTGTGGCCACCGTCGAACCACGGCAGCGCACCCGAGGATTCCTGGGTCTCGGCGATCGATCGCGCCGTCTGCAGGCAATCGTCTGGTGTCAAAACTCCGGGCACACCGGGGATCTCAGGCACTAGCACCGGGCAGGCCTACCCGTTGAATTCCGGCTTGCGGAAGTAGAGCGCGACGCTCTTGCCGATCACCGGGTTCAACAGCGACTCGGCGGTGCGGGTCACCCAGGGCCGGCCCATCATGTCCCACACCAGCAGCTGGTGGTAGGCCTTGACCGCGAAGTGATCGTTCTTCTCGGTGCCGACAAGGCATTTGAGCCACCAGTACGGCGAGTGCAGCGCGTGCTCGTGGTGCGTGTGGGTGAGGGTGAGCCCGTGCGCCAAGACCTTGTCGCGCAGTTCGTCGGCCTTGTAGATGCGGATGTGTCCGCCCTCGTTGGCGTGGTACTCGTCCGACAGCAGCCAGCAGAGCTTCTCCGGAAGCCACCGCGGCACCGTGATGGCCAGCGTGCCACCGGGTTTGAGAACCCGCACGAGTTCGGCGATCGCCCGGTCGTCCTCTGGGACGTGCTCGAGGATCTCCGAGGCGATCACGCAGTCGAAGCTGGCGTCGGTGTACGGCAGGTCGAGCGCGTCGCCCTTGACGGCCTCGCCCTTGGCCGACAGCGGAACCTCGCCCGCTTCCCGCATGGCCTGCAGCATCGTGTCGACGTCGTTGAGGTCGGACACATTCTGGTCGAAGCCGACCACAGCCGCTCCGCGCCGGTAGGCCTCGAACGTGTGCCGGCCGGCGCCGCAGCCGACGTCGATCACCGTGGTGCCCGGCCCGACACCGAGACGGTCGAAGTCGACGGTCAGCATCGCGTCACCTTTCCGACCCGGGTACGGGCCATTTCGTACACCGATACCGTCTGCGCGGCAACGGATTCCCAACTGAAGACTTCCAGGGCCCGCTGCCGTCCGGCGGTGCCCAGCTTGCGGCGCTCCAACGGCGAGTCGAGCAGTTCACCGAGCACCGCGGTCAACTCGTCGACATCGGCCGGGCGCACCAGGCGGGCGCACGATCCGTCGTCCCCGACCACCTCGGGCAGAGCGCCCGTGCGGCTCGCCACGATCGGGGTGCCACTGGCCATGGCTTCCACGGCCGGCAGCGAGAAGCCCTCGTAGAGCGACGGGATGCAGGCCACCTCGGCAGAGGCCAGCAACGCGGCCAGCTCCTCATCGCTCAGCCCGCTGGAACTGTGCACGATGTCGGAAATACCGAGCTCGGCAATGAGTTTCTCGGTCGGCCCGTTCGGTTCAAGCTTGGACACCAGCTGCACGTCGAGGTCGCGGGTCACCCGCAACCGGGCCACCGCGTGCAGCAGGTGGCTGACGCCTTTGAGCGGGACGTCGGCGCTGGCGATCGCGATGATGCGTCCGCTCACGCGGTGGTCGCTGGGCTTGAACAGTTCGGTGTCCACCCCCAGCGGCACGATGTGGAGCTGATCCGGTGTCACCCCGAAGTCCTGTGCGATGTCGGCGGCCGAGGATGACGACACGGTGAGCAGCTCGGGGATCTTGCGGGCCACCTTCTTCTGCATCTCGGCGAATCCGTACCAGCGCCGCACCAGCGGCTTGCGCCACCACTTGGCCGCGGCGATCTCGACCACCCGGTCACGCGTGATCGGGTGATGCACTGTGGCCACGACGGGCAGGCCACTGCCGGCGATCTTCAACAGCGCCGAGCCCAGGCTCTGGTTGTCGTGGACCACGTCGAACTCGTCGCGGCGCTCCGCCAGGATCCGGGCCACGCGCATGGTGAACGTCCGAGGCTCCGGGAAGCCCGCACTCCACATGGTGGCCAATTCCAGGGCGTCGATGCCGTCACGGATCTCGCTGGGCCTGGGCACCCGGAAGGGGTCCGGTTCGCGGTAGAGGTCGAGGCTGGGGACCTTGGTCAGCTTGACCCGCGGATCGAGCCCTTCGGGGTAGGGCTGGCCGGAGAACACCTCGACGTCATGGCCGAGTTCGGCCAGCCCGCGGCTCAGATAGCGCACGTAGACGCCCTGGCCACCGCAATGAGTCTTGCTCCGATAGGACAGCAACGCGATACGCATAATCAGATCACCCGACGGCCGGAATGGTGCTGAGCTGGGAATACACGCTCACGCGTCGACTCCGAACCCTCTGGACATGTGTCCAGACTATAGTTTGACCTGCTAGCCAACGCAACGCGTCGGCCTGCACCTAAGCCGGAGGGAAGCCACCGGTGGCGACCGGGCCCCAACGCACCGGCGTGATCCGGATCAGGCACTTGCCCTGGTCCACCATCGCCTGCCGGTACTCGTCCCAATCGGGGTGTTCGCCGGCGACCGCGCGGAAGTAGTCGACCAGCGGCTCGACCGCGTCGGGCAGTCCGATCACCTCGGCATCGCCGTCGACTTGCACGTACGGTCCGTTGAACTCCTCGGACAGCACGGTCACGCTGGCGCGGGGCGTGCGCCGGAGATTGGCGGCCTTCGCCCGTTGCGGGTAGCTCGCGATCACGATGCGGCCCTGATCATCCACCCCGCCCGTCACCGGTGAGGTCTGCAGCGAGCCGTAGGCGCGAAACGTGGTGAGCACTATGTGGTGTCGCGGTCGCACGAAGTCCTGGAGTTCGTCGATACCCACCCTGTCAGCGGTCGCATACTTTCTGGCCATGCTTCGACGGTAGGACAAAGGCGAAGGGCCGTGGGAAACCCAGCCCGGTCAGCGTGGCATCCCGCACCGCCGCGACATCGACCGGCAGCACCTTGCCCGACGACGGTTCATAGCACTCCAGAACATCCTGGGCCGCACCGACGATCAATACCCAGTGCCGCGGGATGCCGCGTTCACCGATCAGCATGGCCACCGGCCAGCCGGTGTCGACGGCGCTCCGGACATCCGACAATGCATCGCGGGCGCCGCGAAAGCGCCGCCATCGGTATGCCACTCCACGTTTCGCACTGTGGCCGCTCAGCGCGCGGGCCATCCCGGCAGGCGTGGTGCCGAGGCGCCGGGGCCAAATCCTGTTGACGGCAGCGTGAATTCGGCCCTGCTCGGCAGCGAACCAGGCTTCGCCGTCCGCGTGCAGCAACTCCGCGCGATAGGCGTGATCGAGGATGGCGCCGGCCACCACCGCGACGGTCGGACCACAGGTGACCCCGTCGCGCTGCCGCAGCCGTAAGGCCGCCAATCTTGCTGGCTTCACACAGATCCTGTCATCGCATCGATCAATTTCTGCCATCGGAACTAAAGCGCCTGAGCTGCCGGTTCTTACCGGTACATGGCAGCGTAAGCGACTATCGGAAGTAAGGACACTCCAGTGCGAAACACCATCGGAAACTCTCGGATCGTCGCCGTGGCGCTGGGCGTTGCGGTGGCGGCGATCATCGGGTCGGCGGGAGTGGCCTCGGCCGCACCCAACGGGCCCAGCAATGCCGAGCAGACGATCAGAAACCTGCAATCCCAGGGCTACACGGTGATCGTCAACCGCCTCGGCTCGTCACCGCTGGATCAGGCGTCCGTCGTCGCGGTACGTCCCGGGCCGAACTTCAGCCGCACCGACACCCTGAGTGCCGTCACTCAACGCACGGTGTACGTCGACGTCAAGTAGCAGACAGCCACTGCCATCGGAGTCGATAATGACCTGATGGCAGTGAAAATCGCGGATCTGCTGGCCAGCAAGCTGGACGCCCTGCGATACCAGCCGACTGCCAAACGAATTCGGATCTGCCTTGGCGGTGAACCGGTGGTCGACACCATCGCGGCGCTTCTGATCTGGGAGCCGCGCCGGGTGGTCCCGACGTACGCGGTGCCGCGCTCGGCGTTGACGGCTCAGCTCGTGCCGGCCGGCGGGGAAGTGGGTGACGACGAGATCCCGGGATTCCTGGACCCATCGGTGCCGTTCACCGCGCACACCTGTCCTGGAACGTCGTTCGACGTCATCGCCGGCGACGAGACCGGGGCGGCCGCGGCATTCCAGCCGGACGATCCGGAGCTGGCCGATTACGTGATCCTGGACTTCGCGACGTTCGAATGGCGCGAGGAGGACGAGCCGATCGTCGCGCACCCGCACGATCCGTTCCACCGCATCGACGTCCGGCGCAGCCGGCGACGGGTCCGCATCGAACTCGACGGGAAGGTGCTGGCCGAATCCTGTAGTCCCATGTTGCTATTCGAGACGGGACTGCCGACCCGCCACTACCTTCCCCGCGAAGACGTGACCGCCGTTCTCGATGTCAGCAACACCGTCACGTATTGCGCGTACAAGGGCCGGGCCACCTACTACTCATTGCCCGGCGGACCGGCCGATATCGCCTGGTCGTATCACGAACCGCTGATCGAGGCCGTGCCGGTCCGCGACCACATCTGCTTCTACGACGAGCGGGTCGATGTATTCGTAAGCTGACGGAACGCCTGTTTCGACCAGGCAAGTTCTGGCAACATCACCCGCATGGGCACATCGGATGTCACGCTCACCGCGGCCGCCGGGACGGAAGGCGGTGGTGCCGCCCTCGATCAGGTGATCGGCATGTCGGTGGTCGCCCTGATCGTCACGGTCGCGCTGCTGTGGATCGGCTACCTGCACCGCAACCGGCGCATCACCTGGCTGAACAACTTCGCCGAGTGGCTGGGCCGCAAATTCCACCGTCCGCCGTGGGTTGCGCTGCAGGTGTTCCTGTTCACCGCGACCATCATCTGCGCGCTGTTCGGTTTCATCTGGGACGTCAGCCTGCACATCGGCAAGGGACGTGACGAAGGCCCGCTGGCCAACCCCGCCCACTACTTCATCCTGATCGGGCTGTTCCTGCTGTTCATCGCCGGCTCGATGGCGATCGTGCTGCCCCACGACAAACCTGGCCCGGCCGCGATCCGGATCACCCGCACCTGGTACGCCCCGGTGGGCGGGGTGCTGATGGCACTATGCGGGCTGTACGCCCTCATCGGCTTCCCACTCGACGACATCTGGCACCGCATCTTCGGCCAGGACGTCACCCTGTGGGGCCCAACGCATTTGATGCTCATCGGCGGTGCCGGTTTGTCTCTGATCGCCGTGCTGCTGCTGGAACACGAGGGCCGGGTGACGATGGGCCCGGACGGTATGGCCGAGGACAGCAAGTTCAACAAGTTTCTCTACTTCCTGTCGTTCGGCGGCCTGTTCATCGGGCTCTCGGTGTTCCAGATCGAGTACGACTTCGGAGTCGAGCAATTCCGTCTGGTGTTGCATCCGATGATGATCGCCGCCGCAGCGGCCTTCGCCGCGGTCGCGGCTCGGCTGGTCCTCGGCCCGGGTGCGGCCTTGATCGCCGCCGGGTTCGCGATTGCGCTGCGAGGTGCAGTGGCCTTCATCGTCGGCCCGGGGCTCGGTGCGCCGATCAGTTGGTTCGCCCTCTATCTCGGCCCGGCCCTGGTGGTCGAACTGCTCGCCTTGACTCCGCTTGTCAAGCGGCCCATCCTGTTCGGCGCGGTGGGCGGTCTCGGTGTGGCCACCGTCGGACTCTGGCTGGAGTCGTTGTGGATCGGCGCGGTCTATCACTACCCGTGGCCCACCAGCATGTGGGGTGAGGCGCTGGCCATGGCGATCCCCGTCGCCGTCGGGATGGGCCTGTGCGGCGCACTGCTGGCACTGGTACTCACCGGGCAACCGCTGCCGCGGCCCGCGGTGGGAATCTCCATCGTGGTGGCAACCGTACTGGTGATCGGCGGCGCGGTGACCAACGGACTGCGCACCGAGGTTCCTCAGAATGCCACTGCGACAATTACTTTGACGGATCTGCCGGCCGACAACGGACATCGCATGGCCTCGGCCGACGTTCAGATCACCCCGGCCGGGTTGATCGGCGACGATCCGGAGTGGGTATCGATCCTGGCGTGGCAGGGCGGGTTGGCCAACCATCGCGGTTTGATCATCGACCGGTTGGAGAAGGTGGGCGAAGGGCACTACCGCTCGACGCAACCCATCCCGGTTTCCGGCAGTTGGAAGACGCTGCTGCGGGTGCAGGACGGAACCACGATGGCCGGTGTCCCGATCTTCCTGCCCGCCGATCCGGGTATCGGTGCCGAGGAAACGCCGGCGCTGACCTCGAGCACTCGCGAGTTCGTGCAGGAGATCACGATCCTGCAGCGTGAACGCAACCTCGACCACCCGTCCTGGCTGTACACCGTGGCTTCGCTGGTCGTCCTGGTGTGCACGCTGATCCTCATCGCCGGGCTGACCTGGGGCGCGGGCCGGATCAATGCCAGGGAGCTGGCCGCGGGCCGTGAACCCGCCGAGCGCACATGACGGACCCGATCCAGTTCCAGGCCGACCACACGTTGCTGTTGGCGTTGCCGGCCTTCGCGCCGGCGCTCGTCGTGGTCGGCGTGGTGGTGTACATCGCGATGCGGGACCGCCGCGGCGGGCCGCGTAATGACGACGGCGCGCCGCAAGACGATGCTCAAGATGAAGGTGTCGACCACTCAGGCGAAGATGGTTCACCGTGATCAACCTCAAATGCAGTGTCATCGTCCTGGCGTCCGCTCTCGCCCTGGTGACGGCCGGGTGCGGCGGCTCCGGCGAGTCTCAGAAGACCGACGGCGCAGCCGGTTCGGCCACCCCTTCGGCGACCACGGTCAACCCGTCGGACATGACCAATCAACAGCAGGCGCCGGCCCGGCTGCTGATCGACGTGACCATCAAGGCCGGTGAGGTGACCCCGACCAACAAGCCGCTGCAGGGCAAGGTCGGTGAACCGATCGTGGTTCGGGTGAACAGCGATGCGGCAGACGAACTGCACGTGCACTCCAACCCCGAACACAGCTTCAAGATCGAGCCACGGAACGGCCAGCAGTTCCAGTTCACGGTCGGCGTTCCCGGCACCGTCGACATCGAGCTGCATCAGCTGAACCGCACCATCGCCAGCGTGCAAGTGCAGCAGTGACGCCCGCGTCGACCGCCCTGCTGGCCCACGGTTTGGGCGGTTCGACCGATCTCCCCATCCCCTACACCTACGCGCTGATTGGCGCGGCATGGACGCTGACGTTCACCTTCGCGGTGGTGGCGCTGGCCTGGCGGCAGCCCCGGTTCGATCCGGACAAGCCGGGCCTGCCCCTGCCGCCCTGGGTGACGACGACCCTGGACTCCGCAGTGACGCGCTGGGGTGTGGGCCTGCTGTCGCTGACTTTCGCCGGTTGGGTGGCCTACACCGGCTTCACCCGGCCGGCCGCCGTCAACCCGCTGCCGGGGGTCTTCTATGTCCTGCTGTGGGTCGGGCTGGTCGCGGTCTCGGTGCTGTTCGGACCGGTGTGGCGGCTGATCTCCCCGGTCCGCGCGGTGCACCGATTCCTGCCCGGGCCGAGCCGGTGGCCCTATCCCGAACGGCTGGGGTACTGGCCCGCCGCGGTCGGATTGTTCGCGTTCGTATGGCTGGAGCTGGCCAGTCCGGACCCGGGATCCGTTGCCGCCATTCGTATCTGGTTGCTGGTCTATCTGGTGGTGACGGTCGTCGGCGCGGTGTGCTGCGGGCAGCGGTGGTTGGAGAGCGCCGATCCGTTCGAGGTCTACAGCACCCTCGTGTCGAAGCTGTCGCCGCTGCGCCGGCACCACGGGCGGATGGTGCTGGGCAATCCCTTCGATCACTTGCCGTCCGTGCCGGTGCGGCCCGGCCTCGTCGCCGTGCTGTCGGTGCTGTTGGGCTCCACCGCGTTCGACAGCTTCTCGGCGATGCCCCAGTGGCGCAACTTCGTCGACGCGCATTCCGGTTCACCGTTGGGCGGCTGCCTGATCCGGACCGCGGGCCTGCTGGTGTTCGCCGCCACGGTGGCAGTCACGTTCTGGGCCGCCACCCGCGCCACCGGCGGGGTCGATCGCCGGCTGCGACGCGAATTGCCCGGACTGATGGCGCATTCCCTGATCCCGATCGTCATCGGCTATGTGTTCGCGCACTACCTGTCCTATCTGGTGGAGCGCGGCCAGCAGGCCGTGATCCTGCTGTTCGGGCTCCACGACGTGCAGGTCAGCTACGTCCTGTCGGTCCACCCGACACTGTTGGCCACCCTCAAGGTCGGATTCGTGCTCGCCGGTCACGTCGCCGGGGTGATCGCGGCGCACGACCGGGCCCTGCGCCTGCTGCCGAAGCAACACCAGCTCACCGGCCAGCTCGCGACGATGCTGGTGATGGTCGGATACACGTTCACCGGGCTCTACCTGCTGTTCGGCGGGTAGCGTCGGGAACATGGACACGTCCCGCGCACTCATCGTCGTCGACGTCCAGAACGATTTCTGCGAAGGCGGCTCGCTGGCGGTCGCCGGAGGCGCTGCCGTCGCCCGCGACATCACCGCGTTGCTGGCCACCGACCACGGGTACGACCATGTGGTGGCCACCAAGGATTTCCACATCGACCCGGGCGAGCATTTCTCCGATACTCCCGACTACCGGACGTCGTGGCCGCCGCACTGCGTGGCCGATACGGCGGGCGCCGCTTTCCACCCCGATTTCGATCCGGCCGCGGTCGAGGCAGTGTTCAAGAAGGGCCATCATTCGGCGGCCTACAGCGGGTTCGAGGGCGTCGACGACTCCGGGACGACGCTGGAAGACTGGCTGCGCCACCACGGGGTCGAGGCGGTGGACGTGGTGGGCATCGCCACCGACTACTGCGTCGCCGCCACTGCCGCCGACGCGGTCAAGGCCGGGCTGCGCACCCGCGTGCTGACCGGCCTGACCGCCGGTGTCTCGCCGGAGAGCTCGAAGGCCGCGATCGATCAACTCCGCAGCGCCGGAGTGGAAATCAGCTAGTCGGGTCGACGGGCCGCCCGGTCCAGCGAGGCTCCCGGCGCTCGACGTAGGCGCGCACCCCTTCACGCGCGTCGTCGTGCGCCATCAGGCACAGGTGGATCTCGGTCTCCCTGGCGCCGACGCCGGCGCGGCCCAAGTCGTACGAATCCCACAGCAGCCGCTTGCTGGCCGCGACCGACATCGGCGCGGTGTTGGCCGCGATGTCGTGTGCCAGGTCCAGTGCCGCGGGTAGCACCTGCTCGGCCGGCAGCACCCGGCTGCCCAGCCCGAGTTCGACGGCCCGACGACCGTCGAACGTGGCCCCGGTCAACAGGATCTCGGCGGCGTTGGCCATCCCGACCAGCCGCGGCAGGACCCAGTGCGAGTAGGCGTCACCGACCATGCCGCGCCGGGCCTGCACCACGCCGTACCGCGCGTCGGCCGCGAAAAACCGGATATCGCATTGCAATGCGAGAGTCAGCCCGATCCCGATGGCGTGTCCGTTGACCGCGGCGATCACCGGCTTGCCGAGGGTCCAGGCCGGTACCGCCAGGCCCGCGGCACTGAATTCCTCACCAGGCTCGGTGAAGGTCTGCGCCCCCGCGCCGAGGTCCGCGCCGGCACAGAACGCGGGTGGCGCACCGGTCAGCACGATCACCCGGACCGCGTCGTCGGCATCGCAACGCAGATAGGCGTCGGCCAACTCCTCGCGCATCCCGCCGCCGAAGGCGTTGCGCTGTTGCGGGCGGTCCAGCGTGATGGTGGCGACGGACTTGTCGAGGGCGACCCGCAGGGTCCGGTACTCCGGAAGTTCACGGCGAGTCGTCACAGCTCGTAACGTACCGCCGTATGGTCGATTTGTGACCTTGGAAACCTGGCGTGGCAGGCCGTACCCACTCGGCGCGACCTATGACGGATCGGGCACCAACTTCGCGTTGTTCAGTGAGGTGGCCGAACGGGTCGAGCTGTGCCTGTTCGACCCCGACGAATCCGGGAACCTGCACGAGACCCGCGTGACCCTGCCCGAGGTGGACGGATTCGTCTGGCACGGTTTCATTCCCGGGATCGAGCCCGGCCAGCGCTACGGCTATCGCGTGCACGGCCCGTACGATCCGGCGTCCGGGCAGCGCTGCAACCCGAACAAGCTCGTGCTGGACCCCTACGCCAAGGCCATCGAAGGCGCCTTCGAATGGGGTCAGCCCCTGTTCTCGTACAACTTCGACGATCCCGGCACCCGCAATGACGAGGATTCGGCGGCCAGCATGCCGAAGGCCGTGGTGATCAACCCGTACTTCGACTGGGGCGTCGACCATCCGCCGAGTCACGAGTACGCCGACACCGTCATCTACGAGGCCCATGTCAAGGGCCTCACCGAGACGCACCCGGAGATCCCCGAGCAGCTGCGCGGGACCTACGCGGGTGTCGCCCACCCGGTGATCATCGAGCATCTGAAAGCGCTGCGGGTCAACGCGATCGAGCTGATGCCGGTGCACCACTTCGTGGACGATTCCACCCTGGTCGACAAGGGCTTGTCGAACTACTGGGGTTACAACACGATCGGGTTCCTGGCACCGGACCCCCGCTACAGTTCGGCGGGCACCCCCGGCGGTCACGTCCAGGAATTCAAGGCCATGGTGCGCGAACTGCACGCCAACGGCATCGAGGTGATCCTCGACGTGGTCTACAACCACACGGCCGAGGGCAACCATCTGGGGCCGACACTGTCGATGCGCGGTATCGACAACGCCGCCTATTACCGGCTGGTGGACGACGACAAGCAGTACTACATGGACTACACGGGGACCGGGAACAGCCTCAACGTCGGCCATCCTCATTCGCTGCAACTGATCATGGACTCGTTGCGCTACTGGGTCACCGAGATGCACGTCGACGGTTTCCGCTTCGACCTGGCCGCCACGCTGGCCCGCGAGTTCTACGATGTCGACCGGCTGAGCGCGTTCTTCGAACTGGTGCAACAGGATCCGATCGTGAGTCAGGTGAAGTTGATCGCCGAGCCGTGGGACGTCGGCCCGGGCGGCTACCAGGTCGGCAACTTCCCGCCGCAGTGGACCGAGTGGAACGGCAAGTTCCGCGATACGGTTCGCGACTACTGGCGGGGCGAGCCGGCCACTCTCGACGAGTTCGCCTATCGGCTGACGGGTTCGGCCGATTTGTATGAGCAGACCGGCCGCCGCCCGTTCGCGTCGATCAACTTCGTCACCGCCCACGACGGCTTCACTCTCCGGGACCTGGTGTCCTACAACGAGAAACACAATCAGGCCAACGGCGAGGACAACCGCGACGGCGAGAGCAACAACAAATCCTGGAACTGCGGCGCCGAAGGCCCGTCGGACGATCCGGCGGTCAACGCGCTGCGCGCGCAGCAACAGCGTAACTTCCTGGCCACTCTGCTGCTCTCCCAAGGGGTTCCGATGATCTCGCACGGCGATGAGCTCGGACGCACCCAGCGCGGCAACAACAACGTCTACTGCCAGGACAACGACATCTCCTGGATCGATTGGGCCAACGTCGATTCCGATCTCCTCGAGTTCACCCGCTCGGTATCCGCGCTCCGCGCCGCGCATCCGGTGTTCCGGCGCCGCAGGTTCTTCGACGGCAGGCCGGTGCGCGAGGCCGGCTCGGTCGGATTGCCGGACATCGCCTGGTTCGCACCCGACGGTTCGGACATGACGGCCGAGGACTGGGAGACCGGGTACGCCAAGTCGGTGGCGGTCTACCTGAACGGGCAGGGCATCGCCGATCCCGATGTCCGGGGCCAGCGCGTGGTCGACGACTCGTTTCTGCTGTGCTTCAACGCGCACTACGAACCGATCGAGTTCGTGTTACCACCGGCGCAATTCGGCGCCCGTTGGGTGCCGGCGATCAGCACGTCGGCAAACTCCACACGGGATGCGGCGGCCGCCGGCGCCGCGGTGAAAGTTGATGCCCGTGCCGTCTTGGTTCTGCAGTCGGAATCAGATTGAACGTCAATTCAAAGAGTTGCTCATCGATCGGATGTCCCTGCCCTAACCAGGAAGTCTGGTACCTTGAGCATGTAGCAGCCGTGGTCGCCTAAGTAGACATTGAGCGCTTGTTTCGATGTCACCGGCCGGGCGGGCTGGGGGGTACGAGCCGAAGAGCGGCGGCAACTACCCTGCGGCCACGGCTGCGGCCTCTGAGCGGCTTTGCCCCGGGCCCCCGATCCTCGTTCATCGAATGTTCACCGGGCGACGACATCGCCGAATACCTCTGTTACAGAGGTATTGTGGTCTACGTGCAGGATCAGCGTGAGCTCATCAGCGAGCTGTTCACCGTCGTCGGCCGGTTCCGTCGGCAGCTGCGCCGGTCCACCGGCGGCGGTTTCGACGCCACCGGCCTGACCCAGTCGCAGGGGGAACTCCTCCGCCTGGTCGGCCGCCGGCCGGACTTCTCGGTGCGGGAGGCAGCGGCCGAGCTCAGCCTGGTGCCCAACACCGCATCCACGCTGGTGTCCCGGCTGGTCGCCGACGGGCTGCTGACCAGAACCACCGACGACGCCGACCGCCGGGTGGTCCGCCTGCGGCTCACCCCGTCCGCGCAGGCGATCGCCGACGAGTCGCGGGCCGCCCGCCGGGCCGCCCTGGCAGCCGCGCTGGCCCAGCTCAAGGACAGCCAGATCACCGACCTGGCAAACGGATTGGCTGTGATGACCGAACTGACCCGGCTGTTGCATGAGGCAGAAACGGAGGATGCGTGACCACCCCCGCCATCGACTGCACACACCTGACCCACCGCTACGGCACGTTCACCGCGGTCGATGATCTGACCTTGCAGGTCCGGCGCGGTGAGACCATGGGCCTGCTCGGCCCGAACGGGGCCGGCAAGACCACCGCGGTCCGGGTGCTGACCACTCTCACGCCCGTCCAGCAGGGCGAGGTGCGCATCTTCGGCCTCGACGCCGCCCGGCACACCATGGACATCCGGCACAACATCGGCTATGTCCCACAACAACTCTCGATCGAGGCCGCACTGACCGGCCGACAGAACGTCGAGTTGTTCGCCCGCTTGTACGACGTGCCGCGGGCCGAGCGCCGAGCGCGGGTGAACCAGGCGCTGGAGTCGATGCAGCTGCTCGACGTCGCCGACGCGGCCGCTGGCACCTACTCCGGCGGCATGGTGCGCCGCCTCGAGCTGGCTCAGGCACTCGTCAACCGTCCGCAGCTGTTGATCCTCGACGAGCCGACGGTCGGGCTGGACCCCATCGCTCGTGACAGCGTCTGGACTCAGGTCGGCCGGATGCAGGCCGAGTTCGGGATGACGGTCCTGCTCACCACGCACTACATGGGTGAAGCCGACGCGCTGTGCGACCGGGTGGCCCTCATGCATCACGGCCGGCTGCAGGCGCTCGGGACACCATCGGAATTGAAGGCAGCGGTGTCGAAGGACGGGGGTACCGAGGACGCCACGCTGGAGGACGTCTTCCGCCACTACGCCGGTTCCGACCTGACCGACGACGCGGGCGGCCCTGGTATCCGGGAAGTCCGATCCAGCCGGAGGACCGCGCGCCGTGTCAGTTGATGCCCTGGTCCTGGCCCCACGCGGCATGCGACGCGTCCGCGCCATGGCCCGGCGGATGTCCGCCTTCGCCCTCGTCGAACTGCAGAAGCTGCGCCACGACCGAACCGAGCTGTTCACCCGCATGGTGCAGCCCGCGCTGTGGCTGTTGATCTTCGGCCAGACCTTCAGCCGGCTGCACGTCGTCAACACTGGCGGCGTCCCTTATCTGGCCTTTCTGGCGCCGGGCATCATCGCCCAGTCGGCCCTGTTCATCTCGATCTTCTACGGCATCCAGATCATCTGGGACCGCGACGCCGGGATTCTGGCCAAACTCATGGTGACCCCGGCGCCGGCCTCGGCTCTGGTGGCCGGCAAAGCGTTTGCGGCCGGCGTGCGCTCGGTGGTGCAGGTGCTGGGCGTGGTGGTGCTGGCGTACCTGATGGGCATCGCGATGACGGTCAATCCGCTGCGCATCCTGGCCGCGATGGTCGTGGTGGCCCTCGGCGCGGCCTTCTTCGCCTGCCTGTCGATGACGCTCGCCGGGCTGGTGCGCAAACGGGACCGGCTGATGGGCATCGGCCAGGCCATCACCATGCCCCTGTTCTTCGCGTCGAACGCGCTCTATCCCGTCGAGATCATGCCGACCTGGCTGCGTTGGCTGTCCACCGTCAACCCGCTCAGTTACGAGGTCAACGCGTTGCGGGGACTGCTGATCGGCACCCCGACCAATTGGGCACTGGACATCGGTGTGCTGGTCGCGGCAGCCGTCCTTGGCATCGCGGTGGCCTCGGCGCTCCTGCGCCGCCTGGTGCGCTAGACCACAGCCCCGGTACGCCCGACCAACCGGGTGGTTTAGTGTGCAGACATGCAGCTAGCCCTCACCCCGGAGGAAGCCGCCTTCCGCGACGAACTCCGCACCTTCTACACGACGAAGATCCCGGCCGAGCTTCGCGAACGAAACCGGCTCGGGCTGCCACTCGGCAAAGAAGGCATCGTCACGGCGCACAAGATCCTTCATGAGCACGGCCTCGCCGTGCCCAACTGGCCCGTCGAGTGGGGCGGCAAGGACTGGACACCGAATCAGATGCAGATCTGGCTCGACGAGATGCAGCTGGCCAGCGTCCCCGAGCCGCTGACCTTCAACGCCCGGATGGTCGGCCCCGTGATCGCCGAGTTCGGCTCGCAGGAAATCAAGGAGCGCTTCCTGCCGCCCACCGCGGCCCTCGACATCTGGTGGTGCCAGGGCTTCTCCGAGCCCGAGGCCGGCTCCGATCTCGCCTCGCTGCGTACCACCGCGGTCCGCGACGGCGACACCTATGTCGTCAACGGCCAGAAGACCTGGACCACACTGGGTCAGCACGCCGACTGGATCTTCTGCCTGGTCCGCACCGACCCTCAGGCCCCCAAGAAGCAGGCAGGCATCTCCTTCCTGCTGATGGACATGAACACCCCAGGCATCACGCTGCGCCCGATCAAGCTGATCGACGGCAGCTACGAAGTCAACGAGGTGTTCTTCGAGGACGTCCGGGTGCCCGCCGATCAGCTCGTCGGCGAGGAGAACCAGGGCTGGACCTACGCGAAGTTCCTGCTCGGCAACGAGCGCACCGGCATCGCCCAGGTGGCCCGCACCAAGGTGCGGCTCGCCGAGGTCAAGGAACGCGCCGCGGCCAACGGCCTGCTGACCGATCCGCTGTTCGCCGCCCGCCTGGCCGAGGCCGAGAACGACGTGCTGGCACTGGAACTCACCCAGATGCGGGTGACCTCCGATTCGGCCGACGGCAAGCCCAGCCCGGCCTCGTCGGTGCTGAAGCTGCGCGGCAGCCAGCTACAGCAGACCGCCACCGAACTGCTGGTCGAGGTGGCCGGCGCCGACGCCCTGCCCTACGAGGCAGCCGACATCGCCTCACCGGAGTGGGCGCAGAATGCCGCCCCGCACTACCTCAACTACCGCAAGACGTCGATCTACGGCGGTAGCAACGAGGTGCAGCGCACCATCATCGCGTCCACCATTCTCGGATTGTGAGTTGAGCCATGGACTTTCAGCTGACTGACGAACAGACCCTGCTGGCCGACACCACCCGCGACCTGCTGTCGGGCTATGACACCGAAAAGCGCAACAAGGTGGTGGAGACCGAGCCCGGATTCGACCGCCAGATCTGGGGACAGCTCGCCGAGATCGGTGTGCTGGGACTCGGTTTCGACGAGGACTCCGGTGGCCAGATCGAGATCATGGTGGTGCTCAACGAGCTCGGGCGCCGGCTGGCCCCTGAGCCGGTGCTGCACGGGGCGATCGGCCCCGGCGCCATCATCGCCGAGGCCGGCACCGACGCCCAGCGCGCACTTCTCGACGAAGTCGCCTCGGGCGAGCGGATTCTGGCCTTCGCCCACGCGGAGCCGGGTGTGCGCGGCTCGGCCGGAGTGACCACCACCGCGACGCGCGGCGACGGGTGGACCCTGAGCGGCACCAAGAACCCGGTGCTGGCCGGCGATGTCGCCGACACCCTGATCGTGACCGCGGCCCTGCCCGACGGCGGAACCGGCCTCTTCCTGGTCGACGCCGCGAACGTGACCCGGCAGGGCTACCGCACCTTCGACGGCCAGCGTGGCGCCCAGGTCACCCTGGACTCCACCCCTGCCGAGCCGCTCGGCGAGGCCGTGGATGCCAGCGCCGCGATCACCAACGCGCTGGTGCGGATCTCGGCCGGCCTGTGCGCCGAGGCGGTCGGCGTGATGGACGAGTCGCTACGTCTGACCACCGATTACCTCAAGCAGCGCAAGCAGTTCGGGGTCACGCTCAGCAAGTTCCAGACCCTGACCCAGCGCGCTGCCGACATGTACATGTCGCTGGAGTTGGCCCGCAGCATGGGCACCTACGCCGCGATGTCCATCGCCGACGGCGAGCTCGACCCGGTGATCGCGGCCCGCGCCAAGCTGCAGATCGGCCGGTCGGGCCGGCACATCTCGCAGGAGTCGATCCAGCTGCACGGCGGCATCGGCGTCACCGCCGAGTACCCGATCGGACACTACGCCGCCCGGCTGACCGCGATCGAGCACACCCTGGGCTCGTCGGCCGATCAGCTACGGACGTTGATCGGCCAGCTCGACAGCTACGAGATCGCCACGCTTTGACACCGGGCGCGCGGCCGTCGGTATCGCCAGCGCGAGGAGCGCGGCACCGGCGGCGGCCGCCGCGGCGATGAGCAGGGCGACGCGGAACCCGCCCAGCGACGGCAGTGCCCGCCCGGCGACCGTGAAGGTCATCTGAGCCAGCACTGCGGTCATCACCGCGCTCGAGGTCGAGGTGCCCAGCGAGCGGGCCAGCGAGTTGATGCTGTTGGCGGACGCGGTTTCCGACACCGGGACTGCGGCGTTGATCAGGGCCGGCAGGGCCGCGAAGGCGAATCCGACGCCGAAGCTGACGATCAAGCCGAGCACCATCACTCCGGCGGGGCTGCCGAGCAGAAGGACGCCGGCCAGGTAGCCCGCGGCGATGATGACACTGCCGATCACGAGCACGGTCTTCGGCCCGCGCGCGGCCACCACCCTGGCGGCCACCGGTGCGGCCGCCATCATTGCCAGGCCGCCGGGCGCCATCCACAGACCGGTGGCAATCATGCTCTGTCCCAACCCGAATCCCGTTTCCCGGGGCATCTCCAGCAGCTGAGGGCCGACGAGCGACAACGCGAACATGCCGAAGCCCACGGCGATGGACGACAGGTTGGTCAGCAGCACCGGACGCTTCAGCGTCGTGCGCATGTCGACGATCGGTGAGGGCACCCGGTACTGCCACCAGGTGAACACCCCGAACACCACAGTCGCGCCGGCGAACAACCCCAGCGTGGTGACACTGCCCCACCCCCACATCCCGCCCTTGGAGATCGGCAGCAGCAGCATGACCAGGCCGAGCCCCAGCGTGAGGGCCCCGATCGGGTCGAAGCGGTGATCGGCGGAGACCGGTTCCAGGTCGGGCACCAGCAGGACGAACAGGATTCCGGAGGCCAGGCCGAGGAAAGCCGAGCACCAGAACAGCGCGTGCCAGTTGAAGTGTTCGGCGATCACCGCCGACAACGGCAGGCCCAGTGCACCGCCGACTCCGAGCGAGGCGCTCATCAGGCCCATCGCCGAGGCCACCCGCTCGGCGGGCAGGGCGGAGCGCAGCACGCTGATGCCCAGTGGGATCACCGGAGCACCGAATCCCTGCAGGCCGCGTCCGACGACCAGGGGGATCAGCGACGTGGTGGTGGCCGCGATGACAGATCCGGCGAACAGCATCGCGGCGCACAGCACCAGGATTCGTTTGGGGCCGTACATGTCTCCGAGCCGGCCCAGCACGGGCGTGGCAACGGCGCCCGTCAGCAGGGTGGCGGTGATCGCCCATGACGCGTTGGCCGCGCTGGTGTCGAGCAGCGCGGGCAGTTGCGGGATGAGCGGGATCATCAGGGTCTGCATGAGCGAGACGCTGATGCCTGCAGCGGCGAGCACCGCGATCAGCAGCCCATCGGACGCCGATCGGCGCGCGGGCTGATTAGGCATGCTAATGAAGATAGGTGACTAACTGAGCAGGCGTGCCACCGACCCCAACGGGATGGGCAACCAGCTCGGCCGGTAGCGGGCCTCGTACGCCGCCTCGTATACCGCCTTGTCCAGCTCATAGGCCGCCAGCAGCGCGGCGTGCTCGCGCGGGTCGACGTCAGCCAACGCGGCATAGCCGTCGCAGAACGCGGTGCTGTTGCGGTCAGCCCATTCCCTCGCGCGGGCGGCGAGTTGCCGGGCCCGGTCGTCCTCTCCGGCCAGCTCCACCAAGCGCGCATACGCCGCGTACTCGAACGACCGCACCATGCCCGCGACGTCGCGCATCGGCGAATCCGGGCTGCGGCGCAGCGGTAACGGCTGACCGGGCTCCCCTTCGAAGTCGATCAGCAGCCACCGCTCCGGAGTACGTAGCACCTGGCCCAGGTGCAGATCACCGTGGATCCGCTGCACGCTCACCTGCTCGTCGGCCAGTTTGCGGTAACGGTCCTCGATCAACGAAACATGCTGGCGCAGTTCGGGTACCGCCTCGGCGGCGGTGGCCAGCCGGGCGGACATGAGCTCGGCCGGGAACGGCACCGACTCGGTGCCCAAGTGCTCGGCCAGGCAGAGGTGTACCGAGGCGACGGCCTCACCCAGGCGGTAGGACTCGGCGGCGAAGTCGCCGCCCACCTCGTCGGCGTACAGGTCACCTTCGGCGAACAGATCCCGGGTGCTCGCGGTGGCCATGTCCCAGCCCTCGGCGGAGTTGGCGGCGAACTCGGTCACCATTGCCAACGCGAAATCCTCACCGTCCCAGTCGATCTCCATCGAGCCCAGCAACGTGGCCACATGCGGGTTGCCGGCCCGGGCCAGCACCCGGTTGAGTTCGATGTCCGGATTGACGCCGGGGGTGATCCGGCGGAACACCTTGAGCACGGCGTCCTGCCCGAACACCACACTGGTGTTGCTCTGCTCGGCCCCCGACACCCGCGGCAGCGCATCCAGCGGCAGGGTGGCCTCGGGCTCCTTGCTGCACCTCAGCGCTCCCACGGTGGCCGAACGGTCGACCAGTTCCAGCAGGTATCGCGCCGCGTCCTGGTCGTAGAGCGCGTCATAGGCGGTGCGCCCGTCGTCGCTGCCGATCGTGGCCACGGAGTTGTACTCGTCGAGCGGCTCGGCATCCCACTTCACCAGCACCTGGTAGCGCTCGGCGGTTCCGTCGGCGTAGGCAACCTTCAGCAACGTGAGGTCGAGGCCCGCATCCAGCGGAACCACCAGACCCGGTGTGGCGGAGACCAACTCGCGGCCACGGCCGGCATACCACCGTTGCTGGCCGAGCCAGTCACCGAATTCGACACTCATTGCTGCGCTCCAGGGTCTTGCTCGGGCTCGCGGAGCTGGAACCAGTAGAACCCGTGCCCCGGCAGGGTCAGCAGGTACGGCAGCTGGCCGATACTGGGGAACTCCACGTAGCCGGACATCTCGATGGGCGTATACCCGTTCCACTCCTGCAAATTCAGTTCGATGGGCTGCGGGAACCGCGACAGGTTGTTGACGCACAGGATGGCGTCCCGCTGGCCGCCGGCCTCCTCGTCGATCTCACGCATATAGGCCAGCACGGACGGATTGGAACCGCCGAGCTCACGGAACGTCCCGATCGCGAACGCCTCGTGGCGCCCACGAACGGCCAGCATGCTTCGGGTCCAGTTCAGCAGCGACGTCGAACTGTCCCGCTGCGCTTCGACATTCACCGACTGATACCCGTACACCGCGTCCTGGTTCGGCGGCAGGTACAGCCGGCCGGGATTGGCGGTGGAGAACCCGGTGTTGCGGTCCGGCGTCCACTGCATCGGAGTGCGCACACTGTCGCGGTCGCCGAGCCAGATGATGTCACCCATGCCGATCTCGTCGCCGTAGTACAGCACCGGGGACCCGGGCAATGACAACAGCAGCGCGGTGAACAGCTCGATCTGGTTGCGGTCGTTCTCCAGCAGGGGGGCCAGCCGGCGCCGGATGCCGACGTTGGCCTTCATCCGCGGATCCTTGGCGTACTCGGCATACATGTAGTCGCGTTCGTCGTCGGTGACCATCTCGAGCGTCAGCTCGTCGTGGTTGCGCAGGAAGATCCCCCACTGCGCCATGTCCGGGATCGCAGGGGTCTGCGCCAGGATCTCCGAGATCGGGAACCGCGACTCCCGGCGCACCGCCATGAAAATGCGTGGCATCAAAGGGAAGTGGAACGCCATGTGGCATTCGTCGCCGCCGGTGGCCGGATCGCCGAAGTACTCCACGACGTCGGCGGGCCACTGATTGGCCTCGGCCAGCAGCACCCGGCCCGGGAACTCGTCGTCGACCACCTTGCGGCAGCGCTTGAGGAAGGCGTGCGTCTCGGGCAGGTTCTCGCAGTTCGTGCCCTCGCGCTCGAACAGGTACGGCACCGCGTCGAGCCGGAAGCCGTCGATGCCGAGATCCAGCCAGAACCGCAGGACGTCGATCATCGCTTCCTGCACCACCGGGTTGTCGTAGTTCAGATCCGGCTGGTGGGAGAAGAACCGGTGCCAGTAGAACTGCCGGCGCACCGGATCGAACGTCCAGTTCGACTCCTCGGTGTCGACGAAGATGATGCGTGCGTCGGCGTAGCGGTCGCTGCTGTCGCTCCAGACGTAGAAGTCGCCGTACGGGCCGTCGGGGTGATGCCGCGACTCCTGGAACCAGGCGTGCGAATCGGAGGTGTGGTTCATCACCAGATCGGTGATGACGCGGATACCCCTGCGGTGCGCGCCGTCGAGCAGTGTGACGAAGTCCTCCACGGTGCCGAACTCCGGCAGAACCTTATAAAAGTCGCGGATGTCGTAGCCACCGTCGCGCAGTGGCGAATCGTAGAAGGGCGGCAGCCAGAGGCAGTCCACGCCCAGCCATTTGAGGTAGTCGAGCTGTTGGGTCAGACCCCGCAGATCGCCGACACCGTCGGCGTTGGAGTCGTAGAACGCGCGGACCAGAACCTCGTAGAACACCGCCCGCTTGAACCAGTCCCGGTCGGTCGGCAGTGTTCTGGCATGGCCGAAGTCCTCCGCGGTCGGATGCTCGACCACGCCGTGTTCGTCCTGAACGTTGTCCATCAGCTTTCCAACGTACCCACTCGCACGGCTCCCGACACCTGCTGAGAACCTCCGGCGGAACATGGTGCGCCGAAATGATCCTGCAGCAACGTGATTCGCCCGCCCGGAAGGGTTTGCGGAAAAACTAACGGTTGAATAAGAGTCAGCAACGGGTTACGTTTTTCCCGCATTTGATCTCCTCGTCGGCTATGGGCCGGCGAGCACACACTTTCGACGAGGGATGGCCTGTGGGTGAGTCGGCACCTAATGACGGTGAAGCACCAGTAATCGTTGGACTTTCTGATGCAGCAATGCACATGTACGTCGCCGCGATCGACGCGCTGCCGCCGGTCGGCGACCCGGAGTACGCCGATCGCGTCGCCGTCGTTCTGAGCGGTCTTCGCAAGCTGCAGACGTCGCTGTCGGAGGCGGCGGGCCGCAGCCGGGTCACCCCGTCGGTCATCGTCGCGCTCAGCGGTGTGCGGCACCGCTACGACGAGCTGATGACGGCCGCGGCCGAGGGCCCCGGCGCCACGCTCGGTCAGCGTCTCTACGTCGCGCGCGGCAAGGCGAAGCTGTCCACCGAGGAAGCTGCCAACGGTGTCGGCCTGCGCAAGGACCTCATCGAGGCAGTCGAGGCCGAGGAGCCCGCGACCGAAGCCGAAACCGCTCAGATCAAGGATCTGATCGCCGCCCTCGGTGGCTGAGCTGCGCGACTCAAGTGGTACCGATCGCTCACGCGATCATGGCGACCCTGGTGATGCCCCCTCGGTTCCTCCCCCGCTTACGGAGGTAACCCAGGGGGCACGCCCGTCTGCGGCCGAGGAAGCCCGCACCGTTGCCGCCTCGACCAACGCGGGCACGCTGGCCACGCTCACCGCCGAGGGCGATCCGTGGGCGTCGTTCATCACCTACGGCCTCCTGGCCGGCGCACCGGTGCTGTGTGTTTCGAACATGGCAGAGCACGGACGCAACCTCGCCGGTGACCCTCGGGCCAGCATCTCCATCGTCGCCCCCGACGCCGGCTCGGATCCGTTGGCGAGCAGTCGGATCACGCTGGCCGGGATCGCCGAGCGGCCTGCGGGTGACGAGCTGGACGCCGCGCGGCAGGCCCACCTCGACGCGGTGGCATCGGCCCGCTACTACATCGACTTCAGCGACTTCTCGCTGTGGATACTGCGCGTGCATCGGGTGCGCTGGGTCGGCGGATACGGCCGGATGGACTCGACCACCGGCGAGGCCTACGCGCACGCCGAGCCCGATCCGGTCGCACCCCACGCCGCCGGCGCGATCGAACATCTCAATGCCGACCACGCCGATTCGCTGGCCGACATGGCGCGCGCCCTCGGCGGCTACCCCGACACCACCGTGGCGGTGTGCACCGGCGCCGACCGCTACGGCCTGGATCTGCGGGTCACCACCGAGCGTGGGGTTGCCTACACCCGGGTCGGCTATGCCGCGCCGATCAGCTCATACGGCGAGTTGCGGGCGGCCACAGTCGAGTTGGCCCAGCGCGCTCGGGCTTGATCGGCGCGCCGCGCCGACTAGGCCCGAGACCCCTCCGGCCGGTGCAATACGATCGCGGGTATGCCTGAGCGCCCGGAGACCTGGCAAGCCGCCTTCGACCTGATTCGCACCCGCGGGTACGAGCACCGTGAAGAACCGTTCCGGCTGGCCAGCGGGCAGCTGAGCCACGACTACATCGACGGCAAGTTCGCCATCGACACCGGTGAGCGGATGGCCATCGTCAGCCGGGCGGTCGCCGATCTGGCCGCGGCCAGCGGCATCGAGTTCGACGCCGTCGGCGGGCTCACCATGGGTGCCGACCCGCTCGCCCACGGCGTGGCGATGGTGACCGGCAAGGCCTGGTTCTCAGTGCGCAAGGAACAGAAGTCGCGCGGCCGCGAGCAGTGGATCGAGGGCACCCGGCTCGAGCCCGGCACCCGGGTCCTGCTCGTCGACGACGTGATCAGCACCGGCGGCTCCACCGAGATCGCCTATGAGCGCGTCACCTCCGTGGGGGCCGTGGTCACCGGCGTCATCCCGATGGTCGACCGCGGCGACATCGCGACCGGACGCTTCGCCAAGCGGGGCGTGCCGTTCGCGGCGCTGGTCACTTACCGGGATCTGGGCATCGAGCCCGTCAAGGACGTCTAGGGCCGACGCCTGAGCGTTTTCCGCCGCCGTTTTCCACGCCACGGCTGTGTGTCCGCGACAACCACCGCCCTCCGGCAGAAAGCGGCGAGCGCCGGCGAGGCGCTTAGACCACCAACACCGGAGCCCGCTCCAGCGCGAGGCTCACCACCACCCCGGGGCTGAACGCGCGCGCCCGCGAGCTGGGCAGCTGCGCATGGATCATCGAGCCGTCGGGCAGGCTCAGATACACGTGGGACGTCGGCCCCAGGAACGCCACGGATTCCACCACGGCCGGCCCGTCCGGATCCTCGCGCACCCGAATTGCCTCCGGACGCAGCATCGCGGTGCCGGCGCCCGCGGTGATCGAACCGGGCAGGGTCGGCAACTCGGCGCCCAGCAGCCTGGCCCGTCCACCGGACACTCGCGCGCGCACTTTGTTGTGCAAGCCGACGAACTCCGCGACGAACGGGGTGGACGGCCGAGCGTAGAGCTCCGCCGGACGGGCGAGTTGCTCGAGTTTGCCGTGGCTCATCACCCCGACCCGATCCGCAACGGCCAGCGCCTCCTCCTGATCGTGGGTGACGAACAGCGTGGTGATGCCGACTTCCAATTGCACCCGGCGGATCTCGTCGCGCAATTGGGAGCGCACCTTGGCGTCGAGCGCCGACAGCGGCTCGTCGAGCAGCAGCACCCTCGGCTCGATCGCCAGGGCCCGGGCCAGCGCCACCCGCTGCTGCTCACCACCGGACAACTCGCTGGCGTACTTACCGCTGTGCGCCGCCAGGCCCACCAGGTCGAGCATGTCGGCGGCTTGGAACAGCCTGTCCCGCTTGGATTTTCCGCGCATCTTCAGGCCGAATGCGACGTTGTCCAACACGGTCAGATGCGGGAACAGGCTGTAGGCCTGGAACACCATGCCCATGTCCCGCTTGTTGGCCGGCACCGAGCTGATGTCCCGCCCGCCGACCAGAACCGTGCCGGCGGTGGCCTCCTCCAGGCCGGCCAGGATTCGCAGCGCCGTGGTCTTGCCGCAGCCCGATGGCCCGAGCAGCGCGACCAACTCCCCCGGCTCGATGGACAGGCTCAGCCCGTCGAGCGCGTTGACGTTGCCATATGTGCGGGTGAGGTCACGAAGTTCAACCCGCACACCGGCTCCGACGCTCACTGCAGGACTCCTGACCTTCTGCGGCGGCCCCGGGTGAGGGCCGCCAGGACCAACAACAACGCGAATCCGATCAGCAGGGTGGCCAGCGAGGCGGCCACCGAGGTCGGCCCGTCACTCTTGCCGATCGCGACGATCTGGACCGGCAGGGTCTCGAATCCGCTCAGCGAGGCGACGGTGTACTCACCGAGCACCACCGCGATCGAGATGAACGCCGCCGACAGGATTCCCGACCAGATGTTGGGCACGATGATCCGGCTGATCGTCGACACCCAACCGGCACCCAGTGACCGGGCGGCCTCCGACAACGTCTGCAGGTCGATGGCGGCCAGCGCCGAATCGATCGACCGGTACGCGAACGGCAGCACCAGCACCACGTAGACGAACGTCAGGGTGAGCGCCGATTCGCCGAGAAGGTAGGTGACCCATAGGTATACGTTGCGCAGGCCCACCACGATCACCAGCGCCGGGATGGTCAGCGGCAGCAGGCACAGAAACTCCACGAACCGCCCGGCCCACCGAGCCCGCAGACGCACCCAGATCATCGTCGGCACCAACAGCACCAGCATCGCGACGACGGTGAACACCGCGAGCAGCAGCGAGATCACGATGGCGTGGTAGAGCTGCTCGTCGGCGACGAGGTTGCGCCACGCGGCAGCCGTGCGCCCACCGGCGATCAGGTTTCGGGTCGAGAAGTCCGCCATGGCGTACAGCGGAAACAGGAAGAACAGACCGAACAGTACCCACAGTGCCCAGCGGATCGCCCGGTTCATTTGAGCCACCTCGCCGTCCGGCGGACCAGCGCGTTGTAGGCGATCATCACCGCGGCCACCACGACGATCATCTCCAGCGCGAGCGCATAGGCGAAGCCGGACTGACCCAGCACGACCTCGCTGGTGAGGGCGGCGCGGATCAACAGCGGAACGATCGGGCTGCCCTGGCTGACCAACGCGGCCGCGGTGGCATAGGCGGCAAAGGCATTGGCGAACAACAACAGTGCCGAGCCGAGGAATGCCGGGGTCAGCAGCGGCACAGCCACCTCCCGCAGGTACTGCCACCGGGATGCGCCGAGGCTCACCGCGGCCTCGCGCCACTGCTCCCGCAAGCCCTCGATGGCGGGCAGGAACACGATCACCATCAGTGGGATCTGAAAGTAGCTGTACACCAAGATCAGCCCGGCCAGTCCGTACAACCAGCCGGAACCGGCCAGATCCCAGCCGAGGTGTTCGGAGACCCACAGCGTCAGCACACCGTTGAGCCCGATGGTGGCCAGGAACGCGAAAGCCAGTGCCACCCCACCGAACTGGGCAAGCACGCTACACAACGCCAGAACCGCGCGTCGCAGCATGGACGCCGGCGGGCTGCTGACGATCAACCAGGCCAGGACCGCACCGAGCACCGCGCCGATGAGGGCCGTACTGGCTGACAGCGCAATGCTCTTGGCCAGTGCCGTCAAGGCAGTACCGGAGAACAGCGCAGCGATGCGGGCGAAAGAGAAGGATCCGTCGGCGAAGAACGCCATCACGATCACCGTCAGGGTCGGCACGATCAGGAACACCGTCACCACCGCCACGAACGGCAGCAGCGGCAGGGCATCCCGCACATGCCCGCGCAACCCTGCCCGCAGGCCTCGATCAGAAGTGCTAGCCGGCATAGGCGCTCAGCCGATCGCCTTGGCCCAGTTGTCGGCCAGATACTTGTTGGCCGTGTCGGTTTGGGCCTGGCTCGCCACGGTCACCGGACCGTCGATGGGCGGCAGCTGGCCGAACGCCGCGCGGTCGGCGGTGCCGGCCAGGATCATCTTGTCGGCACGCACGGGCCGGACCCCACCCTGCGCGTACAGGTTCTGCCCCTCGTCGCTGAACAGGAATTCCTGCCACAGGCGGGCGGCCGCCGGGTGCGGCGCATCCTTGTTGATCGCCTGGTAGTAGTAGCCGGCGACCAGGGCTTCATGAGGAACGATCACCTGCCAGCCGGGGACCTTCTGGCTTTCGGTGCCGTTGAGGTAGTTCCAGTCGATCACCACGGGGGTCTGCCCCGACTCGATGGTGGCCGGAGTCGGGTCGAGCGGCAGGAAGTTGCCCGCCTCGTTGAGCTTTGCGAAGAACTCGACCCCGGGGGCGATGTCGTCGGCCGATCCGCCCTGGGCCACCGCCGCCATCAGCACGCCGGCGAAGGCGGCGCCGGCCTGGGTCGGGTCACCGTTGAGCGCGACCTTGCCGTGGTACTCCGGCTTGAGCAGGTCCTCGACGGAGGTGATCGGCGGGACCTTGGTGGAGTCGAACCCGATCGACATGAAGCCGCCGTAGTCGTTGACCCAGGCGCCGTCGCGGTCCTTCAGCTTCTCCGGAATGTCATCGAACGTGGCCACTTTGTACGGCGCGAACATCGACGTATTCGCCAGTGCCACCGACTGTCCCAGGTCGAACACGTCGGGCGCGGTGCTCTTGCCCTTCTGCTGGTTGGCCGCGTTGATCTCTTCCTGGCTGGACCCGTCGGGCTGCGCCGAGTTCACCTTGATGCCGTACTTGTCGGAGAAGGCCTTGATGATGGCGCCGTAGTTTGCCCAATCCGGGGGCAGGGCAATCACATTGAGTTCGCCCTCGGCCTTGGCCGCTTCGACGAGCTTGTCCATGCCACCGAAATCCGCGGCCGACCTCGCCTCGGCGACCTTGACCCCGGTGTCGGTCTTGCCGCCCGCGGCTTCCTTCTGCGGCGGCGCGCACGCCGCCAGACCCACCACGACGAGTGCCGACGCGGCGAGGGCGGATACCGTCGCGATCCGGGATGCGATCATTGCCAAGTCCTCCGATGGTCTCCGAGTGCGCGCACCGGCACCCTATCGCGACCTCGCCGAACGTGAGACGCATCGCGTGGGCCTGCGGGTTAGCATCACGTGATGTCTGTTCCGGGTCCAGGCGGGGGCTTCGAGCTCGACGGCTGGAGCTTCAAACCGGCGGCCGTGCCGTGGTACCGCACCCGCCCGGCGGTGTTCGCGATGGTCGCCGCCACCGTTGCCGCGGCAGCCATCGTGGTCTCGGGTGTGCTTTTGCTGCTTAGAGATTCACCGTCGGCCCCGGAGCAGGCGACCACCCCGTCTCCCGCGCCGTCGGCGACCGCCCCCGCGCCGTCGCCGTCACTGCGGGTGGGAGTGCCGCCCGCTCCCCCGGAAC
>MSTD01000054.1 GCA_001942045.1 Mycolicibacterium porcinum
GTGGAGGTGGCGGCGGCGGGAACAGCGGCGCCGGCGCCGCTGACATCACGCTCGCCGGCGCCGGCGCCATGCCCTGCACCGGTCCCGCATTCGCCTGACCGGCTATTCCGACGGCTCCGGCCAACAGCGCCCCACCCAGCACCACTCCGCTCAACACGCTTCGCCCAGTCAAATGTCGTGCCATCTCGTGCACTCCTCTAATCGTCGCGTCATCCCCCGATATCGCGAGATTATCTAATTAGATTCGCTATGCGAAACCTGTGAGGCGCATGCACAGCCAACGCTTAACCAGGACATAGGAATACACAGCCACCACACATGGTGGGTTAAGCACCCAGCGGCGCCGTGGGGGTGAACACCACGGGCATGGCCTCGGGCCCGCTGACGAAGTTGGCCGGACGCAGCGGCAGCGCCTTGTCGTCGGCCAGCCGCAGGTCGGGCAACCGGGTGAGGAGCCGCTCGAGCATCAACCGCAGCTCCAGGCGGGCCAGCTGGTTGCCGAGGCAAAAGTGCGTCCCGAAGCCGAAAGCCATATGGCTGTTGGGGTTCCGGTCGATCCGGAACTCGTCGGGGTTCTCGAAGACGGCTTCGTCGAAGTTGGCCGATTCGAACATCAGCATGATTTTCTCGCCGGCCTTCAGGTCGGTGCCGTGGAAGGTGGTGTCGGCCGTCAGGGTCCGGCACATGTTCTTCACCGGGGAGGTCCAGCGCAGCGTCTCCTCGATGGCGCCGGGCAGCAGGGACTGGTCGGCTACCAGACGTTCCCACTGATCGCGGTGACGCAACAGCTGGTCGGTACCGCCCGACAGCGTGTGGCGCGTGGTCTCGTCGCCGCCGATCAGGATCAGCAGGGTCTCCATGACGATCTCGTCGTCGCTCATCCGCTGTCCCTCGACCTCGGCGTTCACCAGGATCGAGAAAAGATCGTCGGTCGGCTCGGCACGACGCTTGGCGATCACCTCCATGGTGAACGCCGTGTAGGCGGCGAACGTCTCCATCAGCATGTTGATGGCCGTCTCGTCGAGGTGTGAACTCAGGCCGCAGACCAGGTCGTCCGACCACTTCAGCAGCATCTCGCGCTCGGTGGGCAGCACGCCGAGCATGTCGCCGATCACTGCCATGGGCAGCGGCGCGGCGATGTCGCGGACGAAGTCGCATTCCCCACGTTCACACACCGCGTCGATCAGGGTGTCGCACAGGTTCACGATCGACGGCACCTTGTCCATCACCCGCTTGCGCGTGAAGCCGGAGTTGACCAGCTTGCGGCGCAACACATGTGCCGGATCGTCCATGTCGATCATGTAGGGCATGCCCGGCTGATCGGGACGGATGCCACCGGCGTTGGAGAACAGTTCGGGGTTACGTTCGGCGTCGATTACGGCCGCGTAGGTGGTGGCCGCCGCCAGCCCGTTGCGGTCGCGGAACACTGGCTCGTTGGCCCGCATCCAGCGGTAGGCCTCCCGCGCACCACCGTCGGCATAGAAGTTGCCATTGGTGAAATCAACGTCGGGCTTGGACAGTTGAGTCACGAAATCTCCTTGGCGTCAGCGAACGTCATCTGTACATTGCGGACCGAGCTGGACAACAACGCCCGTTTGGGCAGGCCCAAGGCCGCGAGTTCGGCGGCGTACGGATGGTCACCGAGCCGGATTCGGACCCCGCCCGGCCGGTAGCGCACACCGGAAAGCCGCATCTGGCCTTCGGTTTCGCGCAGCACGCCGTCGAGGCAGGAGAAGGTGGACTGCACCTGAGGTTTGGCGGTGAACGCCGACGGCACCGGAAGACCGGGCTTGAAATCCATCCCGACCGCCAGTCGGCCGTCGATGTTCACCTCGAAGCCGAACGGGCTGCCCTCATGAACAGTAAAGTCCGCCAAGACTTTCGGGTAACCCCAGATCTGTCGCCCGGCCTGCAGCGTGAATTCGCCGTCGACCGGAAGATGGTGCACGAAGGCACCCGCCGAGCCGAGGTCGCGCAGGCCTGAGGACTCCGATCCGGGCCGGTTCACCATGACGTTGGTGCCGTACTCCAGGTACGGACCCAGGTCGCCGTCGATGTAGCGCATCAGCATCAGCACGACGATGGCCCGGTGCGACCGGTGCCGATACACGCGCAGGCCGCTGTAGTCGATCATGCGCTGCGCGGCATCGGCGTCCACCGAGAACATCGCCATGTGCTGTTCGGCGGTACGGATCTGCACCGGCATCGTCAACACGGTGCCGAGCACATTGTGCTGCGAGGCAGGAGTGGCGTCACTCACACCAGTGAATCTAGAACCTTGAGTAGACAGGTTGCAACAAAGTGTCTACTCATCGGGAACGAACAGCCGCGGACGTACCCGAAAACGCGCATTCACGGGTACCGGCGCGTCTGCTCGCGGCTGGAAACCGGCCTACACGAGGGCGGCGAGGTCCTTGATCTGCTCGACGGAGCGGGCGCCGACGACCATCATGGTCACGCCCGAGGCCTCCCAGGCCTTGATCTGCTCCTTGACGTAGTCGAGGTTGCCGACGATCGCGGAGTCATCGACCAATTCGTCGGGAATGACCTTGGCGGCTTCATCTTTGCGATCGCTGCGGAACAGCTTGGTGACGTCGTCGACGACCTCGGCGTACCCCATCCGGCGGTAGACCTCGGCGTGGAAGTTGGTGTCTTCGGAGCCCATGCCGCCCATGTACAGCGCCAGGTGCGGCTTCATCAGTTCCATGATCGCGGGCCGGTCGTCGGTCACCACAACCTGTGCGGTCGCGCAGATCTCGAAGGTCTCCCGCGTGCGCCGGGCGCCCGGCCGGGCGAAGCCCTCGTCCAGCCACTCGTTGTACATGCCTGCAATGCGCGGCGAGTAGAAGATCGGCAGCCAGCCGTCGGCGATCTCGGCAGCCAACGCGACGTTCTTGGGTCCCTCGGCGCCGAGCATCACCGGGATGTCGGCGCGCAGCGGATGCGTTATCGGCTTGAGGTTCTTGCCCAGGCCGGTGGTGCCCTCGCCGGTCACCGGCAGCGGGTAGTGCGGGCCGTCGCTGTGCACGGGGGCCTCGCGTGCCCAGACCTGACGCAGGATGTCGATGTACTCGCGGGTCCGGGCCAGCGGCTTGGGGAACTTGGCGCCGTACCAGCCTTCGACCACCTGCGGTCCGGACACACCGAGGCCGAGGATGTGGCGGCCACCGGAGAGGTGGTCCAGCGTCAGCGCGGCCATTGCGCACGCGGTCGGGGTACGTGCGGACATCTGGATCACCGAGGTGCCCAGCCGCATGCGGGTGGTTTCCCGACCCCACCAGGCCAGCGGAGTGTAGGCGTCCGAGCCCCACGCCTCCGCGGTGAAGACGGTGTCGAAGCCCTCCGCCTCGGCCGCGGCCACGAGCTCGGCGTGATTAGTCGGGGGCTGCGCGCCCCAGTATCCGAGTTGCAGACCCAACTTCATTTAGATCGCCTTCCCACGTGTCCTTGCCACGATTGTTAGAACCTGTTCTACTCGATGTGTGACAGCCAGCCAAAGCAGCCCGGCCTCGACAGATCACCGCGAGCCGCCTCTTTCCGCGCCACTGAAACTGTCTTTTGACTACACCCGTTCAGTAGGCCCTCTGCTCAGTCAGTTCTTCACCGCCCTGCGCGAGCGCCGGATCGTCGGCGTGCGCGGGTCTGACGGACGCGTGCACGTGCCACCCGCTGAGTATGACCCGGTCACCTACGAGGCCCTGACCGAGGTCGTGCCGGTAGCCAGCGTGGGCACCGTCGTGTCCTGGACCTGGCAGCCCGAGCCTCTCGAGGGTCAGCCGCTCGACCGGCCGTTCGCCTGGGCGCTGATCAAGCTCGACGGCGCCGACACGCCGCTGCTGCACGCCGTGGACGTCAAAGAAGGCGAGCTGACCACCGGCGCTCGGGTGCACGTGCACTGGGTCGATGAGCCGGTCGGCGCGATCACCGACATCGCGTACTTCGTCCCCGGCGAGATCGCCGAGGACGTCCCCGCGGTGGCGACCGATGACCGTGACCCGGTCACCATGCTGGTCGTGCCCTCGTCCATCGAGATCCAGCACACCGCCTCGCGCCCGGAGAGCACCTACCTGCGGGGTCTGCGCGACGGCAAACTGCTGGGCGCCCGCACCGGTGACACGGGCAAGGTGTACTTCCCGCCCAAGGAGGCCGATCCGGCCACCGGCAAGGAGCTCGACCAGTTCGTCGAACTCGTCGACAAGGGCACGGTCACCACCTTCGCGATCATCAACATCCCGTTCGCCGGCCAGCGCATCAAGCCGCCGTACGTCGCGGCCTATGTGCTGCTCGACGGCGCCGACATCCCGTTCCTGCATCTGGTCACCGACATCGATGCGTCCGAGGTCCGGATGGGTATGCGAGTCGAAGCGGTGTGGAAGCCCCAGGAGGAATGGGGCCTCGGCATCGACAACATCTCGCATTTCCGGCCGACGGGTGAGCCCGACGCCGACTACGACAGCTACAAGCACCACCTGTAAAGGGAAACCTCACATGACTCTTCGTGATGTCGCTGTCGTCGGCTTTGCACATGCCCCGCATGTGCGCCGCACTGATGGCACCACCAACGGCGTCGAGATGCTGATGCCGTGTTTCGCCAGCCTCTATGAAGAACTCGGCCTGCAGCAGACCGACATCGGCTTCTGGTGCTCCGGGTCTTCCGATTACCTTGCCGGACGCGCCTTCTCGTTCATCTCGGCGATCGACTCGATCGGCGCGGTGCCGCCGATCAACGAATCGCACGTCGAGATGGACGCGGCCTGGGCGCTGTACGAGGCCTACATCAAGATCCTGACCGGCGAGGTGGAGACCGCGCTGGTGTACGGCTTCGGCAAGTCCTCGGCCGGTGTGCTGCGTCGAGTGCTGGCCCTGCAGACCGACCCGTACACCGTCGCGCCGCTGTGGCCGGATGCGGTGTCGCTGGCCGGACTTCAGGCCCGGTTCGGGCTCGACGCCGGTAAGTGGACCGCCGAGCAGATGGCCCAGGTGGCTCTGGATTCGTATGCCGCGGGCGGCCGCGTCGACAGCGAGCAGGTCACGGGCAGTATCAGCGAATTGCTGGACCGGCCGTTCTTCGCCGACCCGCTGCGCCGCCACGACATCGCCCCGATCACCGACGGTGCCTCGGCCATCGTGCTGGCGGCCGGCGACCGGGCCCGCGAATTGCGCGAAAACCCGGCCTGGATCACGGGTTTCGAGCACCGCATCGAGACCCCGGTGCTCGGTGCCCGCGACCTGACCGTCTCGACCTCGACGGCCGCGTCGGCGCAGGCCGCCACCGGCGGTGACACCAGTTCGATCGAGGTGGCCGAGATCTACGCCCCGTTCACCCACCAGCAGTTGATCCTCACCGAGGCGATCGGGCTGGGCGAGAACACGAAGATCAACCCGTCGGGCGGCGCATTGGCCGCCAACCCGATGTTCTCGGCCGGACTCGAGCGCATCGGTTTCGCCGCGCAGCACATCTTCGACGGCTCCGCCGGGCGCGTGCTTGCTCATGCCACCAGTGGCGCTGCGCTGCAACAGAACCTGGTCGCGGTCTTGGAGGGCAAGAACTAATGGCTAACAAAGCAGCGGTCCTCGGTACGGGCCAGACCAAGTACGTCGCCAAGCGCCATGACGTGTCGATGAACGGACTGGTCCGCGAGGCCATCGACCGGGCACTCGCCGATTCCGGCTCCACCATGGCCGATATCGATGCCGTGGTGGTCGGAAAGGCGCCGGACTTCTTCGAGGGCGTGATGATGCCCGAGTTGTTCATGGCCGACGCCACCGGCGCCACCAACAAGCCGCTGATCCGTGTGCACACCGCGGGTTCGGTGGGTGGGTCCACCGCCATCGTGGCGGCCAGCCTGGTGAAGTCGGGCAAGTACCGTCGCGTGCTGACCATGGCCTGGGAGAAGCAGTCGGAGTCGAACGCCATGTGGGCGTTGAGCATTCCGGTGCCCTTCACCAAGCCGGTCGGCGCCGGCGCGGGCGGCTACTTCGCACCCCACGTGCGGGCGTACATCCGCCGCTCGGGTGCACCGAACCACATCGGCGCGATGGTGGCGGTCAAGGATCGGCTCAACGGCGCCAAGAACCCGTTGGCTCACCTGCATCAGCCCGACATCACCCTGGAAAAGGTGATGGCCTCGCAGATGCTGTGGGACCCGATCCGGTTCGACGAGACCTGCCCGTCGTCGGACGGTGCGGCCGCCATGGTGATCGGCAATGAGGAAGCCGCGGACGCGCGCGTCGCCGAAGGCCATCCCGTCGCGTGGATCCACGCCACCGCCCTGCGGACCGAGCCGCTGGCCTACTCCGGCCGTGATCAGGTCAACCCGCAGGCCGGTCGCGACGCCGCGGCCGCATTGTGGCGCGACGCCGGCATCACCAGCCCGATCGACGAGATCGACGTGGCCGAGGTGTACGTGCCGTTCTCCTGGTTCGAGCCAATGTGGTTGGAGAACCTCGGTTTTGCCGCCGAGGGCGAGGGCTGGAAGCTCACCGAGGCCGGCGAGACGGCCATCGGCGGGAAGATCCCGTTCAACGCTTCCGGCGGTGTGCTCTCGAGTAACCCGATCGGCGCCTCGGGCATGATCCGGTTCGCCGAATCGGCGATCCAGGTGATGGGCAAGGCCGGCGACCACCAGGTCGAAGGTGCCCGCAAGGCCCTGGGTCACGCCTACGGCGGCGGCGCGCAGTACTACTCGATGTGGGTGGTCTCGAGCGACAAGCCCGCGGACAAGTGATGAAGTACACGCTCAGCGTGGCCATGGGCCCGCTCGAGCACCTGACCGGATTGGCCCGCACCGCAGAGGAAGTCGGGTTCGATTCGATCGCGCTGCCGGACTCACTGTTCTACATGGAGAAGCAGGCCGCGGACTATCCGTACACCCCGGACGGTTCGCGGATGTGGAACGCCGACACCCCGTGGGTCGATCCGCTGATCGCGGCCGCCTCGATGGGGGCGGCGACGTCGACGCTGCGCTTCTACACCAATGTGATGAAGCTCGGCTCACGCAATCCGCTGCTGCTGGCCCGCCAGGTCGGCTCGGTGGCCAACCTGACCAACAACCGGTTCGGGTTCGGTGTCGGGATCGGCTGGGCGCCGGAGGAATTCGAGTGGTGTGGGGTGCCGTTCGCCAAGCGCGGCGCCCGCGTCGACGAGATGATCGAGGTGCTCAAGCTCGTGCTCGGCGGCGGCATGGTCGAGTTCCACGGCGAGTTCTACGATTTCGAGCGCCTGCAGATGAGTCCCGCGCCGTCGCAGCCCGTCCCGTTCTACGTCGGCGGGCACACCCCGGTCGCCCTCAAGCGGGCGGCCCGGGTGGGTGACGGGTGGACCAGCGCGATGATGACGTGCGCGCAGCTCGCCGAGACCGTGACGGCGATCAACAAGCTGCGGGCCGAATATGGCCGGGCCGATGAGCCGTTCGAGTTCCAGGCGGTGTGCATCGACAAGTTCGACCTTGACGGGCACCGTGAGCTGGCCGAGGCAGGTATCACCGACAACATCGTCATCCCGTGGATGCTCGAGGGCCTGGGCTTCGACGCCCCGCTGGAGAGGAAGCAGGATTCGCTCAAGCGGTTCGCCGACACCTATATCCACTCCGGCTGGCAGGACTGACATGGCCATCACCAACCCCGAACACCCAGCGCATCTGGCGGGCAAGCGATCCCGGGACGCGGTGGCGGCCCGGGACAAGCAGGCCTGGCTCGCCAATTTCGCCGACGACGCGATCGTGCAGGATCCCATCGGGCCGTCGTTCTTCGATCCGGAGGGCAACGGGCACCAGGGCAAGGAAGCCATCGCGGCGTTCTGGGACAAGGCCATCGCCCCGACCGACAACCTCGAGTTCAAGTTCGTCGACACGTTCCAGTGCGGCGATGAGGAAGCCAACGTCGGCAGCATCGTGACCACGATGGGCGGCCACCGCATCACCACTCCGGGTGTTTTCACCTATCGGGCGAACGAGGCGGGGCAGTTGGTGGCGTTGCGGGCGTACTGGGAAGTGGACCGCGCGAGCGCCGAGAAGCTCTGACACCTCTCGCCGAAACGGCATTCCAGCAGGAGAAGTACGAGTAGCCACCTGCCGGAATGCCGTTTCGGCGAATTGCGCTAGAGCTCGGCCAGCCCCGTCAGGTAGCGCTGGGCCAGCTCGCGGTACGCCGCCGGGTTGGTCTGCACCCACATTTGTGCACCGGTACCCGCGATCGGTCCGCGGATCTTCGCGGGTGCACCGGTGACCAATACCTCGTCGGGAATCTTGGTGCCCCCAACCACCAGTGAATGCGCCGCGATCAGGCTGCGCCGGCCGATGACCGCCCCGTCGAGCACGGTGCAGTGGTTGGCGATCAGTGCCTCCTCGCCCACGTGCGCACCGTGCACGACGCACATGTGGGCGACGGTCGCGCCGGGGCCGATGTCGACCGGGATTCCCGGCGGCGCGTGCAGCACCGAGCCGTCCTGAACGTTGGCGCCCTCGCGGATGACGATGGGGGCGAAGTCGCCGCGCAGCACGGTGTTGAACCATACGGAGGCACCGGCCTCGACCGTCACGTTGCCGATCAGGGTTGCCGTCGGGGCGACGAATGCGCCTGGGTCGACCACGGGCGCCCGGCCCTCGAACGAAAACAGCGGCATCGTCCACATATACCGCAGGAAACGGGCCGCAGCGCGACGACGCGTACCCTGAACAGTAACTATGTCGCTCACGACAATTCCCCGCCCCAAGTTCCTGCTCATCATCGGTCTTGCCACGGCCACCGTCGGCACGGCGGTCGCCTGCTCCCCTGCCGGCGATGCACCGAGCACGCCGTGGGTTGCCACGCCGTCCGCCTCGTCATCGGCCGCGGCGCCGAAATCACCCAAGTCGCAGGCATCCGACTACAGCCACCTGCTGCTCCAGGCCGAGGACGTCAGCATTCCGCCGGACACGTTCACGGCGCGGTCCAGCAACGTCAACCCCGATGGTCAGTCGGGGGCCAGCGCGCTGTTCGTCAATGCCGACGACACCCGGGCGATCGCCGACACGATCCTGATCTACCCCGATGTGGCGACCGCGACGGCGACGCTGAAGCAGGCCTCGGCGGCGGTGAGCACCATGGTCACCGGAGGCCAGCCGCAGCCGGTGCCGGTCGGGACGAACGGCACGGTGATCTCGGGGACGGCGCCCGACGGTAAGAAAGCCGTGACGCTGCTGATGTACACCCAGGGCCGCGCGGTGGTGCGCCTGGAGTTCGACAGCAACCCGGATGATCCGGTGTCACCGCAGACAGTGGCCAGTGTCGGACGGATGCAGCAGATTGCTCTGCGGATCGGACTTCCGGAGCGAGAGTAAAAGCTGTTCACCCCGGGTATGCCCCAGGTCACGCCTCAATTATTGCCATCCGGACGCAAAAAACTGTAACGTGTTCTAGTTAAGAGCACCGATACGGGAGGCCCACCGTGACTACCGAACATGCCGGCATCAGAGAGATCGACACCGGCGCCCTGCCAGACCGCTACGCGCGGGGTTGGCACTGCCTGGGACCGGTCAAGAACTTCCTTGACGGTCAGCCGCACTCCGTCGAGATATTCGGCACCAAGCTGGTCGTGTTCGCCGATTCCAAGGGCGAGTTGAAGGTCCTCGACGGCTACTGCCGGCACATGGGTGGCGACCTGTCGCAGGGCACCATCAAGGGCGACGAGGTGGCCTGCCCGTTCCACGATTGGCGCTGGGGCGGCGACGGCAAGTGCAAGCTCGTCCCCTACGCCAAGCGCACCCCGCGCCTGGCCCGCACCCGCGCCTGGCACACCGATGTCCGCGGTGGCCTGCTGTTCGTCTGGCACGACCACGAGGGCAACGATCCGCAGCCCGAGGTCCGGATCCCGGAGATCCCCGAAGCCGCCAGCGACGAGTGGACCGACTGGCAGTGGAACTCGATGCTGATCGAGGGCAGCAACTGCCGCGAGATCATCGACAACGTCACCGACATGGCGCACTTCTTCTACATCCACTTCGGCCTGCCGACGTACTTCAAGAACGTCTTCGAGGGCCACATCGCCTCGCAGTACCTGCACAACGTCGGACGTCAGGACATCGGCGGCATGGGAACCCAGTACGGCGAGTCGCACCTGGATTCCGAAGCCTCCTACTTCGGTCCGTCCTTCATGATCAACTGGCTGCACAACAACTACAGCGGTTACAAGGCCGAGTCGATCCTGATCAACTGCCACTACCCGGTGACTCAGGATTCGTTCATGTTGCAGTGGGGCGTCATCGTCGAAAAGCCCAAGGGCATGGACGAGAAGACCACCCAGAAGCTGGCCAACGCGATGACCGACGGGGTCAGCCAGGGCTTCCTGCAGGACGTGGAGATCTGGAAGCACAAGACCCGCATCGACAACCCGTTGCTGGTCGAGGAGGACGGCGCCGTCTACCAGATGCGCCGCTGGTACCAGCAGTTCTACGTCGACGTCGCCGACATCACGCCGGATATGACCGACCGGTTCGAGATGGAGATCGACACCACCGCGGCCAACGAGAAGTGGCATGTGGAGGTCGAGGAGAACCTGAAGATCCAGGCCGAGCAGAAGGCGGCCGAGAAAGAAACCGCGCAGTCAAGCTGATGACGACACGCAACGAGCGGAGCCAGGCCCCCGACGTCGAGGACCTGGCTCGCTCGATGCTGTTGCTGCACGGTGGGCACGATGACGACGACCACCACGGCAGCGGTGCGGGCGCGGGTCCGTCCAGCGGATCATGGGCCAAGGCACCGAGTTTCGCGTCCGATCCGGAGCGCGCCGCGGCGGTCCGCGAGGCCAGCGCCCGCGACCGCGAGCGCTACCTGACGTCCGGCCTGGTGTCGGTGGATTGCCGGTTCTGTCATGTGGCCGTTCAGGTGAAAAAGCTCAGCGCAGAACACACTTCGGTGCAGTGGTCGTCTGAGGCCGTGCGGCGCTGCGCGACTTTCGAGGAAATCCGAGCCAACGGCGGAGATCCCGCCCGGGCCCGGTCCTGCCCGCGGCTGACCGACAGCATCAAACACGCGGTGGCCGAAGGGTGCCTGGAGGAGGTTTCCTCGGCGCCCTCCCCCGGCGACGGCTGACTGTCCTCTCGAGCGATTTGTGCACGGTTTTCCGCGGCTGCCGCGGAAAACCGTGCACAAGTCACATGAAACCGGACTAGAGCCCCTTGAACCGCTCCTGGACCGCCTCGGAGGTCAACCCGTAGTCGGCCAGTGAGTAGGTGTGCTTCGGCGCGCGCGGGCCCTGCTGGCTGGCTGTGTGACTGTCGACCATCGCCTGGCGGGCGGCATCGGTGAAGTCCAGCCCGAATGTGCGGTAGATGCCTTCGACGGCACCGATCGGGTCCTTGATGAACTCGAAGTAGTCCACATCGCAGAATTGGGCCGGATCATGCTTGGCCCGTTCGGCATTGAACAACTCCAGCCCGCGCGACCAGGTCTCCATCGCGTCCTCGCCGATCACGTTCCCGGTGAACGTGTTGGACCAGCCCGCGGTCGTGTGCTGCGACAGCGAGCACATCGAGGCCATGATGGTCTCGGCCGGCCGGTGGCACTGGACCACCAGTGCGTCCGGGTACACCTTGAACAGCGCGTCCAGCGCGAACAGGTGGCTGGGGTTCTTGAGGACCCAACGCTTTTCGGGCTCGTTCAGGCCGATCAGCTGCAGGTTCTTGCGGTGCCGCTGGTAGGACTTGGTCCAGTCCTGACGGGCCAGCCACTGCGAGTAGGTCGGGACGTGTGCCAGCGTCTCGTAGGACACCGAGTGCAATGACTGGCGTAGCAGCTGCCAGCATTCCTCGACCTCGTCCGCGGTCATGTAGTGCAGACCCGTGTAATCCGGGTTCTCCTCGTGCGCCTGCTTGAACCGGGCATCGAGCGCACTGAAAACCGGGTTGTCCGGCCAGGTTTCCCGCGGCGGGCGCGGCTGCGGGAACTCCGCCAGCCACATCTCCAAACCCTGGTGCATCGGGTCAGCGGTCAGGAGCCGGTGGATCACGGTGGTCCCGGTGCGCGGCAGGCCGGTGACGAAGATCGGCCGCTCGATCGGCACCTCGACGTGCTGCGGGTACTGCTTGAACGCGGCTTCCGAGACGAGGCGGGCCACCAGCGCGTTCCGGGTGAAGAACCGTTGCATCTTGCTGCCGAGCTCGGTCAGGTCCGCGTCGCGCTGGTAGGACTCCAACAGCACCCCGAGCGCTTCGAGGTAGTTGTCGTCGTCGGTGCCGAAATCGTCCAGACCGCAGGCCTTCACCGCCGAGGCGTGCAGATCCTCGACGGTGCCGACGTTGGTGCGTGGGGTGGTGCTCATGCCTTGTATTCTCCGCAGTTCACATCGAGGGCCTGGCCGGTGATCCCGCTGGACAGATCGCTGGCCATGAACAGGATCGCCGAGGCCACTTCGTCCTCGGTCGGCAGCCGCTTGAGGTCGGACCCGGCCGCCGACGCGTTGTAGATCTGTTCCACGGTGGTGCCGTACTTCTGCGCCTGGTGGTTGAAGTAACCCTCCAGAGTTTCACCCCAGATGTAGCCGGGCATTACCGAGTTGACCCGAATGCCCTTCTCCCCCAGTTCGGTTGCCAGGGTCTGCGACATGGCCAGCAACGCCGACTTGGCCATCTTGTAGGCGCCGTACTTGGCCTGCGAATGCCGCACGACCATCGAATTGACGTTCACCACGGAGCCTTTGGCTGCTTCCAGGGCCGGGGTGAAGCCCTGGGTCATGCGCAGGGCGCCGAACACGGTCAGCTCGATCGCATCCCGCATGTGCTCGAAGGTGGTGTTCGCGAACGGCTTCATCGACGGCACCCGGAACGCGTTGTTGATCAACACGTCGGCCTTGCCGTACTCCTCCATGGTGCGGGCCACCACGTTGGCGACCTGTTCCTCGTCGGTGATGTCGGTGCCCACCGCGAGCGCTCGACGGCCCAGCGCCGTCACCTCTTTGGCCACGTCCTCGAGCCGCTCCACCGTGCGGGCGGCCAATACGAGGTCGGCGCCGTTCTCCGCGCATCGGCGGGCCAGCGTCGTCCCGAGCCCGGGCCCGACACCGCTGATCACCACTACCTTGCCGTCGAGAAGTTCACTCATATCAGCCCACCATTCTCTCGCCAATAAGCTTTTGACGCAGCGCGATTCGCGCTCGCCAATCATCTTCGGAAATCTTGTTGCTCTCGTAGTACGGCAGCTTCTCGGGCACCGAACCGATGTCCACCAACTCCACCGTCGGCCCGTCCTCGGCGGTCAGCTCCCGCGAGACCCGCTGCCAACGGAACTGGAGATATCCCTTGCCGTGGCCCAGCGTCTCGCACCAGTTGGTCACGCCCGGGTTCGCGTCGGACACCACGATGCGGATCTTGCCGTCCGGGTCGGCCTGCGCCTGCGTGCCGTTCAGCGAGGTCTGGTGGTTGATGTAGTCCAGAGAGATGTACCAGAGGCTTCCCAGCTGGAAGCCCAGGTAAGGCGCATCCGACACCGGCAGCGTGATGACCATCGCCTGGTCCGGCGTCATGTCGTAATGCCCGACCGACGAGTACTGGGTGGCCAGCCCACCGGGGGTCAGGCGGGGCGCGGTGAGCGTGTTGACCGGCAGGTTGTCGTAGAACCACTTCGGGAACTGCAGCCAGGTCTTGACCCGTTGCACGAGTTGCTTTCCGGCCGTGGCGTAACGCTTCTCGATGAGTTCCTTCGTCAGCGGGGCCGGCGCCGTGCCTGCGGTGTCGGTGCGCGAGATCGCGAATGAGCCGCGCTGGGCCGACCAGTCGTTGTAGACCTCCCGGATCACCAACTGTGACGGCGTCGCCGGGGTGAACCGCCACTCGAACGTCCCGTCCGCGGCGATGTCCAGCTTGCGATCGTCGAACGCGGTCTCGCTGTCGGGCACGTTCTCGTCGGTGTACTCGCCGCCGAGCAACTGGAAGCTGACGTCGGTGGTGGTGCCCCGCTTTCCGGTGACGACGTACTCGTGCCCGGGCTGGACGCGGGTGCCGAAGTACATGGTGTCGGGGTTGTCCAGGCCCATCTTGGTGAACGGCCCGGTCCCGCTGTGCAGGAAGGGGTGGTCGCGGTCGTAGTCGAATGCGACGTGCGTGCACGCGGCGATACATCCGGCCAGGTACTGCAGCCCCTCCAGGAGATCGGCTTCCGATTCGATGAAGGGAGCGGCGGTCACCAGGCGCTCAGCCTCGGCGATGGCGTCGACGAATGGTTGTGAGTACATCCAGCATCTGCTCTCTCGGTCCAATATTGAACCGCAGTGGTAGAGTTTCCTACCTGACACTAGAACGCGTTCTAAATCGAGTCAACGGCGGCTTTAGTCCAGGGAGGTCCGATGCCAGACGACGAGCCGGCCGGCCGCGCCTCGCCGCCCACTGCCCGGGTGGTGGCCATCCTGGACTTCCTGTCCCGCCATCCCCAGCAGCGGTTCGGACTGTCCGAGCTCACCCGTCGGGTCGGGCTGAGCAAGCCGACCTGCCTGGGAATCCTCAGCACGCTCACCGATTCGGGTTACCTGATCCGCGACAGCGCCGACAAGACATATCGACTCGGACCGAGCCTCATCTCACTGGGACAGGCCGCCCAGGAGTCCATGCGCGTCAACCCGGCTGCTCGCGCCGAACTGCGCGCGCTGTCGGCCGCTTTCGACACCTCCGCGGGCCTGACCGCCGTCGTCGACGACCGGATCACCGTGCTCGAGGTGGTCGGTCCGCCCGGGCGGGACGCCGGGGTTCGGGTCGGACAGAGCTATCCGTTCGCCCCGCCGGTCGGCCTGATGTTCGTGCTGTGGGACGACGACGCCCTGCGCGCCTGGTTGGCCAAGGCACCCACCATCCCGCTGCGCACCGAATCCGCGCGGCTGCACCGCGTGATCGACAACTGCCGCGCCGACGGGTATCTGGTGGAACGCCTGACCCCCGGCGGCCGCCGGCTCTACGCACTGATGGCCGGGATGTCGACCAACCTTCCCGACGAGCTACGTGCGCTGCTCAGTGAGCTGGTCTCCGATATCGGCGAGCGGGTGTACCTGCGCGACGAGGAACCGGGCGGTCGTACCCGGCATGACATCAGCGTGATCTCCGCGCCGGTGTTCGACCACTACCAGCGTCAGGTCATGGCAGCGTCACTGCACATCGGAACGGCCTTGACGGACAAGGAGATCAGCGAGCGGGCGCGCGCGCTCGTGGCGACCGCCGATGCGCTGACCGAGCAACTGGGCGGGGTCAAGCCGAGGCTCTGACGCCGGGTCAGCGAGCGGGGCTGCCGAAGAACTTGAGGATCGTCGAGTTCACCTCGTCGGGTCGTTCAAGGAAACCAAGATGACCCGCATCAGCAATTTCGCGGTACTGCCCGTTCGGAATTGCTTGCGCCACCTCGGCACCCAGATGCGGGGGCATAACGAGATCGTCGGCGAATCCGATCACCAGCACCGGGGTGGTGATCGAGCGGTACGCGGGCAACCTGTCAGTGCGCGGGGCGACGTCATATTGGGCGCGCACCCCGGGGGTCGGCTTCGTCGGCCACATGGTGAAGGTGTCAATCCAGTCCCCGGACAACCGGTCGTCGTTCAAGGTCTTCGGGGAAAAGTTCTCCAGCAGACGGAGTTTGGCTTCGAAGGTGGACGGCAGTTGAACACCCGCGCGAGCCAGGTCCTCCTCGGCCTGGCGAAAGAATTCGCGGGTGCGGTCATGCCGACCGCGAGTGGCGAGCAATGCGGCTTGGGTGACCAATTCAGGGTGGGTCAGCATCAATTCCTGTGCGATGTATGAACCCATCGACACAGCCACGATCCGCACCGGACCACCGACCACCTTCTTGATCAGCTGCGCCGTATCAGCAACCATCGTTTCGGTGGTGAAGTCGTCCGAGTGGGCGGTCGCCCCCACCCCTCTGTTGTCGAACGTGATGGCGCGATAACCTGCCGCCAGGAATGCGGGTACCTGGTGGAGCGCCCAGGTACGCCCCACACCGCCCTGGCCGGCAATGAAAAGCACGGGGTCTCCGCTGCCACGATCTTCATATGTCAACTCAAGAATGGACGTATCCTCCACTCGCTCAGGGTAACTCGCGATCAGACCGACGTGTCGGTCAACGACCGAACCTAGGCGTCCAAGCGGGCGAACTCACCACCTCGGTACTTCTCCACACACGCGGACCGGCGGACCTTGCCACTTGTCGTGATCGGGATCGCCCCCTGCGACACCAGCACCAGATCCGCAACGCTCAGACCGTGCGAGTTGGAGATCGCCGAGGTGACTTCACGTTTTACGATGGCGAGCTTGTCTGCCACCTCGTCTTGAGACTCGCCACGTTTCCTGGCTTCGACGATCACGACGAGTTGTTCGGTGCCGCGATCCGGAACGCCGATCGCCGCGCACCGTCCGTGGGTGATCTCCTGGATCGTCGCTTCGATGTCGTCGGGAGAGTGGTTGCGCCCGTACACGATCAGCAGATCTTTGATGCGGCCGATGATGAAGAGCTCGTCATCGAAGAGGAATCCGGAATCCCCGGTGCGCAGCCACCCCGATTCCGGGGTGCCCGACGACGGATTGGCAATCGTTGCACCGAAGGTCTTTTCGGACTTCTCCGGGTTGCCCCAGTACCTTTCCGCCACGTTGTCACCGTGGACCCAGATCTCCCCCGTGGTTCCCGCAGGACACTCCGCCCGCGACTCGGGATCGACGATGCGGACGATCGGCGAGGTCGGTGTGCCGTAGCTGACCAGAGGGGTACCGCCCTTGTTTTCGCACAGCACAGCGTTTCCCGCGGTCAACTGCTCGTTGTCGAAGCGCAGAATCTGCGGAGGTTGGGGGGCGGTGCGCGTCGCCACATACACCGTCGCTTCGGCAAGTCCATACGACGGTTTGATCACCGAGTCGCGCAAATTGAAGGAGGCGAATCGCTGCGTGAAGCGCTGGAGGGTCGCCGGATGCACCCGCTCGCTTCCGGTGGCGATCACGAGCACGTCGCCGAGGTCGAGGCCGGCCATGTCCTCGTCCGAGGTCTTGCGCACTGCCAGTTCGAACGCGAAGTTCGGCGCTGCCGTGTAGGACTTCGTGTTGCTCGCGACCAACTGCATCCAGCGCGCCGGGCGCTGTAAGAACGCGGCCGGGCTGGTGAGCACCGCGGGAATGCCCAGCAGAACTGGTGCGCAGATTCCCAGGTACAGCCCCATGTCGTGGTAGAACGGCAGCCACGACACCACGGTGGCCCCGGGCGGTGGCACGTTGCCGTACTCCCCGAAGAAGGCCGCCGCCCATTGCTCGAAATTGGCCATGATGTTTGCGTGCGACATCACCACGCCGGCAGGTGTGCGCGTCGACCCGGAGGTGTACTGCAGGTAGGCGGTCTCCGGCAGGTCGTCCGGCGCCGCGCCCAGCGGGCCATCGAGATCGAGTCTGTCGAGTTCGACGATCGCCACCTCCGCGCCGCCGGTCTGCGTCACGACGTGTTCTTTCACCACCCCGACGGCAGAGGACGTCGTCAGGACCACCGACGGCGACGCGTCGAGCATCACTGAGCTGACCCGCTCGTCGCTGACGCCACCCAGCGGTACCGAGAGGGGCACCGCGATGAGCCCCGCCTGCATGGCACCCAGAAACGCGACAATGTAGTCGAAGCCCTGCGGCGCAAGGATCACCGCACGATCACCCGGTGATCCGTAGCGCTGCAAGTACCGCGCGAGCTTCGTCGTTCGCCGGTACAGCTCCATCCAGGTCAGGGTTTCGGCAACACCGTCCCAATTCGTGTCGTAATCAAGAAAAGTGAACGCCGTGTCGTTCGGCTGCAAACTGGCGCGCTCGCGCAGCACGTTCGGAACAGAAATCTCGGCCACGTGGGTCACGGTACCGCTCCGCCGCCGCTGAGCCGGCCGAATTGGCAAGGCTGCTGATCTCTGAGCACTGGCTTTGCACGTTCATCTCCGGCTTGCCTCGCGCTTCGCAGTACGAAACATCCACGGGGTAGGGGCTTCCGGTCCGAGATCAAAAGCTGCGCGCCAATCGATCCGCGATCAGCGCGGCAAACCGCGCCGGGTCGTCGGGTATGCCGCCCTCAGCCAGAAGCGCCGTGCCGTAGAGCAATTCAGCGGCCTCGACCAACGATTCGTCGTCGTCTTCTCGATTCTGATGGGCCTTCTGCAGGCCCGTGACGAGCGAATGCTTCGGGTTGAGCTCGAGAATGCGCTTGCCAACCGGAACGGCCTGGCCGGATGCCTGATACATACGGGCGAGCGCCGGTGTGATGCCGTATGTCTCGGTGATCAGGCAGGCAGGCGACTCGGTCAGCCGCGAGGACAACCGCACCTCCTTGACGTGTTCCTCCAGAACCTCACCGAGCCAGGCCAGCAGACCGGCAAAGTCTTGGACATCCTCGTCATCGGCAGAATCGAGATTCACCTCCCCCTTCGCCACCGATTGCAGAGGTTTCCCGTCGAACTCGGTCACCGAACCCACCCAGACCTCGTCGACCGGGTCGGTGAGCAGCAACACCTCGTACCCCTTCGCCTGGAATGCCTCCAGGTGCGGCGATTTCAACAACTGCTCACGTGACGGTCCGGTGGCATAGAAGATCTGCTCCTGACCGTCTTTCATGCGACCCACGTATTCGGCAAGGGTGGTGAGCTCGTCCTGGCTCCGAGTCGATGCGAACGACGAAATTCGCAATAGGGCGTCCCTGTTGTCGGCATCTGAGACCAACCCTTCCTTGAGGGTGGCGCCGAACTGAGTCCACAACGTGCGGTAATCCTGCGCCCGCTCCGTCTGCAGTGTGTTGATGGTCGACAGCACCTTCTTCGTCAGCCTGCGCCGGATCGCGACGAGCTGACGGTCCTGCTGCAAGATCTCGCGAGAAACGTTGAGCGACATGTCTTGCGCATCGACGACCCCCTTGACGAAGCGCAGGTATCGGGGAAGAAGTTGGTCGCAGTCGGCCATGACGAGCACGCGCTTGACGTACAGCTGCACGCCGGCGTTGGCGCCCCGGGTGAACAGATCGAGTGGAGCCTGCGACGGGATGAACAGCAGCGCCTGGTACTCGATGGCTCCCTCTGCCTTCATCGAGATGACCTCCAGTGGGTCGTCCCAGGCGTGGGCGATATGCCGGTAGAAGTCCGTGTACTCGCCCTCGGTGACCTCGTCCTTGCCCTTCGCCCACAGCGCCTTCATCGAGTTGAGGGTTTGAGTCTCAACCGTGACGGTTTCCTCGGTCCCGTCCCCGGTGGCCGGTGTACGCCGCTCCACCTGCATGCGGATGGGCCAGGCGATGAAGTCGGAATACTTCTTGACGAGCTCTCTGAGTTTCCACTCCGCGGTGTAGTCGTGCAGCTCGTCCTCGGCATCTTCGGGCTTGAGATGCAACGTGATCGACGTTCCTTGTGGAGCATCCGCGACGGACTCCACGGTGTAGGTGCCGTCACCGGTGGACACCCATCGGGCGCCCTCATTCTCGCCGGCTTTACGCGTCAGCAGCTCGACCTTGTCGGCGACCATGAACGTCGAGTAGAACCCGATGCCGAATTGGCCGATCAGCTCCTCGGACGCCGCGGCGTTTTTGGCTTCACGCAATTGACGACGCACCTCGGCGGTGCCGGACTTAGCCAGGGTGCCGATCAGGTCGATCACCTCTGCGCGCGTCATCCCGATGCCGTTGTCACGAACGACCAGCGTGCGTGCGGGTGTATCGGCCTCGATCTCGATGTGGAGATCGGAGGTGTCCACCGCCAGGTCCTTGTTCCGCAGCGACTCCAGACGGAGCTTGTCGAGCGCGTCAGAAGCATTGGAGATCAGTTCGCGAAGAAAAGAGTCCTTGTTGGAGTACACCGAGTGAACCATCAGGTCCAGCAGTTGGCGCGCCTCGGCCTGAAACTCCAGTTGCTCGACGTGGGCGGTCATGTGGCTCCGTTCGATCCGAGGTCTTTGCAGAGACAGACAGGCTGAGATAATACCCAGCCGACCTAAATTAACTTGAATGCAAATTGTTGCACTGGGAAATAATTGACGGTACGTAAAATCAAGATCGAAGTATGCCGCTCCTCGGCGCCCCCGTCGTTGGTTTCCTGATCAAGGAAATCGGTAATACAGCCAGGCATGTTTCAGCCCATGTTCAGCTCCGGTCCATCCGCTCAGTCATCCGCCGCGACACGCGGCTCCCTCGCTACGTCCGCACCCAATATCACCACGTCAGAGGCGAAATCCAGCGACGGACGGCCCCTACCACCCGTGACACAACGGCAGCGCACGCACAGACTTTATCGGTTCCACACAATTGGATTGTGCGGATCGTGAGACAACTCCGACGTCCACAATTAACGTTTGCTGCAACATCTCTTGCCGCCTTTTGACACCGATCTTGTTCGGCGTTTCGGCGCGCAAGAGATCAAGCTCGCCTTTGCCCGTGCAACGGCCAACGTTTGGGAGGGAAAATGACACCAACCGGGGGCATAGGAAAGTTTCTGACCGAGCCGGAATCGACTGTTTCCACACCGTGTGACAGCACTCCTGGAGTAACTCCGATTGCTGTGATCGGCATGGCGTGCCGACTTCCCGGCGACATCGACTCCCCCGAGCGCCTGTGGGAGGCACTCCTGGACGGCCGTGACCTCGTCACCGAGATCCCGGCTGACCGTTGGGATGCCGACGACTTCTATGACCCCGAACCGGGCGTGCCCGGCCGGTCGGTGTCGAAGTGGGGGGCCTTTCTCGCTGATGTCGCGGGATTCGACGCCGAGTTCTTCGGGATGGGTGAGCGCGAAGCCACGCTGAGCGACCCGCAGCACCGATTGCTCCTGGAAACCTCCTGGGAGGCGATGGAACATGCCGGCCTGAACCGGGAGGTGATCGTCGATACGTCAACCGGGGTGTTCATGGGCCTGACGCACAACGACTATCAACTCCTGGCTGCTGACGTCGGCGCCGTGGAGAAACCGTATGGCTTCATCGCCAACAACTTCAGTTTGGCGTCCGGGCGGATCGCGTACGCGCTGGGATTGCGTGGCCCCGCGCTCACGGTGGATACCGCGTGCTCCTCCGGGTTGACCGCCGTGCACCTGGCCTGCCGCAGCCTCCACGAACATGAATCCAATCTTGCTCTCGCCGGTGGCGTAGCGCTCGCCCTGGATCCCCGTAAGTGGGCGGCGGGGTCGGCCGAGGGCATGTTGTCACCAACTGGGCGCTGCCACGCCTTCGACGTCGCGGCCGACGGCTTCGTTGCCGGTGAAGGTTGCGCGGTCGTGATGCTCAAGCGGCTCAATGATGCGCAACGCGACGGCGACCGAATCCTGGCCGTCATCCGCGGCACCGCGTCGAATCAGGATGGCCGCACCGTCAACATCGCGACACCGTCGCATCGCGCGCAGGTAGCCGCCTATCAGGATGCCTTGGCCGCCGCCGGTGTCGAACCCGACAGCGTCGGCATGGTCGAGGCACACGGGACCGGAACGCCGACCGGCGATCCGATCGAATATGCAAGCCTGGCCGAGGTTTACGGACGCGGCGGTCCCTGTGCGCTGGTGTCGTCGAAAACCAACTTCGGACATACCCAGTCCGCCTCAGGTGCCCTCGGCCTGGTCAAGGCGGTCCTGGCACTTCAGGCTGGCACCGTTCCACAGAATCTCCACTTCGACCGGCTGCCCGATGAGATGGCCCGGATCGACACCAAGCTTTTTGTGCCCCAAGAGAACCGGGCCTGGCCCACCAACGGCACTGCACCCAGACGGGCGGCAGTCTCCTCCTACGGGGTGTCGGGGACCAACGTGCACGCGATCTTGGAGCAAGCCCCGGCCGACCCCGCGGCCTCGATGCCGGAGGAGAACGCGGAATCTGACCCGTCAGCACCCATGCTGTTTCCGCTGTCGTCCACCTCGGCCGACGAGTTGTGCCGCACCGCAGGGCGGTTGGCGGACTGGCTGACAGCTCACAAAGGGGTGGCGCTGCGAGACCTGGGCTACACCCTGGCGCGGCGCCGCGCGCACCGTCCGGTGCGCACCGGTGTGGTCGCGAGCAGCAGGGCCGAATTGCTCGATGCATTGCGCGAAGTGGCCGAGGGCGACACGCCCTACCAACCTGCGGTCGGACGTGACGAACGCGGACCGGTGTGGGTGTTCTCCGGCCAGGGTTCTCAATGGGCGGGAATGGGCACGCAAGTGCTGCAGACCGAGCCGGTGTTCGCCGCCACGGTCGCACAAGCCGAGGCGGTGATCTTCGAGGAGTCGGGCTTCTCGGTGACCGAGGCTATGACAGGGCCGGAAACGGTGACCGGTCAGGATCGGGTGCAACCGACGCTGTTCACGATGCAGGTCGCGTTGGCCGCCACGCTGAGGTCGTATGGTGTCGAGCCGGCCGCGGTGATCGGCCATTCCCTCGGTGAGGCGGCGGCCGCCGTCGTCGCGGGAGCGTTGTCACTGGAAGACGGCGCACGCGTGGTATGCCGACGGTCTCGGCTGATGTCGAAGGTCGCCGGCACCGGTGCCACCGCATCGGTGGAATTACCTGCCCAGCAAGTGCTTTCCGAACTCATGGCGCGCGGGATCAAAGACGTCGTGGTCGCCGTGGTGTCTTCCCCGGAGTCCACGGTCATCGCCGGGGCCGGGGCGACAGTGCGCGAACTGGTCGCAGCCTGGGATGAGCGTGGTGTACTGGCTCGCGAGGTGCCGACCGATGTCGCGTTCCATTCACCCCAGGTCGACCCGATCCTCGGTGAGTTGACGGAGTCGCTGCAGGATCTGACGCCGATGGAGCCGCAGATTCCGTTCTATTCGGCCACTTCCTTCGATCCGCATGAGCTGCCCGCCTTCGACGCGCGCTACTGGGCGGACAACTGCCGTCGCATGGTCCGGTTCGCCACCGCGGTCCAGGCCGCGTTGGAGGACGGCCACCGGGTCTTCGCCGAGCTGTCACCGCATCCGCTGCTGGTTCGCGCGCTCGAACAGACCGCCCGCAGCGTCGACGTACCGCTGGCCGCGTTGTCCGGCATGCGTCGCGAACAACCGCTGCCGTACGGGTTGCGAAACTTCGTGGCCGACACCCATAGCGCGGGGGCCACGGTCGACTTCTCCGTCCTCTACCCGGATGGCAAGCTGGTCGACGCTCCGCTCCCCACCTGGACACATTCTCGGCACTGGCTCAGCGGCGGTGGGCAGGATGCCCCCACGCACGGGTCCTGCAGTGTGGTGGTCCATCCGCTGCTCGGCGAGCACGTTCGGTTGCATGAAGAGCCGGAACGGCATGTGTGGCAAGGGGAGATCGGCACCACCGCCCATCCGTGGCTGGCTGACCATCAGGTGCGCAATGTGGCTGTGCTCCCCGGTGCGGCCTACTGTGAGATGGCGCTGGCCGCCGCCCGCACGGTCTTCGGTGGGGTGGTCGAGGTCCGAGACATCAATTTCGAGAGCGCCCTGCTGTTGGACGAGCAGACCACGATCGGCGGCTCGGCCGCGTTGACGTCACCCGAGGTCGCCAGTTTCACCGTGGAGACCGCCCAGGACGGTGAACGGGTCCGGCAGGCAGTGGCGACGCTGCACACCGCGCCGGAAGCGCAGACGCCGACCTACGACGTCTCCGTCCTGCTGGCCGAGCATCCGGGCAGCGAGAACGGCGACGACGTCCGCAAACGCATGGATCAGCGTGGCATGCAGTACGGTCCGGCGTTCTCAGGGCTGGGGACGGTGCACACCGGCGACGAAGCGACCGACACCGTGCTGGCCGAAGTCGCCCTGCCACGCCAGATCCGGTCACAGCAGGATGCCTATCAGGTACACCCCGCACTTCTCGACGCTTGCTTCCAGTCCGTCGAAGCCCATCCGTCGGTCCGGGCCCTAGGCGATGGAGTGCTCGGGTTGCCCTTGGGAATCAAGGCATTACGTTCCTGCGGCCCCGCCCGCAATGTGCACTATTGCGCAACGCGGGTGACGAAGGCCGATACGTCGGGGGTCGAGGCCGACATCGATCTGTTCGACGAAAGTGGGACCGTCCTGCTCAGCGTCACGGGGCTACGGCTCGGAACCGGCGTATCGGAGTCCGGCCAGCAGGAACGAGTCCTCGCCGAGCGATTGCTCACCATTCAATGGCGACCTCGCGAGTTGGCCACGGCGGAGTATGCCGACGGAGGCAGCTGGCTGCTGATCAGCACCACGCCCAGTTCCGAGGCAACGGCCACCGCGTTGACAGAATCGCTTGAAACTCAAGGCGCACATTGCACCACGATGTCCTGGCCGCCATTGGGTGACCTCGGACCGATCTCTGCCGAGCTCGAAAGTCATATGCAGACCGGCAGATTCACCGGCCTTGTGGTTCTCACCGGCCCGCGAAACGGGCACTCGCCAGACCAATCACCGTCGCTGGGCCGCGATTACGTGCAGCAGATGGTGCGAATCACACGGAACTTGCCCGAGGTTTCCGGCGAGCCGCCGCGGCTGTACATCATCACCCACAACGCAGAGGCGGTCCTCCCCGGTGACCAGCCCAATCTGGAACAGGCGGGTTTACGCGGCCTGATGCGTGTGGTGGGTATCGAGCATCCGCATCTGCGCGCAACCCAGATCGACGTGGACAGCGCCACCAGCGCCGAACAGTTGGCACAACAACTGCTGGGCGGATCCGAGGAGGACGAGACCGCTTGGCGCGACGGCCAGTGGTACGTCGCGCGGTTGTCTCCGACTCCTCTGCTTCCAGAGGAGCGGCGCGTCGTCAGCGCCGACTACGACCAGGGCGGCATGCACCTGCAGATCCGTACACCCGGCGATCTCGAATCTCTGGAACTCGGTGCCTGCGACCGGGTTCCGCCGGGGCCGGGCCAGATCGAGGTGCGAGTCAATGCGTCGAGCATCAACTTCGCCGACGTACTGGTCGCGTTCGGGCGCTATCCCGCCTTCGACGGCCGGCTGCCGCAGCTCGGCATCGACTTCGCCGGGGTGGTCGCCGCGGTCGGTCCGGGAGTCACCGAGCACAAGGTCGGCGACCGTGTCGGCGGCCTGTCCGCGGCCGGTTGCTGGGGCACCTACATCACTGCCGAGGCCAACTTGGCGGCCAAGTTGCCCGACAACCTCGATGACGCCCACGCCGCGGCGCTGACCATCGCCACGGCCACCGCCTGGTACGGGCTCAACGACATGGCTCACATCCAGGCCGGTGACAAGGTGCTGATCCATTCGGGCACCGGCGGTGTCGGCCAGGCGGCGATCGCCATCGCCCGCGCCGCGGGTGCCGAGATCTTCGCGACGGCAGGCAGCGAGCAGCGTCGACAAATATTGCGCGACATGGGTATCGAGCACGTCTACGATTCGCGGAGCACCGATTTCGCTGACCAGATCCGCACCGACACCGACGGCTACGGCGTCGATATCGTGCTGAACTCCGTCACGGGCGCCGCCCAGCGGGCAGGCCTGGAACTGCTCGCCTTCGGTGGGCGGTTCGTGGAAATCGGCAAGCGCGACATCTACGGCGACACCAAGCTGGGATTGTTCCCGTTCCGGCGTAATCTCGCGTTCTACGCCGTGGACCTGGCGCTGATGTCGGTAAGCCACCCCCAACGGATCCAGAAACTGTTGAGCACGGTGTACCGACTCACCGCAGAAGGCAAGCTACCGCTACCCGCATGCACCCGGTACCCACTTGCCGACGCGGCCAACGCGATCCGCGTCATGAGCGGCGCGAAGCACACCGGCAAGCTGGTGCTCGACATTCCGAATACCGGAGAAGGACGTGTCGTCGTGCCGCCGACGCAGGTTACGGTGTTCCGCCCTGACGGCTCCTACATCATCACCGGTGGCTTGGGCGGCCTCGGGTTGTTCTTGGCCGAGAAGATGGCGGCGGGCGGCTGTGGCCGGATCGTGTTGTCCTCCCGTTCCGAACCCACCCCGGAGGCACTCGCGACCATCAACCGGCTCCGCGCGTTCGGCACTGATGTGGTGGTGGAACCCGGCGACATCGTCGAACCCACGACCGCCCATCACCTGGTCGCCGCCGCCACCGCCACCGGACTTCCGGTACGCGGTGTTCTGCATGCGGCAGCGGTGATCAAGGACGCCACCTTGCCGAACATCACCGACGAACTACTGGACCACGATTGGGCACCGAAGGTGGAGGGGGCGTGGAACTTACACACCGCCACCCTCGATCAGCCACTTGACTGGTTCTGCTCCTTCTCCTCGGCGGCGGCCTTGGTCGGGTCCCCCGGGCAGGGCGCCTACGCCGCGGCCAACAGCTGGCTGGACGCGTTCACCCTGTGGCGGCACGCGCAAGGGCTGCCGGCCACCGCCATCGCATGGGGTGCCTGGGGACAGATCGGGCGCGGCGCCGCCATGTCCGAGGAAACCGGAGTCGAGATCGCCCCCGACGAGGGCGCCTACGCCTTCGAAGCCCTGTTGCGCTACGACCGCGCCTACACGGGATACGCACCGATCACCGGCGCGCCGTGGCTGACCGCGTTCGCCGCACACAGCCCGTTCGCCGAGGCATTCCGTTCGACCAGCCAAAGTGGAGTCGGCACAGCCAAATTGCGTGCCGAACTGGACGAACTACCCGTCGAGGAGTGGCCGGTGCGGTTGCGGCGACTGATTTCCGATCAGGTCAATCTGATCCTGCGCCGCAGTGTCGATCCCGACCGACCACTTGCCGAATACGGTATGGATTCGCTTGGCGCGCTGGAGTTGCGGACCCGCATCGAGGCAGAAACTGGGGTACGGATCAGTCCCAAGGACATGACGGCGACGGTTCGCGACCTGGCCGCGATGTTGTGCGAGGAACTTGTCCCAGTGGAGGCAGGTAAGAGCTGACTTAATTGATTGCATCGATCAATCCATCGCGGACGACCTGACAAACGCCGGAAAGGTCTGGCTGTCGATGGTGCGATGCCGCACTCGCCACCCGCGATGTCAGTGAATCCCCTTGTTCAACAACAGAATTAAGAGCTTTGATACAAGAGCAAACCCACCGCTGACCGGCCGCCGAGATGCGCTAGAACTGCCGGAACGCACTGCCTCAACGGGGTATCGTTCGTGTCATGTGGGGTTCGCTACTGGCATTGGGGCTGCTGTTGTCGCTGCACCCCCTGCGCCTTGGCGTCACCCTTCTAGTGATCTCCAGGTCCAGGCCGATGCAGAATCTGTTCGTCTACTGGCTCGGTTCCTTGACAGTATGTTTTGTTCTCTTGATCGTCCCGCTATTCCTGCTGCACTTCGTCCCGGCATTTTCCTCAGTAACGTCGCACGCGGACCTGACCACGAATCCGACCGCCCGCCACGTCGGACTCGGCCTGGGAATCCTCTCACTAATGGTGGCTGCGCTGATCGCTCTGCGGTCGACGACAGGAATGCGAAGATACGCGTCGGCGTCGCACCGCATTAAGGGGCCGGGCAATCCCCGCCGCGGCGAAGCGAGGACCCAGGTACTCGATGACGAACCCAATCCGATTTCAAAACTACTGTCGCCCGCCGACGATCCCACGACCGGTGACAGGTTTCGAACCCGACGATTGGCCAAACGCATTCGTGACGCCTGGGAAGGCGGAGCGCTATGGGTCTCGTTCGTGATCGGGCTCGCCATGGGCCCGTCAGCCGACGGGGTGTTGTTCGTGCTCGCAATAATTGTGGCTTCGGGGCACTCCATCGGCCTGCAGGTCGGAGCCGCTGTCACGTTCATTCTCGCAATGCTCGCTGTCGAGGAGGTTGTGCTCGTCAGCAACCTGGCCGCGCCTAGACGAACCCAGGCATTCCTGCGGCAATTGCACAATTGGGCGCACGCCCATCGGAGGAAGGTCATGATTGCCATATTTGCCGTTGTAGGAATATCACTGATCGCCCAAGGGATTGTCAGCGGCTGATTCGCACGCCATCAATGGGCCCGCCGAGCAATCCACTTCGCGGTGAATTGTTGAATCATCGAGAACTGTTGCCGCAGAAACTGACCGACCAGACTCTCGATCTTGCCGCCGACCAGCGGAACCCTGAACTCAACTACCGCATTGCAGTCGAGACGCGAACCACACCACATTGGCGTGACCAAGGCAGTACCGCACCCAGAACCCGGGGCTCCGTGAGTGACAAAATTTACCTCTCCCCGCAGGGAATTCGGCGCGACTTGTCTCCACGTCTCCGTCTGCACCACATGCCATCTGGTCGGATATACCTTCGCGACGATCAGGGGTAATGCGCTGCCACTCACCTCATGGTTGAGGAGTACTTCTACAGCGCCGTCATCGCCGATACCCAGCGACTCAAGCTTGCCTACGCCTCCGAAGGCCACCATTCGCGCCGACCAATAATCCGGATCCGAAAACGCCTCGTATATCTGCTCGACTGTTGCCGAGGAATCAATGGAGAACTCGAACGAGCGGGGCATATGAGAAAGGTTATAGGCGAAACGCCGGTTTGAGCCACTGCCCGTGCTGCTGCTCCATTTTCATTGCGGAAGCAATTACAACGACGGCGACCCGCCAGGACAAGAAGCCGAATCAGCGTTCTCGTCGAATTTGCTGAAGTTCAATAGTTGCGTCTGAGATACTCGTCAGATGGCTGTCAAGGAACGCATCGCTCTCAACCGCGTGGTCTGGGACCTTCACCAAAAGGGTCAGAAACTGGTTTATCACTACTTCACCCGCCGGCTCGCGGCACACGACGTCGTGTTCTTCAACTACGGTTACGAAGAAGAACCCGCGATGGGAATCCCACTGGAACCCTCCGACGAGCCAAATCGGTACAGCATTCAGCTGTACCACAAGACAGCCACCCAGGCGGGTGGGCTCAGCGGGCAGCGCGTCCTGGAAGTCGGCTGCGGCCACGGGGGCGGGGCTTCATATCTGGCACGAACTTTGCAGCCAGCTACATATGTAGGTCTAGACCTGAACCCGACAGGCATCGAGTTCTGTAAGGAAAAGCACGGATTACCTGGACTCGACTTCGTGCAGGGCGATGCTCAAGATCTGCCGTTCCCCGACGGATCTTTCGATGCGGTAGTCAACGTCGAATCCTCAATTCACTACCCAAACTTCGCGAGGTTCCTGGAAGAAGTCGCACGCGTGCTGCGACCCGGCGGGCACTTCCTCTACGCCGACGCGCGCTTCGCGAAACACGTCCCCGATTGGGAAGCAGAACTCACCAACGCCCCGATGAGCATGCTGTCGCACGCGGACATCACACCGGAAGTCGTCCGCGGCATGAAGCGCAACGTGCAGGAATGGCCGGACATGGTGGACCGGCGCGTACTGCGGTTCTTGTTTGGCCTGGCCCGCGACAACGCGCACGTGGAGAACTCACAGGTGTACAAGAATTTGCAGAGCGGCAAACTTTCCTATCGGATGTACTGCTACTCAAAGAGCTAAAAGCGAGAATTTCCGGGAGCCAGGCTCGCGCCTGCGAAGCTGGCTCGTGGCTTTCATCCCTCCAATGACGACTTAAGCTGTTCTCCGTACATCACCAGTGACTCCGGGGACAGCATTTCCCCGTGGACGGCATCGACCGAAAACTCCCTTATCTCACCAGTGACGAATGGACGCCAGCTCTGCAGGGCCGACAACCCTCGATTCTCTTCTCGCCCAGCCGAGAAGATCACCAGATCGCCGTCGAATGGTTCCGGAACGTGAGCTCGATGCAACATCGTGCTGTCACTGAGATTCTTGGCGAGCAGTTCCAGTATCGGCTTGTATCGGGCGAATTCCATCGCTCCGCGTTCGCGGACGAGCCCTTCGACCTGCTCAGAGGAAAGCGGCTCGTCCTGCTGCGGCACCGGGATCGCGAAGAATCGCAGGACTTCCTCAAGGATGTGCGCCTCGACTTCAGCCTGCTCGACGCTGCTGTCGGTGGTAGGAAGGGCGTCGAGCATAACGAGGCGGCTGACTTCGCTTCCGCGACGCCGAAGCTCGACTCCGACTGCTTGAGCGACGACACCACCGAACGACCATCCCAGAATCTTGTACGGGCCGGTTGAATCGACACCCTGAATTCGGTCGGCATACTGCTTCGCCATGTCCCGAATCTGTTCGGGCTCCGCCTCCACACCTTGCGAAATCCGTTGAATGCCAACGATCGGGCCATCTAGGTACTGACCTAGGACATGATAGGGCCAACTCACGCCGCCACCTGGATGGATGCAGAACACGGGACTACCGATCCCCTCCTTCAGTACCTCGACCGGGTTGACCTCTACGTCGCCGGATTCTTTGTCAAGCTGGTGACTCAAACCACTGACCGTCGGTGTCTGGAACAGGGTGCGCACGGAGAGTTCTACGTCGAGATTCCGGTTGATCGTCGTGATAAGTCGCATCGCGGAAAGGGAGTCCCCGCCGAGGTCGAAGAACGAATCGTCGACTCCGACCCGATCCAACCCGAGAATCTCGCCATAGATGCTCGCCAATTTTTCCTCAACCGCGTTGGTCGGTGCACGATAGCCACTGCCGATCCCGTAATTCGGCGATGGTAGGGCGCGAGCGTCGAGCTTGCCGTTGACGGTCAGGGGAAGGCTATCTAGTACGACAATCGCCGCAGGCACTTCGTACGCCGGCAGTCGTTCAGCCAACTCGTTTCGCAACCTGACTGCGTCAGCTGTACCGGTGACATAGCCCACCAACCGCTTATCGCCGGGGTTGTCCTCGCGGACAATCACTGCCGCTTGCTCCACACCATCAAGCTGGGCCAGCACGGCCTCGACTTCGCCCAGTTCGATGCGGTAACCGCGAATCTTGACCTGCTCATCGGCCCGACCAACGTACAACAATTCACCACTAGGGTCCCACCGGACCAGATCTCCCGTGCGGTACATCCGCGCGCCAACGCCGCCGAAGGGACACGCCACGAAGCGTGATGCCGTCAACCCCGCCTGACCCACATATCCGTGCGCGAGTGCATCGCCTGCCACATAGAGCTCGCCGAGCGCGCCAGCGGGGACCGGCCGCAACCATCCATCTAGCACGAAGAAACCCAGGTGCGTCAGCGGCATTCCGATTGGGCTGGCAGTGCTTTCAGCATCGTCAGCAGTGAGCTCGCGGAACGAGGCATGCACCGTCGTCTCCGACGTTCCGTACATATTGATCATGCGCGGCGGCTCCGGATGACGGTCGAACCAACTCCGGATCCTGTGCGGTTCAAGAGGTTCTCCGCCAAACACCACTGCGTCCAGTTGCAACGGGCGAACCTGCCCGGACGCGAGCGCGTCAACCGCGTCCAGCGCATAGAACGCCGATGGGGTCCGGCTCAGCACGCTAACATGCTCGGCTACGAGCAAGGCGTGCAAGTCTTGCGGTGAACGAGCAATTGGGTCGGGAACCACTAACAGTCGCCCTCCACCCAACAGGGGACCCCAGATCTCCCACACCGAGAAGTCGAAGGCCAACGAATGGCACTGCGTCCACGTCCCACATCGCGGCACACGAGCATCGAGAACCTCTAGTAGCTGCGTCACGTTGCCGTGCGGCACCGCAACCCCCTTTGGCACTCCAGTAGTGCCCGACGTGTAGACCAGGTAGGCGAGGTCGTCAGCCGCGGGCGCCGGCAACTGCGTGATCGGCTGCCTGCCGACGCGGGCGTCGTCGACATCTACGATGTGCAAGTCGTAGCGGGACAGTCGGTCGACCAACTCGCCGGTAGTGACCACAGCAATCGGACCCGCATCCTCGATCATGTACTTCATTCGAGCGTCAGGATGTGCTGGGTCAATCGGCACATACGCCGCACCTGCCTTCAGCACCGCCAATATGGCCGTGACTGCCTTGATTGACCGCGGCAGCAGGAGCGCCACACGACTCCCTGGTCCCGCGCCCTTGCCAATTAACAGATGCGCCAACCGAGTCGATGCCAAATCCAGTTCGTGATACGTCAAGGATGTGTCGTCGAAGGTGATGGCCACCGCTTCCGGAGTGCGGGCCACCTGCTCGGCGAACAACTCAGGTATCGAGGCGGCTTCCAGCGAATCCTGGTTCAAAACCTCACGATTGCCGAGTTCATCAAGGCAACCACGTTCAGCTTCATCGAGCATGTCGATCGACCACAGTCGCTCGGTGGGCGATTCGGTCATCGCCATCAACACGCGCTCGAACTGGGCGACCATGGATGCGATGTTCTCCGTGTCGAACACGTCAGTACGGAACTCCACGGCTCCACCAATACCCGCGGGTTCACCCGTCGCACTCCACCTTTCGGAGATCGAGAACGTTAGATCCATACGGGCTGTGTGTGTCTCTGCTGGCAACGGTACGGCCTGAACATCACCCAATGTCAGTGCCTCGCTGCGGATTTGCCCATCGAAGTTCTGCCAGGCCAACATCACCTGGACAAGCGGATGGTGCGCCAAGCTTCGAGTCGGCTTGAGCCGGTCCACCAGCACCTCGAAGGGCACATCCTGGTGTTCGAACGCAGCGACGCTGCGCTGGCGCACTTGAGCCAGCAACTCGGCCACAGTTGGGTCTCCCGACAGGTCGACTCGCAACACCAACGTGTTGACGAAGAATCCGACCACCTCATCGAGAGCGGGATCATTGCGTCCCGCGATGGGAAAACCGACGGCGACGTCGCTGCTGGCACTGATCTTCGATAACAACACCGCCAAAGCCGCCTGCACCACCATGAAGGTGGTGACGCCATGTTCGCGCGCCATCTCCCGCACGCGCTGCTGCAAGTCAGGCGGCCAATCGATTGGCACTCTCGAACCAAGGTAATCGGCCACCGGCGGATATGGACGAGCAGTAGGCAATTGCAGTTGCTCCGGCATTCCGGCCAAGGCATCCTGCCAATAGGCCAATTGCCCGGCGATTCGGCTGTTCGGATCGGTGAGCTCACCGAGGTGCGCACGCTGCCACAGTGTGTAATCCGCGTACTGCACGGGCAATGGTGCCCAATTGGGTGTGAGGCCTTCCTGCCGCGCCGAATAGGCCTGCGCAATATCACTGACCAACGGAGCGATCGACATCCCGTCCGCAGCAATGTGGTGCACAACCATCGCCAACAGGTGCTCACCATCGGCTACCCGTATCAGTTTCGCCCGCAAGGGAATTTCGTGCATCAGATCGAAGGGATGACGCACTGTGTCTTCGACAACTGCATCCAGCTGATCCTCCGGCAAAGCCGTAGCATCCGAGATCTCCCAGCCGAAATCCGCCTGCTCCGCCGGTAGAACGACTTGTTGTGGTATTCCGTCGGCGTCGGGGAACACGGTGCGCAGGCTTTCGTGACGGGACACGATGTCGGCCAGAGCGGCTCCTAGCGCTTCGACCTCGAGGGGACCGGTCAGCCGCAGCACCGCCGCCATGTTGTATACCGCTGACGCGCCCTGCAGCTGGTCTAGGAACCACAGTCTGCTTTGCGCGAACGACAACGGAATCGCGGCTGGGCGATCACTCGCCACCATCGGTTCACGTCTGCCCGCTTCCCCACTGACCCGAGGAGCCAACTCGGCGATCGTGGGCGCGTCGAACAATGCACGCACCGTCAGACCTGCGTCCAGACTGGAATTTATCGCTGAAACTAGGCGCATCGCGGAAAGAGAATCTCCGCCGAGGTCGAAGAATGAGTCGCCGACTCCGACTGTCGCGATGCCCAGCACATGACAGAAAAGTCCCGCGAGGAGCTCCTCGACAGCACCAATGGGTACGCGGTGTCGACCACCACTCTGATAGTCCGGTGCCGGCAACGCACGGGTGTCGAGCTTTCCACTGACCGTCAGTGAGAATCCCTCAACGACCACGACTGCGGCAGGCACCATATACGCAGGCAATCGTTCACTCAAGGCGCTGCGTACCTTTGCGGGATGCGCGGTACCGGTGATGTAACCGACAAGGCGCTTGTCACCTGGGCGGTCCTCGCGAGCGATGACGACCGCCTGCTCCACTCCGTCAAGGTCTGCTAGCGCTGCCTGCACATCCCCCAGCTCAATGCGGTAGCCGCGGATCTTCACCTGCTCGTCGGAGCGGCCTAGATACTGCAACTGCCCATCGACACCCCAACGCACCAGATCCCCGGTGCGATACATCCGTGCCCCCGGCAATCCGAAAGGACACGGCAAGAACCTCGTCGAAGTCAAACCCGGACGGCCCACGTAGCCAACTGCCACTCCGCGACCCGCCACGTACAACTCACCGACCACCCCTGTCGGCACTGGCTGCAGATAGCGGTCCAACACGAACAGCGCCGCCCCTGGCACCGGCACACCGATCGGCACCACACCCGAACCCGCTGTCAGCGGAGCACTGATCGCCGCGTACACCGTCGCCTCCGTCGGGCCGTAGGCATTGATCATGGTGCGCCCCGCCACCGCCCACCGATCCACAAGATCGGCAGGGCATGCCTCACCAGCGACCACCAACGTGGTCGCCTCTAAACGTTGCGGCGAAAGTACCCCAGCGGCCGACGGAGTCTGTCCCACAACCGTCACCTCTTCGCGGGTCAACAGCGCATGAAAGTCCTTGGGGGAGGCCGCAATGTCCTCTGGTATCACGACTAACCGTGCCCCACGCGAGAGCGCGGCCCAGATCTCCCACACCGACACGTCGAATGAGTACGAATGCCATTGAGACCACACAGACCCTGGACCGCTGACCAATTTCCGATCGGCGTCGAGAGCCTCCAGCAACGCGATGACGCTGCGATGTTCGATCGCCACGCCCTTGGGGACCCCCGTGGTGCCCGACGTATAGATGATGTACGCAATGTCGTCGCCCGCGGGTGGTGGCAATGGCGTGCCGTCCTGGCGAGCAGTCCGAGCATCCTCGATATCGATTACCGCCAGGTCGTATCCGTCCAACCGGCCTGCAAAAGACGCGGTCGTGACGGCAGCTACCGGGACGGCATCACCGAGGATGACGCCGATGCGTGCGTCCGGGTGCGCCGGATCAATCGGCACATACGCCGCCCCCGTCTTGAGCACCGCCAGCATCGCCACGACCGCCTCAGCCGAACGCGAGAACAACAACGCCACACACCGACCCG
>MSTD01000055.1 GCA_001942045.1 Mycolicibacterium porcinum
CTCCCAATCAGTGGATGTTGCAGTGACCGTATGAATCCGCCCGAACTTTCACAGCCCACACGTAGAAATCGGCGCACGCTCGGGCCAGGCCTCGCCGCCGTTTTCCACACCAGGGCTGTCGATCGCGAACTTTCACAGCCCACACGTAGAAATCGGCGCAGGCGTGGGCCCGGCCGATCCCGCCAAGAGCTCCCAGACCTACGACTTGATGAAGTTCAAATGCGAGCGGGACGGCGTCGGGCCGCGCTGGCCCTGGTATTTCGAGCCGACCTTGTCACTGCCATACGGATGCTCGGCCGGGCTGGTCAGCCGCAGCAGACAGAGCTGGCCGATCTTCATGCCGGGCCACAACGTGATCGGCAGGTTGGCGACGTTGGAGAGCTCCAGCGTGATGTGCCCGGAGAAGCCCGGGTCGATGAAGCCGGCCGTCGAATGCGTCAACAATCCGAGTCGGCCCAGCGAGGACTTGCCTTCCAGCCGTCCGGCCAGGTCGTCGGGGAGTGTGCACACCTCGAGCGTGGAGCCGAGCACGAACTCACCGGGGTGCAACACGAACGGCTCGCCCTCGGCGGGTTCGACGAGGGAAGTCAGCTCGTCCTGCTGTTTGGCCGGGTCGATATGGGTGTAGCGGGTGTTGTTGAAGACCCGGAACAGGTTGTCCAGGCGGACGTCGACGCTCGACGGCTGCACCAGGGCATCGTCGAACGGCTCGATGGCCAGGCGATTCGCGGCGATCTCGGCCCGGATGTCTCGATCGGAGAGCAGCACCCGACGAGCGTATCGGTTACCGACGGACCACCTGCGGCAACGGCGGCAAGGCGGTGTGGTTGCACGGCCCGATCACGGGCTTCTCCGCCGTCGGCATCGCCCACGGCAACACTCTGCACCCCACGGTGTGGACCTGCTCGCCGGCGCCGGCCGGCGGGGGCAACAGAGGCTCGGCGGGTGACACCGGTGCGGTGTGTTCGGCCGAGGTCGACGCCTGCGGCGGCGTGGTGCCACTCCTCCCCTGCACCATGAGCGCCAGGAACACCGATCCCGCCAGGATCAGCACCGCCGTCGCCACGACAGTGGTCAGGGTGCGCATCACCGGGTCGCGCTTGGGCATCGGCACGGCGTCGTGGCGAATGCCGGCGCTGGAAAGTAGCGCACCGCGCGCCAGCAGCAGGGCGGCGTCGTCGCCGAGGACGACGGGCCGCGGCATCACCGAATTCACTTCCTCGACAAGACTTTCCACGTCCGGGGACGATCCCGCGATGGCGACGGCGTCGACCCGTTCGGGGAAGCTGTCGCAGACGCCGCACAGCGCCAGCACTGCCGTGGCCTCGTCGGCTCCGGCCAGTAGACGGCTGCGTACTCGGCGCTTCCCGTCGTCACCCTCGGCGCCGACCACGGCCAGCAGCGTCTGCTCGGGTTCCACTACGCACAATGCGATCGAGTCGCAGTCGGCGATCTGGACGGTGTATTCGGCGGCAGCTTCGAGCGCGTCGGTCGTGGGGACCTCCCCCACGTTGGTGACTCCCTGCTCGTCCAGGGCATCCAGGACCAGGTTGGCCTCGCCGGCCACCGCATCGGTCCAGGTCAGTGCGACGCGCGTGACGGTGTACCCGTTGGCCGGGGCGGTGTCCCGGGCGTCGATCACCGCGTCGACGACGCGCTCGCGGAAACCCGGGTGTTCGACGCCGATGCGGGTGTCCGCGTCGAGCGAACCGTGGTCGATCACCGCGCCGTCGCCGCGGGTGCCCTCCACAAGGAGAAGCCGGGCGTCCCGCGAGGTCATGGCAATACCGATAACAACATCCATTGGGTGCAACCCCTCGATTGGTTCGGCCCGGGCTGCGGGCCTGTTCGCTCCATTCAGCACCGGATGGAGCCCACGAGAACCAACGGTAGAGAGAGCGTCTGAGAATGGCGGCCCCAGCTTTTACCCGATTCTCAGGGTGGGGTGTGAACGGCAATCATGTTCTGGGCTCATCTGTTTCGCCGCACCAACCTACGCTCTGGGTCCGCACTGGGCAGCCGCCCGTCGGCTGGTTTGGCCCCCTTCGCCAGGCACCCGGCGCCGCGATTCCGATCAGCCGGCGTCAATTTCTTAGACTCACCGTGAGGATGTCCGCCCGCCTTACCCACAACCGGAGCCGGGTTGCTATCCTTCGTCAGCACCATGCCGATGTAGTTCAATGGCAGAACATCAGCTTCCCAAGCTGAATACGCGGGTTCGATTCCCGTCATCGGCTCCACACATGCAGGTCAGCGACGCAACGGCGCAGCTGGAACCCCGCTCGTGGGCACTCGGCATTTCCAGCGCACCGACCACATCTGGCGCGCGATCATCGGCAACGACATGGACCACGCGAGTAGCATTGGCACTTGTCGGGGACATCGCCCGGAGGTACTGATCATGTACAACGCGACCCGCTCACTTGTCGTTACTGCCGCAGCACTATTGACGCTGGGCTCAAGCACCGCCATCGCCAATGCCGAGCCGCCAGCGCCCGGCTCCCCTTGCGGCCCCGACAAGGTCATCACGTCCGTCAACACCTGCGAGCCGCTCAACTCACCGTGCACGGGGTATGACGGCATGGTGATTGGGCGAGTGGCCGCTGACGGCCGGTGCGTGATTCCGGGGCTCGACGGCACCCGGTGGTAGTCGAACGCTGGCGCGACTAGCTTCCTTACGGACACGCTGGCCCGAAGGCCACGAAAGTGGTTGCACCATAATGCTTCAGCGCACGGCGGGCGCACGGCGGCCAATTGACCGCGCAGGTTCGAATCCCGTCACCGGCTCCACCAGTCAGGCGCATTCATCCGCCGCCAACGAGCGTCGAGCCGCCTGGATCACCATTCGGGCTCCAAGGCCGATCAGCCGCGCATACAGGCGTGTCAAGAAGTCGCTGAGCACCGGACTCTTCAGCGCGAAGGTCGTAGACCATTCGACCTCGGTGCCGCCCGGAACTTCGCGGAAGGTCACGGAACCGCCTTCATGGGCCATCGGCGGGATGGTCGACAGGGCTTGGTAGCTCATGCGGAACGGCCGATCGAACGCCGTCACCACCTCTGTGACTTTTGAACCGCCACTGAGAAACTCACGTGTTGAGCCGACCCCGAAAGGCTCAGGTCCGTCGACGGGACGAGCGCGCGAGTAGATCATTCCGGGCACCTTCGCCCAGTTGTTTCCGTCCGCGATCCAGTCGAACACCGCATCGATCGGTGCCGCGACAACGCTCCGCACGCTCACTGTCCGCATGGTGGGAACCAGCTTCGCGCACAACCCAGAACTCGGGCGGGCTTTGCACATTTCGGCGGACGAGCACCAAACCGCCCATTCATTGAGAACCCTCATTGACAATTACGTGCACCGTGGCCGACAGTGCTAGGCGTCCACGGCATGAAAGGCACGTAATTGAGCACCAACCACCCCGATGACCAGCTCAACGAGCTCGGCTACTACGCCGTGACCCGCCACCCCGCGGATGTCCGGGTCGTCCTCCCCGAGGCTCGCGCGGCGGATGAGCTCGGTCTGGGCTCCTGCCACATCGGTGAACGCTTCACGGTGAAGGACCCGGCGGTCCTGTCCGGCGCGGTCGCGGGCACCAGCACCACGCTGGGTATCGCGCCGTCGACGAATTACCACACGCGGCATCCCACGGTCACCGCGACGATCGGGTCGACCATGCACGCCCTCACCGAGGGCCGCTTCGCCATGGCGTTCGGCCGCGGCATGGCGGCGTACTGGCAGGCGATCGGCCTGCCGGTGGTGACCGAGGCCCGGCTGCGGGACTTCTTCGGGATCCTGCGCCGGCTTTGGGCCGGGGAGATGATCCTGGATCACGACGGCCCGGCCGGGAAGTGGCCGTTCCTGCGTCATGCCAGCGGCCTGCCCGACGGGCCTCCCATCGGCTTGGTGGCGGTCGGCCCCAAGACGATGGAGCTCGCGGGTGAGATTGCTGATTTCGTTGTGCTGCATACCTTTTTCTCCGACGAGGCGACGACGTCGTCGGTCGAGGCGGTGCGCCGGGGCGCCGAACGCGCGGGCCGCGATCCCGACAGCGTCCGGATCTGGGCGTGCCTGGCAACGGTGCCCGACGCGTTGTCGGAGGAGGACCAACTGCGTCGCGGCGTCGGGCGGCTGGCGACGTACCTGCAGGCGTACGCGGACGTGTTGGTCTCGGCCAACGGCTGGGATCCCGCGGTCTGGGAACGGATCAAGCAGTCGGACCTGTTCACCGATTCGGCCGCTGCCGGACCCATCGACGCCAGCGCATCCTTTGAGACGCTGCAGCGCATTGGCGAGCTGATCCCCACCGAATGGCTGGACTCGGTCGCCAAGGGGTCACCCGAGGAATGTGCGAGCACCGTCGCCCGGCAGTTCGATCTGGGCACCCACTCGGTCATCATGCACGGTGCGAGCCCGCACGAGCTCGCACCCGTCGTGCAGGCCTACCGGCAGAACCGGCCCACGCTGCGGCGAGCGGTCGCGGCGAACCCAGGCAGGTTTGCCTGAACCCCCGGCAATCCCGGCAGGCGGCCCGCGCTCAGGAGCAGTGGCGGGCCGCGGTTCCCTCCGCGGTCACCTCGGCCGCGGGCACCAAGCTGAACAAGCGCGGCCTTGAGACCCGGGCACGGCTGCTCGACATCGCCATCCGCTGTCTGGCCGACGGCGGTGGCGAGCCGGTGTCGGCGAATCGCATCGCCAAGGATGCCGGCGTCACGTGGGGCACGGTGCAACATCAGTTCGGCGACCTGGACGGCCTGTGGGTCGCAGTGATCACCGAAATCCATTCCCGCAGTTGGTCATCCAATGAGCAACTATCGCGCAGCGGCACCTTGCGGGAGCGGGTGACGGCAGCGATCGACTCGGTGTGGACGTACCTGGACACGACCGAGGGTCGGGCGCTGACGGCGCTGCGTACGTCGCTGCCACCCCGCCGCTCCGATGTCGCCGCGGAATACCCGCAGACGGCAGCGGCTTTCGCGGCGCGGGAACTCGATTGGATTCAAGGCTTCGACTACTTGATGGACGGACTCGATCTCGACCCGAACCAGGTACACCGGGTGCGGAGCCTGCTTCCCGCCGCGATCCGGGGACTCAGCAACGAGCGCGAGGTGGGCTTCACCTCGGATCTCGAGATCGCCCGTGCGGCGTTGACCGACGCGGTGGTGGCGTTGTTGTCCCAGCCACGGGAGTAGGTCGACGCCCGCGTGGGCGGTGCGCCGGTTTCCACACCCGGGCTGTTGATCGCGCGCCACAACGACCCTGCGGTGGAAAGGGACGGCAACGCCCGCGCCAGCGCGCCACCGGTTTCCACGCCAGGGCTGTGATCGCCCGTCATCACGACCCTGCGGTGGAAATCGACGACGAAGCACGCGACGCCAGCCGCGCATCTCGCCCAACCCGCCCCCGCACAAGCGGATAGCAGCACAACCCGATCAGCAGCGCCGACATATGGCCGATGGCGGTGAAGTTGATATTGCTGACCAACCCGGCGCCGAAGTACACGAACGCCACGCCGAGGTACAGCCATCGCCATGGCCGCGCGATGCGGTAGACCAGCACGGCGCCCACCCCGGCGAGGAAGTAGCTCACCCCGACGTCGCGGACGTGGACGAGCCGCTCGGGCGCGAGGTGATTGTGGATGGCCAGATACAGCACGCCCTCACTGATGTAGGTTGCCAGCACATGTGCGATTAAACCCACTGCGATCCAACGTATTTGACCGAGCCAGCGTTCGGCCGGGGCAAGAATGAGACTGAACAACACCAGGTACGGAGTCCAGAACCGGCCGTCGATCCAGAACAGGCTGGTGACCAATACGTAGAGCGGGTCGGTGCCCAGATGGTGGATGTTGGTCGAGCTCTCAACCAGGAGGTCGTGCAGTTCCCGCCCGTGCGTCTGGCGCTGGATGATCGTGGTGACGAGCAGCACCGCCAACCACGCATACGTCAGCGGGGCGCTGCGAACATATCGCCACACCGCCGCCGGCCATGACTTCAGGCGCACCGTGCCAGTATGTGCTTGGTACCTGAGCGTTCCCCGAGAACAAACTAGCGGCCGACAGGTATTCCGAATCACCTTGCGATACCCGACTTTTTGCTCACGGATGTATCCATAATCAACGAGAACCTCCGCTCCGCACGGATATTCGGTGCCAAGGCAACGACTCACCGCCACGGAACGCGTTCGCGTGGGATACTCACGGGATGGGCAGCGCGCCGCACAACGGTATGACCCGAACCCCGGTCGATGAACTGTCGGCATTCGAAGTGGCAACCCGAGATCTCGTGGGCGTGGCGCTTCGCAGCGTCGAGCAACTGGAGATCTCGCTCCCACAGTTCCGACTTCTGCTCGTACTGCAGGAGCATGGGAAGTCGACATCGACGGAATGCGCCCAGGCGCTCGGGGTGGTCGGCTCGACGGTGACCCGACTGGCCGACCGGTTGGATGCATCTGGTCATCTGGTCCGCGGCTCCGACCCGACCAACCGGAGCGTCGTCACCCTGGCGCTGACCGAGCGCGGACGCAAGCTGGTCCGGCAGGTCAACACCCGGCGGCGGCGCGAACTGAGCAAGGTGCTCGACCGCCTCGACCCTGCCGAGCGTGCAGCGTGCGCGGCGACTTTGCGGAACTTCCACGAGCTACTCGCCGACGACGACGCCGACGACCTGAATCGCCCGATTCCGTTGTAGCGATCTAGAGTCCTCGCCCAAAATGGGCGATTGACAGGCCTGCATTTCCTACAGGAAATGCCTTGGGACACAACGTCTATCGACTGTTACCAAATCTGCGGTGATTTATCCGGACAACGCGGGCGAACCGTGCTTAGGGTTGCCCACATGGAATCGAACAACGATGACATCACCGAGACCGATAAACGCGGCAAGCTGTCGCGGCGTTCGATGCTGGGGGGCATCGCAGCTGCCGGGGTAGGCGCGGCCGCCGTCGGCGCACTCGCCGGCTGTGACGACACCGACAAGGCCGGCAAGCCGGGAGCCAGCGGACACGCAGGCCCGCCGGACTATGGCACCGGCATCAATGAGGGCTTCGAAGGGAAGATCGAACTCGACGTTCGTGACTCGAAGCCGGACTGGAAGCCTTTCGAACTCAAACACGCTCCGGAGGGCGCGCCCAACGTCCTGGTGGTCCTGTTCGACGACACCGGCATGGCCTCCTGGTCGCCCTACGGTGGCCGCATCAACATGCCGACGCTGCAAAAGCTGGCCGACAACGGCCTCACCTATTCGCAGTGGCACACCACGGCACTGTGCTCACCCACCCGGTCGTGCATGCTGACCGGCCGTAATCACCATGTGAACCGGTTCGCCAGCATCACCGAGGGTTCCGACGGTTTTCCCGGCGCGGCCGCCCGGCTACCTGCACAGTGCGCCACCGTGGGGCAGGTGCTGCAGGACAACGGCTACAGCACTTTCTGGGTCGGCAAAGACCACAACGTCCCGGAGGAAGACGTCTCCAGCGGCGGCAGTAAATCGGAGTGGCCGCTGCAGAAGGGTTTCGACCGGTTCTACGGCTTCCTCGGCGGCGAAACCAACCAGTGGTATCCCGACCTGTCCGAGGATAATCGGTTCATCGATCAGCCATATCCGCCTGAGCAGGGCTATCACCTGTCGAAAGACCTTGCCGATCAAGCGATCCGGATGCTGCGCGACCAGCGGTCCAGCAACCCCTCCAAGCCCTGGTACATGTGGTTCTGCCCGGGGGCGAACCATGCGCCGCACCACAGCCCGGAGGAGTACTCCGCGAAATACAAGGGCAAATTCGACGACGGCTACGAGGCCTACCGCGAGTGGGTGCTCAAGCGGATGATCGACAAGGGCATCATGCCCAAGGGCACCGAGCTGACCCCGATCAATCCGCTGCCCGAAGACGTCGCATCGGAGGCCGACGCGGTGCGGCCCTGGGATTCGCTGAGCCCGGACGAGAAGAAGTTGTTCTCCCGGATGGCCGAGGTGTTCGCCGGATTCTCCGAGTACACCGATGCCCAGGTCGGGCGGGTCGTCGACTACCTGGAGCAGACCGGGCAGCTGGACAACACCGTGATCTTCTACTGCGCCGACAACGGTGCGTCCGGCGAAGGCTCACCGAACGGTTCGGTCAACGAGAACAAATTCTTCAACGGCTACCCCGATGACCTGGCCGAGAACATGAAGATGCTCGACAAGCTCGGCACCCCCGACACCTACAACCACTATCCGACCGGCTGGGCGGTGGCGTTCTCCACCCCGTTCCAGATGTTCAAACGGTATTCGCAGTTCTCGGGCGGCACCTGCGATCCGATGGTGATCCACTGGCCCAAGGGCATCAAGGCCAAGGGCGAGGTGCGCCATCAGTACCATCACGTGACCGACGTCGTCCCGACCATTCTCGACGTCGCGGGTATCGAGATGCCGGAGGAGTACCGCGGCATCAAGCAGTACCCGCTCAACGGGGTGTCGATGCGGTACAGCTTCGACAGTGCCGATGCGCCGACCACCAAGAAGCGTCAGTACTACGCCATGCTGGGCACCCGCGGGATCTGGCAGGACGGTTGGAAGGCATCGGCGCTGCACGCCCCGATCAGCGGGAAAAGCCATTTCGACCAGGACAAGTGGGAGCTCTTCCACGTCGACGAGGACCGCTCGGAGGCCAAGAACGTCGCCGATCAGAATCCGGAGAAACTCAAGGAGCTGATCGACGCGTGGAACGAGGAGGCCAAGAACAACTACGTCCTGCCCCTCGACGACCGGCTGCCGGTCGAGATGATCACCATCGAGCGGCCGCAGTTCGAACCGCCGCGCACCCGCTACCTCTACTACCCGGACACCGCCCCGGTGCCCGAGGGCGTGGCGGTCAACATCCGCGGCCGGTCCTACAAGATCATCGCCGATGTCGACATGACCAAGAATGCTCAGGGCGTGCTGTTCGCCCATGGTTCGCGCTTCGGCGGCCACGCCTTGTTCATCAAGGACAACAAGCTGCACTACGTCTACAACTTCCTGGGCATCAAGCCCGAGCAGGTGTTCGTCTCCGGCCCGCTGCCGGAGGGCAAGCATGCGCTCGGCATGGAGTTCATCCGGGAGGGCAAGGGCGAGCACGGTGAATCCACCGGCACCACAATCCTTTACGTGGATGGCAAGGAGGCGGCCCGCGGTCCGATGCGGGCGCAGATCGGCAAGTTCACCCTCGCCGGTGACGGGTTGTGCGTCGGGTTCGACAGCGGCGACAACGTGTCGTCGCTGTATCAGAATCCGGGCCGGTTCACGGGCGGCACCATCAAGGGCGTCGCGGTGGACGTGAGCGAGGAGAAGTACGTCGACCTCGACAAGGAGGCACAGGCCGCGTTCGCGACGGACTGATCCGGCGACGACGAAACTCTGGCCCGGCACCTCCGTGCTGGGCCAGAGTGCTGTCTGGACACTGCGTGACACAGGCACGACTATTTTGATCAGGGGAACCCTGACGATAGGAGCGGGCCGTGGACTCCGACACGATCTGGCGCAACATCGATGAGCAGCGGGGACAGCTCGCCGATCTGCTCGACACCCTGCGGCCCGACCAGTGGTCGACACCATCGTTGTGCAAGGGTTGGACGGTGCGCGAGGTCGCCATCCACATCACGCAGTCCCAGGCGAGCATCGGCGAGATGTTGCCGGCGGCCATCAAGTCGGGCTTCCGGTTCGACGCCATGGTCCGCCGAGCGGCGCTGGAGAATCCCTCCGAACCGGCCGCCATCACGGCGCGGTTGCGCGGCATGGCAGGTTCGCGCAAGCGACCGCCTCTGACCAAGGAAGTCGATCCGCTGTTGGATGTCCTCATTCATACGCAGGACATCTGTATCCCGCTCGGGATCGACCGGCGGATGCCCGTCGACGCCGCCATCGCAGTCGCAGACCGCTTGTGGCACATGAAGTTCCCGTTCGCCCCGCAGCGCGATCTGCCGGGCTATCGGTTCGTGGCCACCGATACCGACTACGCCGTCGGCCCGGAGTGGGGCGGGCTCAGGGAGGCGCCGATCCAGGATCTCGTGCTGATGTTCGCGCGACGACGCGATGTGCCCGCCGCCGAACCGGAGCCCGACGACGCGCCCGAGTAGTCGCTCGAGAATCGAGTAGTCCTCTACTCACGTAAATGTGCGGCCGCGGTGTGACGCTCTGTGCATGGCGACATCAGTCGGCTGGGATCTGGATCAGGTGGCAGGGCCGGGGGCCGCCTCACCGGACAGCGATATCACCGCAGTGTCCCGGTTCCGCGACAACATGGAGGTCTGGTGGACCGGGCGCGATAACGTTGTGCACGGCGGCTTCTGGTACGACGACGGCCAAGGCTGGAAGGGCCCGCACACCTTGCCGGGGCCGGTCGGGTCGACGCCGGCGGGTGGCCTCGCGGCGTCATCGCGGATCAACACCAGCATGGAAGCGTGGTGGATCGGCTCGGACACCTCGGTCCGCGGCGCGCTCTGGTATGACGACGGCAAGCCCTGGCGCGCGTATCAGCATCCGGTGGCGCTCCCGTCGGCGGCGGCGCCCACCAGCGGCATGGCGGCCTTGTCCCGCATCGACACCAGCATGGAGATCTGGTGGATCGGCGTGGGCGGTTCGGTCCGGGGCGCATTCTGGTACAAGGGCCAGCACAACGATGCCTGGCAGCACTACCAGGTCGCACCCTTCGGCCAGGCTTCGCAGACCAGCGGTATCGCGGCCGTTTCCCGCATCAACACCGCGATGGAGATCTGGTGGGTGGGACCCAAAGGCTCAGTAGAGGGCGGGTATTACTACGCCACCGACACCAAGCCCTGGCAGACGTACACCGTCGCGCCGGAAGGCAGTGCCTCGCAGGCGCACGGCATCGCAGCGGTATCGCGCCGAGCCAAGAGCATGGACGTCGTCTGGATCACCCCCGATGGTGGTGTCGAGGGCGCCTTTTGGAATGAGGGTGACGACTGGGCGCCGTATCCCGACGCGATCGCCGAAGCGCACAGCGCCTCCACTCAGGGGGGTCTGGCCGCTGTCTCCCGTAGCGAATCCGGCATCGAGGTGTGGTGGATCGGGCCGGACGGCTCTGTGCAGGGAGCAGCATGGAACGAGGGTGTGGGCTGGCGCCGCTACGGCGACCCGGTGTCCCCTGCGCACAGCGCCTCGAAATCCAGTGGTGTCGCGGCCATGGCGCGGACCGAGACGACGACACAGGTGTGGTGGATCGCCGAGGACGGCTCAGTTCAACTCGCCGTCAGGGATGAGACCAGCGCGCCGTTCTCGTTCCGCATCCTGCGCCCGGATGACATGGTGCATCTGGAGATCGACGTCGTCGGTTGCCGGCTGAGTTCCGCGGCTGGCGTGGTGCCGACGCCGACGCCGGTGGCCGACACATACGTGGTGCAGGCCGGAGACACGTTGTGGGACATCGCCAAACGCTTCTACGGCGACCCCTTCAAATATCACCTCATCGCCAAGGCGAACCACCTCACGAATCCGAACTTGATCGCGGTTGGTCAGCGGCTGACCATCCCCCGGCTGACTCCACCGCCACCACCCCGCTCGCAGATCGTCGCGGTCAAGAAGGACGCGCACATGATCGTGCACTTCGGGGTGCAGCACATCTTCGAGCAGAGTTATCCGGAGCCACCGGGTACGCCGTCAGGCATCGCCAACGCGCGGGCCGCCAATCCGTCGCGCGTCGTGTTCGAACTCCCCCAGAACATCCGCATCGACTACACAGCTTCCGGGGTGCTGGCCGCGCTCACCACCTTTGGACTGCGGGTGGTGCCCCTCGCGATCCCGCGCGGCACGACCCAGGATCGGCCCGACAGTGCCAAAGTAACGCCGACGGAGCCGGCTCCGGATCAGACCGCTATCGAAGCTCCCTACCGACTCGTGGTGTCGCCGAACCAGAAGTACGGCGGGTTCGCCCATTCCGCAAGGGCTCACATCGCCAACAAAGACTCCTCTCGCGTGGAGCTCTGGCATACCCGCCTGGGGGTACGCGTAACGAAGGACAACAGCTTCGTCCGTATCGATGAGAACGACACCGAACTTCGGACGGTGCGGCCGATTTGGGCCCGCGAGAAGGGACTACAGCAGCCGGAACCGCCTCCCACGGGATTCACCGGATCGCTGTCGCCCGACAACCGCACGTCTCTCGTCAGGCAGGGCGCCGATCCCACCATCGCCGAGCCGGAACCCTTTACGGTGGACCGGCTGTACCTCAGTGCGCTCGGCGCCTGGATCGACTGGCGGGCAACGTGGAACGCCGACCTCTACCCCGTCAACCCGGTGAGTGCGTACCGTCATCAGGCCCGGCTCGGCCGCGATCAGTACGTACGTGTTGAGACACCGGTCTATCTCTTCCCATTCGGACATCTCGGCACGTTGGTCAAGATCACCGAGCGCAAGATCCGCTTGGAGAACGATCCCGCCGCATACCTGTACACCCGCAACTTCATCGTCCTTCGTGAACACACCCGCCGCTATGACCTCGTCAACGGCACGGTCAAGCCCCCGACCAACCTTCCGTTCGTCTCGGTGACGATCGATCCCGTCGTGTCACCAGACCTTGAGGTGCTGCCCGAGCCGATGCCGGACGCGCCCTTCGTGCCGAAGGTGCCGACCACCGAACCAGGATTCACCTCAAAGCCGTTCCGCTGGAAGATCACCGGGGTCGATCACGCCGGGCGCCAGGTCACGATGACGACCGCGCTAATAGCTGTTCCCATTGGCGGCAAGGCATACGAGAAGGCGCTCGAAAAGTGGCAGACAGACGTCATCAAAGCCACCGCTCATCCGGAACTGATCCACCCGATCGATGTGGGCGGCGCCGAGGTCGCTTTCGCTCCCGAGTCCAAGCGGGGCGATACCACCTCGCGGGTTCAGTACATCGAGTTCACCGGCGTCGCCGACAAGAAGACCAGCACGCCGTCGATGCTCAAGGCCCACATCGCGATTCAGGCTCTCACCACCCTCAACGGAGGCAGCAAGCCGATCGGCGTGACGTATCGCAAAGAGTATGTCACCGGCGGATTCTCGGGCAACAAGTCAGAGATCTTCCTGAAATTGGATGACACCGACGCGACGAAGCTCGACTTCTCCGGCGGCAGCGACAAGGGCGGCGGGTTCATCGAACCCAGCACCGCGATCACGGCGCTGTCACGCAAGCACGGAGCGGTCGGGGACAACGGCACGAACACCGTGGGCGACGGCATCGACCAGGGAACATTCGATCCGAAGAAGTTTCTCGGCACCGCAGGGCCGAAACTGTTCGGTCTGATCAATCTGATCGACATCCTGCAGACGGGCCAACCGCTGGAGGAGGCGCCCAAGCTCCTCGCCAACCAGCTCGGGTTCGCCGGGTCCGTAAGCGCAGCGTACGACAATCTCAAGCTCGCACTGCAGAAGTCGGTCGACGTCCTGGAAAAGGACGTCGCCGTCAAGCAGCCCGAAGCTCTCGCGCAGCGGTCCGCGGCCCTTCTCGCCCAGGCGAAAAGCGCCCTTCAGGCGCTGAACGGACACACGCCGGATCAGCTGGTGCAGGCGTTGGCCCGGGTGGACATCGGCGCGGCCGTCCAGGAGGCCAACACGATTCTGAACAGGCTCGGCAAGGCCACAGAGTTGGCGAACAGTCCGGATCTCTCCGCCTTCCTACGTTCGGTTGTGCAGCGGTCCCTGCAGTCACTGGAATCGGTGCTCAAGGTGGTTGCCCAGGCCGGTGACAGCCTGCGCCAGGCCCTGAAGGCACCCAACGCGGGCAATGTCGTCCGCTACGACTGGTTCCCGAAAATCAAGGGTTGGCCGGGCGCTGACGAGGACCAGTTTGTCTTCAGCCCCAAAGACCCGAGTGGCCTGGCGATCTCGGTCGAGGTGCGCACCCCCAAAGACGGCAAGCCGCAATCGGATGTCAGTGCGCAGCTTCGCGACTTCGAGCTGAGGCTGCCGCCTTCCAATGATCCGCTGATGACGATGAGGTTCGGCCGGCTGGGATTCCGGGTCGCCACTGGCGGCAAGCCGGAGGTCGACGTCCTGTTCACCAACCTGATATTCGGCGGCGTGCTGTCCTTCATCGAGAAGCTGCGCCAGGTGATTCCCTTCGACGGGTTCGCCGATCCACCTTATGTCGACGTCACCCCCGAAGCCGCGCGGGCCGGCTTCGACCTGGCCCTGCCCAGCCTGGCCATCGGCGTGTTCACCCTGGAGAATGTCCGGCTCGGTGCCGATTGCCGGGTGCCGTTCCTCGGCGACACCGTCACCGTCGGCTTCACCTTCTGTACCAAGGAGGCTCCGTTCCGGCTCACCGTGCTGGCGATCGGTGGCGGCGGCTGGGTCGAAATCCGTTTGTCACCAAAGGCGCTCGTGCTGCTGATCATGGGTCTTGAAGCCGGGGCTTCGTTGAGTGTCGACTTGGGCGTCGCTTCAGGGTCGGTATCCGTGATGATCGGTGTCTACCTACGTCTGGAGGACGAAGAGGGAAAGCTGACCGCGTACTACCGGATTCGCGGCGAGGTCGAGGTGCTCGGCATCGCATCGGCGTCGATCACACTCGAATTGTCCATGCTCTACAACACCAAGACCGGCAAGCTGACCGGGCGGGCCAGCCTGGTGGTCGAGGTCGAGGTCGCATTCTTCTCCGCGTCGGTCGAGATCACCTGTGAACGCACCATCGCCACCCGCGACGGTGATCCGTCACTCAGGGACATCATGCCGCCCAACGAAGGTGGGCAGGACATGTGGAAGAACTACTACACCTCATTCGCGATCGGAGCGTAGGCCATGGCGACCACCCGCGTGATGACCACGGTGCTGCCGTACTCGTTCGACTCGGACAGCACATTCCACGCGTCCGTCCTGTTTTCACACCGTCTCAGCGGCAGCGAGAAGCTCTCCGACTATCCGGCAATGGTGAACTGGGTCAAGTCCGTCCGCGCAGCCAAGTTCACGCTGCACACCGACGTCCTCGATCCAGTGCGGTGCGAGCCGCAGCTCGACGTAACCGATGAAAATGTGTGGAAGAAGGCGTTTCCTGCAGACAGCACTACGGTCCGAGCCTTTCCGAATCCCGACGTGACCCAAAACGATTGGAAGAGCTACCCGGCCCACCGCACGCCCGATCATGCCTTCGACGCCCATAACGCCTCGGCCTGCGCTTCACCGGTCAGCCGGCCCGCGGTCAGCACGGCACCGCTCGCCACGGAGTTGTTGGCCACCTTCGGTGACATCGAAGGCCTCCGCGAGCTGATCGCCGCATTGCGGAATTACCGGAGTCACCGCGACAGGATTCTCACCAATCTCGAGGATGCACGGACGCGAACCGTCCAAGCCGCGCTGTCCCCGACGAAGCCCGATCCGGACACCGGCGATCCCGGCGGCGGCGGACCGCACGTCGGACCGGGCGGTGGCGGCCCGCACCTCGAACCGGAAGGGAACGACACCGAGACCACCCTGCCCGCGTCACCGATCGATCTGCTGCTCTCCGCCAAGAACGTCGACAGCAGAATCACCAGTTACGTTGGGCAGCTGAACGACAGCACCGCCAATACGCCGATCAAGAAGATGCTGCGGGACGTCCAGGCCAGCGTCGACTACTACCACCGCCCCGAAGAGCAGCCGCAGGATCCCGACGACTCCGACAACCTGGCGGCCGCCGCAACTCCGCCCCGCACGCCGCATCCCGATCCGGATTTCCATGAGCGGGCCGCGGCGGCCTGCAACGTGAAGACCCTGGCCCGGGTACTGGGCCTGGTGGTCGATCTGAAGGTCCACGAGGAAGATCTGACGAAACTGGCCACGGCCAACAAGATCTGGTGTGAGGTCGAGATCGACGGCACCGAGCGGTACGTCTCCCCTGTCACGCTGTGCACCGCGTCGGGCACGCAACTGTTGGCAAAGCCCAGGGAGCCCGAGCGGTGGGCCGGCGGCCGGCTGCGCCTGGGTGATGACGACAGGTACCGGGTGCTCGACCTCGATCCCGACGCGGGCGGTATGTCTGTGGAACAGTTGCTGCGCAGCGCGCTGCGCGCACTGGCCATCGAAGCCAATGGCGATGGCGGCTCATTCGCGCCGCCGAGTGTGCGGGCCACGGGATTCGCGGTGGCCGAGATCGGCCGGCCGAACCGGCTGAAAGAGCAACTCGACAAGAGCCCCAAGGGTGAGCCGGCGCTCGCCCAATCTGGCCAGCCAGGGCCCGAACTCAATTTCGAGAACCTGCTGCGCGGTACCCGGCTCGAGGTGTGGGACGACTTCACCAAGATCTGGCACAGTGTGCATGAGCGGTCCATCACGGCGCTGTTCGGCAAGACCGAGATCTTCAAGGCCAACGACGATGTCGGGCACCTGCAGAACCCGCCGTTGAGCCAGGTGCCCGGCGATGCCGCCAACCGCCCGTTCTATGTGCACGAGGTGCTGGCCGGCTGGGACGGTTGGAGCCTGTCGGCGCCCCGCCCGGGAAAGCTGGTCATCCACAACCCTTCCGACCACGAGGAGCCGGGACAGGAGCGGGTCACTAGCACACCGGAGGCCACCAAGAACCCCGGGCTCGGGGTGCAGTCGACCGCCAAGCGCGGTTCCCTGCCGGCCCTGCGGTACGGCACGAGGTACTCGTTCCGGATCGCCGGGGTAGACCTGGCCGGCAACAGCGTACCGATGGACATGGACCTGCCGCCGGAGGTCACCGCGAGTCAGATCCAGGCTGCGACTACATATCTCGATGCTGTACGCGCGAAGACGAGCGCCCGGGACAACGCGAGTGTGACCGCCGATCTGCGGAAACGGGGCAAGCTGCAGGCCCCCACGTTGGGCACCGGTAGCGGAGTGCGGGCCGAGGCCGAGCGCGCGATGGCATCGGTAATGGAGACGGCGTCGTCGGTGCGGACCCGCCCGGAGCTGGATACCGCGCCGGAGGATCTGGCCCGGTTGATCGCCGATGCGGACGACGCCGCGACGATCACGGTGCCCAAGCCGTTCCTGCGTTGGGATCCGATCACCGCGCCCACCTTCGTCCCACGGAAGGCTTATGTCACCGGGGAATCCCTGCAGCGCATGGTGATCCGCACGGGATTGACGAGCGCGCCGGGGGTCACCGAACGCCACATCGTCCCGCCGAAGGGCAGCGAGCTCGAAGCCGAGCAGGACGGCCGCCTGGACCAGCTGATGAAGAAAGGCAAGGTGGCACAGGCCTACGCGATCGCGCTCAAGGAGCGCGGCAGCCTGTTCTACAAGGAAGTCCAGGACATCGACAATCCGAAGGGCACAATCATTCAGCCGGGCATCAAGCTGCTCTCGATGCCCAATGTCACCGACGGCAAGACGCTGGAGCAGATCCAGGATCCCGAAGTGCAGCCCGCCGCCGGACAGTACATCGTGCACGACGTCGACAACCTCCTGGTGCCGTACCTGCCGGATCCGATGGTCGACGGTGTGGCGCTGGTGTTCTACGAGGCCGGGGCCGACCACAAGTTCACGAATCCGCGTGTACTGCAGTCGGTCACACTCAAGTACGCGGGTGCCTGGCCGTTGCTGCAGCCGCTACGGCTGGTATTGCACAGTGCGCCACGGCTGGATGCCGAGCAGGTCGACAATGTCATTCACGTCGGTCTGCCACCCGGCGAACAAGTCGGGGTGAAGGTGTCCTCCACGCTCGACGACGCCCATCTGAACAAGATGGGGTTGTGGGTCACCAGCCCGATCAATGATCCCAACGTGCCCGAGGCCGACCGTGAAGTGTTGGCTTCCGCGGCCCGCGACGGGTGGCTGTGGTGGCTCACCCCGGACGAGGACCTGCGCTTGGTGCACGCCACGGCTCGACCAGCCGTGGCCCCCAAGATTTCCCGGCTCTCCGCGAAACCCCGCACGGCCAATGTGGTGAACGCCAATCTCGATGGTGTGCTGGACGTTCACGGGGCCAGCACCGACAAGATCGAGCTGCGTGCGGAATGGACCGAACCTGTCGATGATCCGAACGCACCGGAGCCTGCCTCCCGGACCACGCGAGAAGTGGTGGTCAAGCACAGCATCAAGGAGGACGAACGCTTCTCGGTGCTCACGTTCAACCCCAACGTTGCCAAGCACGTCGGCGCGCGTGACGCCGAGGTGCCGCTCCGGCGGGCCGTCCACACGCTGCCGGATACCAAGGCGCGCAAGGTGACCTACCAGTTGCACGGTTCCTCACGGTACCGCGAGTTCTTCGTGCCGGACGAGCTGCCGAAGCCCGACGACGCGGAGTCGTTGGGCAACAAGGTCGAGGTCAACATCCCGAGTTCGGCGATCCCCGCCCCACCCGTGGTGCATGACGTGCTTCCGATGTTCCTGTGGGAACAGACCACCGAACCCGAGCATCCATTCGCGATCCGGCGCAGCCGTCGCAGCGGGGTCCGGATCTGGCTGGACCGGCCGTGGTACTCCAGCGGTGACGGCGAACTGCTGGCGATCATCGCCACCGGCGATCCGGCGCTGGCGAAGGACAAGACCGACAGTGTCAGCCTGTGGGCTCGCGACCCGACCTTGGTCAGCTCCAAGATCGCCAATTCGTACGAGGTGCCGGTGCTCACGGCGTGGCAGCAGCGCGCGGTGCAGCTCAACCTCACCCCCGAAAGCCTGCCGGCGCGGCCCCAGCTACATGTGGTCAAGACCGGTAGCCCGACGACAGGCGACAAGGTGATCAATGCCTACGCCTACATCCCGGAGTACGACACCGACCGCCGTCGCTGGTTCGTCGACGCCGTGTTCGAATCGGCCGGCGCCAACTGGCCGTTCCTTCGCCTGTCCGTGGCACGCTATCAACCGAATTCGATTGCCGGGATGGAATTCTCCCACGTCGTCGCGACCGATTTCATCCAGTTGCCACCGGAGCGCATCGGTACCCTGAGCCGGCCGGACAAAGATCACGTCCGCATCACCATCACCGGGGTCACCTCGGCGACCAACGCGCCCGGCCTTACGCTGCCGGACCCCCGGCCGGACAAACCGGAAACGCTCGCGCCGCTGGTGGCCAAATCGCATCGCGTGGTGGCGACGCTGCAGGCACGCAGCAAGGCGTCGGGCTCCGATCTTGAGTGGAAGAGCGGCGCGGCAGTGCCGTGCGAGTTGGCCGGCGTCGACGCGGCGACGTTCAAGGCGACCTGGACAGCCGAGCTGTCACTGGAGCCGCCGGAGCACCTGCTGACGCCGGGCAGCTCCGACGACCTGCGGGTGCAGATCGAGGAGTACGAGATCCTTTCTGCCGACGAGACACCGGGCACGCCAGGCCTCACGCCGGTCGAGCGGTTGGTGTACGCCGACCACTTCTACCTGTAGCCACCGTCGCCCGTCAGCCGCTCTGCACCTCATGCAGTCGCTTGTAGAGCCCGCCCTGCGACATCAAAGTCTGGTGATCACCGCTCTGCGTGATGCGCCCGTCTTCGAGCACCAGGATCCGATCCGCCACCGCGGCAACGAAATCCAGATCGTGACTGACCACCAGGCAGGTGCGGTCCCGGGCGTACTCGCGGATCACGCCGATCATCCAGGCCCGCTGGTCGGCGTCGAGGTTCTCGGTCGGCTCGTCGAGCAGCAGCACCTCGGGCCGGCGCAGCAGGCAGCGCGCCAGCGCGATCAGTCGCTTCTGGCCACCCGAAGGCACCTGCACGTCCACCACGGTGTCGTAGCCGTCGTGCATCTTGGTGGTGATGACCGAATGGATGTGAGCCTCGGCGCAGGCTGCTTCGATGTCGGCGTCGGTGGCGTCAGGCCGGGCCAGCCGAACGTTCTCCCGGATGGTGTCCTTGGTGAAGAACGGGAACTGGGCGAGCTTGGAAACCTGATCGCGCAACGACGAAAGGGTGACGGTCGAGATGTCGTTGCCGTCCAACAGGATCCGCCCGCGTTGCGGATCCCGGAACCGCAGCAGCAGGTTGAACACCGTCGACTTGCCCGACCCGATCCCGCCGACCAGGCCCACCGTCTCCCCCTCGGCGACGGTGAAAGACAAGCCGTCGAGCACGTTCTCGCCGGGCACATACCCGAACGTCACATCCTCGAACACCAGATTGCCGTGCACCTCGCCCAGCGCGATGGCGTCGACGGCTTCCCGCACCGACGGCCGGGTGTCGAGCAGTTCGTAGGTGGACGTCACGTTCGGCGCCAGCGACTGGTAGGTGGTGTAGGCACCGAGAACCCGTTGTGCGGCACTGAACATCACGGGAACCACACCCGCGAATACCAGGAGGCCGGCGAACGTCAGCCCGAAGTGCCCGCTGAGGCCGACACCGACGAGCAGCACGACCACCGTGCTCAGCGCGACGAAGATCTGCGAGCCGTTGACGGTGGCCTGCATCGAGACCACCGAGGCCGCCGATCCTTTCGCGGCTTCCTCGGATACCGCATGAAATCGCTTGCTGCGGACGGGTTGTGCGTTGAACATCTGGATCTCGGCGATCCCGCTGATCGTCTGCTCGACCTCGGTGGCCATCGCCCGCTCGGCATTCCTGACCCGCGTCATCACCGCCTGCACGTGACGGCCGGCGAATCTGAGAGTGAGCAGCGCCAGCGGCGTCAGCACTAGCGCGGCCACCGTCATCTGCCATGAGATCGCCAGCAGGTAGCTGATCACCACCGCCAGCACCACCACGTCGATCAGCGGCGGTAGTAGACAGTCAGTCAGAAGCCGTTGCACAGCAGTGGATTCCGTCATCACGCGGTGCATCAGCTCGCCGCTGCGCGAGCCCAGGAAGAAATCCAGGGACAGCGACTGCAGATGGTCGTGGACGCGCTGGCGGATGTCGACCACCAGCACCCGCTCGACCCGGGCGCCGATCCAGGCGTTGACGAAGTACATGAGCTGAGTCAGCACCAGCGAGGCCGCCCAGACCGTCAACAGCACAGCGAACGGCACCGGTCCGGCCAGGGAGTGCAGCAGGCCGTCCTGGCGGGCCACCAGTGGACCGCTCAAATCCCATACACCGCTGAGGTTTCCGTTGTTTCCGGCCTCGGAGATGACCTGAACCATGGGCCCGAACGCAGCCACCGTGACGTAGGGCAGCGCCGAGGCGATCCCTCCGATCACCAACAGCAGAACCAGCACACCGCGCACCGCGCGCAGCATGCCGAGGCTGCGCCACACCAGGCGCACCGACGAGGCGACAGTCACCGGCACCCCCTTTTCTCGCGAAGGCTAACCTGTGGGTTCGGCGCTGTCGCGGGGAGCGTCCGGCACGGCAGGTCCGTCGTCGGAGAAGAACTGCCGGATCGCGACGAATCCCCCGCGCCGGTATGCCTCGTAGGCCCAGATCGCGGCGATGATCGGCAGCGGGCCGAAGGCCACCCACCACCGCGCCGAGGGCGGCACCAGTTCGGCGATCACCTGGGCACTGGGCCGGCCGTCGACGACGGCGGGCAACCATTCGTGCAACAGGATGGTCAGCATGCGCGTCGCCTCGAATGGGCCGATGACGGTGGCCAGCACCCAGCTCAGCGACGCGATGATCAATGCCCACGGCCAGGCCAGCAGCAGCGACTGGTCGTCGACGATGTCGGCGGCCGAGCGGATCGATTCGGCGACGAACGCGAAGCCGAGCGCCACCAGCAGCACCCCGATCTGGGCGGCCAGCAGGTCGTCGAGGACCGAGTTGGCCAGCTCGTCACCGCTGCGGGTCGGCAGCCCGAACGCCAGCGACAGCAGGCCGGCCAGCAGGGCCAGCAGCATCAGCGCCGAGGTGGAGTCGTCGATGCGCATGAACGAGTCGGTGAGGATGCGCATCACCAGACGCGAGGAGGACGACGGACGGGTCCGGTAGAGGATCATCACCACCAGCCCGGAGATGACGATCGAGATCAGCCAGGCCACCACGGCCGCACAGATGATCACCAGCGCCAGTGAGCCGATGACGGGGACCAGTTGTTCGTTCGCGGTCTCGCCGTTGCGGACCACCAGTAGCGGCACCACGCCGATGGCGATCACGCCCAGGGCGCGCACGAGGATCGGCAGCGTGAATCCGGCGATGTCTCCGGCGTCGAGATCAGGATCGGTGCGGCGGATCGCGGCGATCTCGGCGCTCATCACCGATCGAGTGCGGCGGATCGCGGCGATCTCGGCGCTCATCACCGATCGAGCCCGGCGGAACGACACTCTGCGCGCCACGACGCGAATCTATGCGGCGCAGTGTCCCCCGATCAGGCGACACGCTCAGCGCAGGTAGAGCTCACCGCCGGTTGGGTAGCCGCCACCCTTGGTGGTGAGGTGGACATGGTCGTAGTGGCCGTAGCCGCCGGCTTTGGCTCCGCCGTCGGGCGTGTAATAGGTGCCGCGCCAGATGGCGTCCTGCAGGGCGAAGCGGTCGGCGTTCTTCAGGGCGTAGGCAACGATCCGGTTGCCGAGCTCGATGCCGTGCGCGCTGCTGGGGTTGGGGATCATCACGTCAAGAGCCAGCCCGTTGGGGTGCCAGCGCAGCGCGTCCGGACGGACGCCGCCGATGTCGTGGATCTCGGGGAAGTCGGCGCTGACGGCGCGGGACGCCAAGATGGTCTTGACTTGCAGGCCGCGTTCCGGGGCGAGACCGATGGGCAACAGCTGCGGGATGTTGATGACGCGCCAGCGAGAAGCCATGGCCGGCGCCGCCTGGTTTGCGCTCAGGCCCACGGTTTGCGCGACGGCGGTCGACGCGGATGCAGGGGCGGCGACGATCTCCATGCAGCACGGCGGCTCGGCGGCCGGCGCAGGAGCCGCGGCAGGTTTGGCGGCGTCGGAAAAAGGGGATGAAGGAGCACCACTGGCACTGGCGAAGAACGCAGCGACCGGCGCGATGATCGCAGCCGCTACAGCCGGCAGTTTGCGCTGACTGGGGCTGGCTAATGCGTGTCGGCCCACACGGGCACCTTACGGGCACTATCGGGGCGTTGCAGCAACCGCCTCCCGGTTCTGAGAGTTTCCTTAACTGACTGTCAAGCACATTTGCGGTGTGTTTACCCAGGTCAAAGGTCACAAATTGGTCACGGACGCCGACGCTTTTTAAGAACGCCGCTGCGTGAAGATCCGACCTTCACCACTTGCGGTCGCGCGGCGGTGCACAAATGCACGCTGAGCAGATGAATGGCGGAGTGATAGCGTTGATATCAGGAGGTGGCACGCGTATGCCAGATGTTCTCATCAGGGGTCTGTCAGAAGCCGCAATTGCCCGGATCGATGCTGACGCCGTTGCACACGGACTTTCGCGAAACGAGTATTTGCGTCGCAGATTCGAGGCTGAGCGATCATCGTCGGCGATAGAAGGCCGACTCAGCATCGAAGACCTCCGTCGGGCGGCTGCCGCCGCCAAGGATCTCGATGATCCGCAGGTGATGGAGGCTGCGTGGCGGTAACCACGTGGCTCATTGACAAGTCGGCGTACACCCGGTTGGCAGAATCTGCCGATGCAGATGCCTGGATTGATCGAATCGAACGCGGCCTGGTGCGGATCAGCACCGTCACGCGACTGGAAGTCGGGTACTCGTTCCGCACAGCTGACCAAGCGCGCGCCGAATCCGGCTCGCCACCGCTCACCCTGATGCCGCTGGAATACCTCACCCCCGCCGCAGAAGATCGCGCAGTTGAGGTCCAATTACTACTCGCCGACCGGGGCCAGCATCGGGCGCCGTCGCTCCCCGATCTCCTCGTTGCAGCCCTCGCAGAACTATCCGGCCTTACCGTCTTGGCCTTGGACAAAGACTTTGAGCTGATAGCTCAGATCACCGGACAGCGGGTCGAACGGCTCCGCCTCACTGCGTAGCGAATCCTTCAATTCAAAACCACCTCCCCGGCCGTCTCCCCCCCGCTACGCTCCTGTCCAGATTTACGCAGGCGCAAATCGCCCAGGAGGTTGTCCCGGATGGCGATGAAGCTGTGGAACGACGACCGGCCGCTTACCCGACGCGTCGTCTTGGGCGAGAAGGCCGTATCCACCCGCGGGATGTCCCTTCGATTCGCCACCGAACAGATCGACACCACGACCGATTGGTGTTGTTTCGACGACACCCGACACCTGGTCTTCGTACACCGCGCCGGGCGCCTGCGGTCGATGGAGACCGACCTGGACTGGGGCCCATCGGGCCGGGCACTGCCGAGCGTGGGTGACGTGTGGGTGGTGCCGGCCGGCGACAAGTGCGCGTCGGTGGTCGAAGGGGACACCGCGGGGTACTGCGAGATCGCCATCCCGGATCACCTGCTCGGTGAGATGACGCTGGTTCCCCGCGTCAAGCATCACGACCCGCTGATCCATCAGATGGTCGAGCGCATCCACGCCGTGGCCGACCGTGACGACGCCCTGGCACGTCTGCTCACGGAGTCGATCGGCGAGACCCTGCGGCTGCTGATCACCGACAACTACACGGAGAAGCCACCGCGCCCGACGGAATACCGGGCCAACGTGCTGGATTCAGCGGCCCGCTCGAAGCTCATCGAGTTCCTCGACGACAGCATGGACTCCGAGATCACCCTGGAAACGCTTGCGCAGCAGGCGAAAATGTCGGTCGGGGGCTTTATCAAGGCTTTCCGGGATGCGTTTCACACCACGCCGTACCAGTTCTTGCTGGACCGAAGAATCGACCGCGCCAAATCCCTGCTGCGGACCACACCGCACACAGTCACCGAAATCAGTGCGATGGTGGGCTTTTCGACGCCGAATCATTTCGCCACCGCATTTCGCCATCGCGTAGGAGTGTCACCGAGTAGCTACCGCAACCTGCGCTGATCACGAACGCTGGCGGTAACCGCTGGGCGAGATACCCACCCGTCGCCGGAACGCGTTCGCGAAGTGACTTGGTGTGGAAAACCCTACTGTAGAAGCAATTTCGGAGACCGTCCGCGAGGTGGTCGCCAGGAGCATCTTGGCGCGGTCGATCCGCAGGTCGAGCAAGAACTGGTACGGCGTGGTGTGAAACGCGCGGCGGAACGCACCGATGAATCCGTGGACGGGCATCCCGGTGAGTTCTGCGAGCGCGTCCAGATGGATGTCAGAGTCCAGGCTGTCGTTGAGGTACTCGACCAACATCTTGCGCATCCCGGGATCGAATGCGCGGTGTTCACGTTCCTTCGGCGGCGCCTCGGTGTACTTGTCCCTGATCAGCAGCCGCATGGTCTCGGTGACGGAATCGGTCAACAACCGAGCTATCGCATCGTCCCGATCGGCGACGCTGTAGATCTCCTCGACCAGATAGTGCATCAGGGGATCGCGGTACTTGATCCGCGGAAGCAAGGCGGTGTCACCGATCATCCGGCGCGGGATGGCGATCTCGCAATATCCCGCCACGTCACCCTGAACCAGCGCCGCGCAGGACACCCCGGCCGGCTTCCACCACACGTCCCCCACCGTCGGCGGCACCTGTCCCGATGGCCCCCAATCAAGTGCGGTCTGCATCGAATGCATTGCCCCGCCACGGTATACGTACACCAGGTGATCGGTGTCGCTGAAACTGCACCAGTCCGTGGGATCGGATATCTGCTCTGTCCCGAACGTGAACGACAGCCCGCGGGCCGCGACATCCTTTTGTTCCAGAACGATGCGTGGAGTCAGCGGCCGGTCACCATCCCACGGCTTCATCCCCATCCGAACAACCCCCAGGCACACCGAGAACGGACGGCGTCACGCTACGCCGCCCGACGGCCCAAAACGGGCCAATTGGCACAAGTTGTCCCATCCCGACGGCCTTGACCGGAATATTTCGCAAGTCGAAAAGAATGTGAATGCGCGTCTGCGAATCTCTCCGTATTTTCGGCCAGTCAGCCACAGCTGACGCCCTCATCCGAACCGAAGGAGACCGAGTTGAACCTCGCTCTACGGCCCTATGCGACTGCGGGGATAGCCCTCGTCGGCGCCAGCGTCATCGCCGTGACACCCCTCGCGCCACCAGCCCACGACGTCCACTTGCCCGCGCTACCCTCGCAGGCGTCGGTCGAGCTGTCGGCCTTCACCAACCCCCTCGACACGTGGACTGCAGTACTGACTAAGGCAGTCACGAACGCCGAGGCCCTCGGTCAGACGTTCGCAAACAATCCTTTCCCCATCTTGCGGCAAATAGTCGCCAACCAGACCGCTAACGCATCGAAGCCGATCGGCAGTTTCAATCCCGATTGGCAGCAGGTCGGCGTCGTGGTGCAGCAGATCATCGCCAATCGGATGGCGAATGTAACGCAAGTCGGCACCATCTTGCAGTCGTTGGTTACCGCCGCGCAGGGCCTGTTGGATCCGAACAACCCGTACTCATCGGTGACTCGACTCCAAACGGCCTTCAGCTATCTTGCGGCGGGCGAGGTCGACGATGCGATCAACTATGCCTGGTTGGCGCTCATCAACGCACCGGTGAGCCAACTCGGATTCTCTGTGCTGACCCTCTGGGATCCGCTGGTCGCCAGCCCGGCAAGAGACTTCGGAAAATTGGTCGCAGTGCTGCAACTTGGGGACGCCGCCTCCAGCACAGCGACAAACTTTGGCAAATTTGTCACGGCATTGCCGGGTCTTGTTGTCAGTCCAGGCCAAGCGTTCCTCAACGGCATAGGGAGTACCTTCAGTACTGCACTGGCCGATAGCGCTCAAGGATTTGTGGATGCGGTCAAGGCTGGTGATGCCGAGACTGCGGCCAGCATTGCCGTCAACTTCCCGGCAGTGATGGCCGGGGCGGTGCTGAACGGATATTCATACTGGGGCGATAGCGGGATGCTAGGTAAATACGGCCCGCTCAGTAGCTTCTTGAGAGCTACGGAAACTATCGCGCGAGCGATCGGAAAGCCGAAGCCAAAGCCGCCGACAGCACTCATGCCCGCAGAGGCGTCTACAGTTCCTGATGCTTCCGCGTCGTCAACGGTAACGCTCTCGACGGATCCAGCCCCGACCGCAACAAACAACGAGGCGCCGCAAACAGCAGACACTATCGCCACAGAGCCTGGCTCAGCGACAACTGTGGCTGCTTCAAGGCCCGCGGAGCCACCCGCGACCGCCAAACCTGAACTGGCCAAGGCCGCAGCGGTTCCCCTGGTTCGGGAGAGTTTGGTCTCCGTTCCGGGCCAGACCGGCACGCTCGGCACCACCCATAAGCCCGACGCCAATACGGCCTCGGCAGTGGGCAACCGAATCTCAGCCACCGTCAACAAGATCGGCGAGAGCGTCAAGAAGGCCTTCGCCAAACCGGAGAAGAAGCCGGCCTCTGCCACCAGTTCTGACAAGGGCACCGGTTCCAGCAGTTCAGGAGATTCCAAGTAACACAGACACAATCGACCCTCGCCCGGCGGTGGGCGGGGGTCGATTGCCGTTTCTACGGCGCAGTCATCACCGCGGTGAACGTCATCCGGTCACCCCGGTACAAGGACCGCCGCTGTTCGATCGGAATCCCGTCCTGGTCGTACGACACTCGATTGAGCAGAAACATGGGTGTCCGACTGTCCACGGTGAGCAGTGCCGATTCGCGTGAGTCCGGCAGCGCGGTCTCGATGGTGTCGACGGTTCGCGCAAAATGGATTCCGCGGCTGCGGATCTCGGCGTAGAGCGAGTCGCGGTAGTCGAAGGTCTCCCGTAATCCCGGGTAGCGGAAAGCCGGGAGCTTGGTAGTTTCCAGGCCCACCCGGATGCCGTCGGTGGTCAGCACGCGCTCGAGTTGCAGGATGGGCGCGCCGACGTCGATGGCGAGCTGCCCGGCCAGGATGTCGTCGGCGATCAGATCACTCCAGCCGACCAGGATGCGCCCACCGCTGCGGCCCTGTTCCTTGGCGGCCTCGGTGTAGGACCCCATCGACAGGGGCTGCAGGATCTTGGGCCGGGCGACTATGGTGGTGCGGCCGCGTCGTTCAATCCGCCCGGCCAGCAACAACTCTCGTAGCGCCTGGCGGACCGTCTCACGGGCGACGTCGAACCGCTCGGCGATCTCCCGCTCCGCCGGGAACTGGTCGCCGACCTCCAGGTCGTCGAGCAGGCGCTCCAGTTGCGCACGGACAACCTGGTGCTTGAGAACCCTCGGTTCTGCACTCGCGGACACCCGCCCACAGTAGCAAGTCTTGGTATAGACCAAGACTTGGCGCGTTGTTAACCTTCTCGCCAACTTCGATGCACCCGCTGGTATAGACCAACCCACAGGGTGTGGGGCAGGGCAGTTGCGCACCCCCGCTCGCGCACTGCCCGTCAAACGCCCCGCCCCGAAAGGTCCTCCGCGCCATGAAGTTCCGCACCCTTTGTCAGCCTGCCCGCATCGCCGCCGTGGCAACTGCCTGTACCGCACTGGCCTTGTCCGGCTGTTCGAGCTCCGACAACTCTGACGCCAAGACCGCCCAGGGCTTCCCGGAGACCCTGACCCTGGCCGCGATCCCGGCCGAGAACTCCACCGACCTCAAGGCCAGCTACCAGCCGCTGATCAAGCTGCTGGAGAAGGAGACCGGCGCCAAGGTCGACTTCGTGCAGGCCTCCGATTACGCCGGGGTGGTCGAGGGCATCATCGCCAATAACGTCGACCTGGCATTCTTCGGACCGTTCGCCTACGTGGTGGCCGGCGTCAACGGGGCCAAGGTCACCCCGGTCGGTGCGGTGATCCAGGAGCAGGGCGGCAAGCCCGGTTACCAGTCCTACGGCCTGGCCCGCGCGGACGAGGCGAACATCAACGGCCTCAAGGACTTTACCGGCAAGAAGGTCTGCTTCGTCGACCCGAGTTCGACGTCGGGCTTCCTCTATCCGACGGCCGGGCTGATCGAGGCCGGGGTGATCAAATCCGGATCCGAGGGCGATCTTTCCAAGGCGATGTCCCCGATCTTCGCCGGGGGCCATGACTCCTCGGCCCTGGCGATCGCCAATGGCGACTGCGACGCCGGCTTCGCATTCGACACCATGGTCGACAAGACCATGATCGCCAAGGGCGACCTCAAACCCGGTCAGCTCAAGACGGTATGGAAGTCCGAGACCATCGCCGGATCGGTGTTCGCGGCCAACGACGCGCTGGGCAGCGAGGCCATCGGCAAGCTCAAGACCCTGTTCGCCGACAAGGTCAACGTGCCCAACCTGGAAGCCGAGGGCTTCTGCCAGGGCGACGCCTGCCGGATCACCGACGAGCGCGCCTGGGGCTTCGTCCCGGTCGAAGATTCGGACTACAGCGGCGTGCGCCATGTCTGCGACATCACCGGCTCCGAGAAGTGCAAGGGCTGAAAACCCATGACCAGCAACGGACCCCACCATCCCGTCGCGGGCGACGATCTGGTCGTCATCGCCAAGGACGTCACCAAACGCTTCGGTGACACCCTGGCACTCGACCAGGTCAGCCTCGAGGTGCGGCGCAGCGAGATGCTGGTGCTGCTCGGTCTGTCCGGATCGGGCAAGTCCACCCTGCTGCGCTGCCTCAACGGGCTGCACCCGGTGACCTCCGGCAGCGTCGAGGTCGGTGGCACCCACGTCGACCGGGCCTCGGCCAAACAGCTGCGCGCCCTGCGTCGCAACGTGGGGTTCGTGTTTCAGCACTTCAACCTGGTCGGCCGGTTGAGCTGCCTGGAGAACGTCCTGATCGGCGGCCTCGGACAGCTGCGGCTCCCCCGCTACGGCGCACTGACCTATCCCAAGGCGATGCGTGCCGAAGCCCTGAGCTATCTGGACCGCGTCGGCCTGGCCGACTACGCCGAGCGCCGCGCCGACACCCTGTCCGGCGGACAACAGCAGCGGGTAGCGATCGCCCGCACCCTGATGCAGAAACCCGGCCTGCTGCTGGCAGATGAGCCGGTCGCCTCGCTCGACCCCGAAAACGCCGGTGTGGTCATGGATCTGCTGTTCCGGGTGTGCATCGAGGAGAAGCTGACCGTGGTGTGCACGCTGCACCAGGTCGACCTCGCACTCGGCTGGGCGCACCGCCTGGTCGGCCTGCGCAACGGTGAGAAGATCCTGGACCGCCCCGCCGTCGGGATGACCCGCGACGACGTGATGGAAATCTACCAACGCGTCGACCCCACAGCGCATTCGGCGGCTCGGCCCTCGTGAGCACCGACCTGACCGAGCGGCCCACACCCGCGCCGCCCGCACCCGTACGCAGAGCCCTGCCCGGCCTGCTACATCTGGTGGCGGTCGGCGCAGTGCTGGCCACCCTCGTCGCGGCGTGGTCCATCGACTTCGCCCCGGGAACCCTGCTGAACGGGCTGGACGAGGTCGTCGCACTGCTGGAGCGGATGATCCCACCGCGGCTGGACGATCCGGGACGCATCGGCGGGCTGGCCGTCGAAACCCTGCTGATGGCCGTACTGGGCACCGTGCTGGCCGCGATCGCCTCTGTGCCGCTGGCGTTTTTGGCCGCTCGCAACACCACCCCGCACCCCGCCGTGCAGGCGGTGGCCCGGGCGGTCATCACGTTCTGCCGCGCCATGCCCGACCTGCTGTTCGCCGTCTTGTTCGTTCGCGCGCTCGGAATCGGGGTGCTGCCAGGCATTCTCGCGCTGGCCGTCCATTCCATCGGCATGCTCGGCAAGGTGTTCGCCGATGCCATCGAGCAGACCGACCCGGGCCCACGCGAGGCGGTGCGCAGCACCGGCGTCGGGTACTTCCGCGAGATGCTCAACGCCGTCGTCCCCCAAGCCATGCCATCCTGGATCGCCACGTTCATCTACCGTATCGACATCAACCTGCGTATGTCGGTGGTGCTCGGCTTCGTCGGCGCCGGCGGTATCGGCTTCGCGCTGCAGGATGCCTTGCGGGGCTTGATCTATCCGCGCGCGCTCGGCATCGCCTGCGTCATCCTGGCGATCATCGCCGCGATGGAGCTGCTGTCCATCGTGATCCGGCGGATGCTGCTGGATTCCGCGCAGTCGAACCCGACGCTTGAGCGCGTCGCACGGTTCGGGTTCGGCGGTTCCCTGATCGCGGTGTGCCTGGCCGCGCTGGTGGTGTTGAAGATCAACCCACTGTCCCTGATCACCTGGGTGGGGCCGGCCATCGAGGTGTTCACCCGGATGATCCCGCCCAATTTCTCGGCGCTGGGCAACGAATTGTTCACCGCGGCTGGTCAAACCGTCGCCATCGGCGTGGTGTCGACCGCCATCGGTGTGGTGCTGTCAATCCCGGTCGGCATCCTGGCCGCCCGCAACGTCACTCCCCACCCTGTGGTCTACTGGCTGGCTCGCGGCTGGATCCTGTTGGTGCGGGCCGTACCTGAGCTGATTCTGGCCGTGGTGTTCGTCGCGGCGCTGGGACTCGGTCCCATCGCCGGCACCTGCGCGCTGGCCATCGGCTCGATCGGGTTCCTGGCCAAACTGGTCGCCGACGCGGTCGAGGAGATCGACCCCGGACCTCTTGAGGCCGTCCATTCGGTGGGCGGCGGCTGGTGGAAGACGTTGTTCTCCGCGGTGATTCCGCAAGCCATGCCGGCGATGGTCGGGTCCAGCCTGTACCTGTTCGACGTGAATGTGCGGACCTCGACCGTTCTGGGCATCGTCGGCGCGGGCGGTGTGGGGTACCTGCTGTTCGAGTCGATCCGCACGCTGAACTTCGACGTCGCCGGCGCGATCGTCCTCGTCATCTTCGTCATCGTCTACGCCATCGAAAGGTTGTCCGGATGGATCAGATCCCGCCTCGTGTGACGACGGCCGCGGTGTGGACCGGCTCCGGCGTCGACGTGCGGCTGGTCCCGGTCCCCGACCTCGGCGCCGGCGAGGTGCTGGTCCGGGTACGGCTCGCCACGGTATGCGGCAGCGACCTGCACACTGTCATGGGCCGACGCTCCGCGGCCTGCCCGTCGATCCTCGGTCACGAGGCCGTCGGCGACGTCGTCGCGGTCGGTCCGGGCGCGGATGCCGAAGTCGGGCAGCGGGTCATCTGGTCGGTGACAGTGGCCTGCGGTACGTGCAGCAGGTGCCGGTCCGGCCTGAGCGCCAAGTGCCTGTCCGTGCGCAAGGTGGGCCACGAGGCATTCGACGGAGACTGGGCCCTGTCGGGTTCCTATGCCGCACACGTGGTTCTGCCGCGCGGCACCACGATCGCCGCCGTGCCCGACACGCTGTCCGATGCGGTCGCCGCGCCGGCCGCGTGTGCGACGGCGACGGTGATGGCCACGCTAGAAGCCGCGGGTGAGCTGGTCGGGCAGCGGGTTCTGATCAACGGGGCGGGCATGCTCGGGCTCACCGCCGTCGCGGCCTGCGCGACAGCCGGAGCCGATGTTCAGGTCGTCGACCGTAATGCTGACCGTCTGGACTTGGCCGCGCGCTTCGGCGGGCGGGCCTCGGACGGCGGCCCGGTGGATGTGGCGATCGACTACACCGGATCTTCGGCGGCCGTCGCCGATGCCTTGGGCCGTCTCGACATCGGCGGCACCCTGGTGCTGGCCGGCTCAGTCACCCCTGGGCCGCCATTGAAGGTCGATCCGGAAACCGTTGTGCGGCACTGGCTGACCATCACCGGCGTGCACAACTATGAGCCCCGGCACCTGCAGCAAGCCGTCAAATTTCTTGACGAAACCCGCAAGCACTATCCGTGGGACGCGCTCGTCGTCGCACCGGTACCGCTTGACGACATCGAAACAGCGCTACGCACCCCGCCTCCCGGAAAGCTCCGGACCGCCGTCACCCCATAAACGCCGAAAGTTGGCTTGTGTACGAAATTCTCGCGAAAAATCGCACACAAGCCAACTCTCGGCGCAAAGAAAAACTCAGCCCTGGAAGACGCGGATCCAGTCGACCAGCATCTCGGCGGGGTAGTTGCCGCCACTCGGATCACGACCGCCCGAGCCACCGACGGCGATGTTGAACACCGGCACCAGCGTGTAGCCCGGATCGTTGAAGGGCCAGTCCTCCAACGAGTTCGCCGGAACCTCGAAGAACGGCTCCATGCCCGGGGCGTAGTCCTTCCAGAAGTACATGCCCTGCGGGGTCCACGACATCCGCCAGGTGTGCCAGCCGCTGTCGATCGGGTGCGGATTGGTGGCGAACGACTCGCCGTCCAGCCGGGCGTGCACCGTCGAACCCGACGGCCAGTCCCGGTTGCCGTACCACTCCACGAGGTCGACCTCGCCACCGCGGACCGGATCGTCATTCAACAGCCAGAACGCAGGCCAGGCACCGTCGGTCAGGCAGTTGAGCTTGACCCGAGCCTCCCACGTGGTACCGATACCGCCGCGCCAGTTTCCGACGACCTTGGCGCTGGCGTACTTCTCCTGGATCGTGGTGCCCGGACCGCGCGTCGCGCGGATCACCAGGTTGCCCTTGCCGTCCTGGAAGGCGTGCTCGGTGTCGGTGACGTAGCGGCCCATGTTGAACGGCTTGTCCCACTCGACCGGGTTCTTGATGGTCTCGCGCTCCGGGATCAGGTGCCACCACGCCGGGTCCGGCGGAGAGCCGGCCGGGCCGTTGAACTCATCCTGGAACAGGAAGGTCGGCTGCGCTGCGGCAGCGGCGGGCGGGGTGGGC
>MSTD01000056.1 GCA_001942045.1 Mycolicibacterium porcinum
GTGGTGGGCGGCGTCGTGTTGATGCGCCCGGCAGGCGAGGTTCCCTCGACCCGGGTCAGCCTGGGCCAGATCACGGTGTCACCGCCGCGCGGCGATGTCGGCCTGTCCGAAGCCCAGATCCTGGGCCTGCTGTCAAAGCCGCCTGACCTGGGTCCGCTGACCGATCGCGTCCGCCGCACCGCGTGCCTCACCGCGCTGGGATACCCGGCCGAGGTCCGGATTCTGGGTGCTCAGCCCGTCGAAGTAGCGGGTCGGCGCGGGGTGCTGGTCGTGATGCCCCCGAACGGAGCCGGCACACCCGGATCCGTCGTCGCGGTGGTGGTCGCCGCCGACTGCGACGCCGGTCGCCCCGGGTCCCTGGCCCAGACCGTGGTCGAACGCCCGGCCGGACGTCCGTAGTCTGTCCTACGAACTCACCTGGGAACACATCCGGCCTAGGCTGACGTTGCAACCCGTGCCGAGTACGGCAGAAAGGCTTACATGTCCAACTCAGCGACGGTCCACGACGTCATCATCATCGGTTCCGGCCCGGCCGGATACACGGCGGCGATCTATGCCGCCCGCGCCCAGCTCAAGCCGCTGGTGTTCGAGGGCACCCAGTTCGGTGGCGCGCTGATGACCACCACCGAGGTGGAGAACTACCCGGGATTCCGCGAGGGCATCACCGGGCCCGAGCTGATGGACGAGATGCGGGAGCAGGCGCTGCGCTTCGGCGCGGATCTGCGCATGGAAGACGTCGACGCCGTGGACCTCGCCGGCCCGGTGAAATCCGTCACCGTCGGCGACGAGACCCACCAGGCCCGGTCCGTGATCCTGGCGATGGGTGCCGCGGCCCGGCACCTGGGCGTCCCCGGCGAGGAAGCGTTGACCGGCATGGGTGTGAGCACCTGCGCCACCTGCGACGGGTTCTTCTTCCGCGATGAGGACATCATCGTGGTCGGCGGCGGCGATTCGGCGATGGAGGAAGCGACGTTCCTCACCCGGTTCGCCAAGTCGGTCACCCTGATCCACCGCCGTGACGAGTTCCGGGCCTCCAAGATCATGCTGGAGCGGGCCCGCGCCAACGAGAAGATCACCTTCCTCACCAACACCGAGATCACCCAGATCGAGGGCGATCCGAAGGTGACCGGTGTTCGGCTTCGCGACACCGTCACCGGTGAGGAGTCCAAGCTCGACGTCACCGGCGTGTTCGTCGCGATCGGTCACGACCCGCGCTCGGAACTGGTGCGCGGGCAGATCGATCTCGATGACGAGGGTTATGTGAAGGTCGTCGGCCGTACCACCGCCACCTCGCTCGACGGCGTATTCGCCGCGGGTGACCTCGTCGACCACACCTACCGCCAGGCGATCACCGCTGCGGGCAGTGGCTGTTCGGCGGCGATCGACACCGAGCGTTGGCTCGCCGAAAACGACTGATACCAACAGATTTCGACCTGACAGGAGAGTTCCATGAGTGCGGACAGCGCGACAGTAACGGTCACCGACGATTCGTTCTCCACCGACGTCCTGACCAGCAGCACCCCGGTGCTGGTTGATTTCTGGGCCACCTGGTGCGGGCCGTGCAAGATGGTCGCCCCGGTGCTGGAGGAGATCGCCGGCGAGAAGGCCGGCGAGTTGCGGGTCGCCAAGATCGATGTCGACGCCAACCCCGCCACCGCCCGCGACTTCCAGGTGGTGTCCATCCCGACAATGATCCTTTTCAAGGACGGTCAGCCGGTCAAGCGCATCGTCGGCGCCAAGGGCAAGGCCGCACTGCTGCGGGAACTCGCCGACGCGCTCTGACATCACTCACACCCCGGATACGCCTGGCGTTTTCCGGTATGTGGCCGAAATCTGAGACAATGCTGGCTAGCTAGTCCGGCAGACGGCCGGAGACCAGCATGGAGGGGCCGAATGTCGAGTCTGCGTCGCGGTGACCGTGGCGGAGCAGTCACCGAGATCCGGGCAGCGTTGGCCGCACTAGGCCTGATCGACAATCCGGACGCCGACCTGAGCACCGGTAGACATGTTGCGCTCGACGCGTTCGATGACGAGCTCGACAGCGCCGTCCGGGCGTTTCAGCAGCACCGCGGCCTGCTGGTCGACGGAATCGTCGGGGAGGCCACATATCGCGCCTTGCGTGAGGCCTCCTACCGGCTCGGTGCCCGTACGCTGACCCATCAGTTCGGTGCGCCCATGTATGGCGACGACGTGGCAACCCTGCAGGCCCGCCTGCAGGACCTCGGCTTCTACACCGGCATGGTGGATGGCCATTTCGGCCTGCAGACCCACAACGCGTTGTCCTCGTATCAGCGCGAGTACGGGCTCTACCCCGACGGCATCTGCGGCCCGGAAACGTTGCGCTCGTTGTATTTCCTGGGTTCCCGGGTGACCGGCGGCTCGCCGCACGCGATTCGCGAAGAGGAGCTGGTGCGCCGCTCCGGTCCGCAACTGTCGGGTAAGCACGTCATCATCGACCCGGGCCGCGGCGGCGCCGACCACGGCATGATCATGAACGGGCCGGACGGGCCGATCAGCGAAGCAGACATCCTGTGGGACTTGGCAAGTCGGCTAGAAGGCCGGATGACTGCGATCGGCATGGAGACGTTCATCTCGCGGCCGGCCAACCGCAGTCCCATGGATCCCGAACGGGCCGCCACCGCCAACCGGGTCGGCGCCGATCTGATGATCAGCCTGCGGTGCGAGAGCCAACGCTCCCCCGCCGCTAACGGGGTGGCCTCGTTCCACTTCGGCAACTCCCACGGTTCGGTGTCCACCATCGGCCGCAATCTTTCCGACTTCATTCAACGAGAAGTCGTGGCCCGCACCGGACTACGCGATTGTCGGTCGCATGCCCGGACCTGGGACCTGTTACGCCTGACCCGGATGCCCACCGTCCAGGTCGACATCGGGTACATCACCAATCCGCACGACCGCGGGCTGCTGCTGTCCACCCAGACCCGCGACGCCATCGCCGAAGGCATCCTGGCTGCGGTCAAACGGCTGTATCTACTGGGCAAGAACGACCGTCCCACAGGGACTTTCACCTTTGCCGAGTTGTTGGCGCATGAGTTGTCGGTCGAACAACAGGCGGGGCGCGGCGCGTAAGCGCCGATCCAGCCCGAGCGCGTGAGCGCCGGTTGCGCTTGAGCGCGTGAGCGCTGGTTGCGCGCGTGAAATCACCGTAATTCGGCGAGTGGCCCGTTCGGGTCGAGCGGTGCACAGCTGTCCTCACCGACGGTCGTCGAGCAGTGGGCTGCGGGGATCACCGGCCGGTATCCGGGCGTGGTTCCGCCGTCACGCGTGATCTGTGTGTAGGTGCCCACCGCATCGGTAGGCACGCGTTTCAGCGCCGGATCTCCAAGGGCGTCCACGGTGTAGAGACCGAAACGTGGCCGGTAGCTTCCCCATTCGTAGTTGTCGAGCAGCGACCAGTAGTTGTAGCCGATGATCGGGATGCCGTCGGCCTTGGCTCGTTGCAGCCAGAAAACAGTGTCGGAAAGATGCTCCGACCGTGTCACTCCATCGGAACGTGGCTTGCCGTTGTCGGTCACCATCCCGTTTTCGACGACGTAGATGGGTAGGCCCGGATACCGCTCGGCATACTGACGCGCCACATAGTAAATGTCCTCGGGTTGCAGCTTGGTGTTCCAGCGGGCTGTCAGGCTCTGCCCGGAAGCCGGATTGTCCTGCGCGGTCCCGGTGTAGTAGTCGAATCCGAGGTAGTCGAGATTGTCCTTGACCCGGTCGAAGAACGATGTGTCGATACCCTTGACGCCCAGTCCGGCGAACTGTGCCAGCACGTCCGGCGGGATGTACGCCTCGTTGGTGGTGACCTTGGCGTCCGGATCGGCCTCGTGCGCTGCGCGATAGACGGCGCGGTGCGCGTCCACCACCCGATCGAGCAACGTTTCGAACTGATCGGGCCGGATGGCACCTGTGCGGAGCTCCATCGCCCCGAACACCAGCGGTTCGTTGATGCTGACCCACAGCACACCTTGTCCCGCATAACGTTTGGTGATCGCAGCGGCGAACTCCTCGAACGCCGCCACGTTGTTCATGAACCCACCGCGATCGGCGACCCACCCTGGGTAGACCCAGTGCATCAGCGTGATCATCGGCGTCATGCCGTTCTTGCGCAGCGTCGCGACCACGTCGTCGTAGTAAGCCAGCTCCTTCTCGTCCCACTTGCCCGGTTCGGGCATCACCCGTGCCCATTCCAGACCGAAGCGGAAGGTGTTGACGCCCATGGCATGCGCGTTGGCGATGTCCTCCTGATAGCGATGCCGGAAGTCATCCGCCTGCTGGTACGGCTCGACCGCACCTGCTCCGAGCGGATCAGCGTCAGGATTGGCGGGCTTGCCGGCGGCGCGGTCGACGTACCGGCTCCAGTTGCTGTCGGGCGCAGCGCCCTCCACCTGGTAGCCGGCCGTCGCCGTGCCCCAGTAGAAGCTGCGGTCCCAGCTCGATGTTTTCTCGGCCTGCTCCTGGCGCGAGCCGCAGCCGGAAGTGCCCATCATGACGACGAGCGCTGACGCCAACACCACCTTGGTCCACTGCATACAGAAACCATACACTGCACTGTTTTGTTGAGGTGACCCGTCAGGCGAGCAGTTTCTGCCACACCTTCCTGACGTGGGCGCCCATGTCGATCGAGGGATCGGACATCCACTGGATCTGGATGCCATCAGCCGCGGAAATCAATGCGGCAGCGGCGAATTCGGCGTCAACGTGCGCGGGTACGGTCCCGTCTGCCTGCCGCCGTGCGACGTGATCAGCGACAACCCCGCGCATCCATTCGTAGCGGGTGCGAAGGTACTCCGCAGCCGGATGCGTCGGGTCGATCGCAGCGGCGGCTGCCAACGACAGATACACCGTCCCCGACCCGGGCTTGCTCGCCTTGTCCACCATGGCCAGCGCCAACGCCTCCCCTGGATCGGCATCGTCACCCGAATTCCGGTACCACTCCTCGAATTTCGCGTCGCCATCACGCTGGATCTCGGTGAGTAGGAGATCGCGGGTCGGGAAGTAGTGCATCAGGCCCGCCAGGCTGATTCCGGCTTCCTTCGCGATCACCCGCATCGACGCGCCGGCCTCGCCATCGCGTTCCAGTACCGCGAGTGCGGCCACCTTGATTTCCGCGCGCTTGGTCTCACCCTTGGCGTACCGCCGTACCGCTGGCATGAGCACAGGCTATGACTTCAACCCGGTCACGCGGTGTCCGGGCTTGGTTGCCGAGCCTGAAGTAGCCGGATCGTTGCCACCGCAGTCGTCAACATTGGTGTCGCACAGCGCTTTCAGCTTCCGAACCCGGCTGATGACATACCCGCGCCAATGGGCGCTTCGATCCGTGCGCTCTCCAGCAGCCGTTCGAGCGCGGCCTCGACCTCGGCCTTCCAGCCGAGTCCCTTGTCGAGTTCCAGGCGCAGCCGTGGGAAGTACGGATGCGGCGCCACCACCGTGAAACCGACGTCTTCGAGAAAGTCGGAGGTCAGCATGCACTCGTCAACCGAACAGTCCCCCAGCACCGCCACCACCGGGGCCAACTCGTCGGGAAGCTTTCCGCTGTCGATCATCTCGGTGACGGCCGCGGTGTAGCCGAACGCTTCCAGTGCCCGCACGCCGCGACGCACCAGGTCATTGACCACCGCGGCCAGCAGACTCTGCGAAAGCAGCTCGCGATCATCGGGGCACTCCACCCCGACCGCAGTCAACAGAATCGCGTCGGCGCTCACCGGAGCGGTGGGGAACAGCCGGGCCCGCGGCACCGCACCCGGAGGTGCGTAGAACGCGAACCCCAGACACGGATCGTCGATGACGGCCGGGGGTGTCCAGTCGTCCGCTCCCGGCACATCAACGCCAGCTAAACTGGCGCGCTTCACCACATCGACGTCGGCGCCGGCACTGGACTCACCTTCTGGGCTGTCCGGGTGGGCGGTCACCGCGAGCTGACCGCACGACCCCCACTCCAGCATCACCATCGAGAGCCAGGCTTCTTTTTCGAATTCGGGGTCCGTCAGATGATCGTCACCCACCGTGGACGGGTCGACCTCCCAGAACACACACCGCCGCGCATGCTTGGGCAGCTGCTCGAAGCCCTCGAGCCGAAGCGGCGTGATTCGTGCTGTCACTGAGGTCCCTGGCTTTCACACGGTGTGCGTGGCTGCCCCTCAAGAATAGGAGAGTCCACCGAAGTCGGCCCACTGCGCCCCGAAAATGCCATCGAGCTCCGCCTCCGAAGTGAAATGCTATGCCGCACAAATGGTTTGCGCTATGTGGTGCTCGTGACTTCAGGTGCTGATCACCGTTGTGTCACAGTGACGGAACAACCTGGTGTCCTTGGTCGTGGGTTTTCAGTGCTCTTCCGCGCTCATGATCTCGACAATCCGCTGCAGATCGTCGACCGACCCGAACTCGACCACAATCTTGCCTTTTCGTTTGCCGAGGCTCACCGTCACCCGGGTGTCGAACGCTGACGAGAGCCGTTCAGCAACATCCTGGAGGCCGGGCATCTGGATGGGCTTACGACGCGGCGCGGGCGGTGCGGTGTTGCCTTCGCGATTGGCCAGCGTCACGGCTTCCTCGGTGGCTCGCACCGACATTCCTTCGGCGACGATCCGGGCCGCCAGCTCCTCCTGCTTCTCCGCTCCCCCTTCAAGCGCGAGCAGGGCCCGGGCGTGACCCGCGGACAGCACACCCGCCGCCACTCGGCGCTGAACAGCGATCGGCAGGCGGAGCAACCGGATCATGTTCGAGATCAGCGGCCGGGAGCGACCGATCCGGGCGGCCAGTTCATCGTGGGTGACCTCGAACTCGTCGAGCAGCTGTTGGTAGGCCGCGGCCTCTTCCAGCGGGTTGAGCTGTACCCGGTGAATGTTCTCGAGCAGCGCGTCCCGCAGCATGCTGTCATCGCCGGTCTCCCGGACGATCGCGGGGATGGTCTCCAAACCGGCCTGCTGAGCGGCCCGCCAGCGCCGCTCCCCCATCACCAGCTGATAGCGGGCCTCACCGTTCTCCTCGACAGCGCGGACGACGATCGGCTGCATCAATCCGAACTCACGGATGGAGTGCACCAGCTCGTTGAGCGCCTCTTCGTCGAACACCTGACGGGGCTGGCGCGGATTCGGCTGGATCAGGCTGGGATCGATCTCGCGGTATGTAGCACCGACATCGCCGGCGAGGACCGGCTCCTGTCCGTCGGGCGCGGTGGATGTCGTGACCGAAGCCGGTGTATCCCCGTCGCCCGGCGTCGCCGACGGGCCGAGCAGAACGTCCGCTGCATTGGCCCCGATCCTGGGGCTCAGGGCATCGGTGCCGTCCTCAGCGGGACCGGTCGGAATGAGGGCTGCCAATCCCCTGCCCAGGCCACTCCGCTTCCGTGCCGGCTGATTCATGGTCGTCTCCTGCTCATTGCTGCCGTCCGCTGTCTGCTGTTGTCGGGTTACTGATCTACTGCGCGTGTTTACTGCCCGCGGGGCGGTGCCCCACGCTCTGCGATCTCGCGGCTCGCGTCGAGATAGCTCAACGCACCGCGAGATCCCGGATCGTAATCGAGGATCGTCATGCCGTAACCGGGGGCTTCCGATACCTTCACGCTCCGCGGGATGACCGTGCGCAACACCTTGTCCCCGAAGTGCTCACGCACATCCTCCGCGACCTGATCTGCCAGCTTGGTCCGCCCGTCGTACATCGTCAGTATCACCGTGGACACCGACAGCTCCGGGTTCAGATGCGCCTTCACCATTTCGATGTTGCGCAGCAGCTGTCCCACACCTTCCAGCGCGTAGTACTCACACTGGATCGGGATCAACACCTCGGGCGCGGCCACCAACGCGTTGATGGTCAGCAGACCGAGGGACGGCGGGCAGTCGATGAACACGTAGTCGAAGTTGTGGTTGGCCAGAGCGGCGAGCGCCGCCCGGAGCCGCCCTTCGCGCGCCACCATGCTGACCAACTCGATCTCGGCGCCGGCCAGATCGATTGTGGCGGGAATGCAGAACAACCGATCGCTGTGCGGACTCTGCTGCAGCGCCTCCTCCACCGGGATGTCTCCGATGAGGACCTCGTACGACGACGGGGTTCCGGGGCGATGCTCGATACCGAGCGCCGTGCTGGCATTGCCCTGCGGATCGAGGTCGATCACCAGCGTCCGCAATCCCTGCAGGGCGAGCGCGGCGGCGACGTTCACGGCGGTGGTCGTCTTGCCGACGCCGCCCTTTTGATTCGCGATCGTGAACACACGTTGGCGCGCCGGTCGGGGCAGCTGCCCGTGCGAGGTGTGGAGCACCCGCGTCGCCTGCTCCGCCTCCGCCGCTATCGGGGTGTCCATGCTGGCGTCGGTCGACCACGCGGTGTCGCCGGTGCTCTTCCATGTTTCACGTGAAACCGTTTCACGTGAAACGGCGGGCGTAGCATCCGCGCCGGCGGTTGCCTGCCGATCAGAACCCATCCTCATCTCCTGCCCGATCTCCCCCGCGACCCGGAGGCTCTGCCCGTTGACCGGTTGCCCGGTCTCACCGCGACGCGCCGCACGGCGACGACGGTTACGGGCGGGTTCAAATAGTTCACGCCACATTTCACCACCCTGGCATCGACTGCACCCAGGGAAGCCATCACACGCCGATGCTCTTCTATCTCAGCCTCGGCGCGCTCACCTTTGAGGGCGAGCATCCTTCCGTCGACGCGCAGCAGTGGCATGCTCCAACGCGTCAACTTGTCCAGCGAGGCGACCGCACGCGACGTCACGACGTCCAACTCGCCGACAGCTTTGCGTACCTCAGAATCTTCCGCCCGACCGCGGACCACGGTCACGTCGAGGCCCAATTCATCGACTGCCTCGCGCAGAAACTCGCTGCGACGCAGGAGAGGCTCGATCAACGTGACATGAATGTCGGGGCGCGCCAGGGCCAACGGGATACCCGGAAGGCCGGCGCCGCTGCCGATGTCCGCGACGCGCTCATCGGGAGCCAGAAGCTCTCCGAGAGCCGAACTGTTCAGAATGTGTCGATCCCAGAGCCGGTCCACTTCCCGCGGACCGATCAGACCCCACTCGACACCGGCACCGGCCAGAATCGCCGCGTACCGTTCGGCGGTCTCCAGCCGATCCCCGAAGACCCCCGCCGCGGCGTCCGGTGCCGCGGGGACCGGTCCATGTTTCACGTGAAACATCCTCCGCACTCCCTACGGCACCGTCGCCGCAAACGAACTACACCCTTGTAACTAAAACTCAGCCAAGCAGAACGACGACACGGCGCGACGGCTCCACGCCCTCGCTCTCGCTGCGGACACCCTCGACCGCGGCCACTGCGTCGTGAACGATCTTCCGCTCGAACGGAGTCATCGGAGCCAGCTCCTCGCGCTCACCCGACTCCAGCACGCGACGGGCCACCTTATCGCCCAGTGCCGCCAGCTCGTCCCGGCGCCGCCGGCGCCACCGGGCGATGTCCAGCATCAGCCGGCTGCGCTCGCCCGTCTTCTGATGCACGGCGAGCCGGGTCAACTCCTGGAGCGCGTCGAGCACCTCACCCTTGCGGCCGACCAGCTTGCTCAGATCCCCGCCGCCGTCGATGCTGACCACGGCCCGGTCCCCCTCGACATCGAGGTCGATATCCCCGTCGAAGTCCAGCAGGTCGAGCAGCTCCTCGAGATAGTCGCCGGCGATCTCGCCTTCGGCGACCAGTCGCTCCTCCAGATCGTCCTCGCTCTTCGGCGCGGGCTGCGTGCCCTCCTCCAGCTCGGCGTCCGGCTCGGTCGTCTGTGCGTCCGTCATATCCGTCTTCTCCCTACTTGTAGCCAGTGTGAGAACTGGTCACCGTTTCCGCTTCTTGGGGCGCGCACCGGGCTTGGGTGTGCGGTTCACGCCCGACCCTCCCGATCCACTCGCCGTGTTCTTCTGGTCGTCGGCCTGCGCGGTGGACGTTTCCTCCCGGGCCGCAGACTCCGTGATCTCGGCTGAGTTCGCCGCGTCGGCCTTCTTCGCCCGGTTGGGCTTGGCTCCAGGAGCGGGCGCGTTCGCGGAGCGCCGTTCCACCGCCTCAGCCTTCTTCGCTTCTTCTTCCTTCTCGATCATCCCGAACACGTAGTGCTGCTGTCCGTACGTCCAGATGTTGTTGGACAGCCAGTAGATGATCACGGCGAGCGGCAGGAACGGTCCACCCACCACCACACCGAGCGGGAAGACGTACAGCGCGAGCTTGTTCATCATCGCGGTCTGCGGGTTGGCGGCCGCCTCCACGCTCTGGCGGGCCACCGAGGCGCGACTGTTGAAGTGCGTGGCGATGCCGGCCAGGATCATGATCGGGACGCCGACGAGAACCACCGACAGCCGGTTGAATTCCGTGAATGCCTCGAGCCCGTGCTGCTGAACCATCGTCGCACCGAGTGGCGCACCGAACAGGTTCGCGTCCAGGAAGTGGCCAACGTCGGTCGCGCTGAACACATAGTTGGCCAGGCTGCGGTTCTCCTCCACCGACAGCCCGAGCCGGCCGATCCCGGTCTGCGTCCGGTTGAAGGACATCAGCACGTGGTACAGGCCGAGGAACACCGGCACCTGGGCCAGCATCGGCAGACAGCCGAGGATCGGGTTGAACCCGTGCTCGCGTTGCAGCTTCTGCATCTCGAGCGCCATCCGCTGGCGGTCCTTGCCGTACTTCTTCTGCAGCGCCTTGATCTGGGGCTGCAGTTCCTGCATCTGCCGCGTGGTGCGGATCTGCTTGACGAAGGGCTTGTACAGGATCGCGCGCAGGGTGAAGACCAGGAACATCACCGACAGCGCCCAGGCGAAGAAATTCTCGGGGCCGAGCACGAAGGCGAACGCCTTGTACCAAACCCACATGATCGCCGACACCGGGTAATAAATGATGTCCAGGCTGAACCAATTAAACACGCGACTTGCTCTCCCCTCGCTTCGCTGGGGTCTCCCAGACAAGGTTTTCGGCGGCTATCTCGCCACACACGGTCTCATCAGACATGGTCGACTCGTGATCGTGTGGGCACCGGTCCGGGATGGGGTCCCATCCGCCCGGGTGCCATGGTCCGCATTTCAACAGTCGGATCAACGTCAGCCACCCGCCGCGGAACAAGCCGTATTCGGTGAGGGCGTCGACCGCGTACTGGCTGCAGGTCGGCATGAATCGGCACGACGGCAGTCGGAGCGGAGAGATGGTGTGACGGTAGAGCTGAATCAGGAAGATCGCGCCGCGGGCTGCACCGGCACCCGCTTTGCGAATCATGGTGACGTCCTGCGCCGAGCTTCGAGGCGCTCGAGGGCGCGTTGCAACTGCTGCTCCAACCGCGATGACGGCGCCTCGTTGCTGCCGGCACGCGCCCGGATCACCACCAGGTCCGTGGCGTCCAGCTTCGGTATCACCGTGCGGGCAGCATGACGCAACCGTCGGGATACCCGGTGACGTTCCACGGCGTTCCCGACGGCTTTGGACACGATCAGACCGACCCGCGGGCCGGTAGCGTCCGTCCCTTCGTGTAGCGCGTGTACGACAACATCAGGTTGCACCGCACGCACACCACGACTGACGGTGGCACTGAACTCCGCGGACCGCCTCATCCGGTATCGAGCCGGAAGCACCGCGCTAGATCCTGCCTGAGAGCCGCAGTATCACGCAGTGAGTGCGCGACGGCCCTTGCTACGACGGTTGGCGACGATGGCGCGGCCGGCGCGGGTGCGCATCCGCAGCCGGAACCCATGCACGCGCGCACGGCGGCGGTTGTTGGGCTGGAAGGTCCGCTTGCCCTTGGCCACGTCAATCTCTCCTTGTTCCATTTGGCACCCGCGCTCGCCGACACCGGAATGTCGCCAAGAACACGGTCACCGTGCAAGCTCGGTTTAAGCTCGTCCGTCGTGCTTTACTAACCGGCGCGCTCTCCGGAAACCTCCCGGGCGCAGCCGTACCGCCACGTGCGGGCGACTGCTCGAGGGTACTGATGAGATTTCCCCGGGTCAAACCTGCGCCGACGCGCCCACATCGACTGCATCCGATGTTGCAGAACTGTTGGCACATCGAGAGAAAACTGTTAGCTTCTGGCAATGCCGTTCCGAGCCTGGATCGGCCCCGGACAATAAGATGAGGACGTCGCTCCGCCGCAAGCCTCACAGCATGTGACGAATCCGGCACGACGCTCTCACGCAACAGACAACAGAGCGACGACGACTGTCCTTTCTCCACAAGCTGTGGATAAATATGTGGACAGTTCGTCATCGTTCTTTTTGGTCGTCACCGGGTCGACCTCGAAGCACCTCAAAGGGGGAAACGGTCGTTGACAGCGGACCCCGACCCACCATTCGTCGCCGTCTGGAACAGCGTCGTAGCCGAACTCAACGGTGACCGCGACCCAGAGTCCGGTCTCTCCGGTGACACCGCAGCCCCCCAGCTCACCCCTCAGCAAAGGGCCTGGCTCAAGCTGGTCGAACCACTCGTGATCGCCGAGGGGTTTGCTCTGCTGTCAGTCCCCACCACGTTCGTCCAGAACGAGATCGAGCGCCACCTGCGCGAGCCCATCATCAATGCGCTCAGTCGCAAACTGGGTCAACGCGTCGAACTCGGTGTGCGCATCGCCACCCCCTCCCAGGAGCCGCAGGAGTCCGCCCCGGAGACGTCGGCCAACTCCCGGGACGCCGACGAGCGCGAGGCCGCCTCGGAGTCGGTCGCCGACGCCGACGAGATCGACGACGACCGCGCGGCGAAGGTCAGCGCCGAAGAAAGCTGGCCCACCTACTTCAGCAGCCCGCAGCGTGACTCGACCGTCAGCGACGACAACGCGGTCAACCTCAACCGGCGCTACACCTTCGACACCTTCGTCATCGGTGCGTCCAACCGCTTCGCCCACGCCGCGACCCTGGCCATCGCGGAAGCACCCGCCCGGGCCTACAACCCGTTGTTCATCTGGGGTGAGTCCGGCCTCGGCAAGACGCATCTACTGCACGCGGCCGGCAACTATGCGCAACGTCTCTTCCCCGGCATGCGCGTGAAGTACGTCTCCACAGAGGAATTCACGAACGACTTCATCAACTCGCTGCGTGACGACCGCAAGGCCTCGTTCAAGCGGAGTTACCGCGACATCGACATCCTGCTGGTCGACGACATCCAGTTCATCGAGGGCAAGGAAGGTATCCAGGAAGAGTTCTTCCATACCTTCAACACGCTGCACAACGCGAACAAGCAGATCGTCATCTCCTCGGACCGGCCGCCCAAGCAGCTGGCGACCCTCGAGGACCGGCTGCGGACCCGTTTCGAGTGGGGCCTGATCACCGACGTTCAGCCACCCGAACTGGAAACCCGCATCGCCATCCTGCGCAAGAAGGCGCAGATGGATCGGCTCGATGTTCCCGACGACGTGCTCGAGCTCATCGCCAGCAGCATCGAGCGCAACATCCGCGAGCTCGAGGGTGCGTTGATCCGCGTCACGGCGTTCGCCTCGCTCAACAAGACCCGGATCGACAAGGCGCTGGCCGAGGTCGTGTTGCGCGATCTCATCGCCGACGCCACCACCATGCAGATCAGTACGGCCGCGATCATGGCCGCCACCGCCGAGTACTTCGAGACCACGGTGGAGGAGCTGCGCGGCCCCGGTAAGACGCGGGCGCTGGCCCAGTCCCGGCAGATCGCCATGTACCTGTGCCGTGAGCTCACCGATCTCTCCCTGCCCAAGATCGGCCAGGCGTTCGGGCGTGATCACACGACGGTCATGTATGCCGAGAAAAAGATCCGTGGCGAGATGGCCGAGCGACGCGAGGTTTTCGACCACGTGAAGGAACTCACCACGCGGATCCGCCAGCGCGCCAAGCGCTGAGCGCTGAGCCGCGCGATATCTCCCTCTCCCCCTCGACCCGACACCCGGTCGGGGCTCGAGCGTGCCGTCATGCCGCCGGCTGCGTCTCACATCGTGGTCGCTCCGGGGCTGTCCGGCGAAAAATCTTGTAACAACTTTCGCCTCATTACGCACCACGCGTCACAGCCGACCGCTGTGGATACTGCTGTGCACAACCTGCGGGCAAACCACGGGATGAATGACAAAATCATCCACACGCCCACGTCTGTCCACACTCGAGCGCCGGTCCATCCACCGGTCTCCACAGCCGACTCACATTGCGACACACCGACGGTGCTGGGCAAACACCCGTTCATCCCCAGTTTTCACAGCCCCTAATACTGTTACTCAAATATCTTCTAAGAATTCTTTCTAGAAGAAGGGGGTTGGGGACACCGAACGAAACCTCGCCTCGGTGCGGGCTCGAGAAGCACATGCAAGCCCCCATGTCACCCCGGTGGATTAGCTTTCAAGTTGATGCGGAAAGCTCTACGGTGGTTCAACGACAGCGGTTCCCAGCTTTGTCATTCGGCGTCGTGCTGTGTGGCGGTGAGCTGGGATGACGCTGGTAGAGCTCGTTATGGGGATCATCGAAGGGGCGCATAGCACGTGGCGACGACGACGGCTGGGCTGACCGACTTGAAGTTCCGCGTGGTGCGTGAGGACTTCGCGGACGCGGTGGCCTGGGTGGCCCGCAATCTGCCGACCCGGCCCACCATCCCGGTGCTGGCCGGCGTCCTGCTGACCGGCACCGATGACGGCCTGACCATCTCCGGCTTCGACTACGAAGTTTCCGCCGAGGTCCGGGTCAGTGCTGAAATCGCTTCTCCCGGAAGCGTTTTGGTGTCGGGACGGTTGTTGTCCGACATCACCAAGGCGTTGCCGGCCAAGCCGGTCGAGCTCAGCGTCGACGGCACCCGGGTGGCATTGACGTGTGGCAGCGCCCGGTTCTCGCTGCCGACCCTGGCGGTGGAGGATTACCCCGCGCTGCCGACGCTGCCGGAAGAGACCGGCGTCGTGTCGTCCGATCTGTTCGCCGAGGCCATCGGCCAGGTGGCGGTCGCCGCGGGACGCGACGACACCCTGCCCATGCTGACCGGTATCCGCGTCGAGATCTCCGGTGAATCAGTGGTTTTGGCCGCCACCGACCGCTTCCGGCTCGCTGTGCGTGAGCTGACCTGGGAAACCAGCGCGACCGACGTCGAAGCCGCGGTGCTGGTGCCGGCGAAGACGCTGGCGGAGGCAGCCAAGGCCGGCACCGACGGCAACCAGGTGCACCTGTCGCTGGGCTCCGGGGATTCCGTCGGCAAGGACGGTCTGCTCGGTATCCGCAGTAACGGCAAGCGCAGCACGACGCGTCTGCTCGACGCGGAATTCCCCAAGTTCCGTCAGTTGCTGCCCTCCGAGCACACCGCGGTGGCAACGATCGGCGTGGCCGAACTCACCGAGGCGATCAAGCGCGTGGCGCTGGTGGCCGACCGGGGTGCCCAGATCCGCATGGAATTCGGTGACGACGTGCTGCGGCTGTCGGCCGGCGCCGATGACGTGGGCCGGGCCGAGGAAGATCTGCCGGTGGAGTTCGCCGGGGACCCGTTGACCATCGCGTTCAACCCCACGTACCTGACCGACGGGTTGAGCTCGTTGCATTCGGACCGCGTGACTTTCGGTTTCACCACGCCGAGCCGGCCGGCAGTGTTGCGGCCCACGGGCGAGGATGGTGGTACCGGTGGTGGTTCGGGTCCGTTCCCGGCCGCCAAGACCGATTACGTCTACCTGTTGATGCCGGTCCGCCTTCCGGGCTGACCGGCACGGGCGAGAGAGGGCGCACATGCAACTGGGGTTGATCGGCCTGGGCAAGATGGGCTTCAACATGCGCGAGCGCCTGCGCACCGGTGGCCACGAAGTCGTGGGTTACGACCCGCGGCCGGAAGTCAGCGATGTGGCCAGCCTGGCCGATCTCGCCGCCGCGCTCGAGGCGCCGCGGGTGGTCTGGGTGATGGTGCCGTCGGGCACCGTGACGCACGAGACCATCGCCGCGCTCGCCGACGTGCTGGGTCCGGGTGATTTGGTGATCGACGGTGGCAACTCGAGATACACCGAAGACGCACCGCACGCGAAGTTGTTGGGCGACAAGGGAATCAACTTCGTCGACGCCGGAGTGTCCGGCGGCGTCTGGGGACTGCACGAAGGCTACGGGCTGATGGTCGGCGGCAGCGACGCCGACGTGGCTCGAGCCATGCCGATCTTCGACACGCTGCGTCCCGAAGGTGATCTGGCCGACGGCTTCGTCCATGCCGGCCCGGTCGGTGCCGGTCACTACGCCAAGATGGTGCACAACGGCATCGAGTACGGCCTGATGCACGCCTACGCCGAAGGCTACGAACTGCTCGCGGCCGAGGAGCTGATCACCGATCCCCAGGCTGTCATCCAGGCCTGGACCAACGGCACCGTGGTGCGGTCCTGGCTGCAGCAGCTGCTGGCCAAGGCGCTCAAGGAGGATCCGGGCTTCGCCGCCATCAGCGGGTACACCGAGGATTCCGGGGAAGGCCGCTGGACGGTGGAGGAGGCGATCAGCCACCGGGTTCCGATGCCGGTGATCGCGGCATCGTTGTTCGCCCGGTTCGCCTCGAGGCAAGAGGACTCCCCCACCATGAAGGCGGTGTCGGCGCTCCGTAACCAGTTCGGTGGCCACGCGGTACACCGCATCAGTGAGTCCGGTTAGGCGCAATATCCGATGTATGTCCGTCACCTGGGACTGACCGATTACCGGTCCTGGGCACATGTCGAGCTCGAGCTCGAGCCCGGCCGCACGGTCTTCGTCGGATCGAACGGTTTCGGCAAAACCAATCTCGTTGAGGCACTGTGGTATTGCGCAACACTGGGTTCGCATCGGGTGGCCTCTGACGCGCCCCTGATCCGGGCCGGCGCGCCCCGCGCAATCGTCTCGAGCATCGTGGTCAACGAGGGGCGGGAGCTCGCGGTCGATCTCGAGATCACCAGCGGCCGCGCCAACAAGGCCCGGCTGAACCGATCGCCGGTCCGCTCGCCCCGCGAAATCCTGGGCGTCTTGCGGGCGGTGCTGTTCAGTCCGGAGGATCTCGCGCTGGTCCGCGGCGACCCGGGTGAACGCCGGCGCTACCTTGATGAGCTGGCCACCACCCGTCGGCCGGCCATCGCAGGCGTCCGCGCCGATTACGACAAGGTGGTGCGGCAACGCACGGCGTTGCTGAAAACCGCTGCGGGAGCACGTTACCGAGGTGACCGCAGCGTGCTGGACACCCTCGACGTGTGGGACCGACACCTCGCGGCGCACGGCGCCGCGCTGATCGCCGCCCGCATTGCGCTCGTCGAGCAGCTGCATCCCGAAGTGCAGAAGGCCTATCAACTGTTGGCGCCATCGAGCCGGCCCGCGGCCATCCGGTACCGCAGCAGTGTTGAAGCCATCGAGAACGCTCCCGGCCCCGAACCCGCGGAGTTCTATGAAGCCGCACTGCTGGATGCGTTGGCCAGGCGCCGCGACGCGGAGTTGGACCGCGGGGTCTGTCTGGTGGGTCCCCATCGCGACGATCTCGAGCTGTGGCTCGGTGACCAGCCGGCGAAAGGCTTTGCCAGCCATGGTGAATCGTGGTCGATGGCATTGGCCTTGCGGTTGGGGGCATACGAATTGCTGCGATCGGACGGTGTCGATCCGGTACTGCTGCTCGACGATGTGTTCGCCGAGCTGGACACCGCCCGTCGGCAGGCGCTGGCTGCGGTGGCCGGAGAAGCCGAGCAGGTTCTGGTCACGGCCGCGGTCGGCGAGGACATCCCGCAGGACTGGGCGGTCAACCGCGTCGAGATCCGGATGACCGAGGGTGATCAGGGACGGATATCGGTGGTGCAGTCATGACGGACGAGCCGGGATCCGGCGCAGAGCCCACACCCGCGGTGGCCGGAGAAGATCTCACCCGGATGCGCGGCATGGATCTGGTACGGCGCACCCTCGAGGAGGCTCGAGGCGCCGCGCGCAGCCAAGGTAAGGACGTCGGTCGCGGTCGCAGCGCGCCGGTACGCCGGGTGGCCGGCAACACCGGACGGCGGCGGAGCTGGTCGGGGCCGGGTCCCGATGTCCGTGATCCGCAGCTGCTCGGGGCCGCGACCCAGGATCTGGCCAAGGTGCGGGGCTGGTCCTCGAGGGTCGCCGAGGGGTCGGTGTTCGGCCGGTGGCGGGCCGTCGTCGGCGATCAGATCGCCGACCATGCCAACCCGACCAATTTGAACGAGGGTGTGTTGACCGTCTCGGCGGAGTCGACCGCGTGGGCCACCCAGCTGCGGATGGTGCAGTCCCAGCTGCTGGCCAAGATCGCCGCTGCCGTCGGCGACGGGGTGGTGACCTCCCTGAAGATCGTCGGCCCGGTCGGTCCGTCGTGGCGGAAGGGCCGGTATCACGTCGCGGGCCGCGGTCCTCGGGACACTTACGGCTAGGACTGCGCTCAGAAACGCCGAGACGCGCGAAATGGACCTTCCCAAGCGTCCGCAGGCACCAATGGCCGAGAAATTCCGCGCACGGCGCAGTTAGGTAGGTGGAAACGCCGCTACAGAGTGGGCCCTGTACGTATCGACCGGTAGACTATGGCGAGATCTGCAGGGCGGTGACGCAACCGCCTCCCGCGAACCCCAAGGAGACGCGTCCGACGTGGCTGCCCAGAAGAAGAATGCTCCGACCGAGTACGGCGCCGATTCGATCAAGGTGCTCGAAGGATTGGAGGCAGTTCGTAAACGTCCGGGCATGTACATCGGTTCCACCGGTGAGCGGGGTCTGCACCATCTGGTGTGGGAGGTCGTCGACAACGCGGTGGACGAGGCGATGGCCGGCTTCGCCACCAAGGTCGACGTCCGCATCCTCGAGGACGGCGGCGTGCAGGTCACCGACGACGGCCGCGGCATTCCGGTGGCCATGCATGCCACGGGTATCCCGACCGTCGACGTCGTGATGACGGTCCTGCACGCCGGCGGCAAGTTCGAGGAGGGCGCCTACCAGGTGTCCGGCGGTCTGCACGGCGTCGGCGTCTCGGTGGTCAACGCCCTGTCGACCAGGCTCGAGGCCGACATATACAAGGACGGCTACGAGTGGTTCCAGACCTACGACAACTCAGTGCCGGGAACCCTCAAGCAGGGTGATAAGACGACGAGGACCGGCACCACCATTCGGTTCTGGGCGGACCCCAACGTCTTCGAGACCACCGTGTACGACTTCGAGACGATCGCGCGGCGGCTCCAGGAGATGGCGTTCCTGAACAAGGGCCTGACCATCGAGCTCACCGATGAGCGGGTGACCCAGGATGAGGTCGTCGACGAGGTGGTCGCCGACACCGCCGCCGCCCCCAAGTCTGCTGAGGAGACCGCGGCCGAAGCCTCCGCCCCGCACAAGGTGAAGCACCGGACCTTCCATTACCCCGGCGGCCTGGTCGACTTCGTCAAGCACATCAACCGCACCAAGACCGCGATTCAGCCCAGTGTCATCGACTTCGACGGCAAGGGCCCCGGCCACGAGGTCGAGATCGCGATGCAATGGAACGCCGGCTACTCCGAGTCGGTGCACACGTTCGCCAACACGATCAACACCCACGAGGGCGGCACCCACGAGGAAGGTTTCCGCTCGGCGCTGACCACCGTGGTGAACAAGTACGCCAAAGACAAGAAGCTGCTCAAGGACAAGGATCCGAACCTCACCGGTGACGACATCCGCGAGGGGCTGGCCGCGGTCATCTCCGTGAAGGTGGCCCAACCGCAGTTCGAGGGTCAGACCAAGACCAAGCTCGGCAACACCGAGGTCAAGTCGTTCGTCCAGAAGATCTGCAACGAGCAGCTCACCCACTGGTTCGAGGCGAATCCCGCCGAGGCGAAAACTGTTGTGAACAAGGCGGTTTCGTCAGCACAGGCGCGTATTGCCGCGCGTAAGGCCCGCGAACTGGTCCGGCGTAAGAGTGCCACCGACATCGGCGGCTTGCCGGGCAAGCTGGCCGACTGCCGCTCGACCGACCCGACGAAGTCCGAACTGTATGTGGTGGAGGGTGATTCGGCCGGCGGCTCGGCCAAGAGCGGCCGCGACTCGATGTTCCAGGCGATCCTGCCGTTGCGCGGCAAGATCATCAATGTCGAAAAGGCCCGTATCGACCGGGTGTTGAAGAACACCGAAGTCCAGGCCATCATCACCGCCCTGGGCACCGGCATCCACGACGAGTTCGACATTTCCAAGCTGCGGTATCACAAGATCGTGCTGATGGCCGACGCTGACGTCGACGGCCAGCACATCTCCACGCTGCTGCTGACCCTGCTGTTTCGCTTCATGAAACCGCTTGTGGAGCACGGGCACATCTTCTTGGCGCAGCCGCCGCTGTACAAGCTCAAGTGGCAGCGTCAGGATCCGGAGTTCGCCTACTCCGACCGCGAGCGCGACGGTCTGCTCGAGGCCGGCAAGGCGGCAGGCAAGCGGATCAACGTCGACGACGGTATCCAGCGCTACAAGGGTCTCGGCGAGATGGATGCCAAGGAACTGTGGGAAACCACCATGGACCCGACAGTGCGGGTATTGCGTCAGGTGACGCTTGATGATGCCGCCGCCGCCGACGAGTTGTTCTCCATCCTGATGGGTGAAGACGTCGAAGCGCGGCGCAGCTTCATCACCCGTAACGCCAAAGACGTTCGCTTCCTGGACGTTTAGGCAGGACATTCGATGCACACAGCATTCATCCGGGTCAAAGTCGTTCCCGACGCGGCCGAGCGTGCGGCCGAGGCGATGCGGAATCTCGTCAAACCCACGCTGGCCGAGCCGGGTTGCATCACCTACGAGTTCTACCGGGATCTCGAGGACCCGTCGCTGTTCCTGTGTTTCGAACATTGGGATTCGAGGGAGTCGATGGATGCCCACGGAACCACACCGCACGTCGCCACTTTTCTCACCGAGTTGGGGCCGAGCATCGAAAAGTGGGAGTACAACCACACGGCGGCGCTGTGATTCCCAGTACGTATCTGCCCTGCGCGCCACCGTGATTCACGACGCGTCCAGATGGCCTTTGACCGCATCAAGCCGAGCCGACGAGCGAGGAACTCATGACTGACACCACGTTGCCACCCGGCGACGGCGCCTCTGACCGTATCGAACCGGTCGACATCCAGCACGAAATGCAGCGCAGCTACATCGATTACGCGATGAGCGTGATCGTGGGACGCGCGCTGCCCGAGGTGCGGGACGGCCTCAAGCCCGTGCACCGCCGCGTGCTGTACGCGATGTACGACTCCGGGTTCCGCCCCGACCGCAGCCACGCCAAGTCCGCGCGCTCGGTGGCCGAGACGATGGGTAACTACCACCCGCACGGTGACGCCTCGATCTACGACACCCTGGTCCGCATGGCCCAGCCGTGGTCACTGCGCTACCCGCTGGTCGACGGTCAGGGCAACTTCGGCTCGCCCGGTAACGACCCCGCGGCCGCCATGCGTTACTGCGTCACCGGCGATGCGTTGGTCCGCCTGCCGATGGGGCACTCGGTTCGCATTGCTGACATCGTGCCGGGCGCGCGGCCCAACTCGGACAATGTCATCGACATCAAGGTCCTTGACCGGCACGGAAACCCGGTTGTGGCCGATCGACTGTTCCATTCCGGCGAGCATCAGACCTACACGGTGGCCACCACCGATGGGTACTCCGTGACCGGGACCGGGAATCACCCGTTGCTGTGTCTGGTCGACGTCGCCGGTATTCCTACTCTGCTGTGGAAGCTGATCGAGGAAATTCGACCTGGGGATCGGGTCGCGATTCAGCGCACGCCGGCAGAGGAATTCGGACCGGCGGACTGGTTTGAGACGTTCGAGGCCCTGCTTCTCGGTGCGTTCCTCAGCGAGGGCTTCGTGTCTGAGCGTCGCGCGGGTTTCAACAACGTTGACCGGGATTTCTTCGATGTGGTGGTCGCCGCCTATGACGCCGTTGTAGGCGGACGCCGTTATGTCTCGTCGCGCGTCATCGCCTCGGGATCCTTGCTCCATGAGCTCGATATTCAGAATTTGGACAAGCTCAAGGCATCGCGACTTGGCGACATGCTCGGGCAGCGTTCAGCTGACAAGACGGTGCCGGACTGGATGTGGCATTCCCCATCCGTGGTGAAGCGCACGTTCCTGCAGGCCTTGTTCGAGGGTGACGGATCCTGCTCAGCGCTGCCTCGCAACACCGTTCAGATTTCATACTCGACCCGCAGCAAGCAGCTGGCCGTTGACGTGCAGCAGATGCTGCTCGAGTTCGGCGTGATGTCACACCGCTACCTGCATGCGACCGGCGAGTACAAGGTCGCTATCACGAACCGCGCACAAGCTGAATTGTTCGCCGAGCGTGTCGGGTTCGGCGGTGCAAAGCGGGACAAGCTCGCGGACATCCTGAAGGCGCTCCCGCGTATCGCGGCGGGGCTGGACAAGGACCATGTGCCCGGGCTGGCGGAATTCATCAGGGCGAACGGCGGAGGTGGTCATGCGGACCAGCACTGGCTGGACCGGCACAACATCGACCGCCTCTCGCGGTGGAAGCGTGACGGCGCTGAAATCCTCAGCCACATCGAGGATCCCGATGTGCGCGCAATCGCAACCGAGCTGACCGACGGTCGGTTCTATTACGCCGAGGTGGAGTCGGTCACCGATGCCGGTGTGCAGCCGGTGTACAGCCTGCGTGTCGACACTGAAGACCACGCCTTCATCACCAACGGCTTCGTCAGCCACAACACCGAGGCTCGGCTGACGCCGCTGGCCATGGAGATGCTGCGTGAAATCGACGAGGAGACAGTCGATTTCATTCCGAACTACGACGGCCGGGTGCAAGAGCCGACGGTGTTGCCGAGCCGGTTCCCCAACCTGCTGGCCAACGGTTCGGGCGGTATCGCCGTCGGCATGGCCACCAACATCCCGCCGCACAACCTGCGGGAGCTGGCCGAGGCCGTGTACTGGTGCCTGGAGAACCACGAGGCCGATGAAGAGGCCACTCTCGCCGCCGTGTGCGAGCGGGTCAAGGGGCCGGACTTCCCCACCAGCGGTTTGATCGTCGGCTCGCAGGGCATCCAGGACGCCTACACCACGGGCCGCGGCTCGATCCGGATGCGTGGCGTGGTCGAGATCGAGGAGGACAGCCGGGGCCGTACCGGCATCGTCATCACCGAACTGCCGTACCAGGTCAACCACGACAACTTCATCACCTCGATCGCCGAACAGGTGCGGGACGGAAAGCTGGCCGGCATCTCCAACATCGAGGACCAGTCCAGCGACCGCGTGGGTCTGCGAATCGTGGTGGAGCTCAAGCGCGATGCCGTCGCCAAGGTGGTGCTGAACAACCTCTACAAGCACACTCAGCTGCAGACGTCGTTCGGCGCGAACATGCTGTCGATCGTCGACGGAGTGCCCCGCACACTGCGCCTGGACCAGATGATCCGGCACTACGTCGCACACCAACTCGACGTCATCATCCGGCGCACCCGGTACCGGCTGCGCAAGGCCAACGAGCGGGCCCACATCCTGCGCGGTCTGGTCAAGGCGCTCGACGCCCTCGACGAAGTGATCGCGTTGATCCGGGCCTCGGAAACCGTCGAGATCGCCCGGGCCGGCCTGATCGAGCTGCTCGACATCGATGAGATCCAGGCCCAGGCGATCCTCGACATGCAGCTGCGCCGGTTGGCTGCCCTGGAACGTCAGAAGATCATCGACGACCTGGCCAAGATCGAGGCCGAGATCGCCGACCTCGAGGACATCCTGGCCAAGCCGGAACGGCAGCGGGCAATCGTCCGCGACGAACTCGCCGAGATCGTCGAGAAGCACGGCGACGACCGCCGGACCCGGATCGTGCCGGCCGACGGCGATGTGAGCGACGAGGACCTGATCGCCCGCGAAGACGTCGTGGTCACGATCACTGAAACGGGATACGCCAAGCGCACCAAGACCGACCTCTACCGCAGCCAGAAGCGTGGCGGCAAGGGCGTGCAGGGCGCCGGGCTCAAGCAGGACGACATCGTCAACCACTTCTTCGTCTGCTCAACCCACGACTGGATCCTGTTCTTCACCACGCAGGGTCGCGTGTACCGGGCCAAGGCTTACGACCTGCCCGAGGCCTCGCGCACCGCGCGCGGACAGCACGTCGCCAACCTGCTCGCGTTCCAGCCCGAGGAGCGCATCGCCCAGGTCATCCAGATCAAGAGCTACGAGGATGCGCCGTATCTGGTGCTCGCCACCCGCAACGGCCTGGTGAAGAAGTCCAAGCTGGTCGACTTCGATTCGAACCGGTCCGGCGGCATCGTGGCGATCAACCTGCGCGACGGCGACGAACTGGTCGGTGCGGTGCTGTGCTCGGCCGAAGACGACCTGCTGCTGGTCAGCGCCAACGGCCAGTCGATCCGCTTCTCCGCGACCGATGAGGCGCTGCGGCCGATGGGCCGGGCCACCTCCGGCGTGCAGGGCATGCGATTCAACGAGGACGACCGGTTGCTGTCCCTGAATGTGGTCCAGCCGGACACATATCTGCTGGTCGCGACGGCCGGTGGCTACGCTAAGCGCACCGCCATCGAGGAGTACACGGTCCAGGGCCGCGGCGGCAAAGGCATCCTGACGATCCAGTACGACCGCAAACGTGGCAGTCTGGTCGGAGCGCTGATCGTCGATGACGAAACGGAGCTGTACGCCATCACCTCCGGTGGCGGCGTCATCCGGACCGCCGCACGTCAGGTTCGCAAGGCTGGGCGCCAGACCAAGGGTGTCCGCTTGATGAACCTGGGCGACGGCGACACACTGATTGCGATTGCGCGCAACGCCGAGGAGGACTCGGATCCGGATGGTGCCGAGTCTGCTGAAGAGGAATGACGCTGTCGCCGGGGTCCGACGCGGACCTCGGCCTGAGCTAAGGAGCTGTTAGGTGAGTTCACCGAGCGAGCCGGGGTACCCGCGAGCGGGCGACCGGCCCGGCAGCTCCAACGGCTCAGGTACCGGGTCCGCGGGAGCCGACAGCGCCGCGACCGCCGGTAAGACCGGCGGAGTCCAGGCTCGGCCGGCCGGCGGTCAGATCACCGAGACCGGTGAGGCACCGCCGTGGCAGCGTGGAACCGCCAGGACCACGCCGGCGCCGGCAACCGAGACACGTGACGAGAGCACCCGGACGCCCAGCTCCCACTCCCCCGGTGTGGAAGCCCGGCTGCAGCGCTTCGTCGCGGGTACGGAGAACCAGGAGACCGAGCAACAGCCACGACCGGCCCGGCCGTCGTCGCCGCCTCCGGCGGCCCCGTCCGCCCCGCGCAGTGAGCCGGTGCGGTCCGAGGCCTACGCGAGTGAGATACCGGACCTGTCGGGACCGTCGCCGCGGCCGGCGCAACGCAAACCGTCCTCCGACACGTCGGCGGCCAGGTCCTCGAGCAACAGCCCGACCACTCGGATCCAGGTGGCCAACCGCAACGCGCATCAGGGGCCGGTCCGGGCCAGCATGCAGATCCGTCGCGTTGACCCGTGGACTGTGCTGAAGGTCTCACTGGTGCTGTCTGTGGTGTTGTTCTTCGTCTGGATGATCGCGGTCGCGTTCCTGTACCTCGTGCTCGGCGCGATGGGTGTGTGGAGCAAGCTCAACAGCAATGTCGGTGATCTCCTGACCAGCGCCAGCGGGGCCTCAGGAGGCGAATTGGTCTCCAGCGGAACGATCTTCGGAGGGGCCGCCCTCATCGGCCTGGTGAACATCGTGGTGCTGTGTGCGATGGCCACCATCGGTGCCTTCATCTACAACCTGACCACCGATCTGGTCGGCGGAGTCGAGGTCACGCTGGCCGACCGGGATTGATTTGGGAGTCTGCGCCTCGGTGCGGTAATCTCTGCGCTCGGTCGATCCCAATTTTCGGGCCTATAGCTCAGGCGGTTAGAGCGCTTCGCTGATAACGAAGAGGTCGGAGGTTCGAGTCCTCCTAGGCCCACGACACCCGGTGTAACCGGTGATCATCGAGAGGTTGCGCCATGCGGTTCATACTTCTGGCCGGCGTCGCAGCCGTCGCGGTGATCGTCTGGCGATCACGTCACGGTGACGAGATTTGGCACGAGGCGGACGTAGAGCCGTCCGAGCCGAAGACGGGGCCTTAGCTCAGTTGGTAGAGCGCTGCCTTTGCAAGGCAGATGTCAGGAGTTCGAATCTCCTAGGCTCCACAACCCCATTCATTCGCTCTCGCTGATACGAACCATCCTGTGTAGCAAGTATTTTCAGTACGCCACAGGCAATTTCGCGAGAACACCGGCGTCAATTGCTACCGTCGGCTCACATGTTGTGTTTGCACAAGATAATTCCTGTCGCGGCGGCACTCCTACTCTGCGGCGTCGCGTGCGGCACCGATGACAGTCAGCAGGCTCCGTCGGGCACCGAATCTCCGGCCACCTCGACGAGTCATGCGCCGACCGCGCCGGCGGCTCCGCGTACACCGAACGCGCCTGCGCCTCCACACACACCGGGTGCACCCGGCACCTCGACCGTGCCGATGATGCCCAACCCCAATGGCGACGGCTCGATGGTGCCGTGTGAGGGCACGATCTGTACGAATCCGAACCACGGTGCCGGCGACAACCCGGACGAGAACGGTGGTGCGGTGATGCCGAATCCCAACGGGGACGGCTCGGACGTCCCGTGTGAGGGGACCATCTGCACCAACCCCAATCATGGCGCCGGCGACAACCCGGACGAGAACGGCGGCGCGGATGTGCCGGCCCCGGACGGGGACGGATAGCCCGTCCCCTCCCCTGGTTCGGCCTAGGGCTTCGGGGTGACCTCGACGCTCGGCGGCAACGGCGACGGCTCGGGTTTCGTGGACCGGCGCACGATCGAAAATGCCACGGCCCCACCGGCCAGGGTCGCCACAGCCACCCCGGCAAGGAGCAGACGGCGACGGCGTCGCGGCTTGGCCTGCGGCGCTGCGGCCGCCTCCTGCAGGACCTCGGGGAGGGCGGCCACCGTCTGTGCGGCGGCGGCGAGCTGACGGCGCAGCTTGCCCGATTCATAGCGGCTGCGTAGCCCGGCGACCGCGGCGGACACGGTGTTGGCACTGATGCCCACCACGCCACGGGTCACATCGACCGGACCGACGGTGCTGTATTTCAAACCGCGGGCTAGGCGCTGACGGGGGGCCAACCGGGTATCGACGTTCGCGGTCATCTGGCACCTTTCTGGGCACGGGCGGCGGAGGTGAGCTGTGGCCGGGGTATGTCGGCTGAGATCCACATTGCCATCTCCGCGAGAGTCTGGGGGCGTTGGTGGGGTATCTGACCATCGCCGGCGGCCGGGATGGCAGACTGAGTAGCCGTGACGAGCCCCATTCAGACCGCGACGGCGACACTGCACACCAACCGCGGCGATATCAAGATCGCACTGTTCGGAAACCACGCTCCCAAGACCGTGGCCAACTTCGTCGGCTTGGCGCAGGGCACCAAGGACTACAGCACCCAGAACGCCTCAGGTGGCACCTCCGGTCCCTTCTACGACGGGGCGGTCTTTCACCGCGTCATCGACGGCTTCATGATCCAGGGTGGCGATCCGACCGGCACCGGTCGTGGCGGCCCCGGCTTCCAGTTCGCCGACGAGTTCCACCCCGAGCTCCAGTTCGACAAGCCGTACCTGTTGGCCATGGCGAACGCCGGGCCGGGCACCAACGGCTCCCAGTTCTTCATCACGGTCGGCCAGACCCCGCACCTGAACCGGCGCCACACCATCTTCGGTGAGGTCGTCGACCCGGAGTCCCAGAAAGTGGTCGACGCCATCGCGTCCACCCCCACCGATCGCTCCGACCGGCCGACCGAGCCCGTCGTCATCGAATCGGTCACCGTGTCATAACGGGTCCAACCCCGCACCTGACAAATGCGCGACGCCCCCGAAGCCGGGGGCGTCGCGTGTTGTGTGGGGCCGTTTCGTCACGGCACCGCGTAGCCGGCCTCCGTGAGCGCGTCCAGGACGTCGAGCGGGTCTGTTCCGAGATCCCATCGCGTGAGGACCACCAGGCGGTCGTCGGTGGTGTCGATCTCCAGCAGGCGGACCTTGCGGGCGATCCGGCGGAACTCCGTGATGCGAATTTTCCGGATCTCATTACGGCGATATGTCCGGGTACTCCACCAACCGGCGACCGTGAGACCGTCTTGGTTAATTGCCAGTTTGGGTCGTGCCCGCCACGACAATGTTGCGAACGTGAGCAATCCCACCCCAGCTATGCCGGCAAGAACACGTCCGGGCGAGTCTGTGATCAGGGTCACAGCTGCGATAGCCATCATAAGTCCGCCTATGCCGCAACCTGCGACTCCGGCGGCGGGCGGGCCCCAATCAGTTTGCTGCATGGGTTGTTCACACCCTCTTACCGCGACTAATGGAGTTATCCACAGGTGCTATCCCCAATGGGGATGAATCACAACGATGTGATTGAGCATCGCCGAGGTTGCTGAACCGGTAACGCTAAAACCGTAAGATGAATTCATTATGGTGCGGTCCGCGCTTATCGCCAGCGCATCGTGAGCAACAGCCCACTGATCATGAAGGCAAAGGCGACGGCGTAGTTCCACGGACCCATATCGGCCATCCACTGGAGGAAGGACGGAGTGTCCACGGGATTGGTCGCGGCCAGCTGGAACACCAGCAGCCACAACAGGCCGAACAGCATGAGACCGATGAACAGCGCGACGAACCACACACTCGACGGTCCGGCTTTCACCTTGACCGGGGTCCGGCTCACCGCCTTGATGGTGAAATCGTTCTTCTTACGGACTTTGGACTTGGGCATGGGTACCTTCGCGGACAGTCGGCGTCACACGGTGCGACGATGAGGCAGGATGCCTCACGAGCCTAACGTAGCTGCACGTCCAGGAGAGACTGCGATGGACCAACCGGATCGATCCCCCTGGCGCTTCGGCGTCCCGGTCGTCTGCCTGGCCGCGGGCTTGCTGCTGGCCGCTACCCACGGGGTCTCCGGCGGTGACGAGATTCGCCGCAGCGACGCGCCCCGCCTGGTCGACCTGGTCCGCGAGGCTCAGCAGTCGGTGGACCGGCTCACCGCCCAGCGTGATTCGCTGTCGACCGAGATCGACAGCCACCACGGCGGATCCCCCGGCGCGCACGCAGCCCTCGGCGCGATCACCCGTCGCTCCGCCGAGCTGGCCGCCGACGCCGGTACGGTCCCGATGCGGGGCCCCGGACTCGTGGTCACCCTCAACGACGCCCAGCGCGACGCTCAAGGCCGCTTTCCCCGCGACGCTGCCCCCGACGACCTCGTGGTGCACCAACAGGACATCCAGGCCGTCTTGAATGCACTGTGGAGCGCCGGCGCCGAAGGCATCCAGATGCAGGACCAGCGGATCATCGCCACCTCGGCGCCCCGCTGCGTCGGCAACACCCTGCTGCTCAACGGCCGCACCTACAGCCCGCCGTACGTGATCACCGCGATCGGCGACGCCGCCGCCATGCAGGCCGCCCTCGCCGCCGCCCCGAACGTCACGCTCTACAAGCAATATGTGGTGCGGTTCGGGTTGGGCTACACCGAGGAGCCGCGCCCCGAGGTCGACCTGGTGGGACACACCGATCCGCTGCGGATGCGCTACGCGAAACCCGCGGGCCCCGTCGGCTATTAAGGCGTTGTCTTGAGCCGGTAACCTGGGCCGATGCAGGTTCTGGTCGTCGACAACTATGACAGCTTCGTGTTCAACCTGGTCCAGTATCTGGGCCAGCTCGGGGTCGACGCGCAGGTGTGGCGTAACGACGACGAGCGCCTGGCCACCGAGGACGACCTGGCGAAGGTCGCAGCCGATTTCGACGGCGTCCTGCTGAGCCCCGGCCCCGGCACCCCGGAGCGGGCCGGAGCCACCATTCCGCTGGTGCGTGCCTGTGCCGCGGCCGGCACTCCCCTACTCGGCGTCTGCCTCGGTCACCAGGCCATCGGCGTGGCATTCGGCGGCACCGTGGACCGGGCACCCGAACTGCTGCACGGCAAGACGAGCGTCGTGCACCACGCCGACACCGGTGTGCTCAAAGGTCTTCCGGACCCGTTCACCGCCACCAGGTATCACTCCCTGACGATCCTGCCCGAGACCGTGCCCGACGAACTCGAGGTCATCGGCCAGACCGACGGCGGCGTCATCATGGCCGTCCGCCATCGGCAGCTGCCGATTCACGGGGTGCAGTTCCATCCGGAGTCGATCCTCACCCAGGGCGGGCACCGCATGCTGGCCAACTGGCTCGGAGTCTGCGGCGCCGCTCCCGAGGAAAACCTGGTGGCCACGCTCGAAGCCGAGGTGGCCCGCGCCGTGGCCGCGGCTACGACGCGAAGCTCAGTGTGATCTTCGAGCCGAAGTTCACCCCGGTGCCCGGCGGCGGACTCTGGGTGACCACCGCATTGGTGCGCTGACCGCTGTCGCGCACGTCCGGGCCCTTGTCCAGCACGCCGGTCCAGCCCAGCGCGCTCAGCCGCTGGTAGGCCTCATCCCAGAACTGTCCCACCAGGTTGGGCATGACGAACTGGTTGCCCTTCGAGATGTGGATCTGAACGGGGGTGTCCTTGGGTACCGACGTTCCCGAGGTCGGCTCGGTGTCGACCACCTGACCCGCGGGTGCGGTGTGGTCGATGTCGATGACGACGGTATTAGTGAATCCCGACGCGGTGAGGATCTGCTTACACACGTCGGCGCTCTGACCCTTGCAGTCGGGAACCGCGGTGTTCTCCGGACCGGATCCGACGACGAGCGTGACCTCGTAGATGATGCCCGCGGTCTGGTTGGCCGGCGGATTGGTGGCGAGCACCCGGCCCTTCTGCTCGGGCGTCGACGGGCTGGTGGTCTCCTTGACCTTCTCGAAGCCGGCGTCCTTGAGCTTTTGCCGGGCCTGGACCGGGCTCAGGCCGGCGACGTCAGGGACCACCCGCTGCTCGGGCCCGCGGGAGACGTTCACGGTGATCTCGTCTCCGGCGGCCACCATGCTGTTCGCCGACGGGTCGGTGCCGATCACGACACCCGGGGCCACCTTGTTGTCGTCCCGGTCCTCGGTGCGGGTCTTGAAGCCACGATTCTGCAGTGCGGCAACCGCATCGGCCGAACGCTGGCCGCTCACGTCGGGCACCTGCACGTCACGCGGCTTGCTGTCGAACATGTTGATCGCCACCGTCACCACCACGGTCAGCACCGCCAGCACCGCGACGGCAATCAGCCACCGTGCCACCGAGGCGTTCCGGTCGGCAGGCCGGGGCACGACCAGGTTCTGGGTGGGCGCGGCGCCACCCTGGGCCAGCATCGGCCCGGAGTTCATCATCGACGTCCGCTCGGCGTCGGTGAGCACCTTGGGAGCCTCGGGGGCTTCCCCGCTGTGCACCCGGATCAAGTCGGTGCGCATCTCGGCCGCCGTCTGGTAGCGGTTGTCCGGATTCTTGGCCAGGGCCTTGAGCACCACGGCATCGAGTTCCGGGGAGATGCCGGTGTGCCTGCGAGACGGCGGGATCGGGTCTTCGCGGACATGCTGATAGGCCACCGCGACCGGCGAATCACCGATGAAAGGTGGTTCGCCCGTGAGGATTTCGTAGAGCACGCAGCCCAGCGAGTACACGTCGGAGCGCGCGTCGACGGTTTCACCGCGGGCCTGCTCGGGCGACAGGTACTGGGCGGTGCCGATCACCGCGGCGGTCTGCGTGACGCTGTTGCCGGTATCGGCCAGGGCGCGCGCGATGCCGAAGTCCATCACCTTCACAGCGTTGTTCTTGCTGATCATGATGTTGGCCGGCTTGACGTCGCGGTGCACGATGCCGTGCTGGTGGCTGAAGTTCAGCGCCTGGCAGGCGTCGGCGATGATCTCGATGGCCCGGCGCGGCGGGATCGGCCCCTCGCCGTGCACGATGTCGCGCAGCGTCACACCGTCGACGTACTCCATCACGATGTAGGGCAGCGGGCCGTTGGGTGTCTCGGCCTCGCCGGTGTCGTACACCGCGACGATCGCCGGGTGGTTCAGCGCCGCCGCGTTCTGTGCTTCGCGGCGGAAACGTAGGTAGAAGCTGGGGTCGCGGGCCAGATCGGCGCGCAGCACCTTGACCGCGACGTCGCGGTGCAACCGCGTATCGCGTGCCAGATGAACTTCGGACATGCCACCGAAGCCGAGAATTTCACCGAGTTCATATCGGTCAGAGAGATGCTGAGGCGTCGTCATCGCAGTATCTGTTCCGGTGCCCGCGGTATGGCCGGAGCATCAGCTCCGGCTTCACTGGGCACGATCACGTGGAATGCCAGGTCCGGCAACGCTGCCGGGGTCTGGTAGGGCGTCGTCTCGGTCACGGTGTCGGTGACCGTGGGCGGTGGTGACTGCTGCTGGTCCTTGCGGTCCTGTGCATTGAGCACGATCAGGATGGCAATCACAATAGCCAGCGCGCCGAGTACCCCGGCAGCCCACAGCAGGGCCCGCTGGCCCGACGAAAACGTGCGCCGGGCGGGCGGCGCGGGCCGATGGGCGGCCGCGGTGGGCCTGGCCCGGGTGGCGGTCACCGGGGTGCGGCCCGAGAGATCCGCTGCGGCGCGGGCCTGGGCGGCCGACGGTACCGCGGCCGGCGCGTCCCGGCCCAGTG
>MSTD01000057.1 GCA_001942045.1 Mycolicibacterium porcinum
CGTCGAGGTGTGTGCCGGTGGTGCCGTCGGCACCACCGGCACACACCTCGACGGCAGCACCGGCCGAGACCGGAAGTGGCGGAGGTCACGAGGGTCAGTCCGGCGGACGTGGTGGTGAGAGCCCGGCCGTACCGGGGATTGAATTGCCCCTGTTGCCGGGGCTAGGCGGCGGTCAGCGGTAGCCGTCGGTGTCCGAGGTGGCCTCATTGAGGGACGCGTCCGCGTACCCGCGGCAGTAATCCCAGGTCACGTAGGCGTCGGGCTCAGGGTCGTAGGCCGGCTCGTGCGGGCGCACGGTGCCGTCGACAAGCAGCTGCAGCAGGTTGGCGCGCAGCATGTCCCAATCGTGGTAGTGGTCCTGCTGGCATTCGTCACAGCAGACGACGAGGCCACGAATTCCCTTGTGTGCCAACAACGCTTCGTACACCGCGAGATCGGCGAGATCTGCCTCGACTGCCGTCCGTTCCTGGGGGTCCAGAGGCTGGCCCGGCTCGATCGCGTCCAGCGCAGCCGACGGATCGCAAGGATCGTCGGCAAACGGATCGGGCGGCAAACCAGGGGGGAGGTGGTCACGCACGAGTCCCACACTACGCAGCCGCACTCCCATCGCGCCAGCCGTCCTGATCTGCAGCCGCAGGTGCGAGGAGCGGCAACATCACTGTCAATATCCGAGCCGATAGAATCGGGTTATAAGCCCCACGCCTGCCACTGGAGGCCCCACCCATGTCGATCGCTGAAAGCAGCGTTCCCATCGCCGTACCGGTGCCGACCGGTGGCGATGACCCCACCAAGGTCGCAATGCTCGGCCTCACCTTTGATGATGTGCTGCTGCTGCCTGCGGCCTCCGATGTGGTTCCCGCCGCCGCCGACACCTCAAGCCAGCTGACGCGCAACATCCGGCTGCGGGTGCCGTTGGTCAGCTCCGCGATGGACACCGTCACCGAATCGCGGATGGCCATCGCGATGGCCCGCGCCGGTGGCATGGGCGTGCTGCACCGCAACCTGCCCGCCGCCGAACAGGCCGCCCAGGTGGAGATCGTGAAGCGTTCGGAGGCCGGCATGGTCACCGACCCGGTCACCTGCTCGCCGTCCAACACCCTGGCCGAGGTCGACGCGATGTGCGCCCGATTCCGGATCTCGGGTCTGCCGGTCGTCGACAACGACGGCCAACTCGTCGGCATCATCACCAACCGCGACATGCGGTTCGAGGTGGACGAGAACAAGCCCGTCGCCGAGGTGATGACCAAGCCGCCGCTGATCACCGCGCAAGAAGGGGTGTCGGCCGAAGCCGCGTTGGGCCTGCTGCGCCGCCACAAGATCGAGAAACTGCCGATCGTCGACGGGCACGGCAAGCTGACCGGCCTGATCACGGTCAAGGACTTCGTCAAGACCGAGCAGTTCCCCTTGGCCACCAAGGACAGCGATGGCCGGCTGCTGGTCGGTGCCGCGGTCGGTGTCGGCGACGATGCCTGGGCCCGGGCCATGACCCTGGTCGACGCGGGTGTCGACGTGCTGATCGTCGATACCGCCCACGCCCACAACCGGGGTGTGCTCGACATGGTGGCGCGGGTGAAGAAGGCCGTCGGCGACCGCGTCGAGGTGGTCGGCGGCAATGTCGCGACCCGCGCTGCGGCCGCCGCACTGGTGCAGGCCGGCGCCGATGCGGTCAAGGTCGGTGTGGGTCCGGGCTCGATCTGCACCACCCGCGTGGTCGCCGGTGTCGGCGCCCCGCAGATCACCGCCATCCTGGAAGCTGTTGCGGCCTGCAAGCCCTACGGCGTGCCGGTGATCGCCGACGGCGGTCTGCAGTACTCCGGTGACATCGCCAAGGCGCTGGCCGCCGGTGCATCGACGGCCATGCTGGGCTCGCTGCTGGCCGGCACTGCCGAATCGCCCGGTGAGCTGATCTTCGTCAACGGCAAGCAGTTCAAGAGCTACCGCGGCATGGGGTCGCTGGGCGCCATGCAGGGACGGGGCGGGGGCAAGTCCTACTCCAAGGACCGTTACTTCCAGGACGATGTGCTCTCCGAGGACAAGTTGGTGCCCGAGGGCATCGAAGGCCGGGTGCCGTTCCGCGGTCCGCTCGGGACCGTGATCCATCAGCTGACCGGCGGGCTGCGTGCCGCGATGGGCTACACCGGCTCGGCGACCATCGAACAGCTGCAGCAGGCGCAGTTCGTCCAGATCACGGCGGCCGGGTTGAAGGAAAGCCACCCGCACGACATCACCATGACTGTCGAGGCCCCCAACTACTACACCCGCTGATTCGGTGGGGCAGGAGACTAAGAACAGTCATGCGCGACATGGTTGAGATCGGCATGGGCAGAACCGCCCGCCGTACCTACGAACTCGATGACGTCACGATCGTGCCGTCCCGGCGCACCCGCTCGTCCAAGGACGTGTCGACGGCCTGGCAGCTCGATGCCTACCGCTTCGAGGTTCCGGTGGTCGCGCATCCCTCCGATTCCCTGGTGTCGGTGGAGTTCGCGATCGAGATGGGTCGGCTCGGCGGTCTCGGCGTGCTTAACGGCGAGGGGTTGATCGGCCGGCACGCCGATGTCGAGGCGAAGATCGCTCAGGTTCTCGATGTCGCGGCGAATGCCGACGATGATTCGGCCGCCATCCGGATGCTGCAGCAGTTGCATGCCGAGCCACTGGATCCCGAGCTACTCGGCGCTGCGGTGGCCCGGATCCGCGAGGCCGGGGTGACCACGGCCGTGCGGGTCAGCCCGCAGAACGCCCAGGCCCTGACCCCGACTCTGGTGGCCGCCGGGATCGACCTGCTGGTCATCCAGGGCACCATCATCTCCGCCGAGCGGGTCGCGTCCGATGGAGAGCCGCTCAATCTGAAGACCTTCATCTCCGAGCTCGACGTGCCCGTGGTGGCCGGCGGTGTGCTCGACCACCGCACCGCGCTGCACCTGATGCGCACCGGCGCGGCCGGCGTGATCGTCGGCTACGGCTCGACGGCCGGGGTGACCACGAGCGACGAGGTGCTCGGCATCAGCGTGCCGATGGCCACCGCGATCGCCGATGCGGCCGCCGCCCGCCGTGAGTACCTCGACGAGACCGGCGGACGCTACGTGCACGTGCTGGCCGACGGCGACATCCACACCTCGGGCGACCTGGCCAAGGCGATCGCCTGCGGCGCGGACGCCGTCGTGCTGGGCACGCCGCTGGCAGTGGCGGCCGAGGCCCAGGGCGGTGGCTGGTTCTGGCCGACCGCCGCGGCGCACCCGTCGTTGCCGCGCGGCGCCCTGCTGCAGGTGGCGGTCGGTGAGCGCCCGGGCCTGGAACAGGTGCTGACCGGTCCGTCCGACGATCCGTTCGGATCGCTCAACCTGGTCGGCGGGCTGCGCCGGTCGATGGCCAAGGCCGGCTACTGCGATCTGAAGGAGTTCCAGAAGGTTGGCCTGACCGTCGGGAGCTGACCTTTTCGCGGTTTTCGACCCCTGGGTTGTGCTGGGGCGATTTTCGCGACCCTCCGGTAGAAACCGGCGCGCGTCTACGTCCGCTGTCTATGTCCGCTGAAGCCAAACTCTTCTTTACAAGTTAGGCCCTCCTGTCTAGAAGTTACCTGTCGGTAGCGTCATACTGATCACATGAAGCCCGACTATGACGTCTTGGTGATCGGTTCTGGATTCGGCGGCAGCGTGAGTGCGCTGCGGCTGACGGAGAAGGGTTATCGAGTCGGTGTACTCGAAGCCGGCCAGCGGTTCACGGACGCCGACTTCGCCAAGACCTCGTGGGATCTGCGCAAGTTCCTGTGGGCGCCGCAGTTGGGCATGTACGGCATTCAGCGCATCCACCTGCTGCGCAACGTGATGATCCTGGCCGGTGCCGGCGTGGGCGGTGGATCGCTGAACTACGCCAACACCCTCTATGTGCCGCCGGACCCGTTCTTCAACGACCCGCAGTGGAAGGACATCACCGACTGGCGGGCCGAGCTGATGCCGCATTACGACCAGGCTCAGCGGATGCTCGGCGTGGTGAAGAACCCGACCTTCACCGACGCGGACCGCATCGTCAAAGAGGTCGCCGACGACATGGGCTGCGGCGACACCTTCGTCGCCACGCCGGTCGGGGTGTTCTTCGGCCTCGACGGCGAGAAGACCCCGGGCAAGACCGTGCCCGATCCGTTCTTCGGCGGCGTCGGCCCGGCCCGCACCGGGTGCATCGAGTGCGGTGAGTGCATGACCGGTTGTCGGCACGGCGCCAAGAACACGCTCGTCAAGAACTACCTCGGCCTCGCGGAATCAGCTGGGGCACAAGTACATCCGATGACCACGGTGACGAATTTCGAGCAGCGCCCCGACGGTCTGTGGGAGGTCACCACCGTCCGTACCGGCAGCAAGCTGCGTCGTCGCCGCAAGACCTTCACCGCCACGCACCTGATCCTGGCGGCCGGGACGTACAACACGCAGAAGCTGCTGTTCAAGATGCGGGACGCAGGAAAGCTCGCGAAGCTGTCGTCGCGCCTCGGTGTGCTGACCCGCACCAACTCCGAGTCCATCGTGGGTGCCCAGACCCTCACGGTGACACCGGGCATGGATCTGACCCACGGCGTGGCTATCACCTCCTCGGTGCATCCCACCTCCGATACCCACGTGGAACCGGTGCGCTACGGCAAGGGCTCCAACGCGATGGGGCTGCTGCAGACGCTGATGACCGACGGCACCGGCCCGCAGGGCACCGATGTGCCTCGCTGGCGGCAGTTCCTCGACCAGGCCCGTGAGGATCCGCGCAACCTGGTCAGGCTCCTCAACCCGCAGCGGTGGAGTGAGCGCACGGTCATCGCGCTGGTGATGCAGCACCTGGACAATTCGATCACCACGTTCACCAAGCGTGGGCCCGGCGGTAGGCGGGTCATGACGTCCAAGCAGGGCCACGGCGAGCCGAATCCGACGTGGATTCCGGTGGGGAACGAGTTCACCCGGCGGATGGCGGAGAAGGTCGACGGAGTCGCGGGCGGCACCTGGGGCGAGCTGTTCAACATCCCGCTCACCGCACACTTCCTCGGCGGCGCGGCTATCGGCGACAGTGCCGAGCACGGCGTCATCGATCCGTACCAGCGCGTCTACAACTACCCGACCCTTTACGTCATGGACGGTGCCGCGATCTCGGCGAACCTCGGGGTGAATCCGTCGCTGTCGATCACGGCCCAAGCGGAGCGCGCGGCGTCGTTGTGGCCGAACAAGGGGCAGGACGACCAGCGCCCGGCGCAGAATGAGCCGTACCGGAAACTGGCGCCGATCGCGCCCGAGCATCCCGTGGTGCCGGCCGAGGCACCCGCCGGGCTGCGGCGGCTGCCGATCGAGCCGGTCAACTCGGGCGGTTAAGCCCCGTCCCGTTCCGGGTATCCAACCCTCGCCGGGCGGCGAGGTCCGGCCGGGAGGGGTGTGGCAGATGCGGAAGGTGTTCCACGACGAGTTGACGGCGCTGTGCACTCAACTCGCCGAGATGTGCGAGTTGGCGGTGAGCGCCATGCAGCGGGCCAACGCGGCCCTGCTCGACTCCGATCTGTCGCTGGCCGAGCAGGTCATCGCTGACCATGAACACATCGCCGCCTATAACCGTCGCATCGAGGAGTCGGCATTTCGGCTGCTGGCCCTGCAGCAACCGGTGGCCAGCGAATTGCGCACCATCGTCGGGTCGATGCATATCGCGGCCGATATCGACCGGATGGGTGCGCTCGCAGTGCATGTCGCCGACATCTCCCGGTTGCGGCATCCCGAGTGCGCCCTGCCCGATGAGGTGCGCGCGAGTTTCACCGATATGGGATCGCAGGCGGTGCGGTTGGCGCAGACCGCGCAGGAGGTGCTGGTGTCACGCGATCCGGATGCGGCCGCCCGGCTGCGTGACGAGGACGACGCCGTCGACGCCGAGCATCGCCACCTGTTCACCCTGCTGCTGGACCGTCAGTGGGAGGACGGGGTGTGCTCGGCTGTCGACGTCGCATTGTTGGGCCGCTACTACGAGCGGTACGCCGATCACGCCGTCGAGATCGGCAGCCGGGTGATCTTCGAAGCGACCGGCGGGCGGCCGGTGCACAAGAAACTGGCGTAAGCCGTTACCGCGCGGCTCCGGGGGAGGATTCCAGGAGCGCGGTGAACAGCCGGGTGAGAGTGTCGACATCGACCGTGCCCGGTTGCAGCACTTCCTCGGTGGCAATGCCGGAGATGATGGTGACCACGAGTTGGGCCAGGGCCGCCAACTGGTGACCGGGCAGGCTCGTTCCGGCTTGTTCGACGATGTGCAGGGCTTGATCGGCCGCGGCCCGGCGGCGGGCCACCAGGCGTTCCCGCAGCTGGGGATCGCGAATTGCGCGCAGCCAGTACTCGATCAGCACGATCTGGTACTCGGTCTGATCGTGTATCGAGTCGAGCGTCGCCCGGCTCAATGCCGCCGCGATGGTGGCGGTGTCGCCTTGGCCACTGTCGAGCGCGGTGGCGATGAGTGCGCCGCGGCTCTCGAACTGTCGGTCCAACAGCGCCAGGAACAACTCGTCCTTGGATTCGAAGTTGGAGTACACCGCGCCTTTGGTGAATCCCGCGGCGTGACCGATGGCGTCAATGGTGGCGCCAGCGAATCCCTCAGCCGCGAAAACCTTGAGCGCTGCGTCCAGGATCCGGTCCCGCACCTCGTCACGGGTGGGGCGGGTGCGGGTGGGTTTGACAGCCGACATGCCCAACACGATACTCGCTAGTATCGTATGGATACCAGTGAGTATCGAAAGGTCGGAGATGGAAGACAGGGACGACGCGTCTGAGGTGCCCGAGGAGGACGACGCGCAAGACGCGCCGCAGATCATCGCGGCCGCGCTGGGGGTGGACGGCGAACATGGTCCGCTGTTCACCGACATCGACCTCGAGCTCACACCGGGATTCCATGCCATCCAGATGCCCGGCGGTTGGGGGCAGACCGCGCTGCTGCTGACGCTGGCCGGACGGCTCAAACCCACCCGCGGCACGGTGACGGTCTGCGGCGAGACGGACCCGAAAGCGATCCGGCGGCACTGCGCGATCGCGGCGTTCGCCGACATCGATGAACTCGAGGACTCGGTCACCGTCCAGACGGTGCTCGCCGAGCAGCGTCGCTGGCTGGCTCCGTGGTACCGGCGGGTGCCGATCGAGGCCGGCGAATCCGCCTTGCGTGAGGTCTTCGGAGAGCTGACGCCGCCCGCGCCCGAGACCTACATCAGTGAACTGTCCGACCTCGACCTGTTCCTGTTGAAGGTCACCCTGGCGCTGTTCTCGCAGCGTCCGATCCTGGTGGTCGGCGATCTCGAACAGGTCAGAGACAACTCGCGCCGGGCCATCGCGATCGAACGACTCGGTGCCGTCGCCGCTGAGCGCAGTGTCGTTGTCGGCGTGACCAATCCGCTCGGTGACGAGGCCCCCGACCACGGGCTGCACGACCACCGCATCCTTACCGGAAAGAACTCCTGATGCTGAATCGACTTCGCGCAAGCGGCTCATCCCGACTGAATGGTCTTCGCGCAAGCGGCTCATCCCCAGCCGCCGGACTTGCCTTCGGCTCGGAAATCAAACGCTTCGGCCGCAGCCGGATGACCCGCGCCGCCATCGTGGTGCTGATGCTGCTGCCGCTCGTGTACGGCGCGCTGTACCTGTGGGCGTACTGGGACCCGTTCGGGCAGGTCGACAAAATGCCGGTGGCGCTGGTCAATTCGGACCAGGGCGCGGTGGTTTCGGGGCAACACATCAATGTCGGCGCCGAGATCGCCAAGAGCTTGACCGACGACGCCAGCCTGAACTGGCATGTGGTGGATGCCGACGAGGCGCGCCAAGGTGTCGAGCACGGCCAGTACTACTTCATGCTGGAACTGCCTGCCGATTTCAGCGAGGCGATCGCCTCACCGCTGACCGGTAATCCCAAGCAGGCCAACCTGAATGCGGTCTACAACGACGCCAACAACTACATCTCGTCGAACATCGGCCGTACCGCAATCGACCAGGTGCTCAATGCGGTGTCGACGCGGATTTCGGGCCAGGCGGTCAACCAGGTGCTGTCGGTCGTGGTCAGCTCGGGTGCCGGGATCAAGCAAGCGGCCGACGGCGCGGCCCAACTCGCCGACGGCGCAGTGAAAGTCGACGACGGCGCCGGTCAGCTGGCGACCGGGCTGCACAGCGCCCGGTCTGGTTCGGCCCAGCTGGCCACCGGTGCCAAGCAGCTCTCGGACGGGATCACCAAGGCCACCGATCCACTGGTCGCGGTGACGTCCGCACTCTCCAAAGTCGGGGGCGACACCCAGAAACTGGAGGACGGCACCGCTGCACTGCGACAGGCCAATGACCAGATCGGTGCCATCGCCGGGGCGCAGGATTCCGCTGCGACGGCATTGACGTCGGTAATCGATCAACTGTCGGCCAGCCCGGATCCGATCGCCAACAACGCGGCCGGAACGCTGCGAGGTGTCCAGGACGACCTTCGGGCTCACCAGTTCACCCCGCAGATCCGGCAACAGCTGACCGACGCCGAGAACGCGGCCATCTCGATGACGTCGTCACTGCGCAACCCGGGCAGCCCACTGAACACCGCGCTCGATCAGGTGGGCAGCAAGAACTCAGACCTCACTGCCAAGCTGAACCAGCTGCGCAGCGGGGCGCAGCAACTGGCTTCGGGTAATGCCGAATTGGCCAGTGGGATAGCCAAGCTCGACACCGGTGCCGGGCAACTGAAATCGGGCACTGCACAGTTGCGGTCGGGCTCGGCTGAGTTGGCGACCAAGCTCGCCGACGGCGCAGGGCAGGTGCCCGATTGGACACCCGCGCAGAAGGCGGCGATCGCCGACACCATCGGCGGCCCCGTTCACCTGCAGAACTCGGCGGAGAACGCCGCGCCCAACTTCGGCACGGGGATGGCGCCGTTCTTCATCACGCTCGCCCTGTTCTTCGGTGCGCTCGTGCTCTGGATGGTGTTGCGTCCGTTGCAGAACCGCCCGATCGCCGCGGAGGTGCTGGCGATCCGCGTGGTGCTCGCCAGCTACCTGCCCGCCGCGGCGATCGGCCTGTTCCAGGCGGTCATCCTGTACTGCGTGGTGCGCTTCGCACTCGGCATGCAGGTGGCCCATCCGGTGGCGATGCTCGGCTTCATGATGCTGATCTCCTGCAGCTTCGTCGCCGCGACGCAGGCGATCAACGCCCTCGTCGGCCCAGCGGTGGGGCGGGTGTTGCTGATGGCCCTGCTCATGCTCCAGCTGGTCAGCGCCGGCGGCATGTATCCGGTGGAAACCACCTCACGGCCGTTCCAGGTGTTCCACAACTATGACCCGATGACGTACGGCGTCAACGGATTACGCCAGCTCATCCTCGGCGGGATCGATCACCGGCTCTGGCAGGCGATCATCACGCTGCTGGTGATCTGGGCCGGTGCCCTGACCATCTCGGCGTTGTCGGCCCGGCGTAACCGACTGTGGAACATGACCAGGCTGATGCCGGCCATCAAGATGTGAGTCAGACCGCCTGCAGCAGAGCGGCGTCCGCGAGCGGCCGGCTGGGCTGCCCGTGAATGTCGACGGGCACCTCACCGGCTAGCGTCACGCGGTGCATGACCCGGCGCTGGTTGTCGTAGTCGTCGACCGCACGGTGCTGGGTGGCGCGGTTGTCCCAGATCGCGACGTCTCCGAGTGACCAGTTCCAGCGAACAGTGTTCTCCGGGGCGGTGATTCGCCGCTGCAGCAGCTCCAGCAGGGTGGCGGACTCGTGGCTGTCCAGGCCGAGGAAGCCGCGGGTGAAGTCGCCGGCGACCAGGGTGCGCTCGCCGGTCTCCGGGTGCACCCGGACCACGGGGTGCTCGGTGCGGAAGTCGGGCTTCTCGAACGCGGCCCGCATCTGCTGCTGTTCTTCGCTGAGTGCGATGGCTGCCGCCGCGGCGTAATCGAAGCGGTTGCTGTGGACGGCCCACAGGTTCTCGGTAAGGGCTTTGAGCGGTGCGGGCAGCTGGTCGTAGGCGGCCGCGGTGGAGGCCCACAGCGTGGATCCGCCGTACTCGGGCAGCGTCACCGCGCGCAGGATCGAGATGGCGGGGTAGTCGGGCACGAACGTGACGTCGGTGTGCCAGCGGGTGGCCTTGGCGTACTCGGAGTCGAGTGGGGTGATGATCGGGGCGTCCTGCTGCTTGAGCGCGTGGTGACCGACGGGCTTGCCCAGCAGCCGTGCGAACGCGTGGTGCTCCTCGTCGGTGAGGTGGTGCTGGCCGCCGAAGAAGATCACCTTGTGCTGCAGCAGGGCGCGCCGGATCTCGGCGACCGTGCTCGCGTCGAGGTCCCCGCCCAGCTGGACTCCCTCGATCTGGGCGCCGATGCGGCTGCCGAGCTTCTTGACGGTGAGGGGAGCGGTGGTGGAAGCGGTCATCGGCTTGTCCTTTTCGCTGGTGGGAACAGGTGTAGTCAAGTGACTACACCTGCATGTGGGCTAGTGTAGCCACATGACTACACCCACGCCACCGGCGAAAGATCCGGCGAACCCGGTGGGCCGGGACGAGGTGGTGGCGGCCGCGCTGTCCGCGGCGGCCGAGTTGTTCGCCGAGCGCGGGGTGTCGGCCACGTCGATCCGGGACATCGCGTCGCGGTCCAAGGTCAATCACGGGCTGATCTACCGGCATTTCGGCACCAAGGAGCAACTGGTGGGCGCGGTCCTCGATCACCTCGGCGGGCGGCTCACCACTCTGTTGGACGACGGCGGCCCGGCTGACGAGATCGAGCAGAACATGGACCTGCACATGCGCGTGATGGCCCGGGCCCTGCTCGACGGTTACCCGATCGGCCGGTTGCAGACCCGGTTTCCGGGTGTCACGAGGCTGCTGGGCCAGGTGCTGCCTCAGTTCGAAGACGAGCGCAGCGGACGGCTCGCGGTCGCCAATGCCGTTGCACTGCAACTGGGCTGGCGCTTCTTCGAACCCTTCCTCAAGTCAGCGACAGGACTGGACTCGCTCGGCGACGAGGACGTGCGCGCTGCGCTGGGCACCGAGATTGCTCGGATCCTGGACCCCGGTGCCCCTACGGTCGCGCCCTGATCAGCCGCCCTTGTTGAACTCGGCCTCGACCTTCTCGCCCAACTGCTTGTCGACGTTCTTCCAATACTCGAAGGCCCGTTCCAGGACCTGCTCTGAGACGCCCTTCGACAGATGGCCGGCGATGTTGGAGACCAGCCGGGCCCGCGCCGCGTCATCGAGCACGTCGCGCACCATGGTTCCGGCCTGGCCCCAATCGTCGTCCTCGGCGTGCAGCGTGTAAGCGGCGCGCACCATCTCGCCGTCGGCGCGCCAGACCGATTCGCCGGTGCGCGCCGGATCGGCCTGCGGCCCGCCGTAGGAGTTCGGTGCGTACACCGGATCGGTCACATTCTTGATCCGCATCGCGCCGTCCTTCGAGTAGCTGTTCACCTCGACCTTCGGCGCGTTCACCGGGATCTGCTTGTAGTTGGTCCCGAGCCGGTGACGGTGGGCGTCGGCGTAGGAGAAGTCGCGGGCCAACAGCATTTTGTCCGGACTCAGACCGGTGCCGGCCACCCGGTTGTTCGGTTCGAACGCGGCCTGCTCGATCTCGGTGTGGTAGTCGGTGACGTTGCGGTCCAGCGTCAGCGTGCCGACGTCGTGCAGCGGGTAGTCGCCGTGCGGCCACACCTTGGTCAGGTCGAACGGGTTGAACCGGTAGTCCTTGGCTTCCTCGAACGGCATGAGCTGCACCTTCAACGTCCAGCTCGGGAAGTCGCCGCGGTCGATCGAGTCGTACAGATCACGCTGATGTGCATCGCCGTCGACGCCGGCCATTCGATCGGCTTCCTCCTGGGTGAGGAAGTCGATGCCCTGGTTGGTGATGAAGTGGTACTTCACCCAGGTGATATCTCCGGCAGCGTTGATCCAGCTGTAGGTGTGACTGGAGTAGCCGTTCATATGCCGCCAGTCTTTGGGGATGCCGCGGTCACCCATCAGCCAGGTCACCTGATGCGCGGATTCCGGCGACAGCGTCCAGAAATCCCACTGCATGTCGTGATCGCGGGTGTTGTTGTCGGATCGCCGCTTCTGCGAGCGGATGAAGTGCTGGAACTTCAACGGGTCCCGCATGAAGAACACCGGGGTGTTGTTGCCGACCATGTCGAAATTACCCTCGGTGGTGTAGAACTTGGTCGCGAACCCGCGAGGGTCGCGCCAGGTGTCTGGGCTGCCCCGCTCACCGGCCACGGTCGAAAACCGGGTCAGCGTCTCGGTTTTGACACCCGGCTGGAACACCGCGGCCTTGGTGTAGGCGCTGACATCGTGGGTCACCTCGAAATGTCCGAATGCGCCTCCGCCCTTTGCGTGCGGCTGGCGCTCCGGAATGCGCTCCCGGTTGAACATCGCCATCTGCTCGATCAGGTAGTGATCCTGCAGCAGGATCGGCCCGTCCGGGCCGATGGTCAACGAATGTTCGTCGCTGTACACCGGGATTCCGGCGTCGGTGGTTGTCGGCTTGGGCTGGGTACCGGTCACCCCACGCTCCTTTCGCTGTTCAGCGGTGAACGCCGCATGCAGCGACGCCACCGCCGTGACGTACGAGAGCCGAGTACCCCGTGATGCGCGGATGCCAAACCCCGCCGGGGCGATCGTCAGTGGTCGGAGTGGCCGGTGCGACGGCGTACCGGCTCCCGGCCCGGCGGCTGGGGTGGCGGCGGCAGCATCGGGTGCCGGGGCCTGATCGCGACCGTGGTCGGCCCACTGGCACTGAGCATCACGTCGTCTCCGGCGTGCCGGATGGTCAGCGATCCGTCGGGCCCGTCACGCAACGTGTACGTGACGGTGTCGTGATGGGCGTCGACTGTCAGCCGGAAATCCTTCCACCGCAACCGGAATCGCAGGCATGAGATGCCATCGGGTAGGTGTGGATCGAGCGAGAGGACGCCCTCGTCGTCGCGCAGCCCGCCGAATCCGGCCACCAGCGCGGTCCATGCCCCGGCCAGCGAGGCCATGTGCAGGCCGTCGCGGGTGTTCTGGTGCAGGTCACGCAGATCGATGAGGGCCGCCTCGTAGGCGTAGTCGTGAGCCAGCTCCAGGTGTCCCACTTCGGCGCACATCACCGCCTGGGTGCATGCCGACAACGACGAGTCGCGGGTGGTGCGCCGCTCGTAGTAGTCGACGTTGCGGGCCTTCTCCTCGGCGGTGAACGCGTGACTCTGCCACTGCATGGCCAGCACCAGATCGGCTTGTTTGAGCACCTGAGCCGGGTAGAGCCGGACATACGGCTCGTGCAGCAGCAAGGGATAGGAGGTGTTGGTGGAGAAGTCCCATTCGGCCAGCGTGGTGAAGCCTTGGCACTGCGGGTGCACACCCAGTTCGTCGTCGTAGGGAATGTGGGCGGCATCGGCGGCGTCGCGCCACGCCGCGGTCTCCTCGGTGGTGACGCCCATCGAGTAGGACGCGTCGGGATGGCGGGTGCAGGCGTCGACGGCCACCCGCAGGTTGTGCGCGGCCATGAGGTTGGTGAAGACGTTGTCGCGCACCACCGCGGTGTATTCGTCGGGTCCGGTCACGCCGTCCAGGTGCCAGATGCCGTGGCGGTCATGGTGCCCCAACGACATCCACAGCCGGGCGGTGTCCACCAGGACTTCCAGGCCGCATTCCTTCTCCAGCGAATCATCGCCGGTGACAACGCGATAGCGCTCGAACGCGGCGGCGATATCGGCATTGATGTGCCAAGCTGCAGTGCCCGCCGGCCAGTACGCCGAGCACTCCTCGCCCCGGATCGTGCGCCACGGAAAGCTGGCGCCCTGCAGATCGAGTTGTTGCGCGCGCTCGCGCGCGAGGTCGAGCGTGGAGGCCCGCCACCGAAGCGCGTCGGCGGCGGCCTGCGGCTTGGTGTACGTCAGCACGGGCAGCACGAAACCCTCGGTGTCCCAGAACGCATGACCGTCATAACCCGTCCCGGTCAGCCCCTTGCCCGCGATCGCGCGCCGCTCGGCGCGGGCACTGGCCTGCAGAACGTGGAACAGCCCGAAACGCACCGCCTGCTGACAATCCGGATCGCCCTCGACCTCGACGTCGGCGCAGTCCCAGAACTCGTCGAGATAGGCGCGCTGCGAGTCCAGCAGGCCTTGCCACCCGCTGTAGCGGGCGCCCGTGATGGCCCCGGCCGCCTGATCGCGCAGGGCGGGACGGGAGCGCAGGCTCGACCATCCGTAGCCGAGGTACTTGACGATGCGCAGCTTCTGACCGGCCCGCAGGCCGCAGATGACGGTGGTCCGGGCCAGGTCGTCGCGGGCGTCGGTACTCACCTCGACGCGTCCCGGCACCTCGACGTCATGGTCCATCGCGGCGGCCATCATCAGGCCGCTGCCGACTGTACGGTGCACCAGAAGTGCGCCGGTGTCGGTATTTTCGTGGTGCACGGCGTGCAGCGGGCGCTTCAGGACCGCCGAGACCCGGGGGTCGTCCGATGTCTCAGGCTGGTCCTCGTTGGTGACGAGCTCGGATTGCACTGTCACGCGGACGAATTCGTCGACCGCCTCGACTATGTACTCGATTGCGGCGACGCCGCGGTGCGCGAACGACACCAAGCGGGTGGAGACCACCCTGACCTGTTTCCCGGCCGGCGAACGCCAGTGGGCGAGGCGGGTCAGGGTTCCGGCGCGCAGATCCAGGGTCCGCTCGTGGTCGATCAGCTCGCCGTAGCGCACGTCGAACGGCTCGTCATCGACCAGCAGCCGCATGAGCTTGCCGTTGGTGACGTCGACGACGGTCTGTCCGGCCTCGGGGTAGCCGAATCCTGCTTCGGCGTAGGGCAGTGGACGCACTTCGAAGAATCCGGCCAGGTACGTGCCGGGCAGGCCGTAGGGCTCGCCCTCGTCGAGGTTGCCGCGTAACCCGATGTGGCCGTTGGACAGGGCGAACAGCGATTCGGACTGCGCCAGCAGGTTGAGGTCCAGGCGGGTTTCGCGCACCTGCCAGGGTTCCACCGGGTACGCGTCGTGAGTGATCATCATGGCGCTACATCAACTCCGCCAGGTCGGTGACGACGACGTCGGCGCCGTCGCGGCGCAACTGCTCGGCTTGCCCGACGCGGTCCACACCGACCACGAATCCGAACTTGCCGGCCCGGCCCGCCGCGACTCCGGCCAAGGCGTCCTCGAACACCGCGGCCTGCCCGGGGGAGACGTCGAGGAGTTCGGCGGCACGCAGGAAGCTGTCCGGTGCCGGCTTGCCCGGCAGGTTCTCGTCGCGCATCGTCACCCCGTCCACCCGCTGCTCGATGTATGTGTCCAATCCGGTGATCTTGAGGACCTCCGCGGTGTTGGCGCTCGACGACACCACGGCTCGGCGCAGACCCGCCTTTGCGACGGCCTCCAGGTAGCGCCGCGATCCAGGGAAGACCTCCACCCCGTCCTTCTGGAGAGTCTGGTGGAACCTCGCGTTCTTCCGGTTGCCCAGGCCCTCGACGGTGTCGGCGTCGGCCGCGTCGTCCGGTGTGCCCTCGGGGAGCTCGATCCCGCGGCTGGCCAGGAACGACCGCACACCGTCCTGCCGGCGCTTGCCGTCGACATAGTTCAGGTAGTCGCCGTCGATGTCGAAGGCGACGAAGGGTTCACCGGTCCGTTCGGCCCGTGCCTTCAGGTACCCGTCGAACATCGCCTTCCAGGCCTTTTTGTGCACGCTGGCGGTATCGGTCAACACGCCGTCGAGGTCGAACAGGCACGCGGTGATCTGCTCGGGCAGGCCCAGCACAGCGTCCTCGCTTTCGCCGACGTCTCTTCCATCATGCGTAATCACCACGCGGTACGCCGTCTTAAACACGGGGCTCTTATCCGCGAGTTGGGAATTCCGTTGGCGGATGCATCCGCGGAGACGTTGAGGCCGAAATCACCCGCGAATGAACAGTTTGCGGGAAACAGATTGATCTAGAGCTACCCTGAGCGGGTGTCCACTTCTACGACAGCAGCAGGAAAGCCGGCTGACACCAAGGCTCGGTTGCTGGAATCTGCCGCAGATCTGTTCAGTCGGCAGGGTTTTGGGGCGACCGGGATCAAGGCGGTTCTGGCTGCAGCCCAGGCGCCCTACGGTTCGCTGTACCACTTCTTTCCCGGCGGTAAGCAAGAGTTGGGCGCCGCCGCCCTCACCTATGGCGGTGGACGCTACCGGGAAATGCTGGAGTCGGCGTACCCGGACGATGTCGACGTTGTCGAAGCGACGGCGGCTTCGTTCCGCCGGGCGGCTGAGCTTCTGGAAGAGGCTGACTACGGGTATGCCTGCCCGATTGCCACGATCGCGTTGGAAGTGGCCAACAACGACGAGCTGATGCGGACCGCTGCCGCCGAGGCCTTCGAATCCTGGCTGGAAGTGCTGGAAGCGCGTTTCACGGCAGCCGGCATGGTGGACGAGCGGGCCCGGGAAGTTGCCGTGGAGATCTTCTGCTTGATCGAAGGCGCGGTCCTGTTGTCGCGCACCACGCGGTCTTCGGTGCCGATGCATACGGCCGGGCGGGCGGCTGCAAACGCCGTCGCCGCCGGACTCGCCGCCGCGCCCAAGGGGCGTGCCGGTCGGGGGAAGAGCGCACGTGTGTCTCGGTGAAATTGGCGAATCAACCTGCCCTGAGAATGCCGGCTAGCAAGTTTTCCGCCACCTCGGGCACGCTCTGACCTGCCCACTAGACTGTGGCGGTGACGTCTGCATCTCCCCGTCCTGTCCTCGTCGTCGACTTCGGCGCTCAGTACGCACAGCTGATCGCTCGCCGGGTCCGTGAGGCGCGGGTGTTCTCCGAGGTCATCCCGCACACCACCACGGTCGAGGAGATCAAGGCCAAGGATCCGCAGGCGATCGTGCTCTCGGGTGGGCCGGCCAGCGTCTACGCCGACGGTGCCCCTCGTCTGGACCCCGCACTGTTCGATCTCGACGTGCCGGTGTTCGGCATCTGCTACGGCTTCCAGGCCATGGCCCAAGCGCTCGGCGGCACCGTCGAACATACCGGGACCAGCGAATATGGGCGGACTGAGCTGAGCGTCTCCGGCGGCGATCTACACGCCGAGCTCCCGGGGACCCAGCCGGTGTGGATGAGCCACGGCGATGCGGTCACCGCGGCACCGGACGGTTTCGAGGTGATCGCCTCCAGCGCCGGAGCCCCCGTCGCCGGGTTCGAGAACCGGGCGCGGCGGCTGGCCGGCGTGCAGTACCACCCGGAGGTGCTGCATTCCCCGCACGGTCAGCAGGTGCTGAGCCGGTTCCTGCACGAGTTCGCCGGTATCGGCGCGACGTGGACCGCAGCCAATATCGCCGAGCAGTTGATCGAGGCGGTGCGCGCCCAGATCGGCGACGGCCGGGCCATCTGCGCGCTGTCGGGCGGTGTCGACTCGGCGGTCGCGGCCGCGCTGGTGCAGCGCGCCATCGGCGATCGGCTGACGTGTGTATTCGTCGACCACGGCCTGCTGCGCGCCGGGGAGCGGGCGCAGGTCGAGCGTGACTTCGTCGCCGCGACCGGGGCCAAGCTGGTCACCCTCGATGTCGCGGATCGCTTCCTGGAGGCACTGTCCGGGGTGACCAATCCCGAGGGCAAGCGCAAGATCATCGGCCGCGAGTTCATCCGGGCATTCGAGCGGGTAGTCCGCGACACCCTGGGCGCCAGCGAGGGCGAGATCGAGTACCTGGTGCAGGGCACCCTGTACCCCGACGTCGTCGAATCCGGTGGCGGCACCGGCACGGCCAACATCAAGAGCCACCACAACGTCGGCGGCCTGCCCGACGACCTGAAGTTCAAGCTCGTCGAGCCGCTGCGGCTGCTGTTCAAGGATGAGGTGCGCGCGGTCGGCCGGGAGCTCGGCTTGCCGGAGGAAATCGTTGGGCGCCAACCGTTCCCGGGCCCGGGTCTGGGTATCCGCATCGTCGGAGAGGTGACGGCCGGCCGCCTCGACACCCTGCGGCGTGCCGACGCCATCGCCCGCGAGGAGCTCACCGCCGCCGGCCTCGATCAGCAGATCTGGCAGTGCCCGGTGGTGCTGCTGGCCGACGTGCGCTCGGTGGGTGTGCAGGGCGATGGACGCACCTACGGTCACCCGATCGTGCTGCGGCCGGTGTCCAGTGAGGACGCCATGACCGCGGACTGGACGCGGGTGCCTTACGAAGTACTGGAACGGATTTCGACCCGGATCACCAATGAGGTGCCCGAGGTCAACCGGGTGGTGCTGGATGTCACCAGCAAGCCGCCGGGCACGATCGAGTGGGAGTGAGCGCCGGCTATTCGGCGGCCTTCTCGACGTACTCGGTCAGCATCTGACTGACGACCGATTCGATGGTCGACTCGATCGAGGCGGCCAGTGTCGCGCTCACAGCGGAGACGGCTTGGGTGCGGAACTGGATCAGCATCGTGATCAGTTCGGCCACTTCGGTATCCGCGGGCAGCGACTCGCCGGGCTTGATCTTCTCGGACACCTGCTCCACGCCGGCCTGCACCAGGATCGAGCTGATCTGGTCCAGTAGCGGCACCACCTGCTCGTGCACGTTGATCAGGGTGTCGATTGGCACGCCATATCGCCGGACCTCGTTGAACGCTTCGATCAGCTTGGGCCGCACGACGATCGCCTCATCTGAGGACGTCTCGAGTTTGATCACGCCGTTGCCGACGAGCCGGTCGAACCCGGCTTCGTCATCGACCAGACGTTTGGCATCGGCCAGCGGCATGCGCTCGGGTTTCTCGGTGGCCCAGTTGCCCGCGATGGCGTCTTCCAGGCCGAGCACGTCGCCGATGTCCTTGCCCTGCTCCCAGGCGCTGAGCATCTCGTGCACGTGGGCGATGTTGTAGCCGCGATCCAGCATCGAGGTGATCAACCGCAGCCGGGTCAGGTGGGTGTCGTTGAACAGCGCGATCCGGCCCACCCGCAGCGGCGGGTGCAGCAGCCCCCGGTCGCGGTACACCCGGATGTTGCGGGTGGTGGTGTCGGCCAGCCGCGCGAGTTCGTCGATCCGATATTCACCGGACGCCGCGGCGCCGTGCGGCTGTACGGCGGCGTCGAAGAGTTGCGACACCGCAGTTTCGATGACGTCCCGCGATCCGCGCCGGATCTGCCGTGGGGCCCGACGCAGACCGGTGAGGATCGTCGAGATGGCGCCCGCCGGTGGCCGGGGCTGCTTGGCCGCCATCAGGGCGAGGAGCTGATCGCGACAGCTGCGTCGCGCGCCACGTGGTAGTCACCGAGCCGGAAATCCCGCATCTGTCGAAGATACTGGGTGGCGGTGCCGGGATACATTGACGCGTTGAATCCGTCGGCGGTGAGGTACCAGCTGGTGCATCCGGACATCCAGGTGGTTTTCGTCAGCCGCTGCTGTAGCCGGGTGTTGTGCCGCTCTTGGACGTCAGCGCGTACGTCGAGGTAGCGCAGATTCTTGCGCAGGATCGTGCTGATGCCGGTGACCGCGTAGTCGATCTGCCCCTCGACGTAGACCAGAAGCGAGTTGTGCCCCGGTCCGGAGTTGGGCCCGGTCATCAGGAACAGGTTGGGATAGCCGTGGACGTTGATGCTCTTGTACGCCTGGGCACCGCCCGTCCACTCGTCGGCCAGGGACCGGCCGCCCAGGCCGGTGACGGGGTAGGGCGGACCGGTGAGGTGCACGTCGAAGCCGGTGGCGAACACGATCGCGTCGAGGTGGTGTTCGATGCCGTCGCTGGTGCGGATGCCCACCGGGCTCATGGTGGCGATGGGCCAGTCGATCAGCTTGCAGTTGTCGCGCTGCAGGGCCGGGTAGTAATCGCTGGAGACCAGCATGCGTTTGCAACCGGGGGTGAAGTCCGGGGTCAGCTGCCTGCGCAGCCACGGGTCGGAGACCTGACGGCGCAGATGCGCCTTGCCGAGCCGGGCCACCAACCCCGTCAGCGGGGTGTCCCACACCATCGCGGTCGCGCTGGCCTCATGACCCCAGAACAGGATCTGGCGGGCCAGCTGTTGCGCGGCAGGCACTTTCGCGAACAAAGTGCGCGCTACCGGTGGGGTGGCGATGTCCAGGCGGGGGATCACCCAACCCGGGGTACGTTGGAACACCTTGACGAAGCCCGCGGTCTTCACCAGTTCCGGGATGATCTGTACCGCACTGGCTCCGGTGCCGATGACGGCCACGCGCTTGCCGGTGAAGTCGTAGTCGTGATCCCAGTTCGCACTGTGGATCTTGTGGCCCTGGTAGGTGTCCAGCCCGCGGATGTCGGGCCACTTGTGGTCGGGCAGGGGACCGGAGGCCAGCACGACGGTGCGCGCCCGAAAACGCTTACGGCCAGTGGTCTTGACCGTCCAGACGCCCTCGGCCTCGTCGAAGGCCAGGCCGTTCACCTCGATCCCGAACTGGATGCGCCGGCGCAGGTCGAACGCGTCGACCATGTCCTCGATATGTTGGCGGATCTCACCGGCCGGTGAATAGGCGCGGGACCAGTCCGGGTTCTTGACGAACGAGAACGAGTACAGCAGCGACGGAATATCGCATGCGGCACCGGGATAGGTGTTGTCGCGCCAGGTGCCGCCGACCCGGTCGGAACGATCCAGGATGATGAAGTCGTCGACGCCGGCCTCTAGGAGTTTGATGGCGGTGCCGACGCCGGTGAATCCGGCGCCGACGATCAGAGTGTCGTAGGTGCGCATGTCAGGCCGCCGGCTCGTGGGTCAGCTCTTTGAACCAGCTGGGAATCGGGCGCAGCAGCGTCTTGGGGTAGCGGTCCGAGGCCCACACCATGGGGTTGGCGATCCAGTGGTACGGATGGCGCGGGTTGGTCACCATGCGGCCGTGCAGCTTGAGCAGCTGATAGGTCGGGACCCGCCAGGTGTACTCACCGCGTCCACCGATCTCCTTGAAGCGCATCATCGCCTTGTACAGCTTCTCCGGTTGCAGCCCCATGTCGACGATGTTGTTGCGCATGCGATTGAGCAGCGGCACGTACATCAGCGTGCCGATGATGACGCCGGGCGACGCCACGTTGCCGACGAACTCGACTGCGAGTCTCCGCACGGTGGAGTTGCCGATCATGTTCAGCACCTCGAAATCGACCGCGATATGCCGGGATTCGTCGTTGTTGATCTTCTCGAACACCTGATGGCAGACGGGGTCGTCCACCTCTTCGAGCAGGAATTTCAACAGCGCGCCGTCGAGAGCGACCTCGAGCATCGGGATGACGGTGCCGAGCACCGACAGCGACATGTGGTCGGAGAACGTGTCCAGCCACTCGATGGCCAACCGGATGTTCACGTTCGGTTCGGGCATCTCACCGTCGTCGAGCATGCCCCAGCGCTTCATCAGCGCCAGCTCGGCGTTGGCGTGCCGCTGCTCTTCGGCGTGGAAGTAGCGGTATATCTCGGCGATGGTCGGGGTCGGGGCCTTCTTGGCCAGCGCGGCGAACCCACGTGCACCGACGTTCTCGATCCAGCACAGATCGGCCATGAAAGCCTTGAGCTTGGGCCGCATCTCGTCGGTGATGGTCTCGGCGCCCGGTGCGTCCCAGTCGATGTCGGCCAGCGCCCACTGACGGTCCTTGATCTTCGCCAGCATTCGTTCCATATCCATGGCCATGGCTAAACCTCCTCGTGACTGGTGACGCGGGTAGTCAAACCCACGGCGCGGGTGTAGATCGTCGGGGTGAGTCGTTTGATCCCCCAGCCGATCCGGGCGTCCGGTTGCGGCATGCAGTACAGGCCGCCCCGGTCGTTGGTATCGAGACACATCCGGGCGACGCGCTCGGGGGAGAATCCGGTCCAGCGCATCAGCCGGTCGGCCAGTTGCGTGGATTGCGCCGTGATCCGGCCGGATTCGACGATGTTGGTCTTGACGAACGTCGGACACAACACCGTCACGTTGATCCCGGTGCCAGCCAGCTCGGCGGCCAGGGTCTCCGACAGCGACAGTGTCCCGGCCTTGCTCACGTTGTAGGCGGCCATTCCCGGGGCCGCGCCGAATGCCGCCGCGGAGGCGACGTTGATGATGCCGCGCGGCTGATCACCTTGTGCGGCACGCAGAATCGGCGTGAACACGTGGCAGCCGTGGATCGGGCCCCACAGGTTGATGCCGAGCACCCAGTTCCAGTCGTCGAGGGTGACTTCACCGATCGGCTGCCCGCCCGCACCGACGCCGGCGTTGTTGACGACCAACGAGGGCGGCCCGCCGAACCAGGCTTGTGCGGCGTCGGCGAGGTGCGTGACGTCGTTGATCTGTGAGACATCACAGCGCAGTGCGGTGGCCTGACCGCCGTTGGCGACGATGGCCTCGGCGGTGACGCGGGCACCGTCCTCATCGATGTCGCTGCATACCACCCGGCCGCCGCGAGCGGCCAGTTCGCGGGCGAAGGCGGCGCCGATGCCGCTGCCCGCACCCGTCACGACGGCGTCAGCGTGACGGCTGCGCTTGCGGCCCGATCCGAAGATGTTCATCCGGCAACCTCGATGGTGTTGTGGCGCAGGGATTCTGAAATGAATGCGGCGGCTTGCTGCATCGCCGGGACGGCCTCCGGGCTGAGCCGGGGCAGCGCCTGGAACACGTGCACCTGATCGGGCCACACCTGGAGGTCGGAATCGCCGCCTGCGGCGCGGATGTCGGCGTCGAGCGAGCGTGCATCGGCGAGCAGCATCTCGGCGCCGCCGGCCTGGATCAGGGTTCGCGGGAGCGCCCGCCCGCCCGCGATGTCGAGTTTCAGTCGAGGATGGTTGACATCGGTCTTCCCGCAATACAACTCGACCAGCCGAGCCGCATCGGCGACGCGGATCGCCGGGTCTGGGCGCAGGCTCTCCTGGGTGCGGGCGAGGGCGAACGTCAGGTCGATCAGCGGCGAGAACAGCGCCAGTCCGGCGGGGTGAGCGACGTCGGGTTGCAGCAGCAGATCCACGGCGAGGTGTCCGCCCGCGGAGTCACCGGCTATCACGATGCGGTCCGGGTGGAGCCCGCGTTCGGTGCACAGCCAATCCCAGCCGGCGCGGACATCGTTGGCGGCGGCGGGGAACCGGTGTTCGGGAGCCAGCCTGTAGTCGACGCAGAACACGGGGAGCCCGGTCAGCCGCGACAGCCACGCGGTGAGCCGGCGGTGCGTACGCGGCGAGCACAGCGCGAATCCGCTGCCGTGCAGGTAGTAGATGGCGCGTTCGCCTTCGATCACCCCGGGGCCGCGCACCCATTCGCCCACCACGCGCCGGCCGTCGGCCATGCGCACGTCGACGTGTTCGACCCGCGTACCCGACAGGGACGGCCCGAAGGTGGACATGATCCGGGCGATCAGCCTGCGTGAGGTCCACAGCCCCCAGCCGGTATCCGGCGGCAGAGCGGCGCTGACATTTCGCAGGGTAAGGCTGCTGATTCTGGATGCGCTGCGGGATCGCAACGATCCATGACGCGGCACGGCCGGGCTACTTCCGGGCATGGGGCCTCCTCGTTGAAGCGTGGAAGGAGTACACCAGCAATTGATGACATTTGTCAATGTCACCAATCGAGGATGGAAGGGTTAGCGGATCGGGTCTCCGCGCCAGCGAAAACTGTTGACGTACTTGCCCATATCCAAGGCAAGGTCCAAGTTGGCGCCGGACGGAATTCCGGGACCGAAATCCGGGCCGTACGCGTGATATGGGCCGGATGCGACGGCGATCAGGGCCAGGTCGTCTTTCACCGCGGTCAGAATGACCACCCGCATCCTCATGTAGTCGCCGGTGGCGCCTTGTGGCCAGCTGTCGAGGACCATGCCGTATCCGGGTTGATAGCCGACCATGGCATTCGGGATCTCGTAGTCCAGGTCGGTGTCGGGATAGGTGTCTTCGACCAGAGCGGTGGCGATCTCCTTCGGTGTTTTCCCGGACGCGGGTTTGCCGATGAGCTGCATCGTGCCGCCGTCTCCGGCCTGGAAGTCCGCCGTCACGCCGTCGTCGGCGGTGGTGACCGAGTACGCCGCGCCGGTGGCCGGATACGCGACCGAGAACGCGCCGTCCGGGGCGGTGAACCGAGGATTGCTCGCGACCGGTTCCATGGTCGGGGGACTGCCGCAGTCCGGCGGACAGACGTAGCGCGCGGGTGCGGTGCTGACCGATGCCGACACTCCGACAAGGGCGGCGGCCACCAACGTGACCCCGCCGGCCCACATCCCCAGCAGTCGGCGGTCGTCGGCTTGGTGCGGCGGTTGCGACAACGCCCGGATCGCCGCTCCGCAGTTGGAGCAGAACGTCATGTCGGGAACGCTGCGGCCGCACTGCAAGCACGGCAGCGATGCGTCGGCGTTCGCGGCATCGTGCGTCTCGTGCAGCAAGGCCAGCTGCAGGCCGATTCGCAATGCCAGCATCGCCACTGCCATCACGACGAGATGCACGGCCAGGATCCATATTTGAGGCACCGGCGCGACGTCGATCGGGCCGAGGGCCACAAAGCAGGCGGGGATGGATGCTGTTGTCAGCGCCAAGGCCGTACGCACGTGTTTCGGACGGTACGGCGTATCGTCCGACGACGGGGTGAACCACAGAGCGACCCCGGCCAGGGCACCGGCCGCCGCGGCGGTCAACGGCACCGCCACACCCTGGATCCCAGCCTGGACCAACAGCCCGCTCAACGGACGGTCATGGTCCACCATCCCGTCGTCGAACTGCGGAGCCAGCCGGCTCAGCGTGGCCGCCGCGGTGAATCCAAGCGCGCCGAGGGTGCCGATGGCAAAGCCGCCCAAGGGGTTTGGTGTTCGCGTCCCCGACAGGCGGATCACCACGGCGGGCGTGAGCATCAGCAGCATGGCGCCGAGCGGGATCCCCAGGCCATCCCGCATGATCCGGAACTGCGGGAGGTCGACGCCCATCGGCATGTCGTACTCCCGGGCCACGGCGGTTCCCGTGATCAATGTCCAGGCGACGCCCAGGCCCGCGCCCAAGGCGGCGGTCAGCAGCAGCGTGCGCACTGGAACATCGCGAATGACAACGGATTTGCGTAGATACGCGACGAACAACAGCGGCACCCCGAACCCGGCGAGCGCGTTCATCGCCGCCGGCAACCGCAGCAGTGCGCAAGCGACCACCGCGACCACCAGCACCCCGACTGCCAGCCGGAACGGCACGCGCGAATGCCGCGGCAGCTGTGGGAACAGCGAACTGACCACCGACGGCCGCAGCAGATGCTCGCGCCCGGCGCAGTAAGCCCGGAGTCGCAACCACCCGGCCCCGCCGCCCGACGGCGACAGGTAGGCGCCGCACTGGCCGCAGAAGGTGCCCGCCGGAACATCGGTTCGGCACACCCGGCATTCGACGGTCGGCACGGCGTCGCCGGGGCCCGGTCTGATGGTGTTATTGCCTGTGCGGGCTGCCGATCCCGTGGCGCCCGGTGGGTGGCGCCGCCGGCTCTACGTGGGTGGGAGTGAACCTGTTGGCGCCGCCTGGGGTGACCTGCTTCTCGGTGGGCGCCACCGGAGGCGGCGGCGTCGCTGTGGTGGTTGTCGTTGTGGTGGTCGGAGTGGGGCTCGTGGTCTCCGGTGCTTTCTCACCGGTACCGCAAGCGCTGAGCCCGACCATTGCGATGATCGCGGCGGAGGCTGCGGCGGCTGCGAGGCGCCGCGTCGATGGGCGTGACCTCATGATTCGTCCTAACTGTCCCCCGGCGGGCGGTTCAGAAACAGCATCTGAATCGGCTTGCCGGCAAACTTTAACTCAGCGCGCTCCGACATGGACGTCAATTGCGAGGATTTCACTAGGAGACTCTGCCGTTCGGAACAGCAGGTCAGCGGCTGGGGTCTCCCCGCCAGCGGAAGCTGTTGACGTACTTGCCCATGTCCAGCGCCAACTGGAGGTTCGCGCCCGAGGGTTTGCTGGCGCCGGAGCCAGGCCCGAACTCCCGGTACGGTCCGACCGCTGACGCGACGAGCGCGAGGTCGTCTTTCACCGCGACCAACACCAGGACCCGCATCCGCATGTAGTTGCTCGTGGCGCCCTGGGGCCAGCAATCGGCGACCAGGCCGAAACCCGGGTGGTAACCGACCATCGCGTTGGGGATGTCGTAGGCGGTCTTGGTGTCCGGAAACGTCTTCTCGACGAGGGAGTTGGCGATGTCCTTCGGGCTGCGTCCGCCGGCCGGCTCGCTGAACAACTGCAGCATGCCGCCATCGCCGGCCTGGAATTCCGCGGTGACACCGTTCGGGTTGGTGGTGACCTTGTACGCCGAGGAAGCCACCGGGTAGGAGACCGAGAAGCTCCCGTCGGGTGCGGTGAACACCGGATTGATCGCCACGGCCTGCCCGGTCGGCGGCCGCCCGCAGTCCGGTGGACACATGTAGCGGGCCGGTGATTCGCTCGTCGCATGGGAGACCCAGGCCAGCACGCCGGCCACCAGGGCGATTCCGGTGCCGAGAACGGTCAGCAGTTTGAGCGCCGAGGTCCCGCGGATGGCCCGGGTTCTGCCCGTCGAGATGGGCACCGCATATCCGGGAAAGAACGTGCTCATCCGGCGTCCGACCCTGGGTCACGGACCGGCCGGTGCTCGCGACGTTCTTCACGGGAAGTGCGCGATGACGCGTGGGTGGCCGCGCCGCAATGCGGACAGAACGACATGTCGGGAACGATGTGGCCGCAGCGCGGGCAGAAGATGGGTTTGTCGGAAGCGATCTCGTCCTGGGCTTCGTGCAGCAGCGCCAGATGCAGACCGACGCGCAGTGCCAAGGTCGCTAGCAACGCAACCGCGAGGTGCACGGTCAGCTGGAGCCACTGGGGGATACGGGCCACATCAACCAGACCCAGTGCCGTGTAGATGATCAACACGGCGAACGCGCACGAGAACATCACGAGCCGGACGTAACCGACGTGTTTGTCGACCTTGGTGGTGGGGCGGGTGAACCACAACGCCGCACCGATCAGGCCACCGATGGATGCTGCGGTCAAAGGTACTGCGACACCACGGATCCCGGCCTCGACGAGCAGCCCGGACAGCGGGCGGTTGTGCGCCACCATCCCGGTGGACAACTGTGGCGCCAGCCGGGTCAGCGTGGCCGCCGCGGTGAATGCCGTCGCGCCGAGGGCGCCGATCATGAAGCCGTCCAATGATTCCCGGCTGGACGGCCGTAACAGCCGGACCGCGACGGCGGGCACCAGCATGAGGATCGCGCCGCCCACCGGAATCCCCAAGCCGTTGCGCACGATCCGGGATCCGGTCACTCCGACGCCGAGCGGGACACCGTAGGACTTGGCCATGACGTGGCCGGTGAGCAGCACCCAGCCCACGCCCAGTGCGATTCCCAGGACGATGGTCAGGGCCAGATTGACCCGGTGCAGGTCACGGAAGGCGTCGGACTCATAGAGATAGATCAGGAACAGCAACGGGAGGCCGAGCGCCGCGACTGCGATCAGGGCCGCGGGCAGCTTCAGCAGGGCGCAGGCCACCAGCCCGGCCAACAAGGCCAGCATCGCGACGCGGAACGGGGTGCGGGATTGATGCGACAGGTGGGGGAACAGCGAGCTGGCGATCGACGGACGCAGCAGGTGTTCATCGGGGGCGACGCAGGATGCGCTGAGCCGCAGCCATTCCGGCCCGTCGCCCGGCTCCTTGTCGATCGGCACCCCACACAGGCCGCAGTACTTGCCGTCGGGCACGTCGACCTTGCAGACGCGGCACTCGGTGGTGGGGACGTCGGTGTCGTCAGGCGTGTCGGTCATCGGTGCGCCTTCTGCAGGAGAAGAAGATTCTTGGCGAGGTTCTCCACGTCGGGTGTGCCCAGCCCGGTCACCAGGTCGTAGCCGGGTGCCGCGGTGGCCACCGCGTTGCCACCGAGAGTGACGTCGCGGAAGGCGGGCAGCGGAGCTCCCTTGGCGATGCGGTACAGCTGCGGGTTGAGGTCGCCGAGGGCACGGCCACCGTTGGCGATCAGGTACTGATTCATCACCGCGGCCATCGCCGCCCACAGCGGTGCGGACTGCGAAGTGCCCCCGCCGACCAGAACCTGGCCGTTCAGAACGATTTTCACTCCGGTGAACGGATCGGCGACAGCGGAGATGTCGGGGGTCAGCCGCTTCTGGTCGCCGCCGGCTTCATCGCTGCCGGGGGCGGACAGCCCGTGCTGCCAGTCCGGGCGGTCGAACAACGACGACACCCCGCCGCCGGTGCCCTGCGACAACGGGACGTCGAACCAGGCCTGCTCGGCCAGCCAGCCGCCGTCGGCATCGGTCGACAGCGTCGTGCCGCCGACATCGGTCATCTCGGGGACGGAGGCCACCGAGTCCAGGCCGATGTCGTCCTTGCCGGGCGCGGACGACCAGTCTTGTCCCCCTTTGCATTCCAGGCCGGCCAGATCACCGCTGGCATTGAACGCCGTGGTGCCGTGGGTGTGCGCGGTGGCCAGGGCCGAGCGGACGGGAGCGAGATCGGCTGCGGTAATCAACTTGTCGCAGCCCCAGCCGATCGAGAAGCTCCACACCGCACCGGGGAACTGCTGGTCCGCGGACTCGAGCATCTTCCCGATCTTCTCGTAGGCGCCGTCACCCTGAACGGTCGGCCGGGCGTTGACCACGACCTTTTGCGCATCCGGGGCGATGGCGTGGGCGACCTGCAGATCCATGGTGGTCTCACCGCGCGGTGCACTCGGTTGTCCGCCGACCACCGTGGGAGTGAACCTGGGCAGGCCGAAGGTGGTGGCGAACGTGTCCAGATCGGTCTGATCGAAACCGTCGAACGCGAAGAACACGATGGTGGTGCCCTTGCCGGTGAACCCCTGCTCGGACAGGCCCGCGAGGTTGTAGGTGTTGAGCACACCTTGTGGCGTCAGGCCCTGGTCCGGAACATCGGTCGGCAGGTTCCGCAGGTCCGGGAGCGACATCCGGTACGGCGTGTAGCCGAGAATGCGACCGACCTCGGTGACCTCCCCGGCCAGCGGCTCGGGGATCGACGGCTGCTGCGGTGAGGCGTAGAACTCTTGACCGCGCCGGCCCCGGTAGTCGTGGATGTCCACCCCGAAAGCGGTTGCCATGTCGGCGGATCGGCCTTCGGCGATGGCCCAGGAATCACCGGGGCGCCACCGGATCGACAGGGCGTGCTGCTCGGCCCACCCGAACAGCGCTGCGGGTCGGGTGGCGTTGTGCAGCGTCATGGTGAGCTGTGCCGAGCCGTTGTCGGCGGGCCCGAGATCCGTTGAGGCGGACAGTAATTGGGCGTACGGGCCGCTTATGTGAGCGGGTCCGTACGCCCAATCACCCGTGGTGGGAGTGGTCCGCAAATCGGAAACCAGCAGGGCGCCGAAAAGTATCAGCGCCAGTACCGCCCGCCCGGGGGCGATGTTCATCCCGGCCATGGGCGAACGACCGACTTTCTGTGCTCCTGGTCTAGTTGTCGCCGGGGATCGCGGTCGGGGCCGGGGGTGCCTTCACGCCGGGGGTGAACAGATTGCCGCCGGTCGGGTTGATCGACTTCTCGGTCGGCTCGACCGATGGCGGCGGAGCGGGCGTGGCCGGCGGGGTGGTGGTCGTCGTAGTGGTGGTGGTCGGTGTGGTGGTCTCGGGACCCTTCTCCTCGGTACCGCACGCCGCGGTGAACGAGATCATCCCGATGACTGCCGCACCGCCTGCGATGACGGTGAGCCGACGAGTCAACTGCCCAGACTTCATGATGCTGTCCTCACTGTCCCCCGTGCTTTAACAGAACCTGGCCTTCGGTGAATCGCGGTGGATTCCCACAACCGGTAACGCATGTCGTGGCCAGTCCCATCCCGAAGCGGGTTCTGGTGAACGGAACTCTAACCGAAGGTCCGGACCGTCGCAGAACCATTTCGCCAGGCCCCGTCCTCGGCGGTCGGTGGCCGGCTCTCGCAGCTTGACGCTGTCGGAGGGTGGGTGTTTACTCGAGCAATCGAACATATATTCGAACATGCTGAGAAACTGCTGGTGCGGGAGGTGTTGTTGTGACTGCTGCGGCGGAGCTTGAATTACGCCTGCTTACCCGCTCTGAACAGGTGGAACACCTCCGGCGCAAGATCGCTTCGGTATCGGGGAAGGTCGGCCAGTCGCATCGTGGCGTGCCCCGGTCGCCGACCGGCTTCCCGGCCCGGGAGGCTTTGCTGGAGCCGCCTGAAACGCTGGTTGAGGCGTTGCCCGAGGGCCTGCCGACGACGCTGCCGCGGGGGTCCGTCGCGGTGGCCGCAGGTGCCCGGTCGCTGTCGCTGGGGATGGTGGCGGCGGTGACGGCTGCGGGCGGTCATGCGGCGATCATCGGGCAACCCGATGTCGGCCTGCTGGCCGCGGTGGAGATGGGCGCCGATCTGAGCCGGCTCGCGGTGATCCCGGATCCGGGTGCCGATCCCGTCGAGGTGGCCGCGGTGCTGATGGACGGGATGGATCTGGTGGTGCTCGGGTTGGGCGGGCGTTCGGTGCCGCCCAACCGGGCCAGGGTGATGGTGGCGCGGGCCCGGCAGAAAGGCTGCACCCTGCTGGTTACCGACGGTGAGTGGCAGGGAGCATCGGCCCGGCTGGAGGCCCGGGTATCCGGTTATGAGGTGGCCGGTGCCGGTGAAGACGTTCCGGTGCCCGGGCGGGGCCGGATCAGCCGGGTCCGGCTGGCGATGCGGGCCCGTGGGCGAGGTTTCGGATCGGCTTGTGCGGTAGGCGGGTAACTCATGCCCGCAGAGTCCAGAGTGCTGGCCCTCTGGTGTATGGACTGGCCGGCGGTGGCCGCGGCGACGGCGGCAGGCCTGACGTCGACGGTGCCGGTCGCGGTCACTCTGGCCAACCGGGTGATCGCGTGCTCGGCGTCGGCGCGGGCGGCCGGGGTTCGGCGCGGTCTGCGCCGTCGTGAGGCGCAGGCCCGGTGCCCACACCTGCATGTCGTCACCGCCGACCCGGCCAGAGACGCCCGCCATTTCGAGAACGTGACGCTTGCCGTCGACGATCTGGTACCGCGCGCCGAGGTGCTGCGCCCGGGGCTGCTTGTGCTCTCGGTACGCGGCGCGGCGCGGTATTTCGGGTCCGAACCTGTTGCGGCCGAACGATTGATCGACGCCGTCGCCGCGGCGGGGGCCGAATGTCAGGTCGGTATCGCTGATCAGCTTTCCACCGCGGTCTTCGCCGCCAGGGCGGGGTGCATCGTCGAACCCGGGAACGACGCGCGGTTTCTTTCCGGGCTGTCGATCCGGCAGTTGGCCACCGAGCCGGCTCTGGCCGTCCCCGGGCGCGAGGACCTGGCGGATCTGTTGTGGCGGATGGGCATCCGAACCTTGGGGCAGTTCGCCGAGCTGTCCCGCACCGATATCGCCTCCCGGTTCGGGGCGGACGCGGTGACGGCGCACCGGTTCGCCCGTGGAGAGCCGGATCGAGGGCCCTCCGGTCGGGACCCTGCGGCTGAACTCGATGCGGTGATGAACTGTGACCCGCCGATCGAAAGGGTGGATGCCGCGGCCTTCGCGGGCCGGTCGCTGGCCAGTGACCTGCATCGTCATCTGGAGGCGGCCGGAGTGGGCTGTACCCGGCTGGCCATCCACGCCGTCACCGCCAATGGTGAAGAGCTGGAACGGGTCTGGCGGTGTGCGGAACCGCTGACCGAGGACGCCACCGCCGACCGCGTGCGGTGGCAGCTGGACGGCTGGCTGAACCGCCGCACCATTGATCGGCCTAGTGCGCCCCTCGTCATGTTGCGCCTGCGCCCGGTGGAGGTGGTGTCGGCGGCGGCGCTGCAGCTGCCGCTGTGGGGCGGGATGGGAGAGGAGGACCGGTTGCGGGCCCGGCGGGCGCTGCTGCGGGTGCAGGGTCTGCTCGGGCCGGAGGCGGTACAGGTACCGGTGCTCAGCGGCGGGCGTGGGCCCGCCGAGCGCATCACCTTCACGCAATTGGGGGATGAGCCGGTACCGCGAGCCGATCCGCGGCAGCCCTGGCCGGGCCAGCTGCCCGAGCCCTCACCGACCGTACTGCTCGATGACCCGGTGGAACTTCTTGACGTACAGGGAAACCCGGTCCGGGTCACCAGCCGCGGGTTGTTCTCGGCCGATCCGGCGCAGCTGTCCGGCGCCGGCCGCCGTGACGGCAGGCTGCGCTGGTGGGCGGGGCCGTGGCCGGTCGACGAGCGGTGGTGGGACCCGGAGAACCGAGGGGCCGGGCGCACCGCGCGGGTTCAGGTGCTGCTGCGGCACGACGGGCGGGACGGCGGGGG
>MSTD01000058.1 GCA_001942045.1 Mycolicibacterium porcinum
GGAATGGGGTACGAGTCCCGCGTGGGGGTGGGACAGCGGCCATTTGGGTTGCCGCATCGGCGGCAACCTTCTCGTCCGGGAACCGAGTGACCATCACCGTCATGGCGCGTGTGGTGCCGAATCGCTGTGCGGCGAAGCCGGCGACATAGTTGTGAGACTCCAGAATCTTCTTGGTATCCGAGACCACGAATCCGTCGATGAGCCCGGCTGTCGGCAGCGGAAGGGCGGTCCCGAGACCGTTGAGGCTGCCCTGGGTCGTCATGCTCTTGTCGACGTCGCTGGGCAACACCACGTACTCGGCCATTCGTTGTGACTCCACAACATGTCCACGACTTCCGGCGGCTCCCATGGGATCCAGGGGTTTGGTCGGATAGTTGCCAGGGTCAAGGAGGGCCACAATGACCCCGTCACCGTTCGCTGTAAAGGCCGGATCGCTGACTGCGTGCCCGTCCTGTACCGACGTACAGCCGGAGACCGCCATTACCGACGATGCCAAAGCCATCGCGATGCCACCGGCTTTCCGCACCGCCCACCTCCGCACCCACGCCACCGATTCGTCGCCAGTATCGCAGAGAAATCTGCCCTGCTGACGCAACAACCTCTCGCCGGCCCAACCTGTCGGACTGCTCGTCCCGTGCGCATTCATGTCTGGAATTGACATGAATGAGCTATGAGTTTTCTTTGAGGCTAGTTATGCGTCGCATATGAGTTCCTGGCCAAAAAATAAAACCTGACTAGGCTCGATACAAAGTCGTTTGCATGGAAATATTCCGTGCGCGGAGTGGATATCGGAAAGGGAATTGAATTGTCGAGCGGCAGGATCGTAGGGAACGTTGTCGTTGCCTCAGCTGCGGCCGTATTGGCATTGTGCTCGCCGGCGCCGGCGCCGGCGTCGGCAGCGCCGACGGGGCAGACGTCGGCGGAAGCGACAATCAGCGAGCTCGAGGCCCAAGGATTCCGAGTGATTCTCAACAAAGTCGGTAACGCACCCATGGACCAGTGCACGGTCACGGCCGTGCGGCAGGGCACCGACGTCAAGCATTCCTGGGTGCAGCGGGGCCCGACCGGCAGGGTGAACAACCTCGTGCGTTATACGACCGCGTATGTCGATCTGATGTGCAAACGCTGACTAAATCGCGACAGCTACATCTACCGTGTCAATAGAGACGCAAATGCACATTCACCCAAATTTCGGGCTAGCAGCAATGTATTTGCCTGGACGGCATGCACGCGAGAAGGCTAGGTTGCAGCCGTGCCAACCGAACTCGCAGCACTTGATTCGCTCGCCGCCGAGATCGAGGTGGTCTGGGGAGTCGGCAGCGTCGGCGCCGAACCGATGCCGCCCGTGGTGATCGCGCGGGCTGGCCGCAATTGGCGTATACACGTCGCACCAACTCTTCCTGAAGATGCTGGACGCGCGGTGCGGGCGCTGGCGGCCGGACAGCGTCGCCGAGACCCTATTGGACCGGATGGTTCCAGTCCTGGTGCCCGTCACCGGCCCGCTGCATCGCGAAATCACCTTGAGCTATGACTGTTCCAGGCCCGTCGGTATGGTTGCACCAGCGGGCGTTCGCCTGATCACCGACGTCGATGACGACGCTCGCCGCTTGCGGATTTCACCGGACTGGGCCACCCAACCTGAGTGGGAACGAATGCTGGACAGCGAGTTCCCTTGGGCCGCAGCAACTGACGGTGATCGGGTGTTGGCGATCTGCGAGACGGCACGCTGGTCGGTACACGGTGCCGAAGCTGGCGTGTGGACCTTGCCCAGCGCGCGTGGTCGTGGTCTGGCCGCCTGCATGGTCGGCGCCTGGGCGGCGCAGTGCGTGGGCCGTGTTCCACGTCTGTACTACAGCACTTCGGTCGACAACGTGTCCTCACAGCGCGTTGCGCAGCGGCTGGAACTGCCCCGGATCGGAGAACTCTGGTCTCTCACTCCCGACCGCAATTGATCATTCGGACGGGATAGGTACTACCTAATGTGAATCGAGAACTTCGAAAACCGCTCTGCCACAGCCCTGATCACGGAAAGGGGATAGGGGGAATGGCCGAAGGTAGTTCAATCTGAGGAATATCGGCCGGCAACTCAACTTTCGGCACGTCAGCCGGAAGCTGCGCCCGCGGGATGTCGCTCGGCATCTCGATGTTGGGTACCGAGCTGGGCAGCGGTACCGGCGGAACGTCGCTGGGTAACGGGAACGGTGGAATGTTCACCGGAACCGGCAGCGTGGTCTCAGCATCATCCGATGCAACCGGTCGGCTGGGATCAGCGCCGCAGGCGGCAACGGCCAGCGCGAGCACCACCGACACGAACAGCACACCTCGCCGCCCAGTCTGTCCCGTCCCAATCATCATCCGGCCAACCCTTCGACTCATCGACGAAGCTATCACCGGAAGAACACGGACTCTGATATCGCCCAACTGCCACCGTGATCCACCCGGCCAGCGTCATGACACGGGAAATTTGGTTGCGGTGGGTGGGTCGGGTGGTTTTAGGGTTGAGGCGATGCTTCCCGTTGTATGGCTTGGTGGTACGGCAGGTGTGGGGAAGTCCACGGTGGGGTGGCAAGTGCGTGCCGATCTCGCCGCAGTGGGCGTCACGGCGGCATTTGTCGATTCCGACCAGCTGCGTCTGGCCGCCACCGGCGCGTCCGAAACTGAGCTCATTGCGAAGAGTCTGCGTGCGCTCGATCCTGGCTACCGCGACGCCGGTGCCGAACTGGTCGTCATCGCTGGGCTGGCAGATGGCCGAGCACATCTTCGGACGCTGCTTCCGGACGTGGAGCCGGCCGACGTGCTCGCCTGTCACCTGCACGCCGACGATGCAGCGATCCGCGATCGCATCCGTCGACGAGGATGGCAGGTCGACCTCACCAACAGGGCAATCGAGTACGCCGCCCGCATCGACCGAGGCTGGGCGGATCTGGGGATCGACACGAGCTCACTGTCGCCACAACACGTTGCAGAGACAGTGAGCCAGGCTGCGCTGGCACACCTACAACGAGCCGACCGTCGCGCGAGCCGCCATACGGTGGCGTGCGCTGATGGGCCTACCATGGCCAGCTTGCCGGATCGGGTCCTGCTGGTGGCCGGACCCGGGGGCGTCGGCACGTCGACCGTCGGGTATCAGATCTACACGCAGCTGGCGACATCCGGTCACCGGGCGGGATACCTCGATCTGCATCAGTTGGGTTTCGTCGGCGCCGACCCGCGCGGCGATCGGCTTGCGTCTCTCCGGTCGCGCAACGCTCTCGCCGTGGCTGCAACGCTGGCCGAAACCGGCATCGACACTGTCGTCGTCACGGCGGATTTGATCACGGCAGCAGCGGTGTTCAAGACATCGCATTGGCGTGAGGCACATGTCGCGGTGTTCGAGCTGTATGCGTCTCCGTCAACGATCGCTGAGCGGATCAGGATGCGGGCACAAGGCCACGCACCACCCATCGCCGGTGATCACCGTCGCGGACTGTCAGGACATGCCCTTGAAGAATCGATCGCTGCCAGCCTTGCTGAGGCCAGTCAGCATCGGTTCAGAATTACTGGAGCACATCGGATTTCCGCCGACGCAGCTAAGGCTGCGACTACCGCCGCAGCGATAATCTCGGCTGCCGGATTGAGCTGATCCGCGCCATCGGAGAGGATCGGGAGCCATCGCCCATCAGACCCCAGACGCAGCTACCTCATTCAACCCCGGACTCTCATGTCCGAGAAGATAATTCACCCTCATTCGACATCCAGATGTACCTCTCACTGATCAAAGAGGAGTGCTGGCCGATCACTGACGTGGCCCCTGCGCCGGCCATCCGCCTTGGGCTGCGGCGATCCAGGCCATCGCCTGCTGAACCGCATCCAATACGCTGCGATACCAGACGATTTGGCTGGTCAGCTCAGGTGAAGTCCGCGGATCGACGTGGCCACTGCGACTTTGAAGTTCAAGGGTGGCGATAATCGCTTCGCACCGCTTTGCCTCTGCCGCAAGCTCATCGTGTGGGACCTGCCACAACGGCACGTGCTGCCAGCGAGATCTGAATGCTGCCGACTGCGAGCGCCGGCGTTTGTCTGACCTGCCTTCGACCAGCGGCTTCACCGCAAACACCCACACCATCCCAACGGTGAAGATGACGAGAAATACCACCATTCCTTCCGCTGTGTTCCTCACAGGACTCGATCCGACTGCTTTGGACCTGGCTGCGCGCGGGCGATCACGGTGGTCAACATGTTTCCTTATTCTGGCGAGGCGACCTGGACCTTGTCATGAAGCAGCATAAGGCCAGCTTTCGCCCACCGATGACGGCAGTTTTGGAAGCCCGTTCCGTTCAAATCATTCGAATCGACATAGTGCGAAACACCTTCCACCACAGCACAATACGTCACAGTGACGAATTCCTCCCTTTGCTCGCCAACAGAAGGGGGATGGGAAGGATCGCCGAAGGCAGTTGAATCTGGCGGAGTTGCCGCCGCGGAATCTCGCTCGGCATCGGCACGCCAGGGGGCGCTCAGCAATGGCGCTGGCGGGAGATCACCACGAAACGGTAACGGTCGAATGTTGGCCGGATTCGGCTACGTTGTCGCAGCGCCATCTGGACGTGGCGGATCGAGTGGATCGGCTGCGCAACCGACGGTGACCGCCAACGCGGTCGTCAGGCACACGAACAGCGCACCTCGCCGGCGCATCCGTACCCGTTCCAACAGCCTCCCAGTGAAGTCGATCAGGACCGAAACCGCCTGCAGTGCTACAGAATCGACTCACAGGCACCAACGGTAAAACCGTCACTGTGACGTAATGAGACAGCAGTAGCTGGAAGTGGGCGATGGGCGCTTCGATGACCATCGCCACGACGAGCCGCGGGTTGGACTGCGCATCCGGGCGCCGCGGTCGATCTTCGGCAGCATGACTCCGTGCAATGTCGCACAACCCGCCGAGTTTCCCTGCGCCGCCATCCTTGTCATTCATGCCCCGCGGGAACGAGTCGGCGGCAAGGCGAGGATAGATACCAAGCCGGACGCCCCATCGGGAAATCGCCAGATGGACTATGTGCCGATAAGCTACACTATGTCAACTTAGAGCTGCATATTTCATCTGATGAATCACCACCCTCCTTGCCGCCGCGCCGACGCCCAGCTGAGCGCGATGGAACGGCGGAAGCTCACGACTCTCAAGATTAATGACGAGCTTGCCCTCACACACAGGCTGAGCGGCACAGTAACCGCACCAGCGACGCGATCCTGATGCCAGACTTTAGACGAGGAGAATCCAATGCCCGTCACCAGCTACATCACAGGGCCAACCCGGCGAATCGCGGTTGGATCGACTACAGCGCTAATCGTCGCACTCGTGGTCGCCGCATGTTCGTCGACGACCACGCCGGCCCCCACCAGCACGGCTACGAGCACTCTCACGCCGGCATCCACTGGCCCTGCACCGACGAGCATCGTGATGCCTGATCTAGTCGGCATGTATTGGAAAGACGCCCAAGCAAAGCTGGATTCACTGGACTGGACGGGTGTCATCGACAAAGGGCCTGACATCCCGGCAGGTCCGCAACACTTGAACCGAATTGTCAGCCAAAGTCCGGCGTCTGGTGAGCCCTTGGCCGCAGATACCCGAATCACACTCCAGTTCGGTGTCTGAGATGAGCGTTTCACAGGAGGCCGAGCGGCGTATCTCGCGCTGACGGTGCTGGCCCAGGTCCTAGCTCCCGCAGTAGCCGAAATGCTCGGATACGACGACAAAGTCACCCCAAACACGCCGCAGAAGCTTCGCGCCAATTGATTCACGTGCCGGCCGGCGTGGCCGCCGTCGGGCGGAATGCGAATGGAATCAGCGCCAGGTGAATCTCCCGTTCGGGGTCACCATCAGCGTGCATCGTGAACTCGTACTGGTCCGCGCCAGCCTGATGCGCGGGGCTGCGTTTGTGGTTTGGATGCTCCGTGATCTTTGCGATCGCCTTATCGATGACTGCGGTGACGTCTTTGTTGCGGATAAAGAGCAGGATTGCGGCCTTGGTGTCGCGCCAGACAAGATAGCCGAACAGTTGCTTCAAGGCGTCGTCCATGGTTTTCGGGCCTGACCACACCTTGCACTCGCCGATGAAGATATTGCGATCATCGACCCGGATGAGGATGTCAGTCTTGCCTGCGCCATTGAAGAGTTCGCCGCCAGCATCGCCTTCGAACTGCGCGTTCAAGCCGACGAGCAGTATGTCGCGGATTTCTTCTTCGTCGAGTTTCGCGACGACAGATGGGCTGCGCTCCAACGCGTTTCGCTGGTTACGGAGCACCCGAAGGGCCGACTGGTAGTCGCCATCTCGCATTGTCGGCTCGGGTTTGAATGCCGCCCGAGCACCGGAAGATCGGGGCGGACGAGACCGCACACTTTTTCGACTGATCGGGGCGGCGTACGTGTCGGCGTCCTTTCGGCGGCGAACAGGAAAGCCAATGTCTGCTTGCAGGTTTCGCGTCGCCAACAGCTGCTCGCGACGCCTCTCCACCATGCCCCGCAACTCGCTGCGGAGTCCTTGGTTGTGCAACTCGATCTGTCGGCGCGACCAGCCAAGATACTGCTGAATGTTCGCGATCTGCGAATCGAACGCACCCTTGACCGCGGCCGCATCATTCGACGGATCGTCGATTGCCAGGTGCAACTCCTGGCTCTGCAAGCGCAGTACCTGCGGCGGCATAGTCGTGAACTGGTCCGGGCGAAGACCAAAGATGTCTTTGTCGCCGTCGAATGGCACCACGAGCACGAATCGAGATACTCGTCGGGTGCGCACCTCGCCCCAGTCCCGGTACTGCAGGTCAATCTCGGTAGGTTCCAGCATGTAGGCGTCATCGACACGCAGATCAGGGCAATCGACCGAACCCAGTTCGGCGAGCTGTTCGACAGCGTCATCGACGGGCGTGTTCAGTAGCTCGTCGGCGTCCCAGCTCTGAAGTCGTTGCGCCGTGGCTTGACCCGTCTTCCCGAGAAATTCGGCCAGCGATCCAGCCAGATCGTAGAGTCTCCCTGTCGAAAACAGCTGAACATAGTCCACCTGTCCGAAGATAGTCTTCAGACCCGACCGGGTACTGGAAGTCGTATAGGCGTCGGAGCTGTCCGGCAGAATGAACGCTTGGCTGCATTGAAATGCCATTTCATCTTCGCCGGTCCCACAGGAGGCTCACGCGCCTGACGAGGTCATCGTCAATCTTGGGGAAGCGACGCCGAAGCCGACGTCGTCGTGCTGATCCAGGCCCTGCTCGACCAGCCTTCGATTAGTAAGAGTCCGCGCAGTTGGCCATGACGCCGCAGAGTGGTAGTCGGCGATGCTCGGCTACCCATTGCTCGGTCAGTCGTGTTGGCACGCCGTCTTCGATGGCGACGGAGAGGGGTTCCTTGCCGTCTGGGATGGCCTCGGCGAGTTTCTCGATGCGCTCAATCGTCGGTGACCACGACAACAACTCGGCGGCCGCTGCCAGTCCCGACTCGCGATGGTGCCGCACATACTTTATTTTTCGGCGCCCAGTGATCACGCCAATCAAGTAAGCCTCATTCTGATCGGGATCGAACGGCTCGATCTCGCGTTCGACGAGGCGCGCGAGGCATCGTCGCCAACGTACAAACCTCTCGCCCCAGTCCTCTGCTTGTCCGGAATCGATCTCACGGCGGACCGCTTTCGTCAACTTGCCGCGAGCTTCCAGCGCCTGTGAGCCAATCAGCATCAGCGCCGTTCGTGGAAACATCTTCAGGTTATTTGCGAGGACATTCACCGCATGGTCACGCAAGCGGTCAGACGCCTCGACTGCTGCCCGCGCTTCATCGAGAGTCGGCACGTATCCCCCGTGAATCGTCCGGTGGCGCACATGTGCCACACCCGACTGCCAATCGCGCAAGTCTTGCTGAGTAGCGTCGTTCCAGTTACCACCGACTATCGGACCCAGTTCTTTTCGGGTACGCGACAAAACCGTCGAAAGTGCCTTGCCTTCAACGAACATCGGCACGCAGCTTTCCGGCGTGGCCAGCCGTTCCCAAAGCAAGTGCTTGAGGAACTCGTCTAGGAAGACCTCGCACGCAGTTGCACTCGCCAGGAGGCTCGATCGCGCGTCCCCGCGGTGCAAAAGCGCAGCACGGGCTTCATTCTGGGATGCGAGGTATCCGCTGAAGGCACCGTCGGAGCGATAAAGAAAAGATTGGAACGACTGCATCTCGACGGCATCGAAGTCTCGACGCGAGGGCAACTTGATGACGTTCTGGGGCAGTAGGTAGACGCCGACATCGCCATCGGTCCGAAATCCTGACTCACCGACCGATCCCGTGGCCGTCGGAATGTACGGCGGTAAAGCTTCAAGGCTCATCGGTCGAACTGGCGCACCCGACACGTAGCTGCACGCCCGCTGAAGTCGCCGAATCTCATCGACGACCTCGTTCAGGATCGATCCGTACATCTCATTCGTTGCGCCGTCTCGATAGATTGATACCGTCGCCTCGACGACCGTCGCCGGCACTTTCAAGTCTGGCCATTCGACCCCGTTGGACGCGGAGCAATCGGTTTCAAAGTATGTCGGAAATGCCTGTCGGCAGGCGTCGAACGCGAGTCCGGTGCGCTCCTGTAGCGGCGCGAGACCGGATTCAAGCTGCCAGATTTTGAGCGAGATCATCGCCTCGCACTGGCGAAAGTAAGGGGAACTCCCTTCATCCGACCACACTGGATCCAGGACTGAGCGTTGCCTCGGAAACTCGACGATGTAGCCCTGCGGCAGGTTCAGAGGGTCTTCCAGCGGTATGAACCATGCCCGTGTCGGGAACCGTTTCTCGTCTGCTGCGGAATCGCCCTCGTCAACGTCATCAACATCCATCGCGCCCCGTGGAAAAGTAGTGCTCGCTTGCCGCTGGTTACCTTACGGACCCAGCAGGCACTGCGACACGGATTTTCCGACAGCGCACTGTCGGCACGCGAGCGATGCAGTTTCAGTGAGGAACCCGCGACACGCTCTGAGTCTGACCCGAAACGGCCCCTCGAATAAGCGGGCCAGCTAACTGTCAAAGCTCAGGGCTGCGCCGCGACAGGCGGCCGACACACCCGACTAGCGCGGCCAAACGCTAACCCCCTGTCTCAACGAACAGGTGCCGATACACGCCGGCATCGATCCCCCGAATGCGGCGGAACTGTTCGCGGTTCTGGCGGGGATGCGCACCCTCGTGTCGAGTGGGCCATAGCGAACGTTCTCTTGGTTCATCGCTACCGCCGATGGAATATGACGGGACCGAATATGGCGGGTTACCCGTACAGTTCGGCGTATTGCGTTTTCCACCAATTGTTTTCATCGTGAAGTCGTCGACCGAACAGCTTCGGCGGCAGCGTTCATAGATCAAGGACGACGCGAAGAGCTGCATCTACACGGCGCATTTCGTCGAAGCTCAGGAACCCGACGCTCCTGCCCAGCCGACTCGGGTCGACCGCTGCGGCCTGCTCCGCAAGCACCCGGGTGTTCACGCCGCCAATTTCAACCTCAGGTCAGAAGCTGGCGGCACGAGCCGACGTGGAAGTTGGCACAACCAGCCAGGTTGACAGCGGCAGCTGATCTGATTGGACGACGACGGCATATCGGGACCCCGACTGCTCGCGGCCACGACTCCCCCGCGGGGCATTCAACCGAAAGACCTCACCACGCACGCAGTGTCTCCATATCGCGCAGCACTTGCATGGCCTCCGCGCGGTCCGACTCGTCTTTGGCAAGCCTCTCCGCCTCGGCTCGAATCGCCGCGCCAGCCTTACGCCGTGCCGCGTCGATAAGCGCAGATCGAACGGCTGTGGACACCGCAGTGCCATCTTTGGTCAAGACCTCTAGCGCCTTCGACGTGTCTTCGTCCGGCCGGAAGGTAATGGTGTCAGCCATAGCAACAGTGTAGGACGTTTTGTAAGACAGTGGCCGAATCCACGTGCGCGCTGCTATCGCACGACAGTGGCATTGGCACCTACCCCACCGGCAGTCCGCATAGCGCTACAGCAAACAGATCAGCCAGAACCGAACCCTTGTCGGACATCGCCCGCAAGAAGCCCGCCGCCAGTTGACGCGATTCAGGGGTTCCACTCTTCCCGGGAACTTGCGGCGTCACTTCCGTCCAGGAGGAATACGGCCGGATTGAATATGCCGTGCCGCCAGCGAAGTACGCTCCTTTGCGAGCGCAGGTCACCCTCCCCATTTGGGCTGCCGCCCAACCTTTTCCATCCGTGAAGGAAATGCTCTTCGCAGCGACTCTGAGCATCTGAAGGACGAGGTCGGCGACAATCTCGTCGAGTATGTATGCTTCCGTTCGCGCCGTAGGCTCACGGCATGCACAACGTGACTCTGGCCAGCACCGCCGCAACGGCGACGCTGACGGTGGCGCTGGCGGCCTACTCAGCGTTGATCCTCGCCTGCATCGCGTTGGCGATCGACGGCGCCCGCCGACACCGACGACGCCGGGCAATCGCCGCCGCAGTGATGGTTGGGGTGCTGACCCTGGGCGGGCTGATTATGGCGATTGTCAGCAGCGTCGCATGAACCCCCACAACGCGGTGAGCGTGAACACCGGATACCTCGCACCCGCCGACGCTGCACGCCGACGGCTAGCGCGGCGACCTGACCGCTGAAAGCGGCCCAACCGCTCACGGGGCACCACCTGGGTGGACACTATGGCGTGGCCCTTTCTGCAACAGTCTTCAAAGTCGAACTTGGCGTCTCCGATGTCGATCACGGCTACTACGCCGATCACACACTGACCGTGGCCCGTCATCCCAGTGAGACCAACGAGCGGATGGTGGTGCGGTTGTTGGCGTTTGGGCTGCGCGCACACCGACTCAACGACGTCAGCGGTGAGTTGGCGTTCGGTCCGGGCCTGTCCACCCCTGGCGTACCGGACTTGCGGCTCGCCGACTACACCGGCCGGACCCTGGAGTGGATCAACGTCGGCCAGCCCGACGAACGCGTCTTGAGCAAGGCTGCCAGCCAGGCCGAGCGGGTGCTGCTGTTCCCGTTTGCCGCCGGTGTGGCCACCTGGTGGCGCACCGTGGGCCCTAAAGTGGCGGGGCTGCCGAACCTGTCGGTGGTGCAGATACCGCACGCCCCGGTGCAGCAACTGGCCCAGACTGTCGATCGGCGGGTCGCGGCGCAGGTGATGGTGATCGAAGGTCAAGTGACCATGACCGTAGGCGGAGTCGACGTCACCTTCACGCCCGAGTCATTGCAGTGAACGTCTGAGCGCGGTGCTGGTCGATGGCGTTAGTTGTCCAAACACCATCGCGACCGACGATTCGGCCTGATTCTCAAGCGCGTCATAGGACGTGCGCTGGCAGCACCCCGCAATAATCACCACTTGTGAGCCAAGAAGCGCCAACCCAAGTCGGTCCGCCTCCCAACCTGGCCATCGGAATTGCCAAGGCATTGCGACCTCGGCAATGGATCAAGAACGTCCTGGTGGTGGCTGCGCCGTTGGCGACTCTCGGCGGCAATGTCGACTACGACTACCGTGATCTCTTCCTCAAGGTAGGTGTCGCGTTTGTGGCGTTCAGCTTGGCCGCATCCTCGATCTATCTTGTCAACGACGCCCGTGACGTGGCTGCCGACCGCCAGCATCCCACCAAACGCTTCCGGCCGATCGCCGCCGGGGTGGTCTCTCCTGCCCTCGCCTATGCACTTGCCATCGCCCTGGCCGCGTCCACGCTGGCGATCTCGGCTACGGTTGCGCCACCCCTTGCGGTCGTGATTGCGGTCTATCTGGCGATCCAGCTCGGCTACTGCTTCGGCCTCAAACATCAAGCCGTACTTGATATCTGCATCGTCTCCTCGGCCTATCTGATGAGAGCGATTGCCGGTGGTGCAGCGACTGGGATCCCGCTGTCGCAGTGGTTCTTGTTGGTGATGGCGTTCGCGTCACTGTTCATGGTCGCCGGCAAGCGCTATGCCGAACTGCAGCTCGCCGAGCGGACAGGTGCGAAGATCCGCAAATCGCTGGAGAGCTACACCAGCACGTACCTGCGGTTTGTGTGGACGATGTCGGCCACAGCCGTCGTTGTGTGCTACGGACTGTGGGCGTTCGAGCGCGATGGGAATTCCGCGTCGTGGTTCGCCGTCTCAATGATCCCGATCACGATCGCAATCCTGCGCTACGCCGTCGATGTCGACGGTGGCGTTGCCGGAGAGCCCGAAGACATCGTGCTGCAGGACCGCGTATTGCAGGTGCTGGGCGTCGCGTGGATCGCGATCATCTGCGCTGCAATCGTTTTAGCTTGAGTCGGCCCGTCCCGGACGCTTTCCCCGCAGTCACCGGTCGCTCGCCTAGCGGCCCAGCAGGTCGCGTTCCAGGAAATCTCGGAAGATTCGCGCGAGATTCTTCGCGCTTGCGTCGGAGTAATCACCGAGTCGGTTTCCGAGTTGAAAGGCCTCATTGATGACGGCCCGCCGTGGCAGCTCAGCACGGACCTCGTCGCCGAATTCCGTCTGTACCCGTTCCCTGATCGACTGGTCGATGCCATTTCTACTGTCGAAACCGGATAGAACCACACCACACCACCTGAGTGGATGTGTTCGTTGGATACGCTCAACTCTGTCGCGGGCCTCGCGGGCTTTGCGCACCGCATCAAGGGTCGGGGTAATCGGCGAGTACGCAACATCACCTAGATGCATGGCCAGGGCTTCCAGAGAGCCAGTGCGGCCGCCGGTGTCGATCAAGACAACCTCATAACGGCCAAAGATGCCGGCAGCGTCAAAGATGGCCCGCAACAATCCGGTGTCCGGCACACCGAAGCCCGCAACACGGCCTAAGGAAGCACCTGCAGGCAGCAAATCGATGCCGGGCCATCGAGTTTCAATGATCTCCTCATCGATTCGCTTCGCGCCCTTGTCGGGATTGCCCCAAAAACTGATATCGGCATCCTCAAGCACTGAACCCAAGCCTGTCGAATGCTGCGAGACCCCGAAGTGATTGGACAGATTTCGCTCTGGGTCTGCGTCGACCAACAACGCGGAGATCCCGGCTCGCGAGGCCTCCCCCGCCAGCATCATCTGCCACAGCGTTTTCGCTGTTCCGCCCTTGCCGGAAAGAACCAGCGCCGAAACAGCTACCATCGCGAGCCCCTGTGCAATGCCTGACTCACCTCGCTGCATTCCTCCATCGTGTTCGCGCTGTTGCCAGACACCGCGCGTTCTCAGCGTATCTGCCGAACCGCGGATATCCTTCGCCACCGGAGATGTCCACTGGTGAGCATGTGGGCTCTACCAGGAGGTCGGTGCCGCATCTACCCCAACGCCAATGCGACGAACCGTTCTGCGATGAGCCGATGGGTGGCGGCGTCCGGGTGCAGATTGTCGGGTAGCGGATACGTCGCCTCATCGCGAGGTCCGTACAGGTCGAGACCATCGACATAGGACAGATGCGGATCGCCGGTCTGGCGCTGCGCCACGATCTGAGTGAGCTGCTCACGGATGCTCTGGAGCGTGAGCCGCCGTAACCCCGGGTTCGGCACCTTCGCGTCGGCCGGGTCGCCCAGCGCTATAAAGCGGATCGTTCCTGCCGACAGCGCTTCCTCATCGAAACTTCCCGGCCCTGGCGTAGATTCGTGAATCGGACAATGCAGTGGGCCGATGACCATGATTGGCGTCGTTGGATGCCCGTCACGGATGGTGTCGAGGAACCCGTGCACAGCAGGACCGAACGCGCGTTGGCGCATCAGGTCCGAATTCACCAGGTTGATACCGATCTTCACACTGATCAGGTCGGCGGGGCGGTCACGAATCGCCCTGGCGACGAACGGATCCAGCATTGCGCTACCCGAAAAGCCCAGATTCACCAGGTCGAGGTTCGCTTGGTCAGCCGCCAACGCGGGCCACGTGGTGCTGGGAGTGGCGGCGTTGGATCCCTGGCTGATCGAGCTGCCCTGGTGCACCCAGATGGGTCGGTCCGCCGGAGCGGCTGCGATCGGTGCATCCGTGCGCAAGGCCATCAGTTCGACTCGCTCGTAATGCGGCAGCCAGAGCTCGACCGTTTTGTCCTGTGGTGCAAGCCCGTCGAAGCGAAGAGTAGCTGCCGCGCCTTGCTCCATCTCCGTCGCACCCGTTGCCGGGTCGATGCGTACCAGATCGCCGCCATATACCGTCGCATGCTGAACCCGCCGCCCATCGACCAGCAGATCCACGACGCCGTCGGCACGCGGCGGCACGCCGGTCAACACAACGCGTGTCCGCAGCAGATCGAGCTCGACCAGCGTGGCGGTGGTGCGCACCGCCACGCGCACACCGGAGGGCTGCGCTTCAGCGCTCAACAATTGCGGGTCGTCGCACCGCGCACGTGCACTCCGCGGCAAGCGGTGCGGAAGTTGGCCGCGGCCAGTGTCTTCGAGTTCTGCGAGTCCGCGGAACAACTCGACGGTAATTGGGTGCGAGATTATGGTGAAGCTCCTCGAGGTCCTGCCCCACGCTACCCGAGCTCCCGGCCAAACGCGCCGCCTCGCGACGCTGCCCAGTTCTACTGGAACAGTCCACGTCGCGTTGCGCTACACCCCGCCGCGGCGGAGCATCCGCCCCTGTGCGGTCTTGAAGTCAATCTTCTTGCCGCGCAACCAGGTACTCGTCACGACGCCGGCGAGTGCACGTCCGTCATAGGGGCTGATCGGGTTCTTGTGGTGCAGCTTGTGCACGTCGACGACCTGCGCTGACTCAGGCTCGAAGATCGCGAAGTCAGCGTCGTAGCCCAGGGCGATCTTGCCCTTGTTGTTCAGGCCGGCGAGCGCGGCGGGTTTGGCCGCCATCCAGTCGATCACCCGCGTGAGCTCTATGCCGCGACGCTTGGCCTCGGTCCAGATCAACGACAGGCCCAGCTGAAGCGACGCGACACCGCCCCATGCCACGCCGAAGTCACCGTTCTCGACGTCTTTCAGGTCGATCGTCGACGGTGAGTGGTCAGAGACGATGCAGTCGATCGTGCCGTCGAGCAGGCCCTGCCACAGAAGTTCGCGATTCGACGCCTCACGGATCGGTGGGCAGCACTTGAATGCGGTTGCGCCGTTCGGGATCTCCTCGGCCAGCAGGGTCAAGTAGTGCGGGCACGTCTCGACGGAGATCTTCACGCCGTCGCGCTTCGCGGTGGCGAGCATCGGCAGTGCATCCGACGACGACAGGTGCAGGATATGCGCACGGGCACCGGTCCACCGAGCGCGCTCGATGACTTCGGCGATCGCCACGTTCTCGGCGCCGCGCGGCCGTGACGCCAGAAATCGTTCGTACCGGTCCCCCTCGGCCGAGGGGGCATGGTCGATGGCGCGGGAGTCTTCGGCGTGCACGATCATCATGGAGTCGAAGCCAGCCAGCACGGCCATGTCCTTCTCCATCTCGTCCGCGTCGAGATGCGGGAACTCGTCGACGCCGGAGTGCAGCAGGAAGCACTTGAAGCCGAACACGCCGTCGTCGTGCAGACCGCGCAGATCGTCGGTGTTGCCGGGGATCGCGCCGCCCCAGAAACCGACGTCGATGTGTGTCTTGCCCGATGCCGCCGCCCGCTTGGCGTTGAGCGCTTCAACATTGACCGTCGGCGGAATCGAGTTGAGCGGCATGTCGATCAGCGTGGTCACACCACCCGCCGCCGCTGCGCGGGTAGCGGAGTCGAACCCCTCCCACTCGGTGCGGCCCGGCTCGTTGACGTGCACATGGGTGTCGACCAACCCCGGGATCATCACCTCCTTGTCGGTGAGTTCGATGATCTCCGCGCCGGTGAGTCCACTCCCCAGCGGCTCGATCGCGACGACGCGACCGTCGCGGATTCCGATCTCACGGGGGACGATTCCCGCCGTCGTCAGGGTCCGTTCCCCGCGGACCACCAGGTCGTAATCGGGACGATTCGACTGTTCGGGGGCGTCGGCGGTCATCGGCAGCTCTCCGTTGTTACGAACATGATTCCTCATCGTGGAAGTAGAACCCCATCTTAGAGAAAGATTAAGTGTGAGGGCCGACACAGTCAATCGGGCCAAAAGCTTGACACGCGGCATCTGCGTGCGCGTTACTTATCAAAACTGTGGAGTATTTCTTCCGCACAGTGGAATATTGGCGACGACGCTGAGTGTCGGCGCTCCGACCGTGACAGGCTTATTCATGAGCACAGAGTCCACCGGGCTCATCGACGACTCCAATCGTGACGATGTAACCCCGTTCGCCCAGGTCAGTCCGCATCTGTATAACGCCGATCTCGCGCCCACCAAGCGTGAAGGTCGACGGTGGGGCGCGTACAACATCTTCACGTTGTGGGCCAACGACGTGCACAGCCTGGGCAACTACTCGTTCGCCATCGGGCTGTTCGCGCTCGGCCTCGGCGGGTGGCAGATCCTGGTGGCGCTCGGACTCGGCGGCGCCTTCCTCTTCCTGCTGCTGAGCCTTTCCGGGTTCATGGGAGAAAAGACCGGCGTCCCGTTCCCGGTGATGAGCCGCATCGCGTTCGGCATCCGCGGCGCGCAGATCCCCGCCATCGTCCGCGGCGCGGTCGCGATCGCATGGTTCGGCATCCAGACCTACCTCGCGTCCGTGGTGCTGCGCATCTTGATCATCGCGCTCGCACCGTCGGCCCAGACCCTGGACTCGAACAGCTTCCTGGGGTTGTCGACGCTCGGTTGGATCTCTTTCGTCGCGCTGTGGGTGATCCAGGTGGTCATCGTCAGCTACGGCATGGAAATGATCCGCAAGTACGAGGCGTTCGCCGGTCCGGTCATTCTGATCACGATGGTCTCCCTCGCGATCTGGATGCTGAACAACGCCGACTGGTCGATCGCGTGGACGACGCCCGATTCGCTGACCGGCATCGACATGTGGCTGAAGATCGTCGGCGGCGCCAGCTTGTGGGTCGCGATCTACGGCACGTTCGTCCTCAACTTCTGCGACTTCACCCGTAACGCGACGTCGAAGCGGGCGATCGTGAAAGGCAACTTCTGGGGCATCCCGCTCAACATGCTGGTGTTCGGCGGCATCGTCATCACCTTGGCCGGCGCTCAGTTCCGCATCGACGGACGCATCATCGACGCGCCCGCCGACATCGTCAGGGAAGTCCCGAACACTCTCCTGCTGGTGCTCGCGGCACTCGCACTGCTGATCCTGACCGTCGCCGTGAACATGATGGCCAACTTCGTCGCACCGATCTATGCGCTCAACAACCTGTTCCCGAAGCACCTGAACTTCCGTCGCGCAGCATTCATCTCGGCCGTCATCGGCCTGGTGATCCTGCCGTGGAACCTGTACAACTCCCCTGCCGTCATCAACTACTTCCTGGGTGGCCTCGGTGCCATCCTCGGGCCTCTGTTCGGCATCATCATGGCCGACTACTGGCTGGTGCGTCGCTCCAACATCAACGTGCTGGCCCTGTTCACGACCGACGCCAAGGGTGAGTACCACTACGTGAAGGGCATCAACGTGCGCGCCGTGGTCGCCCTCGTCATCACCGCGGTAGTGGCACTCCTGCTGGCGTTCGTTCCGGCGTTCAAAGTCATCTCGGAGTTCTCCTGGTTCATCGGCGCGGGGCTCGGTGCGATCGTGTACTTGGTAGTCGCAGACCGCCGAGGTCCGTTCAACGATGTCTCCGGCGAACCGATCGCCGTGGCCAGCACGCACTAGTAGGGACCGTCATGAGAATCCTCGTAGCCAACGTCAACACGACGGTCTCGATGACCGATGCGATCGCCGAGTCGGCGCGCGGTGTCGCGTCGCCGGGAACCGAGATCGTCGGTATCACACCGCGTTTCGGTGCGGACTCGTGCGAAGGAAACTTTGAGAGCTACCTCGCGGCCATCGCTGTCATGGACGCGATCACGTCGTACCCCGAGCCGTTCGACGCGGTGATTCAGGCCGGATACGGCGAGCACGGCCGGGAAGGTCTGCAGGAGTTGCTCGACGTCCCGGTGGTTGACATCACCGAGGCGGCCGCGTCGACCGCGATGTATCTCGGACACAAGTACTCGGTCGTCACCACGCTCGATCGCACCGTCCCGCTCATCGAAGACCGTCTCAAACTCGCCGGACTCGACGCACGATGCGCGTCGGTGCGGGCGTCGGGACTCGGTGTGCTCGAACTCGAATCAGATCCCGATCGGGCGGTCGAGGCGATCGTCCGGCAGGCGCGAGAGGCCGTCGAGAACGATCACGCCGAAGTGATCTGTCTCGGCTGCGGCGGTATGGCCGAGCTCGAAGAGAAGGTGAAGGCCGCGACCGGCGTGCCGATCGTCGACGGAGTCCGCTCGGCGGTCACCATCGCCGAAGGGCTGGTCCGGATGGGCCTGTCCACGTCCAAGGTGCGGACCTACGCGACTCCCCGCGAGAAGAAGGTCATCGGCTGGCCTTTTCAGTTGTAGGCCAACGATATAGACGACACCGGGCGCCTCCGAAGAGGCGCCCGGTTTTTCGCGTCAGAGCATGATCTGGCGGTTGACGTCCTTGTACAGCAGGTACCGGAAGTTCGACGGGCCGCCCGCGTAGCACGCCTGCGGGCAGAAGGCGCGCAGCGAGAGGAAGTCGCCTTCCTGAACTTCCACCCAGTCTCCGTTGAGGTGATAGACGGCCTTGCCCTCGAGCATCAGGAGGCCGTGCTCCATGACATGGGTCTCGGCGAACGGAATAGTCGCGCCGGGTTCGAAAGTGACGATGTTGACGTGCATGTCGTACCCGAGGTCCTGCGGGTCGAGCATGCGGGTCGTGCGCCATTTGCCGTCGGTGCCCGGCATGGCCGACGGTTCGATGTCCTGCTCGTTGCCGAACTTGACCGACACCGGGTGGCCCTCGATGGCCTCATAGCGCTTGCGGATCCACACGAACGTCGCATCGACGTCGCCGTTGTTGTGGGCCGACCAGTCGGTGCCGGCAGGAAGGTAGGCGAAGCCGCCCTCGGTGAGGGTCTGCGACTGGCCTGCCGCGTCGACGGTGAGCGCGCCGGAGGTGACGAACAGGAAGCTCTGCACCTCGGGCTGCGGCTCGGGTCGCTGTGCCCCGCCGCCCGGCTTGACCTCGACGATCGCCTGGTAATACGTCGTCGCACCTCCGGCGACCGGCCGGTTGATGATCCACGCGCGCGTATCGGTCCATTCCGGGAACACCGAAGTGACGATGTCCGAGAGGACGCCGCGCGGGATCACCGTGTAGGCCTCGGTGACGATGGCGCGATCGGTCAGCAGATCGGTCTGCGGGGGCAGGCCGCCGCGAGGCGTGTAGTACGACGCTTTGGTCACTGCGGGGGTCATTGATTGCTCCTGGTTGTGCGGCCGAGCGCGATGTCACGCACGGTGGACGTGGACAGATCGGTGGCGGTCTCGATCTCGTCGGCGGTGAGGGCGCCGCACACGCTGCCGCGGTGGATCACGTTGGCGAGTGCGCGGGCGGTGGCCGGCTCGTCCATGACGGTCGAGTCGAGTCGGTGAACGTAGTTGCGCAGGCGGGTCGCGGCGGGCGCGAAGGCGCCGCGGTAGAACGCGTAGGTCGCCAGGTATCGGGTGACGAGTTGGGCGGGGTGCATGTCCCAGCCCTGGTAGATGCCGCGTTCCAGATGGCGCCGGACGAGGCGCGCGTGCAGCTTCCAGGCCATGGCGACGTTCTCGGGGTCGCCGACCGGCAGGATGTTGGTCGAGCCGTCGGACATGTGAACGCCGGTGCCTGCGACGGCGAGCTGCATGACGTTCTTGGCGTGGTCTGCGGCGGGATGCTCCATCGACTGGTACGCGGCGGCGATACCGAGGGACGCCGAGTAGTCATAGGTGCCGTAGTGCAATGAGCTGACGCGCCCCTGGCCGGCGTGGATGAACTGGGCGACGGGTGCGCGGCCATCGGCGCCCAGAATCGCCTGCGGTGTCTCGACCTGCACTTCGAAGCGGATACGGCCGGCCGGCAGCCCGTTGGCATCTTCGAGGGCGCTCGCGACCATGACCATCGCCTCGACCTGGTCGACAGACGTCACCTTGGGCAGGGTGAGGGTCAGGCCGTCGGGCAGGCCCCCGGATTCGACGAGGCCGCTGACGAACATGTCGAGCGTGCGCAGTCCACGCGCCCGGGTACCTGCCTCAAAGCACTTGAATCGGGTGCCGACGAACGGCGTCGAAGTGCCTGCGTCGAGCGCGATCCGCAGTGCGGCGATCGCCTGTGCGACGTCGGCGTCCTCGGTCGCGTCGTCGAAAGTGCCGTAGCCGTCCTCGAAGTCGATGCGGAGGTCTTCGATCGGCTCGGTGGTCAGCTTGTGCTCGACGAGGGTTGCGAGGGTCTCGGGCGCACAGTCGGTTGCGCTGTCGGCCCCGACGAGTGAGGCCACCGCGTCGAGCCCGCCCGCCTCTTTCGCCGCGGCGAGCGCACTGGTTCCCCAGTCGCCGGGCATCGTCGCCGTATACCGGTTGCCCGGGATGTACACCGTGTGGACCGGCTGCCGACGGCCGTCGTCGCCGGGGTACCGGTTCGCCAATTGTGTGTCGGCGTCCGAGAGGCGGCGGTCGACGTCGGCCAGCACCGCATCGTCGAGGCGTCGTATCACAGGTGTCCCCTTCCTCTCCGGAAGTCTCTGCCAAGACAGGATTCCACATTGTGGAGTTTAATGCGAGGCCGAAATGCCCACGATGCGCCTCATTCTCCGGCGATATCTTTTCCATATTGCGGAAGTAGAACTGCGCATGTTGAATGGAACGAAAATCATCGGCCGGGAGTGGACTGTATGGCGGAGAAATCGGGCGGCGTCCAATCGGTGGAGCGGGCGTTCGAGTTGATGGAGCTGATCGGGCGCGCGGGCGGAGAGTGCTCATTGACGGAGTTGTCCGCAGAGTCTCCGTTGCCGCCGCCGACGATTCACCGTCTGCTGCGCACGCTGGTCACCATCGGCTACGTGCGCCAACTGCCCAACCGCCGCTACGCCCTGGGGCCGAGATTGATTCGGCTGGGCGAAGTGGCGAACCGCCAGCTGGGCGCGGTCGCCGCTCCGGTGCTGCAGTCGTTGGTCGACGAACTGTCGGAGACGGCGAGTCTCGCCGTGCTCGACGGCGACATGGTGATCTACACCGGGCAGGTTCTGCCCTCGAACCTGACGCAGACGAACAATGAGGTCGGCAAACGCGTCGGTCTGCACACGTCCGGGGTGGGCAAGGCTGTGTTGGGTGAGCTGGATGATGCGCGCATCTTGAAACTAATCACGCAGTCTGGACTTCCCGCACCGACCGAGAACAGTGCGTCCACCCTCTCGGCGATGTTCGCGAACGTCGAGCGTGTGCGCGTCGACGGCTATGCCATCGACGACGAGGAGCTCGAGATCGGTGTTCGCTCCGTCGCGATGGCGGTGCCCGGCGCTCCGACCCCGATGGCAATCGGCATCTCTGGGCCCTCAGCTCATTTCAGTGAGGAGTTGATCGCCCGAGCCGTACCCGCGCTGAAGAAGGCGACCGGCGTGATCTCGGAAGCCCTGATCGGAGCGAGGGAACAGTAGACCTCCTGGAACCGCCCTCGCTCGCGACTAGAACGTGTTCTAATTCGGGTCATGTCCAGTCCGGCGGAGGGGCACGCCGACCCCGCGTTCGCGGAAGTGAAAGCCGTCTTTGAAGCAGGTTTGGCCGACGGCGACGACCTCGGCGCCGCGGTGGCGGTGATCGTCGACGGTCGCACGGTGGTGGATCTGTGGGGAGGCATCGCCGACAGACGGACCGGACGTCCGTGGACGCGAGACACCGCGTGTCCGACCTTTTCCTGCACCAAGGGTGTGACGGCAACCGCGGCCCTCATGGTCGCCCAGCAGTACGGCCACGGCGCCGACGAACCGGTGAGCAGCTGGTGGCCGGAATTCGCACGACACGACAAGCACGAAACCACGCTGAGCGACCTGATGACGCACCGCGCCGGGTTGCCCGTGTTGGAGCACCCGGTTTCGGTGGCCGATGCCGCGGATCCCGCGGCCATGGCCGACCTGTTGGCGGGCCAATCCCCGCTCTGGCAGCCCGGCACCGAACATGGTTATCACGCTTTGACTTTCGGATGGCTGGTCGGCGAATACGTGCGCCGCCACACCGGTATGACAGTCGGCGAGTTCACTCGGCGCCACGTGGGCGATCAGTTGGTCATCGGCGCTTCCGGCGCGGCGGTGCGCGAAGCTGCCCGCGTGAGTTCGCCGCCTCCCGAGCAGCGTGCCTGGAGCACCGAGAACGCGCCGCCGATACCCGACGACACCGTCGCCGAGATGATGGCCGCGTTCGCCGACTCAGAATCGCTGTTCATCCGAGCAGCATCGAATCCCGTTGCTTCCTACAATGATCCGGATGTATTGGCGGGCGGCTGGCCCGCGTCTGGCCTAGTCACCACCGCTCGTGATCTGGCCACATTCTATGGCGACCTGATCAGCGGGACCCTGGTCGCCCAGGGCCTTCTGCAGGAGGCGATCATCGAACGCGTACGCGGCCAAGACCTGGTGCTGCGCTTGGAAAGTGCATTCGGGCTCGGCTACATGCTGCCGTCACAGAACTTCGTGGTGCCCGAACCTGCGCAACGGACTGCTTTCGGTCACCCGGGGGCCGGGGGCTCGGTGGGACTGGCAGATCTCGAACACAAGGTCTCTTTCGCCTTCGTGCCCAATCTGCGCCGCGACTGGCTGGCCGGTGATCGTCGTGCCTATCGGCTCATCGCCGCGGTGTACGACGCGCTGTGACACCGCGACGCAACCGACACGCCCACGCCGTCGGCACTCGGCATCGAGCCGTTTCTTGAAGGGCTCGAGCATTTCCTGAAGTGTTGCGAGGATGAATCGCAACGTGCTCATTCGCGCCTTTGCCGCTCTGAGGTTCACTACTGGCATCGCAGCATGGTTGGCTCCGAACACCACAGGTCGCCTGATGGGCCTCAGCGCCGGCCGCGACCAACCACTCACGACTCAGCTATTCGGCTCGCGTGAGCTGACACTGGCAGTCGCGATCACCGATACCGCTTCCCCGCGACTGCAAACTCGCGCGCTGCAGCTGGGACTGCTCACCGACCTCCTGGACGTCGTCGCCGCCGCGCGTGGGATCCGTGCCCGCACCCTCTCGACTACCGGCGCTATCGTCGCCGGAGGCGGAGCCGCGCTTTTCGCCGGCCTCGGAGTCGCGGCGCTCACCAGCCGAGGGCAATCGTCAATGCCCGTGCCGGAATAATTTCGCACATAGTCAACTTGCCTCAGGAGTCGCACTTCCCCGACTCAGGAGCATCCACATGACCCGTCCCGTTCGCGTCGCCGTGCAGATCCAACCCGGCGGTGCGCCCGACTACCGCACGTGGCGCGACGCCGTGCTGGCCGCCGACGACCTCGGCACTGACGTGATCTTCGGTTACGACCACTTCCACCGCCCGGCGTTGGAGGCCATCGTCGACGGCAAACCCATCCTGCTCGACGAGCAACCCGACGTTGCCAACTTCGAGGGCTGGACCGCGCTCGCGTCGTGGGGTGAGATCACCTCGCACGCCGAGATCGGACTGCTCGTCACCGGCGTCGGTTATCGCAACCCGGATCTGCTCGCCGACATGGCGCGCACCGTCGACCACATCAGCGGCGGCCGCCTGATCCTCGGCCTCGGCGCCGGATGGTACGAAAAGGATTACACCACCTACGGTTACGACTTCGGCACCTTCAGCTCCCGCTTCGATCTGTTCGACGAGAGTCTGATCCGCATCGAAAACCGGCTGGCGGCCCTGATCCCGCCGCCCGTGCGTAAGGTGCCGATCCTCATCGGCGGCACTGGGCCCAAGCGTTCGCTGCCCGCCGTTGCCCGGCACGCCGACATCTGGCACGCGTTCCAAGAGCTCGACGCGTTCCGCAGGTCCAGCGACCGCGTCGACGAGCTAGCTGCGACATTCGGCCGCAACGGCTCCGATATCGAACGCTCGACACTGTGGCAGAACGAAGACAGCGCCGACGCCTTCCGGGAGGCCGGCGTCACGCTGTTCCAGACCGAACTCACCGCCGAGAACGGGTACGACCTCGCGTCCCTCAAGCAGGTAATCACGTGGCGGGATAACGGTTGACCACGATCTGGCAACTCATGTGACGTCTGCTGGTGCGAGACGCTGTCGCCACATTGCCTCCTCGTTGTCGACCCCGGTGATGCGCAGCACGACCTGGTCGGCGCCGGCTGCGTGATAGTCGGCAACCCGTGCCGCAATGGCGTCGGCGTCACCGGAAGCGGTGACCGAATCCACTAATCGCGGTGCGATGGAGTCGATCTCGGATTCGGCAAAACCCTGACGCCGGAGGCTGTTGCGATATCCGGGCGACGTGGTGAAGAAGCTCAGTGCGCCTGCGGCCGCATGCCGGGCGGCGCTGCGGTCAACGATCGGGATGACCATCAGCAGCACGATGAGTTGCCGGTGCGGGCCGAGCGTTGCGCGTGCACTCTCGACATAGGACGGTGTCACCAAGAACGGGTACGCCCCGGCAGCGCGATCGCGGGCCAGCGCAAGCATTTTCGGGCCGAGGGCAGCCAGTATTCGAGATTGCGCCGGCACCCCGGCGGAGTCGAGATGGTCCAGGTAGCCGTGGAGTGTGCCGAGTGGGCGGTTTCCATGTGCCCCGCCGAGGCCGACGAGAAAGCGGTTCGGGTAGTCATGGTGAAGCTCGTCGAACGCGGCTGCGACATCACCAGGTTTGACCCTGTCGACGGAAATGACCCCAGGAGCAATCTGAATTCTGTTGGTGCTGCGGACCGCAGCGCCGAGCAGCGACAGGACGTTGGCGCGCCCACCGGGTATCCATAAGCTCGAATAGCCCTGGGCTTCGGCCTGGCGTGCTTGATCGGCCGCATCGTCGAGGTCGTGGAATCCGAGTTTGCTACCGGCTATCCCTACCGAGCGCGTCAAACCCTTCACTGCGTCCGTCATACGTCACGCGCCTCACCGTCGGGTATCTCGGGATCAATGTGCCAGCTGATAACCCGCTCGGGATGTATGCGCAAGACGTCACGGCTGAAGCAATCGGGCGCGACGGGGGGCTCATCGACGACTATCGCCTCGGCGTAGCCGCGCACCTCGACCCCGCGACCCATCCCCGGCTTGATCGCACCGGGGACGTCAGGAGTCATGTCGTCAACGACCAAGCTGACCCTCGGACGTGCTAATGCGTTGCGGAATCGCCGGGTCGAGCGGTGGTTGGGCCCGCCGATGTCGATCGTTCCGTCAGCGTTGAGACGGAATCCCAGTGGACGCACGTTGGGCACCTGACCCGGCCCGATCGTAGCCAATCTGCAGAGACGCTGCTGTTCCAGATATGCGCGCTCAGCCGCGGTGAAAACCATGATCCGGAGCCTAGAATCTCAACCACACTTCAGGTCAATGCTTCATCCATGGACGGTAATGCGCACGCACCCGACTGGTATCGCGCACACTAGGACGCGCATCCGACGCCATGGAGGAACATGAGCCCCGTCGCCGAATACGACTACATCATCGTGGGAGCAGGCAGTGCGGGCTGCCTGCTGGCCAATCGACTCAGCGCGAACCCTGACCACCGTGTCCTGTTGGTCGAAGCCGGCGGCAAAGACAACTGGTTCTGGATCAAGGTGCCGGTGGGCTATCTGTACACAATTGCCAACCCCCGCACCGACTGGTGCTTCACCACCGAGGCCGATCCCGGTCTGGCTGGCCGCAGCATTCACTATGCACGGGGTCGCGTGATCGGTGGCTGCTCCTCGATCAACGCCATGATCCACATGCGCGGGCAGTCAAGCGATTACGAGCTGTGGGCGCAGGCCACCGGTGACGACCGCTGGCTCTGGGGTGGGAAAGACGGTCCCGGCGAGACGCTCGCGATCTACAAGGAGCTGGAGGACTACTTCGGCGGAGCCGACGAGTGGCACGGCGTCGGCGGTGAGATCCGGGTCGAGCAGCCACGGGTGCGCTGGAAGATCTTGGACGCCTGGCAAGCCGCCGCCGCCCAGATGGGCATCTCCCCCATCGACGAGTTCAACCGGGGCGACAACTCGGGCAGCGCGTACTTTCACGTCAACCAACGGCGCGGCCGCCGCTGGTCGATGGCTGATGCGTTCCTGCATCCGATCGCCCACCGCCGCAATCTGACCGTCTACACCCAGACCCAGGCGCTGCGGCTGCTGTTGGATGACCAGGTCCACGAGGATCAGCGCCGCGGCGCCTGGACCACGGCTCAGCACCGGGTCACCGGCCTGCGGCTGCTCAAGGACGGCCAGATCGTCGACGTCCACGCCCGCCGCGAGGTGATCCTGAGCGCCGGATCGATCGGCTCACCGCATCTCATGCAGGTCTCGGGTCTGGGGCCAGCCGAGTTGCTCACCCAGCACCAAGTGCCGGTGGCGGTCGACCTGCCAGGAGTGGGTGAGAATCTCCAGGACCACCTACAGCTCCGGACGGTCTACCGCATCAAGGGCGCCCGGACCGTCAACACGCTGTACCGGAACTGGATCACCCGTGGCGGCATGGGGCTTCAGTACGTGACGATGCGATCCGGACCCATGACTATGCCGCCCTCCACACTCGGGGCTTTCGCGAAAAGCGATCCCGCGCTGGCCAGTCCGGATCTGGAGTGGCATGTACAGCCCCTCTCGTTGCCCAAGTTCGGCGAACCGCTGCACAGTTTCGGAGCGATCACACCCTCGGTCTGCAACCTGCGCCCCAGCTCCCGTGGTCATGTGCGGATCGCCAGTGCAGATCCGCTGACGTACCCGAAGATCTCCTGCAATTACCTGTCCACCGACGCCGATCGTCAGGTCGCCGTGAAGGGCCTCCGGATGACCCGGCAGATCATGGCGGCGCCGGCGCTGACCGCCTATCACCCGGAAGAATTGCTGCCCGGCCCGCAACTGGTGAGCGACGAGGACCTACAGCAGGCCGCTGGTGAACTCGGTACAACGATCTTCCACCCGGTCGGCACCTGCGCGATGGGAGCCTTTGACGCACAGGGTCTTCCGCGATCACCTGCCACAGTGCTGGACACCGACTGCCGCGTGAATCGCGTCGCCGGCCTTCGAGTGGTCGACGGCTCGGCGATGCCCACCATCACTTCCGGCAACACCAACGCGCCGGTCATGCTGATCGCGGAGCGGGCTGCGCGGGCGATCCTGGGATGAGCCCCGGCCACGCCTGAGATATTGGTCTACACGCTGTCCCAAAGGTGCGACATCATGACCGGGTAGCGCACGGGCCGGAAACCAGTGAAGGCGATGTCGCGAACCTGGCTGAAATCTGACCAGAGCATCTTGCCGCCCTTGAGCCGTTGCATTGCGCGAACGCTTCGGCGGACCTGTTCCAGTTCTGGCGAAGTGGCAGGGCGCAATGCGCCGACAGTGCCATAGATTCGCACAGCCGGCGGCGCGGTGAACCGGCCAGTCATCAGTGACCGCAGCCAGAACAGCCGCCCGGTGTCAACCGCCATCACGCACACTCTGGGGTCGCGATCGACGTTGCGGGCCAACGCGCTCGTGTATTGATCGAAGTAGAAACCGGTGCAGTCATCGCGCAGGAAAAGTGTTCCAACAGGTGTGACGTGAGGCGCGCCGTCGGCGTCAGTCGATGCGATCGCGCAATGTAGGGATGACTTCTTCGCCCGGCCCACGATTTCCGTGATTGTTGTCCACTGTGTGTTGTCGAGGGCGCACTCGTCCTCAGCAGTCATCTGGCCATTGAACCAGTCACGATGAATCGAACAGCGCGAATTGGTGACGGCCGGCTATCGCCGCTGCGCGGCAGCGCGGTGCACAAGCTCGAGGACCAGACTTATCCAGTCCTGTTCGGTGAGTGGCTTGCCACGATCTTCCGCCTTCAGTTTCCAGGCGATGAGCGCCGCTACGGCGTCGTCATCTCCGCGGTCGCGATACTCGCCTGCGCCGGTGGCGTCACCTGCGGCTTCGGCCAGTAGCCGATCTTGGTGTTCCAGATAGGCATCGATGAGATCGTCGGCGCAATGGGCCGGGTGAAATGTCAATGGCTGTGTGCTCATACCCCACGCTACCAGGGCATTTGTCGCGATGTCCGGCATTCACGCGACGATGCGACTGGCCTGGCGATGCGGCCCCTCGGCGCCGCCCCACCAGCTCTCACACGGTTGCTGAGCAAACCCGGCATCGGGATCGTGCACATGAGAGAAGAATGTCAACATGACGAACCAGATCGTCCTGACCGACCAGGAGAAACAGGCCCGCCTGGACGTCAACCAGCTCAAGCAGCTGGTGGGTCTGGTGGATTACGACCTGAGCAACGACCCGTTTCCGGTGACCGGCTGGGACGCCATTGTCTTCGTCGTCGGCAATGCCACCGAAGCCGCGAGTTACTTCCGATCCGCGTGGGGCATGGAACTGGTCGCGTACTCGGGACCGGAGAACGGCAACCGCGACCACAAGGCGTTCGTGCTGCGCTCGGGCTCCGTCCGGTTCGTCCTCAAGGGCGCGGTCAACCCCGACAGTCCGCTCGTGGCCCACCACGCCAGACACGGTGACGGCGTCGTCGACGTCTCGCTGGAAGTTCCCGACGTCGACAAGTGCATCGCGCAGGCCAAGCTGGCCGGCGCCACGGTCCTCGACGAACCGCACAACCTGTCCGACGAGCACGGCACCGTGCGAGTCGCCGCCATCGCGACCTACGGGCAAACGCGACATTCGCTGGTTCAGCGGGTGGTCAACGGCACCCGCTACGACGGCCCCTACCTGCCGAGCTACCAGTCGGCGACGAGCAGCTACGTCAAACGTGACGGTGCTCCCCCGCGGCTCTTCCAAGCGTTGGATCACGTCGTCGGCAACGTGGAACTCGGCAAGATGGACGAGTGGGTCGGCTTCTACAACCGGGTCATGGGGTTCGTGAACATGGCCGAGTTCATCGGCGATGACATTGCCACCGACTACTCGGCGCTGATGTCGAAGGTGGTCGCCAACGGGAACCACCGAGTGAAGTTTCCACTCAACGAACCGGCAGCGGCCAAGCGCAAGTCGCAGATCGACGAATACTTGGAGTTCAATCGCGGTCCCGGTGTCCAGCACCTGGCGCTGGCGACGAACGACATCCTGCGTGCCGTCGACGAGCTACGACAGGAGGGCGTGCAGTTCCTCGATACCCCGGATGCGTACTACGAGGACCCGGAATTGCGTGCCCGCATCGGCGAGGTGCGCGTCCCGGTCGAGCAACTGCAACGGCGCGGCATCCTCGTCGACCGTGACGAGGACGGGTATCTGCTGCAGATCTTCACTAAGCCGTTGGGTGATCGGCCGACGCTCTTCTTCGAGCTCATCGAGCGCCACGGCTCGCTGGGCTTCGGTAAGGGCAACTTCAAGGCGCTGTTCGAGTCGATCGAGCGTGAGCAGGAAAGGCGCGGGAATCTGTGATGACCGATTACCTGTCCGGCTTCGGCAACGGCTTCGAAAGCGAGGCGCTGCCCGGCGCGTTGCCCGTGGGCCGCAACTCACCGCAGCGGTGCGCCTATGGCCTCTACGCCGAGCAGCTCAGCGGCTCACCGTTTACCGCGCCCCGCGCCACCAACAAGCGGTCCTGGCTGTACCGGATTCGGCCGAGCGTGGCGCATTGGGGTCACTTCACCGCCGTCCACAAAGACGGCGTCGCATGCTGGCGTTCGGCCCCCGATGATGCCGCGCCCGTACCGATTGCCCAAATGCGCTGGAATCCATTGCCTATGCCGGATCCCACGGTCGAGGACACGACGTTCATCACCGGCGTCCGCACCATCACGACCGGCGGGGACGTCGGGACCCGAAGCGGGTTTGCCTGCAGCATCTACTCCGTCACGTCGTCAATGGTCGACGCCTACTTCTACAACGGTGACGCCGAGATGCTGTTCGTCCTGGAGCACGGCGACATTCGGTTCTGGACCGAGTTCGGGATCATCGACGCCGAACCCGGCGAGATCGTCGTGATCCCCCGGGGCGTGAAACTGCGCGTCGAAGTGCTCGACGGCTCGGCCCGCGGCTACCTTTGCGAAAACTACGGCGGCTCGTTCACTCTCCCCGAGCGGGGCCCGATCGGCGCCAACTGCCTGGCCAATCAGCGTGACTTCCTCACCCCCGTCGCCAACTACGAGGATCGGGACGTCCCGTCGACGATCTATGTCAAGTGGGGCGGCAACCTGTGGCAGGCCGAGCTGGGCCATTCACCATTGGATGTTGTTGCCTGGCACGGAAACTACGCTCCGTACAAATACGATCTGCGGCGCTTCTCCCCTGTCGGTCCGGTCTTGTTCGACCATGCCGACCCGTCCATCTTCACGGTGCTCACTTCACCCAGCGAGGCCCCCGGAACCGCCAACGTCGACTTCGTCTGCTTCCCCGAGCGGTGGATGGTCGCCGAGGACACCTTCCGGCCACCGTGGTACCACATGAACGTCATGAGCGAGTTCATGGGACTCGTGCGCGGTGTCTACGACGCCAAGCCAAACGGATTCGTTCCCGGCGGCTTCAGCCTGCACAACAGCATGACCCCACATGGCCCCGACGCCAACGCATTCCAAGCCGCCAGCACCGAAGAATTGAAACCGGTCAAACAGGAGAACACGCTGGCTTTCATGTTCGAAACCCGGTTCCCACAGAAAGTCACCGCCTACGCCGCGGATCTCCCCCAACGCCAGCAGGACTACGCGGATTGCTGGAGCGGGTTGGTCAAGCGGTTCGACCCGGACAAGCCGTGACCGCGCCAGCACTGGATTCCACCCATGACCCGCGACTGCACAGTTGGGTCGCCTCCGCCGACTCCGACAGCGAATTCCCTCTGCAGAACCTACCGTTCGGCGTTGTGGCCGGGGCCGCCGGCGAACCTCACGGTGTGGTCCGTATCGGGGACGATGTTCTGGATCTCCGCAGACTCGCCGCATCTGGGTTACTCAAGGGTGCGGCACAGACCGCGGCCGACGCTGCCGCGCACGGTACGCTAAATGCGTTGTTCGCCTTGGGGTCTGGTCCTCGGGTCGCGCTCCGCAGGGCGCTGCACTCACTGCTGGTCGAGGGGGCACCGAACCGGGACTCCGTGGCCGGCTTTCTCACCCCGCTGTCCGAGGTCGACGTCCTGCTGCCCGCCCGGATCGGGGACTACAGCGATTTCTATGTCGGCATCCACCATGCACGCAACATCGGTGCGCTGTTCCGACCGGACCAGCCCTTGCTGCCCAACTACAAATGGGTTCCGATCGGTTATCACGGACGTGCTTCCAGCGTGCGCGTCAGTGGTACGCCGATCACCCGCCCGTACGGACAACTGAGAGACAACGACACGCATGCCCCGGTGCTGGCACCCACCCGGCGGCTGGATTTCGAACTCGAGCTCGGCGTGTGGATCGGCCCGGGGAATTGTCTCGGCGAGCCGGTGACACTCGATGAGGCCGAATCCCACATCGCCGGTTACTGCCTTCTCAACGACTGGTCGGCGCGTGACGTGCAAGCCTGGGAGTATCAGCCGCTGGGTCCGTTTCTCGCCAAGAGCTTCGGCACGACAGTCTCCCCGTGGGTCGTCACTCCAGAAGCCTTGGCGCCGTTCCGGATCCCCCTTGACCGCCCCGCCGACGAC